>NZ_JACRSX010000004.1 GCF_014384985.1 Jutongia huaianensis
CGATCATTTTCTCCACTCTCGGATATTCCAAAATGCTCTAAATATGCAATTTTGTCACCCTGCCGAATTAAAAAATCCGGTGTATATGGTTTTTTCGCATATGAAATATTATATTGATAAATAGGTTCATAGTCATAATCAATATTATTCAAATACAAAAAATTAGCAATTTCCACCTCTTGATGAGACCTTAAAATCTCATTTTGTATTGTCACTGATTTTTTTGTTCTTGTATCAATAACTACTCTTTGAAAATTCTCTAGATCGCTTCTCATCGTTGAAAAATTAGATTTGGCAATATCATTAAAAAAAGCATTTAAATCATCCCCTTCATAAGGAGCATTAATATATGACGAAAAAAACATAATCAACTTATTAACAATGCTTTCATTTTGCATAATTGAGTTACGAAAATAATCCCTGATAACAAAATACAATTTAGATTTATCAACTATATTCATTTTATCTTTTGGAGAACTCTTTTGAATTACTGCATTTCCCGTAGAATGAAATGTCGCAATAGGACATTCAATTCCCAATGCTCCCTGAATCTTTTCTTTTAGTTCTTTTACTGCTTTATTAGTAAAAGAAACTACCAAAATCTGCGAAGGATCAATCTTCTTTTTATCCACAAGATATTTAACCTTTGCGGCTACCGTTGTCGTTTTTCCCGCTCCTGCTCCTGCAATCACTAGACAATAATCTTCATCTGCCAAAACAACTCTGCGTTGGTCTTCATCAAGTAATATGGTTGGATCAATTGATTTCAAAATATTATCTAAATATTCTTTTTCGGCAATCAATTTTTCTGATACATATTTTTCATTATGTTCATCAACCAATGTTTCCAAATTTTTAAAAGAATCAACTACATACTTTGTTTCTAATAAGGAGAGATTATTACGAGAACAAAAGTCGTTTAACATTCCACTTTGTACAAGCACATCAAAATAGTTAATTACAGAATCATAATTTTTAACTTGATGCATGTAATCACTTTTGGCCAAGTATTTATCGCTATATAACAATGTGTTAATCAATTTCTTAAGTTCCAATATCTTAATAACATTGTCATCCTTTAATCTATTTTCATTTCCATTGTTCACTTGTCTCTTATTTTTCCAAAAAAATTTGTCAAATATTCCCATGTCTTCTCCTATGATGATCCTGTATGACTTCATAACACATCATCGTCATATTGATCATTACAAAGTAATATAGTATATTTGTATTGTACCACAAAATAAGGCTAATGCATATCCCCTATACATTAACCTTAATAGCTTTAACTCTCTATCATTCTCTTTTAACATTTCCTCTCGAAGTGTACATTCCCTCTACCAGATCTCCTCCTCGATCCGCAGCAGCCTGTTATATTTCGCGACGCGGTCAGTCCGGCTTGGAGCACCTGTTTTGATCTGTCCGGCATTGACGGCAACGGCAAGATCCGCAATCGTAGTATCCTCCGTCTCTCCGGAACGATGCGATATGATCGCACGCCATCCGTTTTCTTTAGTCATACGGATCGCATCCAGAGTCTCCGTCAGCGTACCGATCTGATTTACCTTAATCAGCACGGCATTTGCAGCATTTTGCCGGATTCCTTTACGGATACGCTCTGTGTTGGTCACGAAAAGATCATCCCCCACAAGCTGCACACGGCTTCCCAGAGTACGGTTCAACTGCTCCCAGTGCATCCAGTCCTCCTCTGCCAGACCATCCTCAATAGAATAGATGGGATAACGGTCACAAAGTTCCTTGAGGTAAGCGATCATCTCCTCCGGAGTCTTGTAAATCCCGGATTTCCAGAAATAATACATGCCATCCTTTCCTTCCCGGAGAGCCGCATCATACATTTCAGTTGCCGCTACATCAAGGGCGATCCGAAAATGTCTTCCCGGCTGATAGCCTGCCTCCTCAATGGCACGGATCAAAAAGTCAAGTGCCTGTTCATCCCGTTCAAATGCCGGAGCAAAGCCTCCTTCATCCCCTACAGATGTCGTATAATGTTCTGCCATCAGAATACGTTTTAAAGTATGAAATACTCTTGTTCCGGCTTCCAGCCTCTCATGAAAGCTCATAAAGCCCACCGGCATGATCATAAATTCCTGAATATTCATAGAGGAGTCCGCATGACGTCCTCCGTTAATGACATTCATCATAGGAATTGGAAGCTCTCTGGCACCGCAGCCTCCCAGATATCGGTAAAGCGGAAGTTTCATTCCGTTCGCCGCAGCCTTTGCCACTGCCAGAGATACTGCCAGAATCGCATTGGCACCCAGATGAGATTTATTGGCTGTGGCATCCTCTGCGATCATCCATTGATCAATCTCCCTCTGCCTGGAAGCGTCCATCCCCTTTAGTCCCGGCGCAATGATCTGCCGCACTGCCTTCACAGCTCCTCTTACGCCCATCCCCATATAACGGCTTTCTCCGTCCCGAAGCTCTACGGCTTCAAAGGCTCCTGTGGACGCTCCGGAAGGTACACTTGCTACTCCTCTTGCTCCGCATTTCAGGATCACCTCTGCCTCCACCGTAGGATTTCCACGGGAATCAAGAATCTCTCTTGCCAGAATATCCCGGATCTTCATCCCCTTGTCACCGCTGTTTTTTATTTCAGACATACTATTACCCCTTTCCATCACTGTTTTAATACTGGTATAACGAATAATTAATAATTGACGGTTCATGTATCAAAGATTTAATTTTCGTTGTATTAGTATCTGCAATGATGCAAAAAAAGATTCCAATATATTGCGGGAAAAATTCAAAAAAATAATAGCTCCACACTGATTTTCTTCCAGCATGAAGCTATCACTATTCATAAATATTTTATGCAGATCCACACATCAAAGTCTTCCTCCCTTGCAAAAGCATCCGGGGTCGGCCAAGGAATTTCAGCCTCTTAGTGTGTCTTATTTATTTTTCTTTTTCCCGAAACGGCCTTTTTTCTTTTCGGTAGTTTCTCCGTTTTCTTCCTTTTCCTCCGACTTTCCATACATTGCCTCGTCAAACTTCTTCAGAAGTTCCTTCTGCTCTCCGTTCATCTTCGTTGGCACCTGTACTACTAATGTGACATACTGGTCACCCCGGATGGACTTATTCCGTAGAGACGGAACGCCCTTGCCACGGAGTCGGATACGGGTATCTGTCTGTGTTCCCGGCTTTACGGTATATTCTACCTCTCCGTCCACAGTCTTGATGCGCACATCACCGCCCAACGCTGCCTGTGCGAATGTGATCGGTGCAGAAGAATAGATATCGATGCCCTGTCTCTGGAAGATTGGATGGCGGCTCACAGCAACCTCCACCAGAAGATCCCCTCTCGGACCTCCGTTTACACCAGGATCACCCTTTTCGCGGATCCGGATACTCTGACCATTATCAATACCAGCAGGCACTGTAACGGAAATCTTTCGCTTTCTGGTAATATAACCGGAGCCATGACAATCCGGACATTTATCCCGGATGATCTTACCGGTACCACGACAATCCGGACAGGTCTGCACATTTCTGACCATGCCAAATAAAGACTGTTGTGTATAAACGACCTGACCTTTACCACCACACTTTGAACAGGTTTCCGGCGTAGTTCCTGCCTTTGCACCGGTACCGTGACAGCTTTCACACTCATCCTGCAACGGAAGATCTAACTCCTTCTCCGTACCAAAGCAAGCCTCCTCAAAGGTAATGCGGATCGTATGATGCAGATTCTGTCCCTTCATCGGACCATTATTCTGTGCTCTGGAACGGCCTCCTCCAAAGAAATCCCCAAAGATATCTCCAAAAATGTCTCCCATATCCATACCGTTAAAGTCAAAGCCGCCGGCTCCTCCGCCTGCTCCCCCTTCAAAGGCTGCGTGACCAAACTGGTCATACTGACGACGCTTGTCAGGATCACTTAATACACTGTATGCCTCCGAAGCCTCTTTAAACTTCGCCTCGGCTTCCTTGTCCCCCGGATTCATATCCGGATGATACTTTTTGGCCAGCTTACGATATGCGGATTTCAATTCAGAATCAGATGCACTTTTACTGACACCAAGCACTTCATAATAATCTCTCTTCTCTGCCATAACTCTCTCCATCTCTCATTTTATCATAAATTCACACACGATTTCTGCGAACAACGAAACGCCGAAGAAACCCGGCCTTTTCAGGCTTATTTTCCTAATATATGAAATATCTTTTGTATGACGACAGACCATTAACCGGTACGTCTGCCTGCGGCATTCGCGCAATCAATGGTCTATCCCATAAATGATGCCGGGTTCAAAGATATTCCCCTGTATCATATTTTATTTAATTAGATCTCGCGGTAGTCACCATCTACGACATCATCAGAAGCATTTCCTGCTCCGGCACCTGCTGCACCACCCATGTTGCCCATATCAGGTCCTGCACCTGCGGCACCGCCGTTTGCCTGAGCCTGCTGCTCATACATCTTTGTAAATACAGCCTGTGCTGCTTCCATCAGCTTCTCCTTACCAGCCTTCAATGCATCTACATCTGCATCCGTAAGCTCCTCAGGATTTGTCTTCTCAACTAACTCCTTCAGACTGTCAAGCTCTGCCTGAACCTTTGCCTTCTCGGAAGCATCAACCTTATCGCCGACCTCATCCAGAGCCTTCTGTGTCTGGAATACCATAGAATCAGCCTCGTTGCGGGCATCAATGCCTTCCTTCCGCTTCTTATCCTGTGCCTCAAACTCAGCCGCTTCCTTGACTGCCTTATCAATATCCTCATCAGACATATTGGAGCCTGCAGTGATTGTGATATGCTGCTCCTTACCTGTTCCCAGATCCTTTGCAGATACATTTACAATACCGTTGGCATCAATATCGAAGGTAACCTCGATCTGTGGCATACCTCGACGTGCCGGAGGGATACCATCCAGACGGAACTGTCCAAGAGACTTGTTATCCTTGGCAAACTGACGCTCACCCTGAAGAACATTAATATCTACAGCACTCTGATTATCAGCAGCCGTAGAGAAGATCTGGCTCTTCTTGGTTGGGATCGTTGTATTTCTCTCGATCAGCTTTGTTGCGATGCCACCCATAGTCTCGATAGACAGTGACAACGGCGTAACATCCAGAAGAAGAATATCACCGGCACCGGCATCTCCGGCAAGCTTACCTCCCTGTACGGAAGCACCGAGAGCAACACACTCATCCGGGTTCAGAGACTTACTTGGCTCGTGACCTGTCATCTGCTGTACCTTATCCTGTACAGCCGGGATACGTGTAGAACCACCAACCAGAAGCACCTTACCAAGCTCGGAAGCTGTAATACCGGCATCGCGAAGTGCATTAGTAACAGGTGTTGCCGTTCTCTCAACCAGATCGTGAGTCAGCTCATCGAATTTCGCTCTGGACAGGTTCATATCGAAATGAAGCGGTCCATTCTCATTCATACTGATGAATGGAAGGTTGATATTTGTTGTAGTAGCGGAAGAAAGCTCTTTCTTTGCCTTCTCTGCTGCTTCTTTTAATCTCTGCAATGCCATCTTATCCGCAGACAGATCCACACCATTTGTCTTCTTAAACTCAGCGATCATATAATCTGTAATCTTCTGATCGAAGTCATCACCACCAAGGTGGTTATCTCCGGATGTTGCAAGAACCTCAATAACGCCATCACCGATCTCGATAATAGATACATCAAAAGTACCACCACCAAGGTCATAAACCATGATCTTCTGCTCTTTCTCATTGTCGAGACCATAAGCAAGTGCTGCTGCGGTTGGCTCATTGATAATACGCTTTACATCAAGACCTGCGATCTTACCGGCATCCTTTGTTGCCTGACGCTGTGCATCATTGAAATAAGCAGGAACTGTGATAACAGCCTCTGTAACCTTCTCTCCCAGATAATTCTCTGCATCTGCTTTCAGCTTCTGAAGGATCATCGCGGAAATCTCCTGTGGAGAATACTTCTTGTCATCAATGGCAACACGATAATCAGTTCCCATATGTCTCTTAATAGAAGAAATTGTCTTGTCAGCGTTTGTTACTGCCTGACGCTTTGCAGGCTCACCAACAAGTCTCTCACCGGATTTTGAAAATGCGACAACAGATGGTGTTGTACGTGCACCCTCTGTATTTGTTACGACAACAGGCTTTCCACCTTCCATAACAGCCACACATGAGTTTGTTGTTCCTAAGTCAATACCAATAATCTTTCCCATAGTTTTGTCCTCTCTTTCTCTATAATAATTCTTTTCTTTGCTCTATTATAATTAACTAACTACCTTTACCATACTATGGCGAACTACAGAATCCTGATACATATATCCCTTCTGCAGCTCCTCTGCCACAGTTCCGCTTTCCAGTTCCTCAGACTCAACGGTCATCACAGCATTGTGGAAATTTGGATCAAATTCCTGTCCCACTGCCTCGATCGGCTTTACACCAATCTCATCCAGTGCTCCAAGCATCTGCTTATAAACAAGCTCTACACCATCGGCAAACGGTGTTCCCTTTTCCTCCTCCGGCATAGATGCCAGACCTCTCTCAAAGTTGTCGATCACCGGAAGAATCTTTTCTACCACTGACTTTGCACCAACCTCAAACATCTGACCCTTTTCCTTTTCAGAACGCTTTCGGAAATTTTCAAACTCTGCAAGCTGACGCATTCTTGCATCCTCCAGCTCTGCGATCTTTTCCTCCAGCTTCGATTTCTTTTTGCCAAAGATTGATTTCTTCCCGTCTTTATCTTCCCCGGCTGCGGCCTCCTGCTCCGTTGTCTCCTCAGAAGCTTCCTCCGTCACCTCGCTGTCCTTCACAGTTTCTTCTGTGTTTTCTGTCATCTTCTCTTCTGTCATTTCCTGATTTGTTTCTTTCTCCTGACTCACCTTCTACCACCTCTCTAAACCTCTGCCTGACGGCTTATTTATTATCTTTAAATATGTCATCTAACTGCTCCATCATAGACTGCAGTGTAGCAACTACCTTATCGTAATCCATTCGCTTTGGTCCCACGATACCGACCTTTCCATAAACACCATCATCAATCCGGTAGGTCGCTGTCACCAGAGAACAATCCTTCATGGATTCCACCTGTGTCTCTCCGCCAATGTACACCTGGATCGCATGATTATCATCATTCTGACCCACAGGCTCCTGCTCGATCCATTGGTTTAAATCTTTCTTTTCCTCAAAGGCACTCAAAATCTGCGCTGCATTTGACTTATCCGCAAGCTCCGGATACTTCAGAATGTTTGTCGCACCGCTGGTGTAGATCTCCAGATCCTCATCCTCTGTCAATGCATTTCCAATGATCTCCAACACAGAATCAATCACACTGTTGTGCGCTCCCATCTGCTCTTTGATCTTCTGGATCACTGCCAGATTCATTTCCATTACATCGAGACCGTTTAAGGTTGTGTTCATAATGAAGTTTAACCGTAGAACGGTTTCCTGATCCATGGATTCCTTCATATGGATCATTTTATTTTTGACCACATTGTTGTCAAGCACGATCACTGCCAGAAGATCACTGTCATCCACCAGTGTCAGCTGAATAAACTTGACCTTTTTGGAGGCATATCGTGGTCCCGAAACCATCGTGGCATAATTGGTATTGACCGCCAGCAGCTTCGCAACACTCTTTAGCAGATCATCAATCTTTCCTGCCTTTTCCTCCAGCTCGACCTTCATGTCATGCACTTCCTGTGCTTTGTCATCCAGCATCGTGTCAACGTAGAGACGATAACCTTTGTCAGAAGGAATACGTCCCGCTGATGTGTGGGGCTGTAAAATGTATCCCATCTCCTCCAGATCAGACATCTCATTTCGGATGGTAGCGGAACTAAGATTCAGATCAGAGTACTTGGAAATCGTTCTGGATCCCACCGGCTCACCCGTCTCTAAATACGTCCGGATGATTGCCTGAAGTATTTTAAGTTTTCTCTCATCCAGCTCCAAACTATCACTCCCTTGTTTTTATTTGTTAGCACTCTTTGAGGTGGAGTGCTAACATCTAATTAGTAAGATATCACTATCATTTTTTATTGTCAAGATATTTTTGCTAATTTTTTCGGTTTTTTTTATGTTTCCTGCAAATATGCCGACATATATAATATGATGTACGAGTCAATGGCTTGACTCGCCAAACACCGACAAGCAGCAGATTTGTTTACAAATATGCGAGATTGGAGGTGTTTGCAGGATTGCGGAAATTGCATGGCAATGAAGCAATCCGTAACATCATATGATTATATATGACAAGAAGCACAGAAATGAGGAACATTATGGCAGATCCCATCATCACATCAACAAATACAGGAAACAGACGAAATAATATGGCTATGAGCAGCCAGCAGGCTGCTGCCCGCAATAATCCAGGGCAGATCAACCGCTCCGTTGGACAGATGAGCAGCTATGGCGTTGCCAGAAGCGGCATGAACCAGATCCATCAGGGAGATGTGATCCGCGGAGAAATTTCTGACCTTCGCAACAATGAGATTACCATTACATTAGAAAATAACACTCTGATCAAGGGACAGATTGCAGACAGCTCCTCCCTTTCTATTGGACAGACAGCTGCTTTCCGTCTCTCCTCCATTTCGCCTTCAGGAATTCTTCTGGATGCCATACCAAACAGCTATACCGAGACAGAATTAACTCTGATCAATAAAGCACTGGAGGAGGCTTCTCTGCCTGCTACGCAGCGTAATCAGTCTGCCGTCAAGGCCTTGATGGATAATCTGATGCCGATCAACAAGCAGTCGATCCAACAGCTTATGCAACAGGCATATGATCTGGGTACCGATGATATGGAGACTCTCTGCCTGATGAATCGCAAACAGTATCAGGTAACGGCAGACAGTGTAGCACAGTTCAGTGCATACCGGAACGGTGCCCATTCGCTTCTTTCCAGAGCAGAAACCTTTGCTGCACAGATTCCGCAGCTTTTGGAAACCTTATCAGAAAACGGTCCATCCAATACCGTTGCAATGTTTGGAGAGAAACTTTTAGCAATCGCCCTGCCGGAAAATGTATCACCTTCTGATATTCCAATAATCGCAGACTTATCCGAACAGGAGTTTACTGCCTTAAAGGATCTTCTTTCCGAAACGCCGATGACAGAAGAACAATTACAGCAATTCCAGACCGGTACCATGGCTCAAAAGGATGCTGCCCTTCTGATCCGGAAGGCCATTGCCGACAACACCATCACTCTGCCGGAAAGCTGTCCGGATACAGAACTGCAGGCAAAGTCAGAGGAAATCCTGCAGCTTTTACAGCCCCAGTCAGACATAGCCGGCAACACAACCGACGGCTCTGCCACACTTGGAACACTCGCCGCCAAATATGGTTATTCCGCTGATAATACAGTCAATCCGGAAGGCTCTGCTGCCACTGATGCCGGTCAGAAAACAGATGCCACCGATATATCAGGTAAGGATGCAGAAGCACTGTTGTCCGAAGCTGCCCGTGAAACCGAAAATGCAGATGCAAATACTTCCGTCCGCTCTTTCGCCGGCCGCCTCTTCCATAACCTGTCAGATGTCGCCAAAACATCCTTCCAGAACATCAATGAAATGTTAGCGGCTCCTCATGAAAGTTCTGCAAGTGTAACACATACTCCTGCCGTGATCGATACTCTGTTAAACAACATTACTTCATACGGCAGAGAACAGGATCAATTGTTTACTGTATTAAATCCACAGGAACGTACAGAGCTCGCCAGACACCTCCAGAATATGTCTGTTGACCGTGAAACCATCTCTCAGGTCCTTTCCGGAGATGCCACAGCAGAAGACACTCTTGCAGGTATAAAAAACGCCATTCCTCATACGGACTCTGCTTTGGCACAGAAACTTTTTCAGATGGAAGCTTTCCAGAAGCTTTTTCACAGCGTTCTAATGGAAAACTTTACCATCACCCCGCATAAGCTTTCCAAAAATGGCGAAATGGATTCCTTCTATGATTCTATGGAGCAGAAAATGAACTCCTTTGAGACGTTGATCAACAGCACCCTCTTCGGAGATGATTCCGGCCATCTTTCCGGACAGGCTCACGATATGCAGAGTAATATTGACTTTATGAAATCTTTAAACGAAGCCTTTGCCTATATGCAGCTCCCTCTCAAACTGCAGAATCAGAATGCCCATGGGGATCTCTATGTCTACACCAAAAAAGATAAATTAAAACAGGACCCACAAAGCTTAAGTCTGATGCTTCATCTGGAAATGGATCACCTGGGCACCGTAAATATCCGCCTTGAAAAAGATCACCAGAATATCAAGGCGGATTTCCATCTGGATCAGGAGGCATCCCTTCATCTGATCGAGCGTAATACACATCTGCTGCAGGACTCCCTTACCCAAAAAGGCTATACCTGCCAGATACAGGTACAGCCTCTTACCCGGAAGGAAGCTCCGGTTCAGGATTTTCTAAATGCAAAGGTGACTCCATCAGCTTCCCACGAAATGAAACGGTTCTCCTTTGATATCCGGGCGTGATTTTATCGTTTCGAATTCATCCCAAGCATTTTTCTATTCCCCAAACATAAAAGTGCAAAACCATTCTTCTCCTTTGATTTCCGTTACGAAATTTTTCTATAAACGAAAAACAGGCGATACCCTTTCATCAGGTACCGCCCATACATTTCAAAAACACTATAGAATTCCACAACGTGAATATGCAATATCAGACCACCGCTTTATTCTGCCGCAGTCCCGTTTGCTTCTGCCTCCGCCTTTCTATACTCCTCCTCGATCTCCTCGAAGATATAGTCAAAGACAGCAGGCATACCGGTGAATGTACAGCCGTAATGATACAAACCGTCCTCGCTCTTGCTCTGACGGATGATCTGAACTACACAGTTAATGGCATTATTGCTGTTTTTAAACTCCAGACGGGAGTTAAAATAAAACCCGATCGGAAGCACACTTGTAGTAACAAAGCCAATTCCGTCACGACAGATATCCGTAACTTTGATCGGTGCATTGATATTGCTGACCTTTACATTATCCTGTTTAAAAATATCGGAAACCTCCAGATTCATCTTCACCGGTATCCGGATATTTCTTCTCTGCTCTGTCATACAAACCTCTCCTATCTTCACACTATCCCAAAATTTCCATAAGAATCTTATTGACCTTTCCGGGATCTGCCTTGCCTTGCATTGCTTTCATTGTCTGTCCAACCAGGAAGCCGATGGCTTTCTTCTTACCGCTGTTATAATCCTCTACTGACTTTGGATTATCTGCAACAACCTTCTCGATCACTTCACGAAGGGCACCGTCATCGGATACGGTCTTTAAGCCCTTCTCCTCAACATACTTCTCCGGATCGATATTATTCTTGAATATTTCTTCGAAAACTTCCTTTGCCACAGAGCTGTTGATCTCACCGGCATCTGCCATCTCGATCAGCTTCGCAAGATTTTCCGGCGAGAAGGAAATATCCTCTGCCTCCATCTCATTTTCCTTCAACAGACGCATGGTTTCAACCATCAGCCAGTTAGAAACCTTCTTCGGCTTATTGCAGATAGCGGTGGTCGCCTCAAAGATGTCAGCCATCTTCTTGGTTCCCGTGATGATCTCTGCATCATACTCCGGAATGTCATATTCTTTTTTGTAACGCTCCAGCTTCTCGGAACGAAGCTCCGGCTGTCTGTCTTTTACTGCCTGCAGCCACTCATCGCTGATCATGATCGGCACCAGATCCGGCTCTGGGAAGTAACGGTAATCCTGCGCATCCTCCTTGGAACGCATCGCATAAGAGGACTCCTTATTGTCATCCCATCTTCTGGTCTCCTGAATAACCTGACGTCCTTCCTCAAGAAGCTCGATCTGACGTGCTCTCTCGCCCTCAATGGCATGAGAGATTGCCTTGAAGGAGTTTAAGTTCTTCATCTCGGTACGTGTACCAAACTCAGTCGCTCCCACTTCCCTGACAGAGAGGTTGACGTCGGCACGCATGGATCCCTCCTGAAGCTTACAGTCAGAAGCACCCAGATACTGAATGATCATACGCAGCTTCTCCAGATAAGCAATCACTTCATCTGCAGAACGCATATCCGGCTCCGATACGATCTCGATCAGAGGCACACCGGAACGGTTGTAATCTACCATTGAACTTCCGGTCCAGTCATCATGAACAAGCTTACCGGCATCCTCCTCCATATGGATCTCATGGATACCTATGGTCTTTTTGCCTGCTGCTGTCTCAATCTCAATGCCACCGTTCCGGCAGATTGGCAGGTACAGCTGGGAAATCTGATAGTTCTGTGGATTATCTGGATAAAAATAATTCTTACGGTCAAATTTGCAGTACTGGGTAATGCTGCAATTAGTTGCAAGACCCACGGCAATGGCATATTCTACCACCTGCTTATTGAGTACCGGCAGAGAACCAGGCATACCGGTACAAACCGGACATGTATGTGTATTTGGTGCCCCACCAAATGCGGTTGAGCATCCGCAGAAAATTTTTGTCTTTGTGGCAAGCTCCACATGGACCTCAAGTCCTATCACAGTCTCGTATTGTTTCATCTTTCCGGTCTCCTTTCTACTCTGCCAGAAGCGGGCTAAATGCCGGCTCTCTTGTCTGCTCATATGCGTATGCTGCCTGAATGATCTTCTTTTCCTGGAAGCAGTCACCGATCAGCTGTAAGCCGATTGGAAGTCCCTTGGAATCTACACCGCACGGAACAGAAATACCAGGCAGACCGGCAAGGTTGACAGAAATCGTGTAAATATCTCCGAGATACATCTTGATTGGATCGCTGAGACTCTGTCCCAATTTCGGTGCTGTGGTCGGAGCAGCCGGTCCAAGAATCATATCGTATTTTTCAAAGGCTTTGTCGAAGGCTTTTTTGATCAATGCTTTGGTACGAAGTGCCTTCAGATAATATGCATCATAATAACCGGAGCTTAATACAAAAGAACCAAGCATGATACGACGTTTTACCTCGGCACCGAAGCCTTCGGAACGTGTCTTTTTATACATGTTGTGAAGTCCCTCATACTCCTTGGTGCGATAACCGTACTTCACACCGTCGAAACGCTCCAGATTAGAGCTTGCCTCAGCACAAGCGATAACATAATATGCCGGAATCGCATATTCTACAAGACTGAGCTCGAACTCCTCCACAATGGCACCCTTCTCCTCCAGTTTCTTCGCTGCAGCAAGAACCGCATCCTTAACCTCCGTGTCAAGACCTTCTCCAAAATAATCCTTTGGAATACCAATCTTCATCCCCTTCACATCATCTACCAGTGCAGAGGTAAAATCTGTGTCATCACGTTCTACGGATGTAGAGTCTTTGGTATCGTGAGAAGCAATGGTCTCCAGGATCGTTGCACAATCTGTAACATCCTTTGCAACCGGTCCGATCTGATCAAGAGAAGAACCATATGCGATCAGTCCGTAACGGGAAACCGTACCGTAGGTCGGCTTAATCCCTGTCACACCGCAGAAGGAGCTTGGCTGACGAATAGATCCACCGGTATCGGAGCCAAGAGCATAGAAGCACTCGCCCGCAGCAACCGCAGCACAGGATCCGCCGGAAGATCCTCCCGGTACATGCTCTGTATTCCATGGGTTTTTCGTCTCTCCGAAAGCAGAAGTCTCCGTGGTACTTCCCATAGCAAACTCATCCATATTGGTCTTTCCGAGAATGACTGCACCGGCCTTTTGCAGATTAAGCACTGCCTCTGACGTAAATGTTGGTACAAAGTTACCAAGGATCTTAGAACTGCAGGTGGTCAGGAGCCCCTCCGTACACATATTATCCTTAATGGCAACCGGTACACCTGCCAGAGGTGATGTAAGCTCCCCTGCATCAATCTTTTTCTGCACCTCCTCTGCCTGCTTCAGTGCACCCTCCCGGTCCACTGTCACAAAACTGTTTACTTTCTCTTCCTTTGCCTCAATGGCAGCCAGAGCAGCTTCTGTCGCCTCCACCACAGAAACCTCTCCCGCTTTTATCTTCTTGCCCAGCTCTACAGCCGTAAGCTGCATCAATGACATCAAATCACCAATCCTTTCTTGTTGATTTCTACAGTTTTACTTTTCACACTTCACACTATACTGTTTTCGGAACTAAAAATGCATTTTCCTTTACTTCCGGTGCATTTGCAAGTGTTGCCTCATGTCCGTCTCCGTTTGTAACCACATCCTCACGGAATACATTATTTACCGGGAATACATGGGACATCGGCTCTACACCGCTGGTATCCAGCTCATTCAGCTTGTCAATATAATCCAACATCTCGCCCATATCCTTCTTGGCCTGCTCCTGCTCTTCCTTATTCAGCTCCAGCTTTGCCAGAATACCGACATACTCAATCGTCTCATCTGAAATTATATTTGCCATATTTATATCCTGCCTTTCCTCCGCCTGCCTGTTCGCAGACATCATATTCAATCTAAATCATTTCCGGGTTCAGACTAAAAAGCCTGTCCGTTTCACTGTCTATCTTCTCCTACGGTTCCAGACGGCTCATATCTCTTGGGAACAAGGTGGTCTCACGGACATTCTCCTCACCGAGAAGCTGCATAGTCAGACGTTCCATACCGATACCCAGTCCACCATGTGGCGGCATACCGTGCTTAAATGCACTGAGATACTGCTCCATGCCTTCCTCTGTCATACCACGCTCCTCCATCTTGGTCAGAAGCTCCGGATAGCTGTGGATACGCTGACCGCCTGTGGTGATCTCCAGACCATGATACAGAAGATCAAAGCTTAAGGTATATGTCTTATCCTCCGGATCATCCATTGCATAGAAAGGACGCTTCTTGGATGGATAATGTGTCACAAATACGAAATCCGCATCACATTCCTCTTTGTAATACTGACCGATCAACGCCTCTTCCTCCGGCTCCAGATCATATGGGTTACGGATCTCTCTGTTATATTTCTCTGCAACCTGCTTCTTTGCCACATCAAAACGCACACAAGGAATCTTGTCTGTATTCGGAAGAGTTACTCCGAGAATCTTTAACTCTCTGCTGTACTCCTTCTGCAAAAGAGCCATGGTGTACTGTAAAAATCCTGTCTCCATTGCCATAATATCCTCAAAACCGTCAATATATCCCATCTCAAAATCCAGAGAAGTATACTCGTTCAGATGACGCTTTGTGTTGTGCTTCTCTGCACGGAATACCGGAGCAGTCTCGAATACGCGGTCAAATACGCCAACCATCATCTGCTTATAGAACTGCGGACTCTGCTGCAATATTGCCGGTCTGTGGAAATACTCCAGCTTAAACAGATTGGCACCACCCTCGGCGCTCTTTGCACCAAGCTTCGGTGTATGAATCTCGGTAAATCCCTGCTCATACAGGAAATCGCGGAATCCTCTTACAATGCCCTCCTGAATACGAAATTTGGCACGCTCACGCACATTACGGAGTGATACCGGGCGATAATTCAGCTTTGCTTCCAGAGATGTTTTTAATTTCCATTTGGAAATCTGCAGAGGCATCTGCTCTGTGGGCTCAGACAGAATACGGATGGTATTCAGACGAAGCTCCACACCGTTCGGCGCACGATCCTCTTTTGCAAGAACACCCTCTACCTCTACGGTCGCTGCTTCCTTTAAAGTTTTCAGATCAAACTTGGTGACTCCTTCCTCATATACACACTGTAACAGTCCCTCTCTCTTACGGAGAACGACAAATGCCACATCACCCATATCACGGATCGTATGCACCGCACCATTGACCTTGATCGTCTTTCCTTCATAATCTCCTGCGAGAATCTCACTGATCTCCAGCGTATCCTTCTTCGCTACTCCAGTTATAAATTCCATAATAAAACCATGCCTTTCCGTATCCCTTCCGGATACTATTTTTAAAATTAAAAAGGGCAAAAAGCATTGTGCCCTCCGGGTATCGCTTTGCAATTCCCGTTGATCTTCCCTTGCGTTGCGGACATTTTCCTATACACGAAAAAAATCCCCGGAAATGATATGACATCATATCACTTCTGGGGACGGATCTTCTTCCGCGGTACCACCCGCAATTCACAGACCATCTATGATACACCTGAAAAATGATCTGCATCTCTTCACATAACGCCGTGTCCGCGCACAAGCCTACTCATTGATACCTGTTCAGCCTATGGACTCCGGAGTGTTCTCCATTCTGTCCTCTGCCGGTCATGTGCTCTCAGTCGGTGGCATCATGTTCCTGTCGAAAAGCATGGTTTCAGAACTTCGTCTCCTTCATTGTCTGTTTCATAATTCAATTAAACAATCATATATCTAAGCATACCACATACATTTTATGATTGCAAGTGGTTACTAAAAGTTACTGCCATTCCAGCCCCAGTCATTGATTCCCTGATATGTTACATAAACTGCATTTCCGGGAATTCCAAGCTCCTCCTGCAGAATATCACAGATTTTAGCCGTCATACTGTCACATGCACCGGACTGCAGGCTGCCAAACACCTTAACAGAAACAAATGCTCCTTTATCCAGCTTGTTTCCTCCCATATACAGATCATATTCATCCTCAAAGCCTACCATCAGAAAGTTCTCGGTTTTTCCCAAAAGACCAATAGCCTGACCAAGCTTAGCCTTGATCTGCTCCTTTTTGTCCTCACTCATTTTTACCGTTACTTTTGAATCAATAAATGGCATAATCTCATTCTCCCTTCAATAAATCTGTTTGTAATGTCCAAGATGTATTTTGTCCATACGTTCCGGAAAGGATCAGATCTCCGTGACGCTGTCCTTTCTGGCGGTATGGAATCCGGTCCTGCTGTGGGACAAGCTGCAGATATACCAGCTCGTCTGCCTTTAACATAATATCTCCGGAAATCTTCTTCCACTTTACTCCATCTGTGCTGTATTTCTCTGCGGCCAGCGTCATCTCCAGAAGCTTATCGTCATTTTTTCTCTGATAACGGTAAGTAACCGCCAGAAGCTGCTCCTGTGAGATCTTCAATGTCTGGTTACCGCTGTAACGGCTTAACAATCCAATACGGATCTGATCACTCTGCCCCTTTGTGGCAGACTCTGTCCATATCTGATAGCCTCCATCTGACGACAGATCCTCCATAAACGCCTTCTGCC
This sequence comes from Jutongia huaianensis, assembly GCF_014384985.1. Classification (GTDB taxonomy): domain Bacteria; phylum Bacillota; class Clostridia; order Lachnospirales; family Lachnospiraceae; genus Jutongia; species Jutongia huaianensis. The sequence continues at coordinate 17,045 of NZ_JACRSX010000004.1, forward strand.
CTTTTACATCCAGTTTCATCAGATGCTTTCCTTCATTATATCTTGCCTGGAAAGAAATCTCCTCCACAGACAGATTTGCAGAAGCCAGGAGTGTTTGACCGGATGCTGCCGGTGATAATTCCAGATAAACAGTTTTTTGCGGATCCAGTACAATATCCCCTGTCACGGACTGGAAATACCTTCCATCCATGCTGTAACGGTCTGCCTTTAGCTTCATTGCCTGATATGGCGGCTTTTTCGCCTGCTTCTGATCTGATGAGCGGCTGGCTGTGGAAACTGTAACCTCAGAGCCGTCCATCGCCTGTTGTGCATAATAATCTGCAGACATACGATACATCATTGTAATCTTCTGTGTTAGTATATCCGACAACAGTGTTAGAACACCATTTTCCTTTTTGGTGCTGGTCAGAGCCACCACAATATTGGACCGATAACTGTCCGGCTCTCTCACCAGACGAAGACTGTAAACACCCTCTGGTTCTGCAGCCTGTACCTCTATGGCATCCGAACGCTTTCCATAAACCCTCTTTCCATTAAGAAGCGCATAAGCACGGATCTGATAGAAATAGGTTTTCCCCTGCTCTACTGTACTATCTACATAGTTTTTTCCGAAATCAAACTCCTGCGTCGAGATGTCCTTTACAAGACCTCTCTCTAAAAGCTTCATATGACCGGCAGAGGTTCCACGGTAGATCTCCACTCCCTCCGGCTCAACGGCTTCCTTCCCTCCCCCTCCAAAGGAATATGTCAAAAGGATCTCACCAATCTTCTGCTGCTTTGCTTTCATCGCTTTCTGATCCCAGAATGCTCCACCCACGCCGGTGTAAATATTACACTCTGCCGTAAGCTTCTGTGGCATCTGGTCTTTGTCATAAGCAAAATGGTCCGTCTGGCTGTACTCACACGCCGCCTCAACCTTATAATGATAATCCATTCCCATGGCAGCCGTATCATCCACATAAGAGGTTTTGTCCGGCGTCAGCTCCTTTAACTTCTTCCATTCAGAACCATCATTGTCACTGCGGCACACCACATAGGAGGCTGCCCGGCTGACCTGATTCCAGCTTATCCTGACCTGAGAGCTTTCATCCATCTTTGCCGATACCTTGATCTCTTCAATAGGCCGCACGTCTGCCACCATAGACGCAGTAAATGCATCTGAAGATTTTTCTCCCTGCCTGGCCGGTTTACAGCTCACAAGCATCGTCCCACAGAGCAGACACAAAAAACCGGATATCATTATTTTCTTCCGTATCATAATAATCCCCATTTCTGTTATATTATTCCTGATTTCAGGCTTTATCCGAACAAGCCGCTAAAGAAATCTTTGACTGCATTAAAGATATTGGAAAAAAATCCTCCTACCTTTTCGGTCAGTCCTTCCGTATCCACTTTACTGAAATCAATTCCGGAATCCTTCAGCTTATTATAAATATCCTTCGCCTGCTCCTTGATAGCATCCACATCAACATCCACCTTGGAAACCTTCTCCATCATATCTGTGATCTTGTTCACATCATCCTCAGACAGATTCAGATCCAATGCATTGGCAGAAGCATTGATGGCATCCTTAATATCATCTCTGGTAGTGAGATTGTCCGAAAACACCTTCTGCTTAACTGCCGCCACTAACTGCTCTACCTTTTCGGAATCACCAATGGTGTCTGCCAGCTCTGCCGTCGTCACAAGCTCATCCGTTGCTGCATCCATGGTGGATTCGGAAATATCCTTTCCTGTCATGACGGAATATGCCTTCATAGCCCCCACCAAAGCTGATGTACCTGATATACCAAAGGGACCCACAACCGTTACCTGTGCATCCTCCAGCCCTGCTGTCACAAGAGCATTACAATACATCCCGGATGTACAATAGGTGATATTCTTAGTCTCTACCTGAATTCCACTCCCCGCTTCAGTCTTTACGATCATAACAGAGGAAAGAGCACGGGTTCCGATCACCTTGGAATCAATATAGTCTCCCAGATAATCGTGCTCCTCCTGATTGGTGATCTCAATAGTCTTGTAGTTTGACAGATCCGACTCACTGATTCCAAACTCCTGCAGCACCTTCTGCTTCTCACTTGCCTTTAAATCCTGTCCAAAAGCAATATAACGGTCATAGCTGGTGTCCTCTCCACTGACCACCGCATCTGCTGAAGCAGACTTGCCCGGCACACACAGAAGCCCTACGCATAAGAGTACGCCGAATAATATCTTCATTCCATGTTTCATTTCTGTTTCCATCCTTTCCCGAATAATCCCCTTTTCTCCCTTACCTGCCATCTACCGGCAAAAATCTTCCTACACCTTCGAGGACAGTTTACCACAAAAGCTCCCCACAGAAAAGTGGAGAGCTTCTTATTTCAGAAAAATATAATGAATTTACTTCAAAAAGCCTGCATTAAAATTCCTAGATTGCCTTTCCTGACTGAATTCTTTCCATTGCACGCTTTGTATTTTCCAGACTTCCAAAAGCAGTCAGTCGGAAATATCCTTCTCCACTTGGTCCGAATCCGGATCCCGGAGTACCTACAATGTTAAGATTTTCCAGAAGATAATCAAAGAACTCCCATGATGTCATCTTATCCGGAGTCTTGAGCCAGATATACGGAGCATCCGTACCACCGTAAACTTCATAGCCTGCACCGGTAAGACCCTCACGGATCAGCTTTGCGTTGTTCATATAATAAGCAATCTGCTCATTTGTCTGTTTTCTTCCCTCGTCTGTATATACTGCAGCACCGGCAGCCTGAATAATATAAGGAGCACCGTTAAACTTAGTACCGTGACGGCGGGCCCAAAGACTATGAAGCGTAACATCTCCGGATTTCAACTCCTTAGGAACTACCGTAAAACCAAGACGTGTTCCTGTGAAGCCTGCATTTTTAGAGAAGCTTCGAAGCTCAATGGCACATGCCTTTGCTCCCTTGCACTCATAAATGCTGTGTGGTACATTTTCAGAAGAAATATATGCTTCATAAGCCGCATCGTAGATGATCACTGCTCCTACCTTCAAGGCATAATCAACCCATACCTGAAGCTGATCCTTTGTGATCGTGGTACCTGTCGGATTATTTGGAAAACAAAGATAAATAATATCCGGTGTATCCTTTGGAAGCTCCGGCACAAAATTGTTCTCCTTTGTACATGGCATATAAATGACATCAGACCATTTCTCTGTAGCCGGATCATATGTACCGGTACGTCCTGCCATTGCATTGGTATCTACATATACCGGATAAACCGGATCACAGACAGCAATCTTGTTATCCTGACTGAAAATATCTCCGATATTACCGGAATCGCTCTTTGCTCCGTCGCTGACAAAGATCTCATCGGCTGCGATATCGCATCCTCTGTCCTTATAATCCTTCTGTGCGATCACATCACGCAGAAACTCATATCCCAGATCCGGTGCATATCCCTTAAATGTCTCCTTCCTGGACATCTCATCAACCGCACTGTGAAGTCTGTCGATTACAGCAGGTGCCAGTGGCAATGTCACATCACCAATACCAAGGCGGATAATATCCTTGTCCGGATTTGCCTCGCTGTATGCTGCTACCTTTTTGGCAATTGTTGAAAAAAGATAACTTCCCGGTAACTTTAAATAATTGTCATTAATCTTAAACATTTTATTGCCCCTTTCTATTTCAACTGTCCCCTTTATAGGACAGTTTCGATCAACATCATTCACTCACGTCCTAAAGCCCGCTTTGCAGCCTTTTTGATCATATGCTTCACTCCGGTATCCTGTTTCTTTAATTCGGCGATCTCTTCATTTTTCTGGAGAATCTTGTCTCTCTGCAAAACGATCACCTTACCAAGGATATCTACCATTTCTTCCGTGGTGTAAGTTTCTGCTTCACCGGTTCCTTCCGTCACGATCTCATCCTTAAAGAGGACACCGTCTTCTCTGCCAAGATAATCTCTGGCAACCTTTTCATTGCCCTCCCGGTACTTCTCCAGAAACGCCTGATGTTCCTCCTCTGAGAAATATCTTCCGGTGGAATATCCGCCCTCTCCAACCTTTTCCTGCTGAATTGCAGTAAGCATTGGCACAACAAAATTTAACTTTGTTGTAAAACGCGGATTGGCATTTAACAGACGCTTTGCCTCAAGACATGCGCCCTCCAGACTTGCATTTACGACATGATCCGACTGCTTGAACTCATCTGTCATTTCCAGATCAAATAAATGAAGGAAATCAGAAATAATATTACCTCCATAATACTGCTGCTTCTCATATACACGAACGATAATATTTTCTCTGCCAACAGCCGCAGCCATCTCCTCCAGACGTTTGTCATAATCCAGCTTAAAATATTTTGCTTTCTTGGATACAATATAATCACTGAAAGAAGTATTCATACACTCCTTCACCTGCTGTGCCCAGTAAGACTGGATCAGCAGATCCTGTCTGCGCAGATATACAATGATCTTCATATCTGCTCCTGCCTCTGCAAGCTTTTCTTTATAATGAAGCAAACGCTCTGTCGTAATGTCCTTATTATTCCAGATATGTTCATCTGACAAAACAAAGACCGGAAAATTATCCAGCATACCGGTCAGCTTCTCCAATGCCTGATCTGCCACCTCACGCTCCTGATCACGAAGGCGTTTGTGGTTCTCATCAAAAATATATGCATTTAAACAATGGCCATTTCGATTGGAACTGATTCCCGGAAAATCAAACCCAAGATTTGGGTAACAAACTCCCTTTTCTTTTAATAATTTGCGGTTCTTTGAACAAAATACCTGAATTGCAGAGGTACCCGTCTTAGGCGTACCTACATGAATGTATACTGTAGACATATCTTCCTCCTTTTGATTATAAAGAAAAAACCCCGAAAGCATATAGCTTCCGAGGTGCCCCTGCCAAGGATTCATCCGCATCACACACTCAATCCCTGCGCAATCGAGGTGACAGGATTTGAACCTGCGACCTCTGCGTCCCGAACGCAGCGCTATACCAAACTTAGCCACACCTCGAATTTGGTTGTAATCCCTGTATGTGAGCTTTATGACGTGCATACAAAATATAGCAGTCGTAAAACCACGCTCTATATATTAACACACTTGTTTTTTCTTTGCAAGTCTTTTTCTAAAATCTTTTCCAACATTTTCAAGGCACGTTTATTTTTTTCTACATCATGGACCCTGACAAAATCCCAGCCGGCCATTCCTGCCAGAACTGATGTCACCATAGTGCCTTCCTCTCTCTCTGTCACCGGCAGATCCAGGGTCAGTCCGATCACTGATTTCCGGGATGCTGCTAACAAAAGCGGCAGCTCAAACCGTTCAAACAGCTTCAGATGTGCCAGAATTTCCAGATTCTGCTCGTAATCCTTAGCAAAACCAACACCCGGATCAAGGATCATTCTGTCCCGGCTGATCCCTGCTTTCTCTCCAATCGCGATACTATCCTCCAGATCCAGAAGTACTTCCTCCAGAAAGTTCTGATATACCGCCTGATCCCTGTTATGCATAACGCAGACAGGCACATCATATTTCGCAACGATCTGTGCCATGGTGCCACAATCCCAAACGGATGTTTTTCCCTCCGGGGCATAAAACTTATCGTAACGAAGTCCCCAGATATCATTGGCAAGGTCCGCTCCCGCTGCCAGCGCCGCATCCATCACCGGTGCCTTATAGGTATCAATGGATACCGGAATATCAAACCGTTTCTTAACAGCCTCAATGATCCCGGTGACACGTTCAATTTCCTCCGGTACCGTAATCTTCTGATATCCCGGTCTCGTGGACTCTCCACCTACATCAATGATATCGGCTCCCTGCTGTACCATTTCCTCTACATGAAAAAGTGCTGCGTCTTTATCATTAAATTTACCGCCATCCGAAAAGGAATCCGGTGTGACATTTAAAATGCCCATAATATAAACATGACCCTGTCCGTAAGTAAATTCTCTGTTTCCTATTTTCATATCTTCTTCCTCTCTGTCATACTGCTATTCTTTATATTAGTCCCATTATTTGGACACATCAATCCGGCTCATTATCCGTTTTCTTCTTACCTGTCCTATTATCTGGACAACAGTTTCAGAAAGCGATCCTGCTTTCGGGTATCTTCCATCTCGCCCCGGACAGCATATGTCACGGTCTGGGTTCCCGGCTTTTTGATGCCTCTCATGGTCATACACATATGCTCCGCCTCGATCATGACCATCACACCCTTCGGCTTCAGATATGCCATGATATCATCTGCAATCTGTGCTGTCATCTGTTCCTGAATCTGCGGTCTGCGGGCATATACCTCCACAGTCCTTGCCAGCTTGCTTAACCCAACCACCTCGCCATCAGGAATATATCCAATGTGTACCTTGCCATAAAACGGCAGTAAATGATGCTCACAAAGAGAATAAAATGTGATATCTTTTTCAATGACCATTTCGTTATTTTGTGCCGTGAAAGTACGCTCAAGATGCTCCCTGGCATTCTGTCCCATCCCGGCAAAAATCTCCTCGCACATGGCACTGATCCTGGCCGGAGTTTCCTGTATGCCTTCCCGGTTGATATCATCACCGATTCCCTCCAGAAACAGTGTAACTGCCTGTTCTATCTTTTCTTTATCCATTTCTGCTCCAATCCACTATGCTCCTGTCACAGTTTCTTTCTAAAATCTGAACATCATTCTATCAAATATACCGGCTGGTGTCAAAAAAACGGTACACTTCATGCAAAAACGACAGACTTCCGAAAATAATGGTTTTGGTATTATGACCGTCCTTTTCTATTTTTTGAAGAGCCTGTGCCACAGTCTGACAGCTTTCCACCGGGATCTCCCTGTCATACTTCCTGCATTTTTTCTCTACAATCTCTGCCAGCTCCCCGGGATCCATTCCCCTCTCTCCTGCCGCCTGTACCGTGTATACAGATGTTGCTAACGGAAGCATTTCATCAAGAATCTTCTGATAATCTTTATCTCGAAATACCCCAAAAATATAACGGAATCTCTGCGCCGGAAAATAAATTTCCAAAGACTTTTTTAATGCAACGGCACCATCCGGATTATGTGCACCATCCAGAATTAAAAAAGGATCTTTCGAGATCAGTTCGAAACGGCCTGTCCATTTTGTCTCCCGAAATGCCGTCTGAACCGAGCTGATATTAATCTTATGAAATCCCGTCTGTGCCATGAGCTTTAATGCCTCAAATGCGATCACTGCATTTTCCGGCTGATAATATCCCAGCTGACGGATCTCCAATGGATACCCCTGATACCGGAATAACGTTTTTTCCAGAGAAAAATCCTTCTGACGGATCTGCTCCGGCTCTGCTACCCGCAGTTTTAACCCCCGGTGCTGACAGATTTCTTTAAGCATTTCCATAACTGTATTGTCCTGTCTCACCGAAACGACCGGACAGCCGGCTTTAATGATTCCAAATTTCTGATAAGCAATTTCTTCGATAGTATCTCCTAAAAATGCCGTATGATCTCTGCTGATCTTTGTAAAAACTGTCAGGGCCGGTTTCTCAATGATGTTTGTCGCATCATTTCTTCCACCCATCCCCACTTCAATCACAGCCACATCTACATGCCAACGGACCATCTGACAATACGCCATCACAGTCTCTATCTCAAATGCCGTGGGACAATCCAAACCTGCCGCCTCCATTTTGTTCACGGAAACTACAAGCTCTGTGACACATCTTGCCACTTCCTCTTCCGAGATCCACTCCACATCTGTTCCAAAATGATTTCCCGATATCCTCTGAATCTGCTCCCTTGGATCAAATAATGCAGGGGACGCAAATCTGCCCACTGAATAACCGGACATTGCCAATGCATTAGAAATATAAGCCCCCACGGATCCCTTTCCATTGGTTCCCGCAATATGTACGACCCGCAGCTTTTTCTCCGGATGTCCCATCAGCTCTGCCAGCTTCATAACCCGTTCCATCGAGTAATCACTTGCCAGTTTTTTTCGTATCTCCTCGATATATTCTACTGCTTCCTGATAATTCATCTTTATTACCATGCCTTTCCAAAACTGCCCATTCCAGACCCACAGACATACATTTATCAGATAAAAAGGACTCAGGTAAAAAGGGATAAATCCCCTTTTACCTAAGCCCCATATATTATATACAAATTTGCAACCTGCAACCGATGCAACGCATCCGGAACAGAGAGTGACCACACTCTCTTTATTTGATGATACGAACCTTTAATACGCCATCAATCGCACTAAGCTTCTGTGCGAATGCCTCTGTGGAATCAGAATCAATATCAAAGATACAGTAAGAGTAATCCCCACGACTCTTATTGGTCATATGCGCAATGTTGATTCCCTCAGAAGAAAATACTGTAGTAAACTGTGTCAGCATATTTGGAATATTCTTATGAGCAACGGTAATTCTTCCCTTTGTCTCACAGACACCTGCATCACATGCCGGATAGTTTACGGAATTTCTGATATTACCATTCTCCATGAAATCACGGATCTCTTCAACGGCCATAATTGCACAGTTATCCTCAGACTCTTCTGTAGAAGCACCAAGATGAGGTGTTGCGATGACATTTGGCATTTTAACAACCGCCGGATTCGGAAAATCTGTTACATATTTTGCAACCTTTCCGGACTCCAGAGCAGCCTTCATATCATCATCATTTACCAGAAGATCACGGGCAAAGTTTAATACAACAACGCCGTCCTTCATCTGATCAAATGCCTCTTTGTTCAGAAGGCCTTTGGTCTCAGGCATATATGGTACATGAACTGTAATATAATCACAGGTCTTATAAAGCTCATCATAGCTCTTGCATACGGTGATATCTCTGGAAAGTGTCAGTGCATTTTTTACGGAAAGGAATGGGTCCACACCATAAACATCCATGCCCAGGCGGTTTGCTGCATTGGCTACCAATACGCCGATAGCACCAAGACCGATAACACCAAGCTTCTTTCCCTTAATCTCGGAACCTGCAAAGTTCTTCTTTGCCTTCTCCATAGACTTGGAAATATTTTCGTCATCTGCATTTGCCTTAACCCAGTCAATACCACCCACGATGTCACGGGCAGCTAAAAGCATTCCGGAGATCAGAAGCTCCTTAACACCGTTTGCATTTGCTCCCGGTGTATTAAATACAACGATACCATTCTCGGCACATTTATCAAGTGGAATATTATTAACTCCGGCACCGGCTCTTGCTACGGCGCAGAGCTTATCAGACAACTCCATATCATGCATGGCAGCACTGCGGACTAATACTGCATCTGCCTGTGCAAAATCCTCTGTCTGCTTATAATCCTCTGTCAGATTGTCAAGTCCCACCGCTGCGATGGGATTTAAGCATGTATACTGAAACATTATGCATTCTCCTCCTCAAACTTCTTCATAAACTCTACAAGCTTCTCTACGCCCTCCTTAGGCATCGCATTGTAGATGCTTGCTCTCATACCACCAACGGTACGATGACCCTTCAGATTTACGAAGCCGGCTTCCTCTGCCTCTTTTACGAACTTGGCATCGAGATCCTTATCACCGGTAACAAATGGTACATTCATCAGAGAACGGTCTTCCTTTACAACAGTTCCCTTAAACATTTTGCTGCTGTCCAGGAAATCATAAAGGATCTTTGCCTTCTCCTCATTGCGCTGCTTCATTACCTCTAAGCCGCCCATCTTCTTGAGCCACTTAAATACTTTGCCGCAGATATAGATACCATATGCCGGTGGTGTGTTGTAAAGAGAATCTGCATCCGCATGAGTCTTGTACTGAAGCATGGTCGGAGTACCCGGAAGCACATCCTCTGTGATCAGATCCTCACGGATGATGACAATTACAACACCTGCAGGTCCGATATTCTTCTGAACACCACCGTAGATCACACCGTACTTTGTGACATCAACCGGCTCTGAAAGGAAGCAGGAGGACACATCCGCAACCAAAGTCTTTCCCTTTGTGTTTGGAAGCTTCTTGTACTTTGTTCCGTAAATTGTATTGTTTTCACAGATATACACATAATCTGCATCCTCCGAAATCGGCAGATCCGAACAATCAGGAATATACGAGAATGTCTTATCCTCGGATGAGGCAATCTTGTTTGCCTTTCCATATTTCTGTGCTTCTGTATAGGCTTTCTTTGCCCACTGTCCGGTTACAATATAATCAGCTACACCGTTTTTCATAAGATTCATAGGAATCATGGCAAACTGCTGTGATGCACCGCCCTGAAGGAATAATACTTTGTAATTGTCAGGAATGTTCATCAACTCTCTCAAGTCTTTTTCTGCAGTTTTGATGATGTTATCATAAACCTTGGATCGATGACTCATCTCCATCACCGACATGCCGGATCCCTGATAATCCAACATCTCATCAGCAGCTTCCTGAAGTACTTCCTCCGGTAATACGGCCGGACCAGCTGAAAAATTATAAACTCTGCCCATTTTTTATGCCTCCTTATGTAGATAAAAATTAATATTTACTGACAGCTCTGTAAAAGCAGCCGCCCATCTATAGAATACAAAATCCCCCTATAACAACATCGTATGACAACGCTTGTGCTATATTAAGATTCCGCATTTAGATCCTCTTCATCAAATACATCTTCCAGATTCTTTCCAGGAGCAACCATCGGGAATACCTTATCGTCGCTCTCGATCACACAATCGATCACAACAGGCTCTCCTGCTGCAAGTGCCTCCTTCAGCACCGGCTCAACCTCTTCCATTTTCGTGATACGGTATGCTCTGGCTCCCATAGCCTCGGCAACCTTCACATAATCCACTTTATCCTTTAATATCGTATGTGAATAACGCTCTCCGTAGAATAAAGTCTGCCACTGGCGTACCATACCCAGCACGGAGTTGTTAAAGATCAGCTCAATGATCGGAATATTACTGCGGGTTGCTGTTGCAATCTCGTTCATATTCATACGGAAACATCCGTCTCCTGCAATATTCACTACTGTTTTATCCGGATTTCCCACTTTGGCGCCGATCGCAGCACCAAGACCATATCCCATGGTTCCCAGTCCACCGGATGTGATCAATGTTCTTGGTCTGGTATATTTATAATACTGTGCTGCCCACATCTGATGCTGGCCTACTTCCGTGGAAATAATTGCCTCACCGTTGGTCAGCTCATACAGCTTTTCGATAATATACGGACCCGTCAGACGATCCTTACTGTAGGTAAGAGGTAATGTTCTCTTACGCTCCATCACTTTTTCCATCCATTCCGGATGAGAAAGCTGCTCCAGACGGGAATTGAAAATATCCAGTACAGATTTCACATCGCCGATCACACTGACATCTACAATGACATTCTTGTTGATCTCTGCGGGATCCACATCCACCTGGATGATCTTTGCCTTTTTAGCGAAATTTTTTGTAACTCCCGTAACACGGTCTGAAAATCTGGAACCGAGTACCACCAGCACATCTGCCTCTCCCACACTGAGATCAGCAGTTTTGGTGCCATGCATACCAAGCATTCCCACATAATTATCATCAGTACCCGGATACGCTCCCTTACCCATAAGACTGTCCGTGACAGGGGCATCCAGCTTCTTGGCGAACTCAAGCAGCTCCTTCTCCGCTCCGGAGATCACGGCACCACCGCCCACAAAGATCATCGGACGTTTTGCCTTGCGCATCAGCTTTAAAGCCTTCTCTACGGAAGCCGCCTCAATCTGTTCCATGGAACGCGGAATGATCTTTGGTACCTCCGGCTTATATTCTGTCTTATTGGCGGTAACATCCTTTGCAATATCGATCAACACCGGACCCGGACGTCCTGTCTGTGCAATCTTGAATGCACGTCTCAGCGCACCTGCCAGATCCTTGACATCCTTTACCAGAAAACTGTACTTTGTGATCGGCATAGTCACACCGGCAATGTCAACCTCCTGAAAGGAATCCTTGCCCAACAGAGGCACACCCACATTACAGGTAATCGCCACCAACGGAACAGAATCCATATGTGCGGTTGCAATTCCCGTAACCAGATTTGTCGCTCCCGGACCACTTGTTGCCATGCAGACACCTACACGTCCTGTCGAACGCGCATAACCATCTGCCGCATGGGATGCTCCCTGCTCATGGGAAGTTAAAATATGATGAATCTCATCCTGATGACGATAAAGCTCGTCATATATATTTAAAATAGCGCCTCCCGGATAACCGAATACGGTATCCACGCCCTGTTCCTTCAGACATTCCACTACAATCTGAGAACCTGTTAACTGCATCGTATGTATACTCCTTTCTCATTTACTAAAATAAATTACAGACTTGATTTTAAAATTGCACCCTTGTCTGCAGAAGTAACCATAGATGCATATCTTGCCAGATATCCGGTCTTCACCTTTGGCTCTCTCGGAGTCCATTTTTCACGACGTGCTGCCAGCTCCTCATCAGAAACCTTTACATTGATGGTATTGGCCGGGATATCAATAGCAATGATATCACCCTCCTCGATCAATGCGATCGGACCGCCAACGGCTGCCTCCGGTGAGATATGACCAATCGATGCTCCTCTGGATGCTCCGGAGAAACGACCGTCTGTGATCAATGCTACACTGGAACCAAGTCCCATTCCTGCAATAGCAGAGGTTGGATTTAACATTTCTCTCATACCAGGACCACCCTTTGGTCCCTCATAACGAATCACTACCACATCACCCTCTACAATCTTGCCGCCGCGGATAGCTGCGATAGCATCCTCTTCACAATCAAATACACGGGCTGGTCCCTCATGTACCAGCATCTCCGGTACCACTGCGGAACGCTTTACTACGCCGCTGTCCGGTGCAATATTACCACGGAGAACAGCAATTCCGCCTGTCGCACTGTATGGATTGTCGATCGGACGGATCACTTCAGGATCTCTGTTCTCACAGCCGGCAATGTTCTCCCCAACAGTCTTGCCGGTGGCTGTGATCAGATCTGTATGAAGCAGACCCCTTTTGTTCAGCTCGTTCATAACTGCATAAATACCGCCGGCTTCATTCAACTGCTCCATATATGTATGACCGGCCGGTGCCAGATGACACAGGTTTGGAGTCTTCGCGCTGATGGCATTTGCCATATCAAGGTTCAACTCAACGCCTGCTTCATGTGCGATTGCAGGCAGGTGAAGCATAGTATTGGTAGAGCAGCCCAGAGCCATATCTACAGTCAGAGCATTCTCAAATGCTTCCGGTGTCAGAATATCTCTTGGACAGATATTTTTCTCATAGAGCTCCATAACCTTCATACCTGCATGCTTTGCAAGCTTGATGCGGTCAGAATATACAGCCGGAATCGTACCATTGCCCTGAAGTCCCATACCGATTGCCTCTGTCAGGCAGTTCATACTGTTGGCTGTGTACATGCCGGAGCAGGAACCACAGGTTGGACATGCATGGCATACATAATCATCCACCTGTTCCTCTGTCATGGTTCCTGCAGCGTAAGAGCCTACTGCCTCAAACATAGAGGAAAGACTTGTTCGCTGACCATTGACGTGTCCGGCTAACATTGGACCACCACTGACAAATACCGTAGGAATATTCAGACGGGCAGCTGCCATCAGAAGTCCCGGTACATTCTTATCACAGTTCGGCACCATAACAAGGGCATCAAACTGATGCGCCAGAGCCATACACTCTGTAGAATCACAGATAAGATCTCTTGTTACAAGGGAATACTTCATACCGGTATGTCCCATGGCGATTCCGTCACAAACGGCGATCGCCGGAAATACGATTGGCGTACCTCCTGCCATTGCAACACCCATCTTGACAGCATCCACGATCTTGTCAAGATTCATATGACCCGGAACGATCTCATTGTAGGAGCTTACAATACCTACCAATGGCTTTTCCAGCTCTTCCTTTGTAATTCCAAGTGCATTAAACAACGAACGCTGCGGCGCCGTTGCCATTCCCTTTTTTACTGCATCACTTCTCATCTCTTGTCACCATGCCTTTCATATATACATATCCCAATTTGTAACATTTAAAGAAACATTACTTCTATCTATGTCCTATCCAATGCGCTCTGCGATCAAGTCACCCATCTTTGTTGTTCCAACCCGGGTCTTGCCCTCGTCCATAATATCCACCGTGCGGTATCCCTCAGCCAGCACTTTCTTTACTGCATCCTCAATCGCATCTGCTTCTTTCTCCAGATCAAAGGAATAACGAAGCATCATTGCTGCGGAAAGGATCGTTGCGATCGGGTTAGCAATGTCCTGTCCTGCAATATCCGGTGCTGAACCGTGACTCGGCTCATAAAGACCAAGCTTTGTTGCTCCAAGGCTTGCAGAAGACAGCATACCGATGGAACCTGTCACCATACTTGCCTCATCGGAAAGAATATCACCAAACATGTTCTCGGTAAGAATTACATCAAACTGCTTTGGATCTCTGACTAACTGCATTGCACAGTTATCGACCAGCATATTGGTCAGCTCTACCTCCGGATAGTCCTTTGCAACCTCTGCCACAACACTTCTCCAGAGTCTGGAAGAATCCAGCACGTTTGCCTTATCTACACTGCAGACCTTTTTATTTCTCTTCATGGCTACATCAAAGCCCCACTTTGCAATACGACGGATCTCGTTCTCATCATATGTAAGGGTATCAATGGCTTTCTTAACGCCATTCTCCTCGATGGTTTTACGTTCTCCAAAGTACAGGCCGCCTGTAAGCTCACGCATTACCACAAAATCAAAGCCTCCCTCAGTCAGCTCCTCCTTCAGCGGACATGCCCCGGACAGCTCATCAAAAAGAATTGCCGGGCGGATATTTGCATAAAGCTCCAGTCCTTTACGGATCTTGAGAAGACCAGCCTCCGGTCTCTTGGATGGCTCGATCTGATACCAGTTAGACTGTCCTACATTTCCTCCGACTGCTCCCAGTAATACGGAATCACAGCCCTTCGCCTTCTCCAGAGTCTCATCTGTCAATGACTCTCCATACACATCAATAGAGCATCCTCCCATTAACAGATCCTCATATTCAAACGTATGACCATAGACCTCTCCGACCTTTGCCAATACCTTTCTGGCCTCTCTTACAATTTCCGGACCGATACCGTCACCGGGAATTGATGCAATCCTGTACTTCATATATTCGCTTCCTTTCTGTCCTACATAAAAACACTAATCTATATAGTACCCATAAAATCTATTAGTGTCAACGGTCATTTATTTATCCCATATCATAATGGTCTTTCCCATGTTCTTCTGGTTGTCCAGCTCAAAGGCACGGTTCATGTCCTTAATCTCACGGATCGGGACCTGCGCTCCCACGATATTACTCAGATAATTGATGATCTCCGGATTGCTCTGATACAGAGCAACGGTTCTCTCAAAATCCTCTCTGCCGCTCCGGCTGCTTCCAAACATCCGCAGTCCCTTCTCCAGGATCATACGTGTATTGATCGGTACCGGATACTCGGATACACCGAGAATAGACATGGTTCCCTCCGGCTGGATATGATCGATCATCTGATTGATCGCACTCTGGGAAGCTGCGCCACCCACACACTCAAAGGCGTGATCTACCAACAGATCCTCCGGAATGTCATTGACATTAAATGTGGCATCTGCAAAGGTAAAGGAGGACATTTTCTCCTCACTGACACCAAAAATATAAAGCTGTGTGTCAGGGAAGGTTGCCTTAAATAAGACAGAGGTAATATATCCCAGATTACCATCTCCCCAGATACCCACAATATTGCGACGCTTATGAGCAAAACGGTCAAAACGCAGAACCGCATGCATACTTACCGATACAAGCTCCGTAAATGCGGCAATCACTTTGTCAATTGAAGGATCAAGCGGCACAACCCTGTCATGGGTCAGAACAACATGCTCCTGCATAAAGCCGTCAAAACCACTGGCGCGGAACTTGCTGGAACGCAGATAATTTTCTGCGATCACATCATCCTTCTCTACCGGAGTATTCGGGATCATGATCACACTGTCACCCGCTTTAAATACGCCCTGCGGATCATATACTACATCACCGATCCCCTCATGGATCAATGCCATCGGAAGCTTTTTGGCCAGTACTTCAGCCGGTCTTGCTCCCTGATAATAACGCTGGTCTGCGTGACAGATTGACAAATGTGTCGGTCTGACAATTACTTCATCGCCCTGAAGACTGATATCCTGAAATGCAATTTCAAATCTTCTGGGTGCCACTAAACGATATATCGTATTTAACATAAAAATCCTTTCTGCCCTTCGGCACAAACTATTTCCTGTTCATTTACTGTCCGTTCTTCTGGTCATTCAACAGAGACTCTGCTACTCTGAGATCATAAGGATAGGTGATCTTGGTATTGTAAACCTCACCCTCTACAAGATAAACCTGCTCTCCCTTGATCACGAAAATCTTGGAAGCATCGGTCAGGATCTCCTTCTCCTCTTCTGTCAGTGACTGATATAACTCCTTGAGCTTCTTGGCCCCAAAGGTCTGCGGAGTCTGCCCCTGATACATCTTGGAACGATCCGGTACCGATGTGATCACCTTACCATCTTCACTGTGTACAATGGTATCCGTTGCGGGAATCACCGTATCACAGGCGCCATACTGTAAACCGTACTTGATATTCTCCTCAATGATACGATATGTCAGGAACGGACGAACGGAATCATGGGTCACGATCAGAGTATCATCATCCAGCCCATATTTTTCCTCAATATATGCGATGGAATTCATAATAGTCTCATTTCTGGTGGAACCACCCTTCAATACCTTTACGGTACTTCCGGCCTCTCCCAGATACTTCTTCAGAAGGTTTTTGGTATGCTCGATCCACTCTGTCGGAGTCAGCACGATCAACTCCTGAAACGAATCATGCATCAAAAACTTCTCTACAGTATGAATGAGGATTGGTTTTCCTCCAATTTTTAAAAACTGCTTCGGCTTCTCAACATTTCCCATACGGCTGCCGACACCGCCGGCAAGAATTACTCCAAATACCATGTTTTTCTCCTTATCCCAGATTACTCTGCATAGTTGCTGTTAATATAATTCACTAATCCCTCTGCCTTAATGATCTTCTGCATAAACGGAGGGAATGCCTGTCCCTGATACTGTGTTCCTTTTGTCTTGTCTACGATCACACCGCTGTCAAAATCGATCTCAACCGTATCTCCCGCCTCGATCTCCTTAGCTGCCTCCGGACACTCAATGATCGGGAGTCCGATATTGATGGCATTACGGTAAAAAATGCGCGCAAATGTCTCTGCAATAACGCAGCTGATGCCGGATGCCTTAATCGCAATCGGAGCATGCTCTCTGGATGAACCACATCCAAAGTTTTTGTTGGCTACCATGATATCGCCCTTCTTCACTCTGTTTACAAAGTCCGGGTCAATATCCTCCATGCAGCTTTTTGCCAGCTCTGCCGGATCTGATGAGTTCAGATAGCGTGCCGGAATGATAACATCTGTATCTACATTATCTCCATATTTATGAACGGTACCACATGCTTTCATATTTACTTTCCTCCATATACTTTATAATTAATCACACTTTTTGAGAATTTTATATTAAAGTCCCAGATCTGATGGCTGTGAGATCTTTCCGGTTACTGCACTGGCCGCTGCAACAGCCGGGCTTGCCAGATATACCTCAGATTCCACATGACCCATACGTCCTACAAAGTTACGGTTTGTGGTAGAAACAGCTCTCTCTCCCTTTGCCAGACAGCCCATATGGCCACCCAGACAAGGTCCGCATGTCGGAGTACTTACCACAGCTCCCGCCTCAATAAATGTCTGAACAAGACCTTCCTCGATCGCCTGCATATAAATACTCTGTGTCGCCGGTATCACAATAGCTCGGATACCATCTGCCACCTTACGTCCCTTCAAAACGCTTGCTGCCTCTCTGAGATCAGAGATGCGGCCATTGGTACATGATCCGATCACAACCTGGTCAATGGTAACCTCACCAGACTCATCTACAGTCTTTGTATTCTCCGGAAGGTGTGGAAAAGCTACGGTTGGCTTTAATGTACTCAGATCAATCTTAATAACCTCGTCATACTCTGCATCCTCATCTGCCTCAAAGATCTTGTATTCCTTCTGTGAATGCTCCTTCATATATGCAATGGTCTGATCATCAACCGGGAAGATACCATTCTTGGCACCAGCCTCGATCGCCATATTGGCAATGGAGAATCGATCATCCATGGAAAGACTTGCTACGCCGTCTCCCGCAAACTCCATAGAGCGGTACAATGCACCGTCCACGCCGATCATTCCGATAATATGAAGGATCACATCCTTACCGCTGACCCATTTGGAAAGCTTGCCGGTAAGCTCGATCTTAATTGCAGAAGGCACCTTAAACCATGCCTGTCCGGTGATCATGCCACATCCCATATCGGTGCTGCCGACACCGGTAGAAAAAGCTCCTAATGCTCCATATGTACAAGTGTGGGAATCCGCTCCGATGCAGACATCTCCCGCCACGATCAATCCCTTTTCCGGAACAAGGGCATGCTCAATACCCATCTGTCCCACTTCAAAATAATTGGTAATATCATGCTCTTTGGCATATTCACGGACACATTTGCAATGCTCCGCAGATTTAATATCTTTATTGGGGGTAAAATGATCCGGAACAAGGGCAATCTTATCTTTATCAAATACTGTCTTTTTGTTTAGCTTCTCCACCTCGTGAATCGCTACCGGACCGGTTATATCATTTGCAAGGACAAGATCAAGATCCGCCATAATAAGCTGTCCGGCCTGAACCGACTCCAATCCTGCATGTGCCGCTAAAATCTTCTGCGTCATTGTCATTCCCATAATCTAATTGCCTCCATTCTCTCTTTATCCATTCAGGGGTAACCTGACAAAACTTTATATATCATACCACAAAAGGAGATTTCTGTAAATCATCCGTTCAAAACGCCTTAAAACCGATCAACATATACCACCAGTTCCACCCCCGGATGATTCTCCGCCACATGATCCTGCAGCCGCTTTACTAACTCCTTCTCCTCGATCTTACAGGAATACGGCTCCTGAATATCAAAAAACAGCTTCATATGGCCGGTATAACGTACCATCCGAAAATCATGAAGTGTCAGGGACGGATCCATCAGCTTTAAATCCGCCTCCATCTCCTTTTTCATCTTCTGCGTTTCCTCATCCTTTACCCAGATAGGATCAATATGGATCACCGCAGAGCAGCCCAGTTCATCGGAAATTTGATGCTCCACCTCATCGATCACCTCATGAAGCTCCACCAGACTTCCATCCACCGGAACCTCCGCATGCAGGGAAAGCATGGTACGTCCCGGCCCGTAATTGTGAACCACCAGATCATGCATCCCCAGAATTTCCTTCCGGGAAAGAACAATTTCATGAACCCGTTCCACAAAGCATTCCTCCGCCGGCTGTCCAAGCAGCGGATTGATCGTATCCTTTGCTGCAGAAATACCGGCATACATGATAAAGATTCCCACCAGCATACCGCACACACCATCAATCTGAAGTCCTGTAAAATGGGATACCACTGTAGAAATCAGTACCACAAAGGTTGCTACCGCATCGCTGATACTATCCAGAGCCGTTGCTCCCATGGCAGCACTGGCAATCTTTTTGCCATAAGAGCGGTTATATGTATACATATACAGCTTGACAAGAATCGAAACTGCCAGCATTACAAGCGTACCCGTATGCCAGATGACCTCCTCCGGGTGCAGGATCTTCTGCCCGGAGCTTCTCATAAGTTCCACCGCCATAACCATAATAATCATTGATACGATCAGCCCCGCTACATACTCCAGTCTGCCATGACCAAAGGGATGCTCCGGATCCGGCTTCTGACCCGCCAGACGGAATCCAAACAAAAGGATCAGGGAAGAACCGGCATCCGACAGGTTATTAAAGGCGTCTGCCATAATCGCAATAGAATGACTAAGCCACCCCACAAAAAGCTTCCCGGCAAACAGAAAGATATTGAGAAAGATTCCCACAATACCGCAAAGAATTCCGTATTGCTGCCGCACATGTCTATCCTGATACTCCCTGTAATCCGAAATCCAATGTTTTGCAATAAAGTTAATCATATCTAACCCCCTCTAAAAAACGAATAGTTGCTCTGCTGTATGTATTCACACTGCAGAACAACTATCCCAAAACAGACATCAATTCAACACGACATCTCTATCTTTATATTATTTATTCGTATGCTTCTACTTTTGCATTAATGTCATCAAACAACTGCTGCTTTAACTTCAGAACAGCATCAAACGCTTCCTCTACCGGAACCATCTCCTTGTATGACTTGTCTCTCGTTGCAAGCTCAATACAGGACTCCTTTAAGTTTCTCGGACTTACCACAACGCGGATCGGCGCACCGATCAGATCTGCATCAGAGAACATAGCTCCCGGACGTACGTCTCTGTCATCATAGATCACATCCACACCAGCCTGCAACAGCTTCTGATACATCTCATCCGAAACCTTTTTGGTCTCCTCATCATCCACACGGAGACAGCATACTTCAACCTCCCATGGAGCAATCGAGATTGGCCAGATTGGACCATACTCGTCATGCTTTGCCTCGCAGATAGACGCTGCCAGACGGCCAACACCAATACCGTAGCATCCCATGATCGGATACTGAAGCTCACCATTCTCATCGGTGTACTGCATATTCATAGACTTGGTATACTTTGTGCCAAGCTGGAAGATATTACCAACCTCAATGCCACGCTTGATCGTAATGGCCGGCTTGCCACAGCAAGGGCAGATGCCACCCTCGCGTATCTTAGAAATATCGTGATATGTCACTTCACCAAGCTCACGCTCCAGATTCAGTCCCTTATAATGATAGCCTTCCTTATTGGCTCCGGCAACCATAGACCGGATTCCCTTCAGAGATACATCCAGATATACCTCTGCCTTATCTGTAATCTGGTACGGTCCGATATATCCCGCAACAAGGCCGCAATCCTCTGTGATATCTGCCGGGTGGATCTCCTCTCCCACCAGATTACGAAGCTTTGTCTCATTGATCTCATAATCTCCTCTGACAAAAGCAACCACATAAGTATCATCAGAATTCTTCTGATATACCACTGCCTTGCAGGAGGTCTCCACATCACTCTTCAAAAATCCGCAGACATCCTCAATGGTCTTGCAGTCCGGTGTCTCAATGCACTCCAGATCCTCTGCCTGACCGGGCTGATTCTCAACAATTGTCTTTGCCGCTTCCATATTGGCACGGAAATCACACTCATTACAAAGTACGATAGAATCCTCTCCAACCGGTGTCAGAAGCATATACTCATGAGAAAGACTTCCTCCCATCATACCGGAATCCGATGCTACCGTTACAACCTCCGGAATACCTGCTCTCTGGAAAATACGGTTATACGCCTTATATGCAATCGCATAGTAACGCTCCAGATCCTCCTGGGAGGTATGGAATGAATAAGCATCTTTCATTGTAAACTCACGAACACGGATCATTCCGGCACGAGGTCTTGCCTCATCACGGAACTTTCTCTGTACCTGGTAGATCATAAACGGATATTTGGTATATGTCTGGGCATATTCACGTACCAAATGTACCGCAGCCTCCTCATGAGTCATACCGAGGACATGCTTTGCATTGTTTCTGTCGGTAAAACGTAGAAGCTCGCTTCCTACACTGTCATATCTGCCGGATTCCTCCCAGAGATCTGCCGGAAGAACAACCGGAAACAAAACTTCCTGTCCATCAATGGCATCCATCTCACTGCGGATAATATTTTCAATCTTCGCGGTAATCTTTCTCAAAGTCGGGAACTCGGAAAAAATACCATTGCCAACATATTTCATATAACCGCCCCTCACCATCAACGCATGGCTGTCAATCACACAATCCGCCGGTTTCTCCTTAAAACGTGAACCTACCAATTTTGATACTTTCATTTCTGCCTCCATTATAAGACACGCATCTGTGTCGTATTTTTTATTTAAAGGAATCCACTTCCTTTATTTTTATTTACTTGGTGATATTACTGTCCGGAAGGGAATGACGCGGTCTGTCACGCACCATTTCTGCATAATGGGCAATCTCTGCCAGCAGCTTGATCTTCTCTGCACGTGACATACTGCCAACCTTCGACATGATCGCTCCCTTTTCGGTATTGACATACTTTGGTGGAACATTATTTAACGTCAATGTCATCAGATCCCTGCGGCACACCGGACATGGACAGATTCCCAGACTGTCAATATTTTCCTCAATCTCAATCCTTACCATATCCTCCATCACATTATGAATATTTCTTCTGTCTGCGATATCAAACATATTTAAGATACGTTTTCTGACAATGTCGGACTGTAGCGGCTTCATCAGAATATCGTCCGCTCCGCAGGCAAACGCCTTTTTGATATCTTCCTGCTGATCGGAAGCTGTGATCACAAGGATCGGAATATTACGGTTCAATGCATTGGACTGGATGCATTTCATCACTTCAAACCCGTCCATCACCGGCATGATCAGATCCACTACGATCAGATCCACCTGTCCGGGATGCTGTTCCAGATAAGACAACCCCTCCACACCATTTTGTGC
Source organism: Jutongia huaianensis (assembly GCF_014384985.1). Lineage (GTDB taxonomy): Bacteria > Bacillota > Clostridia > Lachnospirales > Lachnospiraceae > Jutongia > Jutongia huaianensis. The sequence continues at coordinate 39,603 of NZ_JACRSX010000004.1, forward strand.
CGAAATACAATCGCAGTCATACTGCAGGAGATCCTGAATCAGTTCTCTCGTCACCGTATCATCATCCATCACCAACAGCTTCTTTTTCTCCATATTTTGTCCTTCCTCACCCGAAAACGCCTTTCCCAGGCTTTCTCTTTCAAAACCGGGATACCAACTGTGTCCCTATTGCAAAAAACTAAGTGAAATTATATTACATTTCCGTTTTATTGTCAAAAATGACGCAGAATCTCTTCTATTCCTCTCCCTTGTCGATAGACAAACCCGGAAAAATATTTCCAATATCACTGAGATAATCTTCGTCATATTCCTCTGAATCCTCATCCTCGTCATCTTCTTCCACATCAAAGCCCTCAATCGCACCACTCCTGATGATCTGACGACATGCCTCGGCTGCAAGCTGATACTCCTCTTCATCCTCAATAGAAGACATAGAAGCTTCCCCATCCGCATCTTCTTCATATTTCAGGATCTGCACCTCACCGGTCATGCTCTCCTCATCCGGTGTAAGCTCTGCTGCAATAATATACTCGGTACCAAGCTCGTCAATTTCAAAGCTTGCCAGAGGGGTCACCTTTGTCTCTGTTCCATCCTCTACCTCCAGAGTGATCACAACATCCTGCTCGTCTCCAAAAAACAATTCTGTATTTTCCTGATTCATCATCAACCTCTCTTTCTGCCGGAAGCTTTGCCGGCTGCCTTTTTATAATTACGAAAGCATTTTCTCATCATTCCATACTCATGGAATGTCACTTCCGTCCTTGAAAATCCGGCTCTTTCCAATATGGAAACCGCCTTTTCCAATCTTACCACATCTGAACGCCAATATCCATGTTTATCTAACCAATTTAACTGATCCTGATAATTTTTGCAATCCCCTAAGGAGTTCTGCTTCCGGGCAATTCTTTCCAAATATCTCTGATAGTCCATGATCAGCCTGTCATTCCGGCTGCCCTTCCGGAAACGGATCAGCCAGACAATCTTCTTTCCCAGACGCCGGACGATCAGTATCAGCAACACAGCCGCAACGATTCCAACCGAAACATAACCTGTCGTTTGTTTTAACTGTTCTGCAGCTTCTGAATCATTCTGTCCACCATCTCCATTTGTCGTAGAACCACCGGAGCTTTTTCCTGCTCCCAGAAAATTCAGGATCCTCTGCCACAATCCATTATCCTCCGGCTCCTCCCCGGAGGAAGGCGTAACATCGGCAACCTGCCATCCCATATCCGGATCAAATACCTCCACCCATGCATGGGCACTGGCATCCGTCACATTGGCAGAAACAACTGCTGTTTTTCCCACCTCAGAATATCCTTCATAATAATCCTCATACCTCTGATCATATTTAATGGTTCCTTCTTCGGAAATATCCTCCGGATCAATTCCGTACCCCTCTACATAACGGGCAGGAATGCCTGTATAGCGAAACGCCAGCGTCGCTGCACTGGCAAAATGTGCGCAATATCCCCGCCTGTTTTTTCCAAGAAAATAATTGATAAAATCTGCACGGTACGGTGTTGCTCCGGGCCGGTAGGAATAAGGAATATTATCCTGGAAGTATTGTGCCAGCTTCTGTACGTTATCCGGGACACTATCCATCTCGGATAATCCCGCCTCCTGACACAGCTTTTTAATCTCATCCAGATTATCTTCAGAAATATGAAGCCAGTCAGCCTGTGCCTCCTGACGGTCTGCCTCAGACACACCGATTGCTTTTCCCGACAGGGATGGATAAAAGATATACTCCTGCTGTGTTCCCGGATAAATTTTCTTATTTACCTCTTCCGAGTAATATGGTAAATATACTCCCGCTGCTGCCGCCACGTTTTTAACAATAATTTTTCCTTTTCCCGTTTTCTTTTTGTGCTTTTGATAATTTTTCTTCATCAGCCTCGTAGTAAAATCCGGCTGCTCGGCAACCTTTCTTCCCTGTTCATCTGTCTGTCTCTGCCAGCGGTTGCTGAACGGAAGATAATCGCACCCTGTAAAGGTCTTCAGATAGATCCTGTTTTGTGTGTACGGTGCAAACTCAATGGTCAGATCTGTTTCATAATCATAACGGATCGCATTGACACCACCCAGAGTGCCATTCGTCAGACCTCCCGTATTGGGATAAAAGTTAAACAGCCCCATCAGACCCAGTATGGAAATATTTTCTACAGTCTCCATGGACGCCTTTTTCAGATTACTCGTCCCGCATGCAGACTGATGAAGTGACCTGGGATATATTACAGAGCCTGCCCCCAGAATCACAGCACAGACCAGCACTGCACTGATCACGGCCCTTGCAGCATTTCTGAAATCATATACATAGGCAAATTGCTTTTTTCGTCCATCCCACTGGTACGCATCATCCTGAAAAGTCAGAAGATAATGACCGTTTCCCCGTAGCATAAAGCAGGAAAAAACACCGGCCAAAAACATTATCATATATAAAAATGACGGTTCCTGCTCCAGATAAAGAGGCATTGCAAGCACTCCTGCCCCCAGAATCACAAGCAGGGCACACCGCATTTTCCGGGAAACCATAATATTCACCAAAACACAGCAGATACATCCGATATAACTCATGGAAATCGTAACTGTCACATACGGATCATCAATCTGTTCTCCGTAAGAACGCATGGCATTACTGTCAAAAAAACCGGAAGCTGCCTCTGACAGATCATTGGCAACGGAATAAAATCCACTGTTAATGTATTTTCCAAGAAAATATCCACCTGCCGCAATCACAGCAAGAAAAAGAAGATAGCCTGTGTTCTGCCACAGCTTGCTGTAATATAAAGAAGCACAATACAGAGAACACAAAAACACGATCACATGCATAACAAGCCAGAAACATTCCACATCCAATGCAGACAGATAAGACCCCATCACACCCATAACCAGAAGATACACCACAACACCCTTTACAAAAAGTGTTTTTAACCGGTTTTCCTTGGTCAGCCGTCCCGGACAGATCGCCAGCCCCTCCGTCAGTTCCATTGAATCTGTTAACTCTTTAGCCATTTTCTCTCATCACCACCTGTATCCCGGAATCCTCATTTTCGATACTTAGATATGTCCTTAAAAACGGATAGCTGTTTTTTAAATATACTGTCTGCTGATCATTCAGCCGGACAGACAGCGGCATCGCAAGGATCAAAGCCAGCGCCCGGCGAAGCTCTTCTATGTCACTACAGTGAAACGCATCAAAGGCATATCTGTGCCCATTCCATATCAACAGACAAACCGGAAGATTCTGCCCTACAAATGACGCTGCCACATTTCCGGCACTTTGCAGTAACAGTTCCGATATATCCTTTTCCTGTGACAATGCGATCCGCAATACCATCTGAGAACCGGAAACGCTAATCCGTTCCTTAACCATCAGCTCTCCCTGCTTTGCAGAAATCTTCCAATGAATATCTCTCAGCTTATCTCCCGGAATATACTCCCGGATATCATGAACCTCCGAAAAGTCATGACCTTTTTCCCTGCTTTCCTCAGACTCAGACATTCCCGATAAAAAACCGGAGGTGTCCACGCCTTTCTCTCCGCTGATATCCGGAAGCACCGTAATCTCGCAATAACTTTCTGCCGGGATCACAGCCTCCACAATTCCAAGAAGATCCCTAAGCTTTCCTTCTTTACAACTTATATGGTATTTACCAAGATATTCTGCTTTTAACGGCAGAACTGCTTTTGAAACACCACCCGGCTGTACCGGCATAGAAATTTCCCATAAAGACTTACTCTCCCGAAATACATTTTCTGCTTCCATTGCCAGCATACAGTTCAACGCAAAATAGCGTACCCGGTGCAGCAGGCTGACCTGCAGCTCCGTCTCATCTCCCAGAACAACATTCTGTCCGTATATATATAACCTTACCTGCAGATTCCCGGCCAGATAAAACATTCCATAAACAGACAAAATCCCCACCAAAACTATAACAACAGCCGTCATCAGCAGAAAATAGCTTCTCAGCACAAAAAATGCTCCCAGATCCCCCAAAAACAAAAGCAGATAGCCCACCAGATGTACCCATCGAAAATGCAGATGAATTTTATTTTCCATAAGTACCTCCTAACAGCGGGGACTCTTTACTTGAAGAATCAGCTCCTGAATGCACTCCTCCATGCTTTTCCCTTCTGCTCTCGCTCTGGCTCCCAGCTTGACACGATGTCCCAATACATCCTTTAATACCTTCTGTACATCCTGTGCCGTTACAAAATCCCTTCCTTCAAGACGCGCTATGGCCCGTGCCATACGGAGAAGAGCGATCGTTGCTCTCGGACTGGCTCCCTCTGCAAAAAACTCCGTTTTTCTGGTTTCCTCCACCAGTGATACAATATATTCATAAATCTCGTCGTGGACGTAAATCTGTTCTGCCTCTCTCTGCAGCTCCTTCAACTCCTCAATGCTAAGTACTCTCTGTCGTTTGTCCGTCTGTTTCCAGACTTCTCCCTTTAAAATAGAAACCGCATCCCGGTGGGACGGATATCCCATGGAAAGACAGATCATAAAACGGTCCAGCTGGGATTCCGGCAAAAGCTGTGTACCGGAAGATCCACTGGGATTCTGTGTCGCGATCACAAAAAACGGGTCCGGCAGCTTCCAAGTTTTGCCCTCGACACTTGCCTGTCGTTCTTCCATAACCTCCAGAAGTGCCGACTGCGTCTTGGGCGAAGTACGATTGATCTCATCCGCCAGAAAAAGATTGCAAAATACAGAACCCGGATGAAAGTCAAACTTTCCCGTTTTGTTGTCATACATGGAAAAGCCCAAAATATCACTTGGCAGCACATCCGGCGTAAACTGTACCCTGTGATACACAAGCTCCAGAGTTTTTGCAAAAGTAGTGGCAAGCGTCGTTTTTCCTACTCCCGGTATATCCTCCATCAGGATATGTCCCCCGGCGATCATCGCCGCAAAAACCTTCTTGACCACATCCTCTTTTCCCTGAATCACCTGATTCACTTCCTGCTGCACCTGCAATAATTTTTGCTGCTCCATCTCCATCATCCTTCCAACATTTTGTTTACCAGTAATCTGTCGCAGACTCTATTTCTATCTTCTGATCTGCAGGATCACTGATTCTTCAACGAATCCAGTTCCTTTCTGGAATCCTCCGACAGGCTGTCCATCAATGTATGTCCACTCTGTTTCTGCTCCTGCAGTCGGGAAACAACACCCTTCTTTACGGACGCCACTTCCTTTTCAAACTCTCTGGCCGAGATCAGACCACATCCCTGGCCCCGGATAATGATCTGCTCCAGACCATCCGAGGTTGCCACGGTGACATCATACTTCCTGCCATTTTCATGAGCAAATTTCTCAATAAACTGATCTGCAGTTTCTGCTTCCTTCGTATATACCACATGAATATTATGGTAATCCGATATCTCAGTCGGGTGCCCTTTGACACGGTACGCATCAAACACCACGATCAGATGACATTTCCGGATTCCCTGATAATCACATAAAATATCCATCAGTCGCCCTCTCGCCCCGTCAATATTTACCTTGGCAAGCTCATTTAATTCTTCCCATGCAAAGATTACATTATAACCATCCACCAGAAGATATTTTTCTCTTTTTATGGCCGGTTTTGCATTTCCCTGTCCATATTCCCGGACCTGCGCCTGTTTTGTCTGTCTTTTTCGATGTGCGATCCCTTTATGTGGTGTAAATCCTTCCTTCCGATTTGCATAGAAGGTTCTGTCCAATATCCGGTCCACTTCATCCACACCGATCCACTGTTCGGAGCTTTCCTGTTCCCGGCTGCGGCGCATCTGATACTCCTGCCAGACCGATTCCTCATCCGGAGTTTCTCCTGAAGCACCCATCACGCTTTCGACATGCATATATTGTGGCACTTTATCCCACTCCACATAAAAGCCGGAGCCATGACTGCAAAAAACGGACCCGGTAGGATTCGCCATATCTTCCTCTGGTATATAACCAATTTCGTCCACAATCTCCTGCGCATTATGACACGGACCATATCCTCCTGTAACGCACGAGAAGCTCCCCTCTCCCCTGGTATAAGCAGCTACCTCCTTCGCATAATCCCAAAGGGTGGACACCGGCCCCCGGCCCTTAAGAAGTGCGCGGTTTCCATCAATCTCCGGTGCTTCTGTTTCCGCCTCTCTCTGGCTCATATCTGTCATAGCTCTCCCCACATGCTCCGATGGCAGCTCCAGCACAAAATCATAATAAGGCTCCAACAGAATAGACTGCGCCTGCATCAATCCCTGACGCACAGCGCGGTAGGTTGCCTGCCGAAAGTCTCCTCCCTCGGTATGCTTCAGATGGGCTCTTCCTCCCGCCACTGTAATTTTCACATCAGTTAGTGGCGATCCGGTCAGAACTCCCCGATGTGTTCTTTCCTCCAGATGTGTCAGGATCAGACGCTGCCAGTTTTTGTCCAGCATCTCCTCACTACATCCCAGTATAAACTGCATTCCACTTCCGGGTTCTCCCGGCTCCAGGATCAAATGCACCTCTGCATAATGACGAAGCGGTTCAAAATGTCCGATGCCCTCTACACGATCCGCAATGGTTTCTTTATAAACGATCTTGCCGGCACCAAAAACCACCAACACATCGAAACGTTCCCTAATCTGCCTCTGCAGGATCTCAAGCTGTACCTGTCCCATCACCTGCACCTGAATCTCCTGTAGCTCCTCCGACCACAAAACATGCAGCATGGGATCCTCTTCCTCCAGCATCCGCAGCTTTGGCAGAAACGCCGCCGGATGAACCTCCTGTGGGAGGATCATCTGATACGTCAGCACCGGCTCCAGAACAGGCTCCGGAGAATCCTTCTCCATGCCAAGTCCCTGACCGGGATATGTCCCTGTCAGACCGGTCAGAGCACAGATACAGCCCGCCTCTGCCACATCCACTGTCTCATACTTCTCTCCGGAATAGATCCGGATCTGATTTACCTTTTCTGCAATCTGCCCGTCCTCTGCATTTTTCGGCAGATAAGAAAGTACATCCTTAACTTTTAATGCTCCTCCGGTAATCTTGACATATGTCAGGCGATTTCCCTGAGTGTCCCGGAGGATTTTAAACACCCTTGCACCAAGTTCTGTACCAAATTCGGGACACATACCATAATTTCTGATTCCATCCAACAGACTCTTTACACCATCCATTTTCAGTGCGGATCCAAAATAACACGGAAAAATCTTTCTCTCAACGATCAGTCTGGCGATGTCTCTGTCCGATATTTCTCCCTGCTCCAGGTATTGATTCAATAATGCTTCTTCACAAAGAGCAGCACTCTCATAAATGCTGCTCTTGTCTTCTGTCCCGAAATTCGTACAGTTATCCGATAATTTTTCTTTTATTTCTGTCATCAGACCAGCCGGATCTGTTCCCTGCTGATCCATTTTATTGATAAAGAGATAAGTTGGCACCTGATAGCGCTCCAGAAGCTTCCAAAGTGTCCGGGTATGTCCCTGCACCCCGTCCATGCCACTCACCACAAGAATGGCGTAATCCAGCACCTGAAGGGTTCTCTCCATCTCTGCAGAAAAATCCACATGCCCTGGGGTATCTAACAGGGATATCTCCAGATCATCCGTCCGAAGCATTGCCTGCTTCGAAAAGATTGTGATTCCCCGTTCTCTCTCCATCTCATAGGTATCCAGAAAGGCATCTCTGCTGTCCACCCGTCCAAGCTTACGGATCACGCCGCAGGTATACAGCATTGCTTCTGACAATGTGGTTTTTCCTGCATCAACATGTGCCAAAATACCAATACATAATCTCTTTTTGTTCATGTAATTTAAATCCCTCTGCCACTATTACTCTAATTCTTTTAAAGCATCTACAGTAATCTCTCACTGCTCCTTCACCTTTTCAAACAATTCATCTATTCATAAACCGTTCCCATACTTCCACATCATGTTTGGCATATACTTTCGCCAGATATGTTCTCTCATTGGCATCCAGATATATTTCATACTCATATGGAAGCTCTCCTTCTGCCGGTCTGCGCAGGATCTGATAGACTGCTCCTCCCGCCATCTCCTCCATCCATTTCGGATACTCCTCCGGGGTCAGTTCCTGATCCTCCACACTCTTGGTAAAATTGCCATCGGCATCATACAGCTTATAACCTTCCTCTATGATCCGGTCAATCTCTACCTGCTGAAGCTGCAGCGTCAGTTCATTGGTTCCCATCTTACGGATATCCCGGTTACAGGAATTATCCGGCAGGATCGTAACATATCCCAGCTCCAGGTAAAGATGACCATTTTCCATATGAATCTGTCCCACATCTGCATCCTGAAATTCAAAGTTCTCCCACTCATCCACCGTACGGTATCCCATGATCGTTTCCTCATCTTTCCTTTTTCATTATTGACCCCTCTGATCATCATTTCCGTCAGAGAAGCACTGAAAATCAGAAGCTTTTAGTGATGGAACAGGCGGATACCGGTAAAGCTCATAGCTATGCCATGTTTGTTACATGCCTCGATCACTTCTCCATCACGGATAGATCCGCCCGGCTGTGCAATAAACTTCACGCCACTCCGGAATGCACGCTCAATATTATCACTAAATGGGAAAAACGCATCGGAGCCAAGAGTCACATCGGTCGCTTTGGAAAGCCATGCTTCTTTCTCTTCCTTTGTAAATACCGGCGGCTTCTCGGTAAAGACTCTCTCCCATTCTCCGTCTGCCAGTACATCCATGTAATCCTCGCCAATATAAAGATCAATGGCATTGTCGCGGTCTGCTCTCTTCATTCCATCCTTAAAAGGAAGTCCCAGAACCTGTGGAGACTGTCTTAACAGCCAGTTATCGGCCTTACTTCCGGCCAGTCTGGTACAATGAATTCTGGACTGCTGTCCTGCGCCGATTCCGATTGCCTGTCCATTCTTTACAAAGCAGACAGAATTGGACTGTGTGTATTTCAGAGTGATCATTGCGATCGCCATATCAACCTTTGCGGAATCCGGAATGTCTTTATTCTCTGTTACCACATTGCTGAAGAAATCCTTGTCGATATTTAATTCATTTCTTCCCTGCTCAAAGGTAATGCCAAATACCTCCTTATGCTCTATCGGATCCGGCTCATAATTTTCATCAATCTGGATAACGGCATAATTGCCCTTTTTCTTCTCCTTGAGAAGCTCCAGTGCCTCCGGCTCATATCCCGGTGCAATAATACCGTCCGAAAACTCTCTCTTGATCATCTTGGCTGTACAGACATCGCAGACATCAGAAAGCGCAATGAAATCACCATAAGAAGACATTCTGTCTGCGCCTCTGGCTCTCGCATAAGCAGCAGCAAGAGGCGTCAGCTCTCCGAGATCATCCACCCAGTAAATCTTTGCCAACACATCAGACAGCGGAAGTCCTACTGCAGCACCGGCAGGAGATACATGCTTAAAGGAGGTTGCTGCCGGAAGTCCGGTTGCTTTCTTTAACTCACGAACAAGCTGCCAGCCGTTAAATGCATCCAGGAAGTTAATATATCCCGGTTTTCCATTGAGTACCTGGATTGGAAGCTCGCCCTCTTTCATATAGATTTTGGAAGGCTTCTGATTTGGGTTACATCCATATTTTAATTCTAATTCTTTCATTGTCATTATCCTTTCTTGTATTTTAATTATTTATTTTTGTTGATAATGCGTGACTTGCACTTTCCTGTTGCAATATCAATATAGCGTACAAACAAAGATACCTTATTGTCCTCATTCAGACTGCTCCAGAGCATCTCCGCAAAGGCATCCATATCGTCCATCATCTCCACCAGCTTTGGCTCTCCCTCAAAGCTCGGAAGTGGATTACCATCGCCCATATATGTATGAATAAAATGTCCCTCACCGGCTACCGGATTGCTATAGGCGAATGTATAACGGTTGCAGGCATCCGGATTGCCATTATTACTCTTCAGAATGGACATCGCATAATTGTACTCCCCGTTCTCTACATGCATAATACCGGAAATTCTCGGTGTGTAGTTTGGTGCGTCCGGCTCAAACTCTCTGGTGCGGAGTGCCTGCTCAAAGGTCTGCTGCTTGTCCATAAGCTCATAAATTGTATCTGTCTGATCTCCGTTTGTCACGATGGTTTTGTTTCCAAGAACACGAACCGGTGCATAAATGATCAAACTCGGATCACTGAGCTTAGATGGATCAAACGCCTGTGTCCGGATTCCCTCTCCATCCTCTACAAAGACACGGTTACGGCTGTTTTCGCTTCTGCCCATAATGAAATATGCGGTCGCTGCATATTTGCCATTCGGAGTCTTGCCGATCACAATTCCTCTGCCCGGATACGCATTTCCTGTAAGTTCCTTCTGTAATGATAACTTCTGCATAGTAAACCTCCTATGTTCTTAAAATATAAAAACCGCCCGAACAACCCTTGCGGCTGCCCAGACGGTCGGCTTTTCCTATTCCTCATGCTTCCCGCAGGTTCTCCTGCTTGTTCCGTCAGTCACATGAAGTTCTCTTTCTATATTAGAATAACTGATTCTTGATCATTTGACAAGTCCAAACCATTATAAAATAAACATATATTTTCCATTACTACATTGTCATTTCTTTATTTGCTGATATCCTGCATGGAAATAATGATCCATTCTCCCTGCTGTCTAGTGCATGTATAGCAGTAGCTCTGTTTTACAATTTTGGAAGACTTATCCGCATAAGATACCTTAATGGCCTCCTTGGAATCTATCTGTATCTCGTACTCACCACTGACTCTCACAGCAGATGCCTCAATACTTTTTGCCTTTTCCCGGATTCCCCGTTTATGATAATTCAGTGCCAGATTCCGCTGCTGTCTATACATTTCCGAATCTTCACTCACAACCGTTTTCAGCCGGTCCGTTTTTCCGCTGTTGACTGCTTTGGTAAAGCACCCCACATAATTTTCAAAAAGCTTCTGACAATCTGTCATATCCTGCTCTGACAGTTCCCCTGGATCTGTTTTGGCTGTCATGCTTTCTGCCGGCAGTATACCACTTGTCTGATTCATTACCAGTGGATTGTCCATTAGGCGGATTCCCAAATGATCCTGAAGCTGCTCTGCCCATCCTTCTTCTCCCGGATTTTGCATTAACAGCACATTATTATCTGCAGCATTTCCTGTCTGTGTTCTTTGTTCTGCTGCTTTATCGGAATTTTCTTTTCCCATAGCCATTCCTGCCCCTGCGCTGCAGGTCAGTAGAACTGCGATGCTGACAACCGCCACCACCGGAATAGCGATCCATCTGGAATATTTCTTCGGCTGGCTGATGGCGAGAATCCTGCGTCTCATCTCCCGCCCCTTCCGGCTCATAGGCATCATAGAATAGCGGAAATCCCCCCAGTGCTGTTCTCCTGCGATCTGTATCAGAAGAGAACCATATGCAAGACGTTTGTCTTCCCCCAGCAGACGGATCACCGTCTCGTCACAAAACAGCTCCGCATCCTTTTTGGAATAACTGACAGCGATCCACACAAAGGGATCAAACCAGTACACCGAAAGCAGTAAAATCCGCAGCATTGCCCAGAAATAATCCCGGTGCAGATAATGAACATATTCATGCAGCACCATCTGCTCTATCTCCTCCTGCTGTCTGTCAAGCAGACTCTCCGGCAGATAAATAACCGGCCGGAAAACGCCATACAGACATGGTGTCTGTAACACCTTTGTTGCATAAACAGCAACATTCCCCCGGTGTCCCAGATATCTCCGATCCGCTTTCAGACGACACAGCAGACTCATATTAGACCACACAAAAAAGCAAAGCACTATTCCGGAAATGCTGATCCAGCCTGCAATACAAATCCGTCCCCACGGCAGACCTTTCAGCCTTGTGTTCCATGAAGATGTTGTATGTTTCCCCTGATACATCATCTTCACCTGTTCTGTGCTTTTTCCATTTTCAGCGGCCGGAAGCTCTATGTGACCGACGGAATTCTTTTTTCCTGCCGCTTGTGATAAATCCTTCTGACGATCCGGCATCAATGCCGCTGCAGTATCCTTTCCGGCCACCTGGGAAAGCTGTGTTTTCTCCGCTTCCGATGCTTTCCATGAAGACACCACATCTGATACCATTGTACCGATGCCAAAGGGGGTCGGAATAATATTGACCGGCACCAGAAAACGCAGTGCTGCCACCAGCCATAACGCATAAACCGCTGCATAACTGATCTTCCCGGTGAACGCCTTACGGATTCCCAGGATCATTAATACAAGAAGAGATGACTCCAGCATCCATAACCCAAATTCTGCCATTCTCTCGCCTTATCCTTTCCACTCACATTACTTCTTTTTCTTCTGCTTTTTCTGTGTCTTTTTTTCTGCTGCCTTTAAGATTTCCTGAAGCTCCTGAATATCCTCTGCCGACAGATCATCCTGACGAACAAGGGCACTCATCATCATCCCCACACTGCCATCATAAATGCGCTGCAGAAAATCTCTGGTCTCCTGCACAACTACGTCCTGCTTGTCCACTTTCGGAAAGAAATATTTCGTCTTCCCATTCTCCTCATAGCCGATGAGTTCCTTTTCTGTCATGCGCCGTACCATGGTAGCACTTGTGCTTTTGCTCCATCCGGCACTTTCCTTTAAAAGAGGAACAAGCTGCATCAGAGATAACGGTCTCTTTTCCCAGAGGCAGTTCATAACGTACCATTCACTGTTCGTTACTTTCACTTCTTCTTTCACGATTATAACCAAACCTTTCTATATAGTTCTACATTGTCAACCACATTCTATATTATATAGTTTAAGATGTCAACCACTTTCTTATATTTTTCCGTCACAAAAATTTTTTCAAAATATGGTTGACAACTTAAACCGAAAAATGTATAGTTTGGTTTACAAAGTAAAACAACAGGAGGTTGACACATTATGACTCAGACAAATGAACTTACCAGACAACATCTGCCAAAGAAAAAGGGACTTGATATGTTAAAAGGGATTGCCATTTCCGGTATCTTCCTTTATCATCTGATCCCTTCCGTTTTTCCCGGTGGATTTCTCGGTGTCCCTCTGTTTTTTGTTCTTTCCGGATACCTGATGTATACCACTTCCGTACCCTATTTGGAAACAAACTCCTTCCCGGCACTGGATTACTATAAAAAACGGATTTCCCGCCTGATACCACCTCTGTTTCTGATGGTCATGCTGACCTGCTGTGTGATGACTTTGACCCACAGCCGTCAGATGATCGGAATCCGGGAGCAGATCCTAAGTATCTTTCTTGGATATAACAACTGGTGGCAGATTGCACAGGACGCCTCCTATTTTTCCCGGCTCACCGGAGCCTCTCCCTTTACTCATCTGTGGTTTCTGGGGGTAGAAATGCAGTTTTATCTGATCTGGCCACTCCTCTTCTATTTATATAAGAAGAGCTTTCGCCTGCCTGGCAGAAAAAGAGCCTGTTTTTTCTTTCTGATACCGGCTTTTCTTTCCCTTGCAGCCATGATCTGTCTCTATCACCCCGGCAGCGATCCATCCCGTGTCTATTACGGGACAGATACCATGGGATTTACCTTGTTCCTTGGTATGTTTCTTGGAGCATTACGTCACAATTATCCTGTTTTGTGTACACCGGTCAGCAGGAAACGACAGCTTCCTGTTTTCTCCGGGATGTTTGGGATCACACTGCTATTGTTTCTGCTGGTAAAGGGCAGTAACTCCTTTTTGTATCTGGGAGGCATGTTTGTGATCAGTGTCTTTTTTGCCGTGATGATCCTCTTTACGGAAAACCAGAGGACTCTGGCTCAGGAGCTCCCCCTTGCCAGCCAGACAGCCCTCCTCGGCAAGTACAGCTACAACATTTATCTATGGCATTACCCGGTCATCGTTTTACTCCTGACCGCGTTTCATTAAAGTTTTAAAAGAACTCAATAATTCAATTAAAGAAAGGAATGTAATATTATTATGAAAAAGAAAAATAACCGTTTTATGAACTCCCTGAAATCCCTTGGCTCTGCCCTTCTGGTCATTGCCATTCTGATCGCTTCTTACGGTATCTATCATGCTCCCACATCAGATGCGTCCCAGCTAGAAGCAGAGCTTGAAAAAAATGAACAGGAGCTTGCCAGAGAAGAGGCCACCCCTGCCGGTTTTCCTTCAAAAACACCAGCCGGTACGACCGCTACACAGACCGCTGCCGCGACCGGAACTCCCGACATTTCGCAGTCCTCTTTGTCCGTCATCGGAGACTCTGTCTTTCTCGGTGCCGCTCCTGCCTTCAAAAAACTGTACAAAAATGCAGTCATCGATGCCAAGGTGTCCCGCCAGGTAGTTCAGGCACTGGATATTGCAAAAAATCTGGACAAAAAAGGAAAGCTTGGAGACACCGTCATCATTGCTCTGGGTACCAACGGTAATTTCAACTCCGCCACCGGTCAGAAGCTCATCGACTATCTCGGACCGGACCGCACCATCTACTGGATCGATGCCTACGGCCGCGATCTGCCGAGTGCAAAAGACGTCAATAACACGATCCGACGGGTAGCAGAGGCGAACAATAATGTTCATGTCATTGCCTGGTCAAAGGAAGGTCCAAAACATCCGGACTGGTTTTATCAGGATGGAATTCACCTGAACATCACCGGTCAGAAAAAATTTGCAAAATTTGTCCGGAAAAATATGATCACAGAATAAAACATCCCCTTACAGTCCATTATCATTTTAAGTTTTTTAATGAAAGAAATGTTTTTTGTGACAAAGTGCCAGCGAACTCAGGACTGTTACCACACTCAGTCCCACCACCGCCGGATAGCCATATTCCCATTGAAGCTCCGGCATATAAGTAAAGTTCATGCCATACCATCCGGCGATCAGGGTTAGTGGCAGAAATATTGCGGTGACAATGGTCAGAGATTTCATGATCTTATTCTGACGGATCTCAATCTGCGCCTGATATACTTCCCTGACCTGTGTGGAATATTCCCGCAGCATCCCGGCTTCCTGATGAAGCCGTCCGATCTTTTCCCGCAGCAGACGGATTCCCGCCAGATCTTCTCTTGAAAAGATTTTGAGATCATTTTTTTGCAGAACATCCGTCACATCCTGAAGCTGCAGATAATAATGGGAATACCGGAGGATTTCCTTCCGGCACCGTATAAGTTTCTGGTCAAACCGGCTGATATTACCGGACAGCACCTCATCCTCCAAATGAGTCAGGCGCACCTCCAGACCGGAAAGCTTCTCCAGATCATCCTTCAGCAGACACTCCATAAAGCCTACCCACACAGTTCCTGTGCCGCCTTTCTTCTGAAATGTTTTTTTCAGACGGCACAGGATATTTTTTGCCGTTTCTCCTTCTTCGATCAGATATAAATGATCCGGATCCAGCACAAAGGTAAACTGCGTTCTCTGCTTTTCCAGAACCGGCGAAAGGTACGTTCCATATAAAAAACGCAGATGTACCTCTGCTTTACAGAAATGAATCCGGGATGAGACGGCAACCGACGGATAACCCAGAGACTGCAAAAAGACATTTTCCATCGCTTCTTTCCCGCAAAGCACCGCCAAAACCGCTGCCTTCCCCCCTGCGTCTCCCTGTTTGTCTTGTTTTTCCATCGTAAGCTCTATAAGACCATTTTCTATATCATAATAACTGGCCAACTATGTCCCACCTCCCTTCCAATGATCCGGTACCTATAAATACCGTTCATCTGACCTGCGGCAATACGGAAACAGTTTACCCGATTTCCTGCAAAAATATCCCAACCGCTCCCAGAATTTCCGCTTCTGAAAATTCCTATCAGATTACCGGGAGATTTACCGCAAATTTGCCGGAAAAGCGTATTGATTTTCATAAATTTATATGGTATTCTAAAAAAGAGTGGCTTAAACAGGTCGCTTTCCGAAACAGTTTCATCATTTCCGCTGTTGCGGAAATGGTTAATCCGTACAAATTTAAAGAAAAGAGGTTAAGAAACATGGCACAAATCGATTTAAGCAAGTATGGCATTACCGGAACTACTGAGATTGTTTACAACCCTTCTTATGAGGTACTTTTTGAAGAAGAAACAAAACCGGAGCTGACAGGCTATGAAAAAGGCCAGGTTAGTGAGCTTGGTGCAGTGAACGTTATGACAGGTATCTACACCGGTCGTTCTCCGAAAGACAAATTCATCGTTATGGATGACAAGTCTAAGGACACTGTATGGTGGACTTCTGATGAGTACAAGAATGATAACCATCCTGCTACTCAGGAAGCTTGGAAATCAGTAAAAGAGCTGGCAATCAAAGAGCTTTCAAACAAGAAGCTGTATGTTGTTGATGCTTTCTGTGGTGCAAACAAGGATACCCGTATGGCAATCCGTTTCATCGTAGAGGTAGCTTGGCAGGCACATTTCGTAACAAACATGTTCATCAAGCCAACCGCTGAGGAGCTTGAGAACTTTGAGCCAGATTTCGTTGTTTACAATGCTTCTAAGGCTAAGGTAGAGAACTACAAGGAACTGGGTCTTAACTCTGAGACAGCTGTTATGTTCAATATCACAAGCAAAGAGCAGGTTATCGTAAATACATGGTACGGCGGAGAGATGAAGAAAGGTATGTTCTCTATGATGAACTACTTCCTTCCACTGGATGGCATGGCTTCTATGCACTGCTCCGCAAACACAGACCTTAACGGAAAGAACACTGCAATCTTCTTCGGTCTTTCCGGTACAGGTAAGACAACACTTTCCACAGATCCTAAGCGTCTCCTGATCGGTGATGATGAGCACGGCTGGGATGACAACGGTGTATTCAACTTCGAGGGTGGATGCTACGCTAAGGTTATCGACCTTGATATCGAGTCTGAGCCGGATATCTACAATGCGATCAAGCGTAACGCTCTCCTTGAGAACGTAACTGTTGCAGATGATGGAAAGATTGATTTCGCTGATAAGAGCGTAACAGAGAATACTCGTGTTTCTTATCCAATTGATCATATCAAGAATATTGTACGTCCTATCTCTTCTGCACCGGCAGCAAAGAACGTTATCTTCCTTTCTGCAGATGCATTCGGCGTACTTCCTCCAGTATCTATCCTGACTCCGGAGCAGACACAGTACTACTTCCTGTCCGGATTCACAGCAAAGCTTGCAGGTACAGAGCGTGGAATCACAGAGCCAACCCCTACTTTCTCTGCTTGCTTCGGTCAGGCATTCCTGGAGCTGCATCCTACAAAGTATGCAGAGGAGCTTGTTAAGAAGATGGAAGCAAACGGTGCTAAGGCATACCTGGTTAACACAGGATGGAACGGAACCGGTAAGCGTATCTCCATTAAGGATACTCGTGGAATCATCGACGCAATCCTGAACGGTGATATCGTAAACGCTCCTACAAAGAAGATCCCTTACTTCAACTTTGAGGTTCCTACAGAGCTGAACGGTGTTGATACAGGAATCCTTGATCCTCGTGATACTTATGCTGATGCTTCTGAGTGGGAGGCAAAGGCTAAGGATCTTTCCGAGAGATTCATCAAGAACTTCGCTAAGTATGAGGGTAATGAGGCAGGTAAGGCACTTGTTGCTGCAGGTCCTCAGCTGTAATCATTCCGCTGAAATGCGATAGTTTTTGCAACGTATAAAGAAACGGGTGTCCCGAATCCGGGACACCCGTTTTTTTTGTATAGAAAAATGCCCTAACAATCCGACAGAGTTTCGCTTGCGAAACTCTCCGCCTGCGGCGGGTCGCAGGAAAGCGACATCTTCCTATCCGCCGCAGTGCGATCCTCGCGGAGCGTTTTTTACTTTATAGGAAACGAGCAGTTCCTATAAAGTAAAAAACCGGCTCCATGCAAATGCATGAAACCGATTTATAAAAATCACCGAAATTTATATTCGATTATTTATTGTCTGGTGTATGCCACTCCCAGTCACGAACCTCTTCCAGATCCTGACCGTACTCAGCGATGTACTGCTTGTGCTCTACAAGCTTGTCATTCATCTTCTGGATCAGGTAAGAACCACGGTTTGCAAGCTGTGGCAGATGCATGATCGCATCCTTTACGAGATTGAAACGGTCAATCTCGTTCTGAACTCTCATATCAAATGGAGTTGTAATGGTACCTTCCTCCTGATAACCATGAACAGATACGTTCTGGTTGTCACGGCGATAGGTCAGCTCGTGAATCAGTGTTGGATAACCATGGAATGCAAAGATCACTGGCTTATCTGTTGTGAAGATTGCATTGTACTCGCTGTCACTCAGTCCATGAGGATGTTTATGATTAGACTCCAGCTTGAACAGATCGACTACGTTTACCACGCGGATCTTCAGCTCCGGAAGCTCATCACGAAGGATGGTAACGGCAGCCATTGTCTCCAGTGTCGGTGTATCACCGCAGCATGCCATAACGAGATCCGGCTCCTGACCCTCATCGTTACTAGCCCACTCCCAGATACCAACACCCTGGGTACAATGCTTTACCGCCTGCTCCATATTGAGCCACTGATAACTTGGATGCTTTGATGCAACGATCGCATTGACATAATTCTTACTCTTTACGCAGTGATCGAAGCAGGATAACAGACAGTTGGTATCCGGTGGCAGATACATACGAACAACGTCTGCTTTCTTGTTGGCAATATGATCAAGGAATCCCGGATCCTGATGTGTAAATCCGTTATGATCCTGCTGCCATACATTGGATGTCAGGATGAAGTTCAGAGAAGCGATCGGGCGTCTCCATGTAAGCTGATTGCAGACCTTCAGCCATTTTGCGTGCTGTGCAGCCATGGAATCTACGACACGGATAAATGCCTCATAGCTTGCAAAGAAGCCGTGGCGTCCTGTCAGCAGATAACCTTCCAGCCATCCCTCACACATATGCTCGCTGAGCATACCATCCATAATACGTCCGTTTCTTGCCAGACAGTCATCAGAGTCAAGAAGCTCTGCATTCCAGTCTCTGTTCTCTGCCTCAAATACCTTGTACAGACGGTTTGACATACTCTCATCCGGTCCGAAGATACGGAAGTTCTGATTTTCTTTATTTAATACGAAGATATCGCGGATATATCCACCAAGCTCGATCATATCCTGAGCCTTTGTCTTACCCGGATCTACCTCAATGCCATACTCACGGAAGTCCGGAAGTCTTAAATCCTTCATCAGAAGACCACCGTTTGCATGTGGGTTTGCTCCCATTCTTGCATCTCCCTTTGGTGCCAGCTCAGCCAGCTCAGGGATCAGAGTACCCTTCTCATCGAAAAGCTCCTCCGGACGATAGCTCTCAAGCCATGACTTCAGAAGTGACAGATGCTCTTCCGGCTTCTCCATTGTGATCGGTACCTGATGTGCACGGAAAGATCCCTCGATCTGCTGTCCGTCTACAACCTTAGGACCCGTCCATCCCTTTGGTGTACGAAGAACGATCATTGGCCACTTTGGACGCTCCGGATCATTGTTCTTACGTGCATTCTCCTGGATCGCCTTGATCTTCTCAACAGCCTGATCCATAGCCTCAGCCATAAGCTTATGCATTGTCATTGGATCATCACCCTCAACAAAGATCGGCTCCCAGCCGCAGCCTACGAAGTAGCTCTCGATCTCCTCATGAGAGATACGGGAGAAGATTGTCGGGTTACTGATCTTGTATCCGTTCAGGTTCAGAACAGGCAGAACAGCACCGTCTGTGATCGGATTCAGGAATTTATTGGACTGCCAAGAGGTAGCCAGAGGACCTGTCTCAGCCTCACCATCACCAACGATTACTGTGGCGATGAGATCCGGGTTATCAAATACAGCACCAAATGCATGTGCGATGGAATAACCAAGCTCACCACCCTCGTTGATGGAACCCGGTGTCTCCGGTGCACAGTGGCTAGGCACACCACAAGGGAATGAGAACTGCTTGAACATCTTCTTCATACCCTCTTCGTCCTGGCTGATATTTGGATAGATCTCACTGTAAGATCCCTCCAGATATGTGTTGGCGATCATAAAGTTTCCGCCATGTCCCGGACCGGATAAAAGGATCATATCGAGATCGTAACGCTTGATAACACGGTTACAGTGTACATATACGAAATTCTGTCCCGGGACGGTTCCCCAGTGACCTACGATTTTCTTTTTAATATGATCCATGGTTAATGGCTCTTTCATCAGCGGATTATCCAGCAGATAAAGCTGTCCGGCAGACAGATAATTGGCAGCACGCCAATATGCATCGATCTTGTCCAGCATCTCCTGAGATAATGGCTGTTTCTCAAGACAAGTATTTTCTGACATTTGTTACCTCCCTAAATCATTTGTTTTTTCCGTCCGCTAGTTTACCATATTTCGCCTGTGATTACAAGGAAAAAAGGCATCTCAAAACGTAGAACTTTCACGCTTTGAAACGCCTTTTTATGGCATATTTGCTAAAGTTTTCTCATTTGTTATCCTTAATGCTCATACCATCCGACGATTCCCGGTGTCAGATTGATATTGATCTGCTTTACCTCCTGATACTCCTCCATGCCATGGACACCAAGCTCCCTGCCGATACCACTCATCTTATAGCCGCCCCAAGGTGCCTCATTGAAGGTTGGATTGTAGCAGTTGATCCATGTGATTCCGGCACGGATCTCATTGATCACACGGTGGGCTCTGGTAATATCTGAGGTAAATACTGCAGCCGCTTTAACTCTAGCTGCATCTGCTTACGAAGCTTTAAATCCAGCGCACCTAACGGCTCATCCAGAAGAAGTACCTTCCCCCTCCACTCGTATGGAACCTGTCGTCGGCTCCTCAAAACCCGCGATCATTGGAAGGGTTGTCGTCTTTCCACATCCGGAGGAACCGAGAAGTGTTAAAAACTCTCCTTCCTCCACCTGCAGGTTGAGATCCTTCACCACATGATTCGTTCCATATATTTTATTGACGTCCTTAATATCAAAAAGAGGCCATTCGAAATTCGAACAGCCCCTTTGCTTGCGAATAATATACTACAATAAAACCAACACTTCAATGCCATATTTTCCCCATTTTTCTACTTCTTTCAGGTAATCATCTACTCCTGTTCCTTCACTAATTTAAACATTTGTACCCTGTTGCGGATACCTAATTTGCGGTAAATATTTAAAATGTGCTTCTTCAGAGTATTCACCGTGATAGATAACTGGTCACAGATCTGCGCATTCTCCATCCCCTGCAGCAAAAGCCCCAGGATCGTCTGCTCCCGCTTCGTCAGGTTATACTTTCTGACCGCCTCCGTCATAGTCAGCTTCTCCTGTGCTGTCATCTGATGAGTCCTTTCCTGATAAAGCCGGTACGCCATATGATCCTTGAGCATGTCCATCAGAAAAACATCTTCGTAGGTAAAGTCCTCCTTGCCGATGGTGCGGTATAATGTCACTACACCTAAGAAGGACTTATTCCTGCCAAAAATCATCTGCATGGCATAATGCCAGTTATTTGGCTGGTAAACCCTCCTGTAATACTCCGTATTGACTCTTTTTTCATCCGATATAATATCTGTCTCCCGGTAAACCATGCTGCGGCCGCTGAACATAATCCCCCTGCTGTAATCAATACTTTCATAAATATCCGACAGATCCTCATCACAATTAAAATAAACCGGCCGTTCCAACCGCTCTATCTCCTTTGCCGATGCAAGATAAAAATCAGCACTGTCAAAGTCAATCACCGTCTTGATCTGTTCCAGAAACTGTCTGCGCATCTCGTCAAAATCATTTGTCGTATAGATCTTATAAATAATACTGTTGAGTACAAGCCAGTCATTTGTTTCAAAATTTTTCATTGGCTGCCACCTCCCAAAAATTCAGAAAATAAAAAGTACGCAAAGAAGCGAACACATCTTTGCGTACTTAATTTAAACTATGTAATTATGTATGAAGTATAACACAAACAAGGTACTTGTCAAGTGTTATTTACTAAGAATTCTGTCCAGAAGTCCTGTAGACTGCAGGAACAGGATCACCATGATCACCGGCATAACAAATTTGATCATCACAATATAAAGCTGCTTTCTGGAGAATTTACCATTGGGATGCTCCATCTCCTCAATAATCCACTGTGGCTTCACAAGCCATCCAACCAGGATCGTAGAGAAGATCGTAATAAACGGCATCAGGAAGCTGTTACTGATATAATCCATAATATCTAAAAGCTGTCCTGTGGTTCCGTTTGGAAGCGGAATCTCCAGATAAAAGAGACTGTAGCCCAAAGCGATCACAGCGGTTGCCGCCAGATAGATCACACCTAACACCAGTGTCGTTTTCTTCCGCCCTGTATGAAAGATCTCCATACAATTTGCAGTAATCGACTCCAGCACGGAAATACATGAGGTCAGTGCCGCAAATGCTGCCAGCAGGAAAAATACCAGACCGATCACTCTTCCGGCAGTCCCCATGGCATAAAACGTCTTAGGAAGTGCCACAAACATCAGGCTTGGTCCTGCAGACATACCATCCATACCGGAAAATACATAGATTGCCGGTATGATCATAACACCTGCCAGAAATGCAACAACCGTGTCCACAACCTCAATCTGGGCAACAGACTTGTTCAGATCCACATCCTTCTTTACATAGGAGCCATAAGTGATCATAATGCCCATCGACACACTCAGAGAAAAGAACAGCTGACTCATCGCATCCAGTGTGACCTGTAGAAATCTTGAAACCGTCAGGCCCGACACATCGGGTATAATATATACCTTCAAGCCATCCAGACCTGTCCGTACTACTCCATCTGCTCCCTTTGATTTTAATGTCAGAGAGAATATTGCAATACACACTACCATAATAAGCAGCACCGGCATAATAAACTTACTGCAGCGCTCAATACCGCCCTCTACGCCATTGTAAACGATCAAAGCCGTTACCAGCATAAAGATCAACCCAAACCATACCGAAGAGGTATTCGTAATAAAGCTTGTAAAATAAGAATCCTTCGCTGCATCCCCACTGGCTCCGGTGAGAAATACGATAAAATACTTCAGGATCCAGCCACCGATGACCGCATAATATGTCATGATAAGCACCGGTACCATAAAGGTCAGAAATCCCAGCTTTTTCCAACCGGGACGCATGCTCTCATATGCCCTAATGGCACTCTGTCCCGTCTTACGTCCAATGGAAATATCCGTTGTCAACAAGGTAAAACCGAAGGTAAGCACAAGCACCAGGTAAATGATCAGAAATAATCCACCACCGTCTCTTGCTACCAGATAAGGGAAACGCCACAGATTTCCTACACCTACAGCACTTCCTGCTGCTGCCAGAACAAATCCGATCTGGCCACTAAAACTACTTTTCTTTTTCAATTTTTCTGCTCCTTTTACATTATTTCCGTTAAAAACTGATAAAACCCATTGTACCATATCCCCAAAAGAGAATCAACGAATATCCATTACAAACATTTTTTATCATAAAACAGGGCAGAAGACAATCCATTCACAGATCGTCTTCTGCCCGATTTCAACGCCTTCCGCTCATTACAATAAAATCCCGGTATTTACTTTGACTCCATACTGACTACAGTAAAATCCAGACCTTCGATCACATCCCGTATTACGGAATCATCCATCACTTGGTAAATGGATACGACCGCTGTCTTTTTGTTCAGATTAACCTTTGCCACGACTCCGTCCAGTTCATCCAGATGCTTCTCAATCCTGTTTTTACAGTTCTGGCAATGCATTCCTTCGATATGCACAGTAATCTCCCGCAGCTTCGGTCCGTCGATTTTCTTTTTCACCGGTTTTTCCTTCGGACCGCCACAGCAATCTCCTTCCCCTTTCATATGCTTCCAGGTACTGGTGATTGCCGGAATCAGTACTATGATCAGAATGACAACGATTAAAAGTGTTTGTGCATTCATGACATCATCCCCTTTAATCTTTGCATTATTTTTTTACAGATTTCTTTTTGTTGGACATACATGAGCGTGTACAGGATCCTGCTGATGGGCATCCAATACAATGTACGCCTCTTTTCTTCTCTTTGTGAATGTACCAGACCGCAGAACCCACGATCACAACCAAGAGTACAATTAAAATAATGTTAGCAAGCATACCTGACATAACTCATCATCCCTTTCTGATCATTAATCCAGCTGATACTCCGTATCAATGGCTCTGTTCGCCCTCTGGATCAGATATACGATAACTGCTGCAAAAATACATACTGCGATCAGACCGCCAACAAATCCTGCTCCAAGAGCACCTGTTGTGATCAGTGTACCAATCTGGTATACCAGGAAACCAACGGTAAATCCGGTTGCCAGCTGGAGACAGATACCTGCAAACAGCCACTTACCACTCTGCATCTCAGAGTTCATCGCACCAAGTGCTGCGAAACAAGGTGGTGTATAAAGGTTGAACATCAGGTATGCAAGAGCTGCTACCTTTGTGATACCCATAGCCATTGCTACCTTGTTACCACTACCTACCAGTGCAAGCTCATCTGTATCGATAAAATTGGTCAGTGCATAAACGGTTGCAAGTGTACCTACTACGTTCTCCTTAGCGATAAATCCTGTGATGGATGCTGCTGCAAGCTGCCATGCTGCGATACCGACAACAGGGATAAGAAGTGTTGCGAACGGTCCGGCAATGCTTGCAAGGATAGAAGTACTCTCTGCACCCTCTGCAACAACCTGCAGCTTCCAGTTGAAGGACTGCATGATCTGAACAACAGTATTACATACAAGGATTACAGTACCGGCTTTCTTAATATAAGCTTTACCACGGTTTAACATAGATAAACATCCAATTTTAAGACTAGGTACTTTATACTCCGGAAGCTCGATAATGAAGAATGACTTTCTGTACTTCATACCGGTAACCGCCTTTACCAGAAGAGCTCCTAAGAGGATCAAAAGAATTCCCACAAAATACATTAAAGGTCCTACCCATTTAGAATGCGGGAAGAATGCACCGGTAAACAGTGCAATAACAGGAAGCTTAGCACCACAAGGCATAAAGGTTGCTAACATCGCTGTGGTTCTACGCTCTCTCTCGTTACGAATGGTACGGCATGCCATGATAGCCGGGATACCACAGCCGGTACCGATGATCATTGGGATAACGGATTTACCGGAAAGACCTACTCTCTTAAAGATCGGGTCAAGAACGACAGTTGCACGAGCCATGTATCCACAATCCTCAAGAAGAGCGATCAGGAAGTACATAACCATTACGAGTGGAAGGAAACCAACTACGGCACCTACACCACCAATGATACCATCAACGAGTAACGCATACAAGAACGGGTTTGCATTCTCAAGAAGTCCGCCAACCCAGTTCTGGAATGTCTCGATCCATCCTACAAGGATATCTGCCAGCCATGTACCAAGTGTTGACTGTGATATGTAGAATACCAGAAACATAATTGCTGCAAAAATGATAAGTCCGGATACCGGATTTGTCAAAACTGCATCGATCTTATCTCCGACATTCTTCTCTTTTGTAAGAACCTTACGATTCTCAACCTGCTTTACGATTGCATTTACAAACTCGAAACGCTTGCGGTCAGCAGCTTCTACTTCCTTCTTATCATGAAGATTAATGTCACCCTGTACATATGGTGCTTTCTGTCCGGCTCCTTCCAGATCAGCAGCCGTCTGGATCACTTCCTTCAGACCAGTGTCTGTTGTAGATGTCGTCTTGATCACAGGACAGCCAAGCTTCTCAGACAATGTCTTCTCATCAATCTTATTGCCCTTTTTCTCATTGATATCACTCTTATTCAATGCAACAACAACCGGAACTCCCAACTCCAGAAGCTGTGTTGTAAAGAATAAGCTACGGCTTAAGTTTGTTGCATCTACGATATTGACGATCACATCCGGATGCTCATTTTTTACATAACCACTTGTAATACTCTCCTCAGAAGTAAATGGTGACATAGAATATGCACCCGGAAGATCGACTGCGATCAGCTCCTTAGAACCATTGTAGTGATCTTTCTTGACCGGATACTCTTTCTTATCTACGGTAACACCAGCCCAGTTACCGATTTTTTCATTTCTTCCCGTTAATGCGTTGTACATAGTGGTCTTACCACTATTGGGATTACCGGTTAACGCAATTCTCATAAAGAAACCTCCTTAATCAAACTATGTGTTATAGTTTTTAATTGTATGATTATATTAAAATAGCTTTCGCTAGATCAATATCAATGTTGTAGCGTCCGTCCTTAATCGACACAACGCAGTTGTTCTTTTTGCGCGATACAACCGTGATCGGCTCACCACTGTAGCATCCCAGTGAAAATAAGAATGATTTCATTTCCTCATCACTGGTTGAAATATCCTTGATCATGTACTCTGTTCCCAAAACTGCTTCATCAAGACTCATAAATAAATCCTCTCTTTACTTTGTAATATATAACTATGCTTATTCTCCGCTACCTCAAATTAGTAGTATCTATTGTGTATCAGTCTGTACTCTCTTTAGTTAGAAATCTCTAACCACCAAATAATCTAATACAAAATGCCCTCTTTGTCAATAAGTTTTAGAAAGATTCTCAATAAAAGTTCTCACTGGCACCACATATAGCAGTAAAAAAGGGAAAAACCGGCAATCCGGATGGAACTATATATTTATAAGTAATATTCCATCTGAATTGCCGGTTTTCTAATACGGCTGTACTATTTCTTCTGTCCCAGTATCACCTGAATCAGAGCTTTGTCTAACATCAATGTCCGGTTCCACGGATTTAATATAATCCCCTGTATTTCCTCTGTCTGTACTGCCTGGGTAAATAACTGCCCTATATCTGTCAGAAAAGTTGACTTTACACTGTCACTGCCCTTTAGCTCCTCCTCAAAGCTTGAAAATACGGTCCACCAGCTCTGTCCATTCTCCGTCCGGACTGCCTGAATCCGAAGCTGGTCATCCCCTTTCGGCGGTTCCACCGCAATGATGAACTGACCACCTTCCCGCATTCTCTGACGTATTACTGTCAGGGTGTGCGCCAGACGCTCCGGAGAAGCCTCCTGCTGCAAGCCTGCAATGGCAGCCTCGATCCGCTCATTTTCCTGAAGTCCCGGATCTGTCTCCTGATTTCTCTGATTTCTTTGATTCCCTTGATTTTTCTGATCGGTCATATTTTCCTCGTTGTTTAATCTCCTTTTTTAAGTTATTACATTTATTAGTTTACCACAAGATTGGTGATCCAGACACCTTTTTTCACCAGAATATGTCCAGCCACCACCTTGACCAGATCCGCAGACTGCACCAGTGCGTATACCGCCAGCACCGGAAGTGCCGTATAACTGCACAATGCAAACGCAAGACTGACGGATACCACCCAGGTAAACACGCTGTCAAACAAAAAGGTGATCACTGTCTTTCCACCGGAACGAAGGGTAAAATAAAAAACATTCAAAACTCCCTGTATCGGAAAGAATACTGCTGTGATAATAATAAACCACTGTCCTAAGTGGCGTACCTCCTCTGTGGTATCGTACAATGATGGAAACACCCTGCCAAGACTTCCCACCATCAGATTATCCACAAGACTCACCGCATTGGTAATACCGTTCTGGATCATCATCGGTACTGCCAGTGTCAATGCCTTTTTATATACAGAGCGTTCTCTCATATCTGATTATCTCCTTCAAAATCATTCTTCCGTGTTTATGCACACCACTATCATTTGAGGCGTTTTTCAAGCATAACATAATCTTAATCCGGAGACAATAGCATTATATACTTTTCAGGACAAAAAAGAGATAGCGGTCGGCCAGCGCTATTATAACAACAAAAATCCGGCCGGAGCCATAAATTGCCCCAGCCGGATTTTTATTGGGATCTACCCATTTTATTTATATAGGAGAATTTTACACATGTTCTTTGAATTACCGGACTGCCTTAAATGCCTCGGCAAGATCCTCGATGATATCATCGATGTGCTCTGTACCGATAGAAAGACGGATGGTATTTGGCTTAATACCCTGATCCAGAAGCTCTGCCTCGTTGCACTCTGAATGTGTGGTAGATGCAGGATGGATTGCCAGGGACTTCACATCTGCTACGTTGGCAAGCAGAGAGAACAGCTCCAGCTGATCGATGAAATCCTGTGCCTTCTTTGCATCACCCTTGATCTCAAAGGTAAAGATAGAACCGCCGCCATTAGGAAAATACTTCTTGTAAAGCTTCTGCTGCTCCGGATCCTCTGATACCGATGGATGATTTACCTTTTCAACCAGTGGCTGATCCTTCAGGAACTGTACTACCTTCAGAGCATTCTCAACGTGACGCTCTACACGAAGAGATAATGTCTCAAGACCCTGCAGGAAGATAAATGCATGAACAGGAGAAAGTGTTGCACCCATATCACGAAGAAGGATGGCACGAATGTATGTGACAAATGCTGCCGGTGCGCAGTCCTTTGCAAAGCTTACACCATGGTAAGATACGTTTGGCTCTACCAGCCATGGATACTTGTCGCTGGAGGTCCAGTCAAAGTTACCGCTGTCTACGATCACACCACCGATAGTTGTACCGTGGCCACCGATGAACTTTGTTGCAGAATGGATCACGATATCCGCACCATACTCGATCGGACGTACCAGATAAGGGGTTGCAAATGTATTATCTACGATCAATGGAATATTATGGGAATGTGCAATATTTGCAATGCGCTCAATATCAACCACCTCAGAATTTGGATTACCCAGAGTCTCAATCTCGATCGCTGTGGTGTTCTCCTTGATGGCTGCCTCAATTCCTTCATAATCAAATGGATCTACGAAGGTTGTCTCAATGCCGTAATCCGGAAGAGTATGTGCCAGAAGATTATAGGTTCCACCGTAAATATTCTTAGCTGCTACAATATGATCTCCTTTATGTGCTACTGCCTGGAATGCATACGTAAGTGCTGCTGCACCACTACCTACTGCCAAAGCTGCCACACCGCCCTCAAGAGCGGCAATTCTCTGCTCGAAGGTATCCTCGGTCGGGTTTGTTAATCTTCCGTAAATGTTACCAGCATCTCTGAGACCGAAACGATCTGCTGCATGCTGGCTGTTATGGAATACATAAGAAGATGTCAGATAAATCGGTACTGCTCTTGCATCTGTCACCGGATCCGCCTGCTCCTGTCCTACATGAAGCTGCTTTGTTTCAAATTTTAATTCTCTCTCTGAATATGTCTTTTTGCTCATACGATAATCCTCACTTTCTATGTTCTTTTTCCCTCGATAAGCTATGTTTGTTTTCCTATCGGTTTACTATGATTTTTAAGATGTACCTATCATACATCCATATTCCTACTTTGTCAATAGGAATATGGATATTTTTTCAAATTTTCTTTGAAATCGTTCTCAGCGCACACTTTTTCCGAACATAGATTTGTCAAACCCCTGTAAAATCAACGCTTTGATGCTTCCTTCATAAGACGTTCCAGATCTTCGTATTTCTCTATCTCATTGACGCGCCGGCGAAGAGACGCTGATCCCGGATATCCCGCCGTATACCAAGCAACATGTTTCCGCATCTCCCGCATTGCCATAAGCTCACCCTTACATTCAATGAGCATCCGCGCATGGCGAAGGATCATTACCACCATCTCCTCATGAGACGGCTTCTCCTCTTCCTCTCCTGTTGCCAGATAATGGCGGATCTGATGAAACAGCCATGGATTGCCACGAACACCCCTGGCAAGCATCAGGCCATCACAGCCGGTCTGCTTCAGACAAGCCGCCGCATCCCCCGGCGTAAAGATATCTCCGCTGGCGATCACCGGAATATCCACGGCTTCCTTGACCTGACGGATAATGTCCCAGTCTGCCTTTCCACCATAATACTGTTCCCTTGTGCGTCCATGAACTGCAATCGCTGATGCACCACAGTCCTCCATACGCTTTGCAAACTCTACCGCATTACAATCCTCCGCGCCAAACCCTTTTCGGAACTTCACCGTGACTGGCTTCCGGATCCGTCTGCTAATGGCCTTCACGATCTCGCCTGCAAGAACAGGATCCTTCATCAGGGCCGATCCCTCTCCGTTATTGACCACCTTGGGCACCGGGCATCCCATATTAATATCAAGAATATCAAAATCCCTGTGCTCAATCTGTGCTGCCATCTCTGCCATCAACTCCGGCTCCGAACCAAACAACTGCAACGCCAGTGGACGTTCCTTTTCCTCCGTCATCCAGAGCAGCTCTGTATTTTTATTCTTGTAATAAATGCCCTTGGCACTGATCATTTCCGTATAAACCAGATCGGCTCCCTGCTCCTTGCATAACAGACGAAATGGCAGGTCTGTTACCCCTGCCATTGGTCCTAATACAAGCTTTCCGGGGATCTGTACCTCTCCAATTCGAAATCCCTGATCCTCCATAATAATCTTATATTCCTTTCTCCACCCACACACTTTTGTGCTGCAGGTATACGATTCGCCATCTTTTACGCCCTTTTCTGCTTATCAAAGATAATCTGCAGACCCTTCAGAGTCAGATTACTGTCATAGATATCAATTTCCTCCGTATAATCTGAGATCATTTTTCCAAGTCCACCGGTCGCAACAACCTTGATATCCTTAAGCCCTGATTCCTCTTTAATCTTATCGATAATATACTGGGACTGTCCCACGGTTCCAAGGAAAAGTCCCGCCTGCATTGCCGTGATCGTATCCTTTGCCACCACATGCTCCGGACACTTGATCTCGATTTCCGGCAGATTTGCCGTATCGTTCCAAAGAGCATTGGCTGAAATCTTCACACCCGGACTGATCACTCCTCCCAAAAAAGCTCCGTCCCGGGTCACCAGGTCATATGTTGTAGCTGTACCATAATCTGCTACAATGATCGGTCCTCCATATAAAGTATGTGCCGCAACTGCATCCACAATCCGGTCCGGTCCAACTTCTTTTGGATTAGCTGTTTCTATCCGTATTCCGGTCTTGATCCCGGCTCCCACAATGATCGGATGGCATCCCAGGTATTTGATGATACCACTGTTAAATGAATACATGATCTTTGGCACAACAGAAGCCACAATCACCTGATCAATGGAATCTGCCGAAAACCCCTTTCTCTCCAAAATATCACAGATCATGCTGCCGTATTCATCAGATGTTCTTGATATCCGCACTGAAAAATGAAAACGTGTTACCATTTCATCTCCATCAAATACGCCAAAGGTTATATTTGTATTACCTACATCTACCGCTAATAACATTGCCTTTCCTCCTGTATTTTTATGCAATGACCTATCATCTGTATCGTGTTGTAAATCTCACCCGGTACTACTCACACTATTCGCTTAATAGACCACTGATATCTTCTTTTAAAAAGAATGCCTTGTAGTACAGCTCCAATGCTTCCAAAAGTTCCTGCTTCTCCCTCTGGATCTCCTTGATCTTTAATACACTGCCGATCTCATCAAAGAAGTAATCGTCCTCCTCCGAGGTAACGTGGAACAACAGGTTTCCCTCCTCATCAAAGCGAAGGGTCAGAATGCCTCCCACGTCCGCTGTATACAGCACGCACATGATCTGCAGTTCCTCCTGAATCGTTTCCGGCAGCTTTGCAAATTTCGGATTGAGATAATACTGCTTTTTGTAGGCATTCGCTACACTGAGTATCACCATCCCGTCTACTTCCGGTGCCGGCTGCAGAATATCATCATCAAATAAATCGTCCATTGTCTCTTCCTTCTTTTATTATTTTAAACGTATCCGTAAACGCCTCGTACAGACACCTCTCCGGATACAATCTCCTTCATGCCCTCATCCGTATCTACTAACAATGCCCCGGAAGAAGTAATTCCTCTGGCAATTCCCTTCTGCATCTTCTCCGGATCTGCTTCCTCCGCCATGCCATAAAGCACCAGAACCTCCTGGTCCTTATTGACCAGCATCTGGTCATATTCCTCCAACAGCAGAGATAAGTCTCCTGTCTCCAGATATTTTCTGTAATAATCTGTAAAAGCATTCATCACCGCTGCGATCAACGCATTCCGGTCTGTCTTCCGTCCGGTTTCCAGATAAATAGAGGTTGCCCGGTCAGCAAGCTCCTCCGGAAAGCTTTTCGTATTGGCATTGATCCCGATCCCGGGTACCGCATAGTGAATATAATCCGGCTCCGAACTTGTCTCCGTCAGAATACCACAAACCTTTTTGCCATGGATGACTACGTCATTGGGCCATTTGATCCCGGTCTCCAACTCACAGCACTCCCGAATTCCCTTTGCCACCGCCATAGCTGCCACCAGCGTCACACTTGCTGCCTGCTGCGGCTTCAGCCTTGGTCTGAGGATCAAACTCATCCATATCCCGATGCCAGGCTCTGAAGCCCACCCCCGGCCTCTACGGCCCTTGCCTGCCGTCTGCTCCTCAGCAACCACCAGAGTTCCCTCCGGCTCCCCAAGCTCCGCAAGCTGCTTTGCTCTGGTATTTGTCGAGTCCACCTGCTCCAGGCATTCTACCTTGCGGCACAGACAATCAGCTTTCAAACGGCTCTCAATATCCGCTCCTACCAGCTTATCTGCTGACTCCACCAGACGATATCCCTTTTTGGGCTGGGACTCAATCTGATAGCCTGCCTCTTTCAGCTGTGTTATATTTTTCCAAATCGCCTGCCTCGAAACGCCCAGTTTTTCGCACAAAACCTGACCGGAGATATAATCCTCTCCTGCCCCCCGAAGCATTTGAAGTATTTCCTTTTTCAAAAAATCACTCCATTATTATTTTCTCGTTGGCTCTAATGTTGCCGTCATAACCGCCTTGATGGTATGCATACGGTTCTCTGC
Organism: Jutongia huaianensis; assembly: GCF_014384985.1. Lineage (GTDB taxonomy): Bacteria > Bacillota > Clostridia > Lachnospirales > Lachnospiraceae > Jutongia > Jutongia huaianensis. The sequence continues at coordinate 72,275 of NZ_JACRSX010000004.1, forward strand.
CTCGTCAAAGACTACAGACGCCTCTGACTCAAACACCTCGTCTGTCACCTCTAGCTCACTCATACCAAATTTCTCATAAACCTGTCTGCCAATCCCTGTTTCCAGATCATGAAATGCCGGAAGGCAATGCATAAAGATTGCCTGTGGTCCTGCATTTTCCATTACCTTTTTATTGATCTGATATGGAGAAAGGGCTTTGATACGCTCTGCCCATACCTCCTCCGGTTCACCCATGGAAACCCATACATCCGTATAAAGCACATCTGCGCCCTTCGTGCCGCTCTCTACATCCTCTGTCAATGTCACAGAACCACCGGACTCCTTCGCATACTCACGACACAGTGCCACCAACTCCTCATTTGGGAAATAATCCTTTGTGGTACATGCCACAAAGTGCATGCCCATCTTAGCGCAGGCGATCATCAGGGAATTTCCCATATTGTAACGGGCATCTCCCATATAAACCAGCTTCACACCCTTTAATCTGCCAAGGTGCTCCTGAATGGTCAGAAGATCTGCCAGCATCTGTGTCGGATGATACTCATTGGTCAGACCGTTCCATACCGGTACTCCGGCATATTTAGCAAGCTCCTCCACAATGCTCTGCTCAAAGCCGCGATATTCAATACCATCAAACATTCTGCCAAGCACACGAGCAGTATCCTTAATACTTTCCTTCTTGCCAATCTGTGACCCCTGAGGATCAAGATATGTCACCCCCATGCCCATATCGTGGGCAGCCACCTCAAAGGAGCATCTTGTTCTGGTACTTGTCTTTTCAAAGATCAGGGCAATATTTTTTCCCACATAATTATTGACCGGGATTCCCTTTTTCTTTTTGTCCTTTAACTCTGCAGACAACTCCAGCAGATATGTAATCTCCTCCGGGGAGAAATCCTTTAATGTCAAAAAGTTCTTACCTACTAAGTTCATTATCGTTTCCTGCCTTTCTCTGTTATTTATCCTTACGAATCAATTCATAATAAACGGAAAATTTCCTGCCAGCAGGAGCTGTGCAGGAAATTAATCTCTTCAAATAAAATATAATTATTTATCTCCGGAAGATTTTGCAATTTCTGTCACGGAACTAACCATTCCTGCAAGTCCCTGTATCTCTGATGGAATAATGATCTTTGTCGCCTTTCCATCTGCTGCTTTCGCAAATGCCTCCAAGCTCTTGAGCTCGATAACTTCCTTCGATGCACAAGCCTCATTCAGCATGCGGATACCATCGGCGTTCGCCTTTTGCACCGCCAGAATTGCCTGTGCCTGACCCTCAGCCTCACGGATCGTTGCCTCCTTCTGTGCCTCCGCATGCAGGATTGCTGCCTGCTTCTCTGCCTCTGCCTCCAGAATTGCAGACTCTTTATGTCCCTCTGCTACGGTGATAGCAGACTGCTTCTCACCCTGTGCGATCAGGATGGCCTCACGCTTCTCACGCTCTGCCTTCATCTGCTTCTCCATTGCCTCCTGAATCGGCTGTGGAGGAATAATGTTCTTAAGCTCTACACGATTTACCTTGATACCCCACGGATCTGTCGCAGTATCCAGAGAGGATCTCATCTTGGTATTGATGATCTCACGGGATGTCAGTGTCTCATCGAGATCGAGCTCACCGATAATATTACGAAGTGTGGTCGCTGTCAGATTCTCAATCGCCATGATCGGATTCTCAACACCATATGTGTAAAGCTTCGGATCGGTGATCTGGAAAAAGATCAGCGTATCAATTCTCATGGTTACGTTATCCTTTGTGATTACCGGCTGTGGCGGAAAGTCCAGAACCTGCTCCTTCAAACTTACCTTTCTGGCGATACGGTCAATAAACGGCACTTTGAAATGAAGTCCCACATCCCATGTGTTCTGATAACCTCCCAGACGCTCTACAACATACGCCTTTGCCTGCGGTACAATATGAATGCAGGATACGGCAACAACTGCTACAATGACAAGTAAAATAATAATTGCTAATTCCATTTTTGATTCCTTTCCTTTATAAATGTGCTGATTAATCTGTTCGGAATACGATATATAGATTTTTCGCAATGCGGTCTACTCTATATCGTCCGACACAGGATTTACGATTGCTTTCACTCCCCGTATCTCCTGTATCACTACCTTCCGGCCAGCCTGGATCCTTTTTCCTTCATCTGCCGCTCTGGCAGTCCATTCCATCCCGTCAACAATGATGCATCCCGTCTCGTTGAAATTATCGATCAACTCGGTCACCTTTCCCTCTTTGCCGATCATGCTGTTGACATTTGTCCTTACCCTCGAACCGTTCAAACGTTTCTGAACAACCGGTCTGGTAAAGATCAATAATATAAACGAAACAACAAAAAACAAGACAAGCTGTACTCCCAATGGCTGTCCCAGCCATGCTGCAATAAAACTGATCAGCGCTCCTGCTGCAAACCAAATGGTCGTCAAGCCCAATGTAATGATCTCAATGATCAAAAATGCCACTAATGCGATCAACCAGAAAAAAATATAATTCTCATCTGTCCGAAAAAGCGACTGTAGCAAAGATTGCAGCCGGAATGTAAAAATTCCCGACAAACCGCTCATGGAAACACCTCCTTTGGTGTATACTACTTATTTGTATGAATATAGCATATTTCCACTGAAATAGCAATATACTCTAGTCCGTTTTTCTTCTCTGTCTTGATGCCTCATAAAGCACTACCGCAGCGGCAACAGCCGCATTTAACGACTCCACACTGCCTTCCATTGGAATGTGAATTCTTCCGCTGAGACATTTCTGCACCTCCCGGCTGATTCCATTCGCCTCATTTCCCACAACGACAGCAGACGGCTTTGTATAATCCGGATCATCATAAACCCTGCTCTCCTCCAGAATCGTTCCGTAAACAGAAATTTCTTTTTTTCTCATCTGCAGTATCGTTTCCGGCAGACTGTCTACATATATAAATGGAACACGGAAAATCGCTCCCATCGTCGCACGGACCACCTTGGGATTAAAAAGATCCACGGTTCCCTTACTCATGATCACACCTGCCACTCCCGCAGCCTCCGAAGTACGGATCATCGTTCCCAGATTCCCCGGATCTCTCAGATCATCCAGCATCAGATATAATCTTGACCGGCTGTTAAGAATCTCCTCCAAAGAATAGACCGGCATATCTACCATTCCAAGGATTCCCTGTGGTGTTACCGTATCTGCCACCTGATCAAACAGATCATCCGGCACCACATCCACCCCCACATGCCTTTCGTTTCCTGAAAATTCCGCTGCGATCTCATTTTCCGGCTTCTCCTGCCATTTTGTGATCCACAGGCTTTGCCGGATCAGTACCTGCCGGAGTTTTCCGTATTTGGCGGCTTCCTGCACAAGCTTGATTCCCTCCGCCACAAATACTCCTTCCTTTTTGCGGTGTCTGGCATTTTTCTGCAGTTTTATCATTTCTTTTAATTTCGCATTATTTTCACTGGTAATCATTATTGCCTCCATTATGATATATACATATATTTAGAAATAAAAGGTACTTTGACCCTTGCATCATATTATAAAAGGAGGGGGCAGAGAAATCAAATAATTTCTCTGCCCCTTGGCATATGTTATATGTTCTTGTAAGCATGTTCATCGGCAAAATCTTATAAAAGACCTGCACTTTCCTTCAGCGTCAGCTCATCATGGTGACATACCGACCCTTTGGTAAAGCCTTTTACACTGTGTTCCACTGCATATCCGCAGGCAGCTAAACCAGACTGAATGATCTGGCTCATCTTTTGCTCCGAAAACTGCAGCTTGGAACCATCCTCTAACTCAATCGTACAGGCATGACCACAGTCCGCTGCACAATCCATAGAACAGGAAACCTTATACATATTCTTCCTGCTGATCGCTCCGATCTCTTCTAATGTATTGATCATGCGATACACTGTCGCAGAACCGATCTTATGATCCAGCTTTGATGCCTTGTAATAAATCTCCTTACAGCAAGAACAATCCTCCTGCAAAATGATATCCAGGATCATCAGACGCTGTTTCGTAATACGGCATCCCTGTTCTCTCAATTTTTGAATGATCAAATCCTTCTGCATCATTAGAAAAACCTCCCCAATGGGAATCACTCTTTCGAGTATACCGCCTCTTTAATCTTGTAAATGAGAATGACTTATCTATCACTTACAGTAGTTAGTATATGCTAACATTTATTAGATGTCAAGAACTTTTTTCATTTTCTTTTCTTGTGTTCTGATTTTAAAAGTGTTATACTTATTTTATATGAAATGACGTTCGGAGTTTCGGACGGACTAAATGGTATGGAGGAAAATATTTATGGCAAATACCGAATCTGCTGAGAATTATCTGGAAACGATCCTGATCCTCAGCAAACGACTGCCGGTGGTTCGATCTGTTGATGTTGCGACGGAGCTCGGTTTCAAAAAGTCAAGCGTCAGCATTGCAATGAAAAATCTTCGTCAGAAGCAGCACATTACTGTAACAGATGCCGGATACATATATTTGACAGACTCAGGCCGCGAAATCGCGGAAATGATCTATGAAAGACATCAGCTCATCTCAAGCTGGCTTATCAGGCTCGGAGTTCCGGAGGAGATTGCCACAGAGGATGCATGCCGTATGGAACACGTTATCAGTAAAGAAAGCTTTGAAGCATTAAAAAAGCATGTTTTCCCTTCATAGGAAAGCATGCTTTCTCAATATATCGGGAAATTTTTCCTTTAATTTATTACGATATAGAAAAGAGGCATAATTACAATGACAGAATTTATGAGAGGCCGGAGACTTCGCACAGATGAACGTCTCCGCAAAATGGTACAGGAAACACATATGGATATCTCCGATCTGGTATACCCAATGTTCGTAATGGACGGTCAGAACAAAGTTGAAGAAATCCCATCTATGTATGGCCAGAACCGCTACACAGCAGACCGTATGGGAGAAAAACTGGAACAGCTTCTGAGGGCCGGAGTCAATAAGATCATGCTATTTGGCATTCCGGACCACAAGGACGAAGTGGGCAGCCAGGCATACGATGAAAACGGCATCATCCAGCGCGCCTTCCGGGAAGCAAAGAAGAACTATCCGGAAATGTACCTGATCGGTGATGTCTGCATGTGTGAATACACCTCCCACGGTCACTGCGGTATCATTCATAACCATGACGTAGACAATGACGCTACTCTGAAATACCTGGCAAAGATCGCCCTCTCCCAGGTGGAAGCCGGAGCCGATATGGTGGCCCCTTCTGATATGATGGACGGCCGTATCGCAGCGATCCGCCAATGTCTTGATTCCCAGGGCCACTTAAACACACCGATCATGTCCTACGCTGTAAAGTTTGCTTCTGCTTACTACGGACCTTTCCGGGATGCCGCAGACTCGGCACCACAGTTTGGCAACCGACGCACCTATCAGATGGATTACCATAACCGCCGGGAAGCTGTAAAAGAGGCACTCGCCGATATTAACGAGGGTGCAGACATTATTATGGTAAAACCTGCTATGATCTATGGTGATCTGATCCGTGAGATCAAGGACCGGACAAATGTCCCGATGGCTACCTACAGCGTCAGTGGTGAATATGCTATGATCAAGGGAGCGGCAAGTCTCGGTCTGATCGATGAGGATGCCATTATCTGCGAAACAGCGATTGCTGCAAAACGTGCCGGAGCTGATATCTATATCACCTATTTTGCAGAGGAACTGGCTGGTTTTATTAAACAGGGACTATTATAAAACTATAATAACTTTGGCAGGCTGGCTGCGAGACAAAGTGCTCCCCAGCCTGCTTTTTTATCCGGTACACTCTCCTGCCCCGGCAGCTTTCTTGCCCCTTTCATCAAATATGCCCTTATCTTCTCTCCATATAGATATGGATCATTGCCCTGCACAATCCCCCATTCCATCATTAATGCCGCTGAACCGGCCGCAAAGGGCGTTGCAATTGAAGTTCCGGTCCGGGCTGTATATCGTTCCCCCGGCGCAGCCGTAACCACTTCTACCCCCGGTGCCACAAGGGTTGGTGCCATCCTTCCATCCGCTGTATTTCCCCGTCCGGAAAACGAGGCAACCACATCATTTGACACCTGATATGCTCCCACCACCACAATACCATCAGCTGTAGCCGGTATCGTCATGGTCGTATCCGGCTCCGGCTCCAGAAATCCTGTGGAAAGACCAACCAACTCCGTGGTGGGAAGCCACAGCTCTACCACACCTCCCGTAATCTTCTCCGGGATCAGCCACAAACTCCATACCCCCTCCGGCAGAACTCCTTCCTGTCCCTCCGTGGGCAGCCACTCCATATAAATCTCCTGCCAGATCTGCGCTGGCGTCGGTTCCCCGTAATACACATAAATCCATGTTCTCTGCAGTTCATATCGCCTTACTTCCCTTGTCTCTTCGATCAATATCCTTGTTCCGTCGGGAGCTTCTAAAAACACCGTAAAATCATCCGTATATTGCTTCCACATCTGCAGACTTAAATTTTTCTCCCCCGCTCCGATCACAAACCGGATCTGCCGGGGTTCATTTTCTAACCGCACTCTGGCATGATGTCTGGCATCCCCTTCATTTCCCGCCGCAACAGATATTACACTTTTCCATACACCTGCCAGTTGAGAAATATATCCCTCAAACAAGCTGCCGCCATCATGAGCACCATTGTTATTACCATAACTGACATTCAGGGAAACCGGCATTCCAAATGATTCCGCCTTCCGTACCATATAATCCAATGCCTCCATCAACTCCGTGGTTCTTGAAAAACCTTCTCCGCCGGTACTTAGCTTTACAAAAAGAATGGGACTTTCTATCGCAATTCCCCGATACCGGTACCCTGCAGACCCTGCACCGTTTCCCGCTGCCACGCCCGTTACTGCAGTACCATGACCGGAACCTGTATCTTGCGGAAGAGAAATATCTTCCCTTTCTCCCAAAAGAACCTGATCAATCTGCTCCTTTGTCCACTCCACTCCCTGACGATATCTTTCCGGAGCTTCCAGCCCCACAGATGGATCCGGTATTCCACCCTGATCCCATAATGCCAGAATGCGTGTCGTACCATCCGGATTGCGAAAAGCAGGATGAGTCAGATCAATTCCGGAATCCGCCACACCAACGATCACTCCTCTGCCGGTCAGACCGTTTCTTAAATCTCCTGCCTCGTACTCCTGATCCACACTTAAATTCCCCTGCACAGAATTAATACAGGAGGCCCCTCTCCCTGCATCCAGAGAAAAATAGACCTCCTTAGGCTTTTCCATATATTGTATCTGTGGCAGTGCCGCCAATGCCTCCAGCTGTTCCTCCGGAACACGCACGATCCCGTATTGATGGTAAAGTGGAATCACCTGTACTCCCGGCAGCCGGCGTTCCACCTCATACAGATTTCCATAATACCTCACGATCACCCGCCAGGTCGCCGTACTCTCATCATATCCTGTATTTAATGTATTGCTCTGCTCCCTCTCCCGCTCCGGGAGATCCAGAGCAAAACGAAATTCCGAATCCAGCTTTTCATCATTTTCCATAACAGGGTTCCTTAGAGAAATCATTACAACATTATACTCATTATGACAGTCAATAATAACCATATATAACGATCAGTTATTGCTTATTTTTTAGTAATAACGACAAAACTTTAGGTCTTGCACCTTTTGCATATTTAAATTTCAATGCATGCCTTATGATCTCCGGTAAATAATATTTACCATTATCAATAATTAAAAATCCCTCCTGACTTAATAACTTCTCCTGCTTTTTGTCCCAATTAAATGTATCCGAGTGAAATGGTAAAATTTTCAATTCGTCCGGAGCATCCTCAATTTTTTTTAAAATCGGCTGTAACGCCGCCATTTCCTGTTTTATTTCTTCAATTTTATCTTTCGAACATCTCTGCACTGCCTCTTTAATCTCAACGGGCATAATATATCGATCTGTGTAAACTTCTCTGCCTGCATTCTCTGTTGCATATTGTAGGAAACGAATAATATCTCGCGCCTGTAACTGAGAATTAAAATCAGATAATGCAGCAAGTATCCAACGTGAAGAATATGCTTCATTCGAATTTATTTTTCCGAGTTTTACTCCCCAAAGACGATTTAATTCTTTTTCTACAACATCTTGTGATATATGATCAAAATCAATCGATTGGCAAAAATCAGGAACCGCTTTAACAACCAGCCACAATGCAAGCCTTAATGCTTCTTCGTGGGACCATTTTAACGCAATTGACAGATATTGTTTTTCAAATTGTTCATAATTGGTCCGTATAGAATTATTCGCCAAATCATTTCTCAAAAAAACAAGTAATCCTATATTTTTATACTTTATTTGTAAATCTGTAATAACATCCTGAATTAACCCCTGTATGGCATATCTCTCATTTTCATTATCAAAAGTATTTTGCAAAATTTCCTCTAGTCCATCGACTAAAAATAACACACGTTGATTTGCATTTTGCAGTTCATCATCAATTTCCTCTAATGATTTTCCGTCATGAAATACATTTTTTATACTTTCAAGCCAAAAAGCTACCCAATCTACTTTATCTCTTTTCTCTTGAACAAGTCTCTTAATTTCTGATATATTATTATACCAATATAAAGTGTCCTGCCCTATAATCCCCTTTAATTTTTCAAAATTTTCAGTAACTGTTTCTATTATGCTTTCCCTTATTTCTGCTATATTTTTAGGTGACATTAACGGTAAAATATATGTTTCCGGCATATTTCGTACTGTTCCAAAATTACCAATAAATCTTTGCCAGGTCTTTTCACATATCAATTTTTTGTATAAAAAGGTTTTTCCAGAGCCCTTTGCTCCCAATATAACTGCCTGTGGAACTACATCTGTATACTTTCTAATCAAATTGCTGATCGGCTGTGTCAGCAAAGCTGCAACCTGACCATTTCCTTCTGCAACAACCTGTTTTTCTGCCAACTGATTTATTTTTTTGACAACAGCTTCTCTATTTTTTATACCTTTGTCCGTTGTCATCGTTGTGCCATACCGATTCATTACAAAATCGTTAATATTTTTATACATCTGTCTTTCTTCCAATTTCTTCATAATTTGTTGAAACGATGACAAATGAATCAATTCGCTTGCGAACGGCAACTCTGTAATTATCGAATCCGTATAGGAAATGTTATTTTCAGCAACATCATACTCCTCTAACAAACTGCTCTTTATTTGGGTAGTATCCAATCCATCAGGAATCATTGTCAATAAAATTTCCGGTACAATACTATTTTCTGCTATAGGTAAGCCTTTACAAATCTGACGCAACAACATTTTTGTTCCTTGCACAGATTGAAACGAAGTTGATGTAACAATATACTTTTTTACACGGGGATCAAAAATCAGAGGGGCGGATGTTTCACTAATACCAGCGCGCAAATCTACTAGCACAGCAGATGCACCTGCTTTTTGTCCAATTTCTGATAATTTTTCTGCTAATACATATTTTCTTTTATAACTTTTTGCAATACTTTGAGGTTCAGAATATACATCTAACAATTGTGCTTCATAACGGTACGTCGGAAGCACCATATGTCGTACTCTCACTTTACCTGTGTCTATTTCCATGACGGATTCGCGAATAAGATCAATTACATTATCGAAAACATTTTTTTCTTTAATTTCATCGCTTTGAATTAATTCTAACAAATCAAAATAACAAAAAGCATCACACTCTGTATTCATATCACGCATTAACCACGTTATTCCAGGAGCCTCAATATCTGAATCTACAATCAATAATTTTTTACTAGGGTTATTTGCAGACCAAGCTTTTGCAAAAGCTAATAACGACAGTGTTCTTCCCACTCCACCTTTATACGAATGAAACGCAATAACCGGGCAGTCTTTCAAATCTTGATTGTTTAAAATATCATCTTCATATGACTTTTTATTATACACTACATTGCTAAACAGCGGTGTTACCTTAACCTGTTTTTTTGCATACTCATCCACATTAACAATAACATGTATTTCTGTATTAAATTTGTCTAATACAATTGTCCTTTGACTTTCATTATAGTTTTTTCCAAAAACATTTTTAAGTTCTAAATACGCTTTTTCTTTATTTTGCAGCTCGTCTACCGTAATAACAATTTCTTCTGTATATACGTCTATATTCACAATACTTGATGTATCTTCATCACAAAGATATCTCTTCATTTTTCTTTCTACATCTTTCCAAGTATACAGCAAATCCATATTATATTTCCTCCTCTAGCCAATCTGCAATCTTTGACAATTCTAATTCAAACTGTTGACTCTTAAAATAATTTTTGTCATCCAATTCAACAGCATACCGGCATAACTGATGAAAATTTTCTGCATCAATTTGGTCTCCATGTTTCGTTTCAAAAATCGGGAATTTAAACTTAGTTTGTCCCAATTTTTTTAAGAGTTTACGCAAATCGTGACTATATAACACACCTTCAATTTCCTCATCCATCGACGTCTTTTGTGGATTAACTATTCTAAATTTATCTAGTAATAAAAATTTCAACCCGCATTCCACGGAATAATTCAACAACAAGCACCGGCACAATCTGCTATCATTGTTTTGCTTTAGTAATTGATATGTTTTATATTGTTTTTTATATCCATTTTTATAGTCCCTTCTATCTGCTGTAACCCTTTTCCCCATTATCTCATCCTTCCCTGGTATATAGACAAACTGCCTGGATCCGGTCACAAACCAGTCTCCAGGCTTCTATTATGTCAATTCATTATCATCATTTCATCAAACATAGTTCAAAGACTACTCAACCGTTACACTCTTTGCCAGGTTTCTCGGCTTATCCACATCAAGTCCTCTGGCCACAGATACATAATATCCCAGAAGCTGCAGTGGGATCACTGCCAGACTTGCTGCAAAATGAGGATCTGTCTTTGGTACGTATACCACAAAGTCAGCCGTATCCTCAATCGAATAATTTCCAAAATTAGTCAGCCCCATCAGAGAAGCTCCACGGCTCTTGCACTCAACCATATTGCTGATGGTCTTCTCATACAGGGAATCCTGTGTCAGAGAACCGATCACCAGTATACCATCTTCGATCAGACTGATCGTACCATGCTTCAACTCCCCTGCCGCATACGCCTCAGAATGAATGTAACTGATCTCCTTAAGCTTCAGACTTCCCTCCATACAGATTGCATAATCAATGCCACGTCCTACAAAGAAAATATCACGGGCATTGGCCTGCTTGGACGCAAACCACTGGATGCGTTCCTTATCCTCAATGATCTTGTCAATCTTCTCCGGAAGGGTCTTCATTTCCGTAATATATCCCTGATACTGCTCCTCCGTGATCGTCCCGCGCACTCTCGCGAACTCCACAGACAACAGATAACCTGCGATCAGCTGTGCGCTGTACGCCTTCGTAGTTGCCACTGAGATCTCCGGACCTGCCATCGTATAAAATACATTATCCGCTTCTCTTGCAATGGAAGAACCAACCACATTCACAATACCCATGGTCTTTACTCCCTGCTCCTTTGCCAGACGAAGACCCGCCAAAGTGTCTGCCGTCTCACCGGACTGACTCACCACGATCACCAGATCGTCCTTATTCAGGATCGGATTGCGGTAACGGAACTCCGAAGCCAGCTCCACACGGACCGGCACACGCGCCAGATCCTCCATAACATACTGCGTCACAACACCGGTATGATAAGCGGAGCCACAGGCAACAATATAGATCTGGTCGATTCCCTTAATGTCCTCCTCCGAAAGACCTACATCCGACAGATCAATCCTGCCATCCTTGATCTTGGAATTCATCGTATCCAGGATTGCCTTTGGCTGCTCATGAATCTCTTTCATCATGAAATGCTCAAAACCTCCCTTTTCTGCGGCTTCCGCATCCCACTTAATCTCCACCAGCTCCTTCTCAATCTCATCTCCATCCAGATTGTAGAAGGCTGCCTTGCCATCTGCCAGACGGCCAATCTCCATATTGCCGATATAGTATACATTTCTCGTATATTTCAAAATAGCCGGTACATCGGAAGCAACATAACAGTTTCCGTCGGACACACCGATGATCATCGGACTATCCTTACGAGCCACATAAATCTCATCCGGATACTCTGCAAACATCATTGCCAGAGCATATGATCCGCGGATACGAACCATGGCGTGATTAATGGCATCTACCGGCGTATGCTCATACTTCTTATAATAATAATCTACGAGCTTTACAGCAACTTCCGTATCGGTAGAAGAATAAAACTCATATCCCTTTTTCAGAAGCTTTACCTTTAACTCCTGGTAATTCTCAATAATACCATTGTGTACCCCAACCACATTACCATCGTCACTGACATGAGGATGCGCATTGGTCTCTGACGGTTCCCCATGGGTTGCCCATCTGGTATGACCAATACCACAGGTACCCGGTACCGCATGACCATCATCTGTCTTCTCGATCAAACCTTTGAGACGTCCCTTCGCCTTCACGATCTTTACCTTGTCTGCTCCGTCACGTACTGCGATCCCGGCAGAATCATAGCCTCTGTACTCGAGCTTTGACAGACCATCCAAAAGGATTGGGGCTGCCTGTTTACTCCCGATATAACCTACAATACCACACATATTTTAATCTCCTTTAATCCATACTAAACTTATCATACTGTATCGTATGATAGAAATGTAAATAATGATCTATTACCTGTAAATATACCGATTGGTTATTCCGATATTTACGGATATATTGAATAATCAATCCATATATGGAGTAATTCTATCATTGTCACGCTAAAATAGCAAGGGGACTTCACAATTTCCCGCAGTCTTCTTTGCAGGATTATAATACATATGTTACAACTGACATCCACACTACTTTTTACTTCTCCTTTATCATGTCAAATGTTTCACAACTCCCTGCACATATTCCTCAGATAATTCCAGCTTCTGAGCAATTTCGGAGATTGTCAGTTTGAATTCACAATAGAGAATTTCTATTTTTCCTTCTAATTTTCCCTCCATCCTACCCTCAATTTTGCCTTCGGCTTTTCCGACTTCTAAACCTTCATTGTATTTCTCGCGATACTCCTGCTGCAATGTCATATACTCGAGCCTCCATTTCTCATTTCGGCGGGCAGACTGCACCGCATCATCCAGCTCTCTCGTAAACTCATCACTTGCAGTCTGACCATCTATATATTCCAACAACCGTTTCATTTCCAGACTCACGTCGTCCATCGTTCCTTTTGTATTTAGAATAATTTTAATGGTCTCGTCTCCAAATGTCAACAACGGTCCCTGATCACACAGGTACTTCTAAAATGAAATTTTACTATACTATTCCATTATTTTCACAATTATTAATACTTATTATTTTTCTTTTATATATTTTTTCATATCCTTAAATAGGCTCCATATCATTACTATCATTATTAATCCAATTGGAAATGCAAAAATAATGCTTATAGACTGTATATTACTCATCGAACTTTCAGAAAATACAAGAGCAATAGGAAGTACAATTAATAACAAACACCATAATAATGACATTAAATTATCTACCTTTTGAATCAACAGATTAAACGGTTGTTCATGTGTTCCTACCGTTACAAAAATCATTTCCTCACCCCTACTTAGAATATGCTACCAAGATTAACTGCCTTGGGATAAACTTTTTTCTGTTCTTCCCACAGTACAACAAACTTGTCCACAATGGGATAAACCAACTTTCCTGTTATTGTCGGTTTGTCAATCCGATCAAAGACCTCAATATATATCAGTTTTGTGCCCATCAGCTTACCGATGTAAAAGAACGGAACTGCAACCGCCGCACCACAAGAAATAATCAAATCCGGTTTTTCTTTATGCAACACATTCCATGTAATCTTAATATTTTTAATAAGCGCCTTCAAACTTCTGTTGGTTGGATAATAACATGGATACATTTTTTCCTCCTGAAGCAGACTCCTTGCATCTTCCTTATCAAAAGTAACCCAAAAATGATCTTTGTCTTTCCAAAACGGCTTTAACATATATAAATGTGTCAGATGTCCTCCTGACGAACCAACCAAACATACTTTCATGTTTACTAAACTCCTTCATAATTAGTAAAAAGAGCGTGCTCCGCCACTCACCAACCACCCTCCGGCAGTCCGCAATTACGACTTCGCTCACGCTCTTTATCCTCCGTCCTACGCCGAAGCGCGACACTCGTCACTCCATCGATACGACTTCTTCCATATAAATAATGTAAGTATCCGAATAAATTCCGCCACTTACATCATCTTAATCCATCAAGTTACCTCAATCTCTTCCCGTGAACACGTCACTTTCGTTGCCACGCCAAAGAGTTCTAACTCAATTGTCCATTCATCCCGCTCAGGATCTGCCGCCAGCAGGTTTCCTGTCATTCCTGCAAAGGCACCTTCCAGTACCTTGACCTGACCATTTTCCAGACCTGTGGATGTCTGATACTTCTTGATATTCTGCTGTTTCATCTGGTGAAATTCTTCCTGACTGACTCTGTGAACGGCGCCAAACCCCACTTCCACCGGGGTCATCCCGCCAAAGACCGGTATTTCCAGCTTGGCGATCCGTCGATGCCTGTCCACCGTTTTGATACAGCCTTGATAATGCTTCAGGGGGCCGGAGGTGATACAGACCTTTTCACCAATAAGAAATCCTTCGGAATATTGTACGATATGCTGGTCATCCATCATATCCGATAAAAACTTCTGCTCCTCCTCCGTAATCGGAGAGATAGCATCGGCATCACGCAGGACTTTGGTGTATTGATGTACTTTCTTCACCCCTTCCAGAATCGGTTCGATACGATCGGTATCTACAAATATGTAACCTGGAAATAGTGTCCTTGCTACATCATGCCACTCCTGCTTGAAATGCTTCTTTGATATATACTGAGGCACGAACATCTCAACATAGTCCGCAGGATCAATATATTGACTGCATTGCTGCACGCATTTCTGCTCGGTTCCGGACATTGTATGAATGACATACCACATAATCCGGTCTCCTTCCTCCCTATTTTACATACAACATAATATCAATTATGTGAACATTTCTTAAACACTAAAACGATAACACACTTAATTTGAATTTGCAACACTTTTCTGCCTGATGGTGCAAAATTGCGCAAAATGCACAAGAAAAAGACAGTTTCTGTCACGAAACTGTCTTGATTTTTATGATGTTATAAATCTTTTTTATAATTTGCCAATATTTTCCTATCAGATCTTATATTCCCCAGACGCTCAATTCTCCCTCTGCATCATAATACGTCATCACAAAGCTTGGTCGGACTTTATACGTTAAAGACAGATCTTTTAACTGATACGGCTTAAAAATCCCCTTCATTTCATTCAATGCCAGAGAATTGCATATCTGATTAGCGTACATAACATCCATGGCATTGTGCCCATCCGACGCCATCATGTCCAATGCATACACATCCTTCCCCAATTGTACCACTGTGCTGATTCCGCTTTTTCGGAATTTCTCGACATCTTCGTCTTTCGAAATCACCTCTTCCACTCCGGTAATTCCTCTCATACGATACGGTTCAAATATCTCTTTCCAGTTATTATGTATTATATGTAATAATTGAAATGTCGAGAACACATGTTTTTTGTTATGCGGAAGTACATCAACCATATACACATGGTCTTCTGTAACCACAGCAAAAAGCAGCATGTCTCCCTTCTTTTTTTCCGGATAAAAATGAATATGATGTATTTTCCAGCATGTCAGTAATCTATCTTTAAAGCCATTTTCATCGGCTTTTTTACTCAAAAAACCGTTCATATCCTCCCCACTTTCAAATTTCCCTTTTATTTCATAAAGCCTCGTTTTCCATCCGGCATATTCCGCGGTATTCATTTTCCGCAGCAACTCCGGAGCAATGGATACCCTTCTTTTCCCCGGAATAATATGCTTTCTCAAAACTTCAAAATAATCCACCATCAGCAAATGAAAATCAATTGTATCACTAAATTTCCATTTTATTTTATTCATCACATAATAATCTAATATACGATCTTTTAGATTGGCCCTTATTTCATTAACTTCCATTATTTTCCTCCATTCCTGCGACTTACGTCAGTATATTGTTTTATAATACTTTTTACAAGTCATTATATCATTTTAGGTATATGATGCAAAGATGAAACCCTACATACTACTTTTCCTTGTAATATTCTCCCAAATTTGTGTTTCTTTTTTCTATTATTTGACGGGAAATGTTCTTCCCATATTATTTTTCCTTGGTCACTTTTGTCACTTTTTTGTTCATTTTTTGTTGATTTCTACAATAGTTTTCTCCGGCTCTGCGTGCTATAATCACTTTCAATTTCAGATATTTCTTATCTGTCAGTAGTTCGAGATCTATAAATTCTCAATTCAAATCTATTTCAGACAAATTCAGTATCTTTTGTCATTGACACCCACTGTTCGAAAGGAGTAAAATCTATGAAAAGAAAAAATAAGAAAATCCAGAAATCCAGCAAAAACGGACACAGGCAATGAAGCATACCTTGCAGCAGCCCTCCTTAACGCCTCCGGCGAACTGGCTGTATAAGGACCGGCTGTTTCACCTGCTGTTCTCGGACAAGGCAGCGCTGTTATCTTTATATAACGCCCTCAACGGAACCCATTATGACAATCCGGATGATCTTGTCATCACCACTTTGGAGAACGCGATCTACATGGGCATGCATAACGATGTATCCTGCATTTTTTCCTCCAGAGCTGGAGTTAGCGGTCCGGGTACTGAATATCAATCCCAGTCACAATGCGGCACTGCTGGAAAGTTGTACCACGCTGAAACAGTATATGGCGTTTGTCACGAAGGTTCGGGAATGTATCGACATACTTACCGCCAAAACAATCAACAATCCACCGCCATATATGGACCGGCTGCGAATTGCCATATCAGAGGCAGTAGATTACTGCATCGCACAGGCTATCCATAATACCATCACTATGCTGCAAAGCTCTGCGAGATTTATCAGATATCAGAGACAAGCGCAATGACTTATCTCCAAAAATAAAAATCCCGATAATTTCTAATACCAAAAAAGACATACCAGCGAATACTCCTATCTGCTAATATGCCCTTTCCTTTTATTTATTCTCTTCCCGTTTTTCTTGTACCCTTTACTGCTTTCCGGTACTTCCAAAGCCTCCTCTGTCTTTCCCCATCAGCTTTTCTACCTCATTGAACTGGATCTGAGGCTGATTTTTCATAATGCGGAACTGACAGATTCTGTCATTCACATGAATCTCGGTATCCCTCATGGCAATCACCGGCATTCTCCACATATCATTATCACCACAATAAGAACCGTCCACGATGCCACAATGATTTGCCTGGATCACACCGAAATTTTTATATGTGCTGCTTCGCGGAACAATGTGCGCCTCATATCCTGCTGGAAGCTCCATTGCCACCCCCAGAGGGATCAGTGCAAAGTCTCCTGCCTTTAATGTGACATCCTCTGATGCACGCAGATCGATCCAGTCAGATTTACCGTCAATATATTCTAATTTATCAATCTGATCTGTGAAATATTTGATTTTAATGGTTTCCATAATTTTAATTATCCTCTCTGATTGTTAATTTTATGACTGAAACTTCCCACACCAAATATCAGACTCCTGTATCATTCCCTGTGAAAAGTCCAAATTTATTATACTGATTTTGAAGACATATGGCAATACGATTGGCCGATGCAATTTCCCTGATTTGCCGATTTTTTCCATAAGCCTGCCATTGCAGGCAGTCTATTACGCACCTTTGCGTTCTTCCGGCATAGAATAGTATGTAATGACTTTTTATAATGGAGGAGCTTTATGTCTCAATTATATGCCACGCAGCAGGATCGTCCGGATACCGGGCAGTTGCTTGTAAATGTCAGCTCTATGATCAGTTCCCGTGCCGTTTCAAATGCAACGGTACAGATCATGGACAGCAATGAGCCGGAACAAGTTCTGGAGGAGCTGACCACGGATTCAAACGGCCAGACGGATACGATTGATCTGCCGGCACCTCCTTTGGAGTACAGTCTGAAGCCTGTGTCTGCCCAGCCATACTCTGTATTTAACCTGAGAATTACCGCCCCCGGCTTCGAACCTACTGTTATTTCCGGTGCTGAGATCCTTTCGGGACAGATTTCGTTGCAGAATATTTCGCTGATTCCGCAATTTGAAACACAAAATGATAACAGCGAGCTTTTTGTCATTCCCCCTCATACCCTTTATGGAGATTATCCCCCAAAGATTCCGGAAAGTGAAGTAAAGGACGTCAGTGAAACCGGAGAAATTGTATTAAGCCGTGTGGTAATCCCCTCTGGTGTGCGATAAAATGATGCGACGTACCCCGGAAGCGTCCCACTTTGACGTAGATTGTGCTTCTCCCTGCAACCACTCCCCGTTTTCCGGAACAGCCTTCTCGCTGACCGATTTTTCTTCCCGTCGCCGGGAATTTTCATCCTGTTGTTCCGAAAAGTCTTTGCGGTACACCATTCCGCTTTTCCTATATTCCTGTGGCGTCTGTATTCCTTTTTGATTTATAATATCCGCAATCTGCCCATATGACATTTCTTTTTGCCGGAGAGAGACCATCAGAGAAAGAATATCTTCGAGCTGATCATCCGGAACTAATTTTCTCTTTCCGTCCCGCCTGTCTATCCTCCACCCATAAGGAGGTACACTTCCCAGATATTCTCCCTGTGCTTTTTGATGCTGTTTTACCAGACGCACTCTCCGTCCAATATCCCTGGCATACCACTCATTCATCAGGTTTCTCAGATTTCCCGCAAGGCTGCCCGGCATTTCATATTTCCATTCATTTTGGACATCTCCATATTGATCGCTGATACAGATCACTCTTACTCCCAGCATGGGAAATATTTTTTCGAGAAATTCTCCCGTTTTCAGATAATCCCTGCCAACCCGTGACGCATCCTTGCAGAGAATACACTGAATTCTGCCGTTCTGCGCATCTGCAAGCATCCGTTGAAACCCCGGACGTTCAAATTTCGTTCCACTATACCCCATATCCGCATAAATATCATATATCCTATATGTATTTTCTTCGCATCCCATAGGATGATCTTCTTTTCTCCCCGAAGATGTATTCCTCTGACGGATCCATTGCTCAGCCAAATGGATCTGTTGCTCTATACTCTGATCCTTTTCATTACCATGCTCCACCGACAGTCTGGCATAAATACCTGTCATGATCTCCACTGGACTCTCCCCCTGTCTTTCTGCTCCGGTATATAATATAGATTGCCTTCCTCTCCAGCCGGATTTCCTTCACCAGCAGCACATTTAACAGACGCCTCTGCCATACGGCAGTGGCTGATTTTGTGCCGTTATCTCCCCCATTTATTTCTAAAACAGTCCTCTCTTTTTCCAGATTGTCATACTTCTTTCCCCTTATCCGTTCCTCCCATTCAGCAACCTCATTTTGAAGCACCATTTCCACTATTTCCGCGCATATGCTCTGCTGCCTTCTACTCAACCCATATCCTGCCAGTTCATCACAAAACACATGTCCTTTCCTGCAGCGGCTCCTGCACACACGCAGAGATTCCACTACGTCATAGACCCATTTTGGAATAATAACAGGCAGAATGTTTTCTACCTTCTCCCACTGCTCCTCCGGTAACGGAATCCGTTTATCCAGCTTATAGCTGATCTTGCGGTTCTTCCCCTGGATCATTACACCCGTATACATTTCATTGGACAGGATCCGGCGCACCGTCTGGGGCGTCCATAATCCTTCTTTCTCTGCAAACCCACTCCGATATCTGCTGCCACTGGCCTGTTTGTATTGATACGGACTTTTGATCTGTCCATTATTTAGTACACCTGTAATATTTTCTGCCGACATACCGCTAAGCCGCAGCCAATAGATCATCTTTACAATCTCCGCCGCCGGTTCATCCGGCTCCAGCCGGTGAATATCTCTGTCACTTTTTTTGTATCCATAGCAGGCGAAAGCCCCGATATATTCCCCTGTGGCGCGTTTTGTCCTCTGCTGCCACCGGACCTTATTGGATATATCGCGGCAATACGCATCATTCATAAGATTCATCACAGGGAGAAGCAGGGAATCCTCCATAAAATCACTGGATGCACTGTCATAGTGATCCGCAACGGCGATAAAACGCAGCCCCATCTGAGGAAAGATCTCCCGCAAAAAATATCCGGTCTGAATATACTCCCTGCCAAGACGGGACAGATCCTTACAAAGAATGCAGTCAAAATTTCCCGTTGCTGCCGCCTGCATCATCTCCCGAAATGCCGGCCGTTCATAGTTACTGCCACTCCAGCCGTCATCCACCCATTCCCCCACATAGGTCATGTCCTCCCGGTCCTCCAAATACCGCTGCAGAAGCATTCTCTGGTTCTGTATACTGTTGCTTTCTCCGTTTCCGTCTTCTCTGGACAGACGCAGATAAAAAACACAGCGTATCATTCCTGTTTCTCCTCACTCTCTGCCATTTCCACAAGACTGCGGTACCGCGCACTGCGGCATGCTTCCCGGTAGAGAGCATATGCCTCTTCTGTCGTTGGCCCCTCCTTTGCATAAGAAATGTACACATCATACCCTTCATAATTTCCTTTATAGATATACTCCTCCATCCCAATTCCTTCCCTCATATCATCTTTTCACATAGCGGAGTTTCGATAAAACTCCCCATATGAATCCTATAAGACTCTCTGTGTGATCTTGTCTTAATATATGATGTTAATCCCCAAAATATCTCTAAACTTCCTCTTCCGGCTGTATAAATAAAAGGGCATGTCCAAAATTCAGGACACACCCATAATAATATTTCTAATATTCAATAACTCAAATTTTCCACACGAAGCAGCAAAATACATCCATTATTTTTAAAGCCCGCATCACTCTTTCCTCAGAAACCTCCGTATCTCCTCCCAGGCTTCTCTTGACTCTGCCAGCTTATCCATACTGAGCTGAAATACATGAAACATTTCCGGATAAACAGTTAAGGTTACATCACAGCCTGCTTTCTTTGCTTTTTCCGCCGCCACCACAGAATCACTGAGCAACATTTCCAGACTCCCCACCTGAAACAGCATCGGCGGCAATCCGGTAAAATCTCCAAAAAGCGGCGATATATATGGCAGCTTCGGGTTTTCTTTCCCCACATATTCTCCATTATAGATCATACTCTCTCTTGTATTGCCAAACAGAGGATCCTTCTCATAATTTTCCTGATAAGATGGGCCGGATGCCGTCAGATCCGTCCATGGTGACATCATAATCAGCTTCTGCGGCAATGGCATTCCCTGATCTCTGAGATACATTGCCAGTGCCAGCACCAGACCCCCTCCGGCAGAATCCCCCGCCAATATGATCCGGTCTCCGGTAAATCCGGAATATAACAGCCAGCGATAAGCCTCCAGTGCATCCTGAAATGCTGCAGGATAAGGATGTTCCGGTGCCACGCGGTAATCCACGGAAAGTACTCGATACCCCTTGATCCGGCTGTAGCGGACAGCAAAATCCCGATAAGCATTACGGATCTTTGCGATATATCCACCCCCGTGAAGCTGCAGGATCACCTCGCCACAATCCTCTTCCTTTGGTGTCAGGAGCTCCATTTCAAACTGTCTCATATGAATAGGCAGATTGATATATTCCTCCGGGCAGTGCCATGGTGCCTCCACCAGATTTTTACGCAGGGTTCCATCCTGAATCTTTGGTCCCAGCATCTTCTGGGCGGTAAAAAAACGGATCATATCCGTCACGATCCTGCCTTTCACGCTCATATGCAGTCTCCTTTCCGTAAAGTCCTACTCCTCTGTAATATACTCGTCAACATAGCCGGTTATTGTAATTTCCTGTTCTGTTGCGTTCAGATTATAAATGAAATTTCCTTCGTATCTCATTCTCAGCCTTTCTTCCTCCAATGATCATGGTCATGACCCATAAAGTAAGATAGATTCCAAAGACAACACAGGCCAGGATCAGATTTCCGTTTTTCCCCCTAAAAGAGTAGATCAGAAATGCCAGACTAAATATCCCCATAAACACCTGCATCGTCAGATAATTCTGCCAGTTTGCAAAATTGATGATCATACAAAGCAATATGATCGCTGCAAATCCTAAAAGGACACATGGAAATCCATATTTTACTGACCATCCATGAAATCCCAAGGAATAATCAATCCCCAGCAGCAATAAAAACACAGCCGCCGCCTGAAAATACAGCTTGGTGATATGTCCCTTTCTGCGGCTGAGCATCTGCCACAGACTAAGGAGTACATATGCTTCTGCCGCACCCGAGATCAATGACCAGCGTACCTCCGGCGAAAATATCCTGTTCAATCCCAAAAGCAGTGCCTCGATCAGCACGCAAATATAAACACAGATCCAGAATACCTTCCTGCGCACCTTTCTTTTGGCCGCAATATTAGGAAAAGAATCCTCCTGTCTGGCCGGCTTTTCATCCACATGAAGAACGCTGCTGCATAAAGGACACACTTCACGTTCTCCCACGACCTCGACACCACATCTTTTACAATATTTCACGCCCTAACGCTCCCTTCCTGATTTATAAGTTGCTCTCCACAGCAGCCTTAATGCCATCCTCCGCCAATATCCGGAAGAATCGCTTCTGTACCGACACATCTCTTAAGATCGTACAGAATGCAACCACCATTTCATCTCCGTATGAACATACTGTCATCTTGGTATTTTGCCCCTGAGACACGGAAAGGATCGCCGCAAACCGTTTGATATATGGTTCGTATGCCTTATCTGCCTTCATCACTCCCAGATTGGTCATAGTGGTGGTCGTAGCCCTGGCACTGACCTGATAAACCCACTGCATCACAAGCTTTTTGAGTACCAGCGGAACCGCCCGGAGCATCAGATTTTTCTGATTGGACACATTATAGGAAAATAATTTTTCCAGATGCTCCTTATTGATCTGTTGCCGCAAAGCCTCCACAATGATCTTCTCTACCTCATCTCTGGTATAGTCCTCCTGATCCGGCCGCAGGACTGCACTGACCATGGCAAAAAAATTCCTTGTGGTAATAGATTCAAAATAAGGACGCAGATTCACCGGCACACAGAGAACCACCGGCTTGTCCGATACCGCTCCATGAAGATATTCCCGGTATATGCTATAGGCATAAACTCCCGCCAGATATTCATTGATGCTGACATTCCTGCGATGTGCTGCCTCCTTGACCTGCGCAAGGGGCAGGTATCCCTGAATCACACCAAAGGCACCATCCCTGAGCTTCTCTCCCTTCATATGAAATGCCGGCTCTGATTTGTACCCCTTGGGCTGCCCCTTTCGAAAATTCTTTAAATAGCTGTCTTCCGTGTTTAATGAAGTCAGCTCTGACAAATGATCTCCCATCTCATCACAGATCTCCGGATGTGCCAGACGCAGATACTGGCAAGCCAGCTCCTTTAAGAAAGTGACTCCTCCCATTCCATCGGCAAGCACATGAAACACTTCCAGATTGATTCGTTTTTTGTAGTAACTTACCCGGAATAAATACTGATTATTGAGCTGAGGCTCCATCTTGCGGCATGGGTATTCGCTTTCCCGTTCCACTCTCGGCGCCGGTTTCCGGTTTGTCTCAAAATAATACCAGAATGCTCCTGTCCGAAGACGGACATTCATAGAATCAAATAACGGCAGGATCTTGTCCAGTGCCTGCTGTAACAGTTCCGGATCAATTTCTTCATCTAAGGTCAGAGACAACCGATACACATTGGTCATCCGTTCCGTAGCGATTACCGGAAACAGATTAGCCGTATTATCCAGTCTAGACCATTTTAACTCCCTGCGGGAAGATTGTTCTCTCATATGAATTCCTTTCTTTCACACTCCAGCCCCCGAATATGTAATCGTACATGACGGACCGCCCAGCGATTCCGGAGCACAAAACTATTATGTCAAATACAAGGATTACATCAAAAATGTCGCTTCCAGTGAAATATATGCCACCTGGCCGGAAGCAACTTTGCTTGCAAATATCCTGGCAATCCAGTCCATCACCTTAAACCGGGTTTACACCGAATGGTATCGCAACCGCGGTTATGACTTTACTATTACCAGTTCTACTGCATACGACCAGAAATATATGCCCGGCCGTAATATTTTTGAAAGTATCTCTCAGGCAGTAGATACGATATTTTCCAATTATATATCCAGACCGAATATTACGCAACCTCTTTTCACACAATACTGTGACGGAAAACGGGTGTCCTGCCCACGCTGGATGCGCCAGTGGGAGTCCAAAACACTGGGCGATCAGGGCTATTCCGCCATTGAGATCCTCCGCCGGTTCTACGGGGATTCCGTTTATATCAATTCTTCTGAGGAAATTTCCGGTATTCCGGCCTCCTGGCCCGGCTATGACCTGACGATTGGTTCCACCGGAGAGAAAGTGCGCCAGCTCCAAAATCAGCTCAATACAATTTCCAAAGGATACCCATTGATCCCGAAGGTAGCCGCAGATGGTATTTACGGCGAAAATACCGCAGAGGCGGTCCGTACCTTCCAAAAAGTATTTAACCTGCCACAGACCGGCGTTGTGGACTATCCGACCTGGTACAGGATCAGTGATATTTATGTGGGAGTATCCCGGATCGCCGAGCTCTCTTAGCCATATTTCGCAAGTCTGTTTTGGTAATGCCTTATCTCATCCGATCAAACAATAAGCCTCAGAAAAACAACGATCTCCATTGCTATTTGTTTTCTGAGGCTTTCCAATCAATAATCTCTTTTATTCCGGTTCCCCAACCATTTGGGATGAAATATCCTCCAGCGCTTCATCTCCACAAATGATCGGCAATACCTGCTGGTGGTTAAACAGATCTACTTCATCCCAGCTGCCGCCATCCTCACCATCAAGGGTCCACTGCACCTCATCATCACAGACGATATGAAGATGTCTGCTGCTGCAGCGGAACATTTTGGTTGCATCCAGATGCTTTGTCAGAAGAGCATTTAATACCTCCTGCAGCTCCAGCGCATTTTTCAGATCCCGGATAAACAGCACCTCAAAAAGTCCGTCATCCATCTTGATATCTTCTTTTTTATAAGCTTTATAACCGGCCACCGAAACAGAATTGCTCACAAGTCCCAGCACAAAATCATCCTCTACGACACCCTCATCATAGGTGATACGCATATGATGAGGCTTGATCTCTGCCAGATGCTTCAGCCCTTCAATAAAATAAGCCGTCTTGCCAAGCATGTTTTTCCACTCCTGCGGTGTCGTGTAGGATACCTCGGTAAAGGCACCAAATCCGGCAACATAAGTGAAAAATTTATCATTGAAAGATCCCAGATCACACCGGAATACCTTTCCCTGTGTCACAAGCTCTGCCGCATGACGCATAACCTTTGGAATCCGCAGACTGGAAGCAAAATCATTGACCGTACCTGCCGGAATGTATCCACAGATCGGCTTTTCATGGAGCCGCATCATACCATTTGCCACTTCATTCATCGTGCCGTCTCCACCGGAGCATACCACATAATCATACCGGGAGCCGTACTCGATCACTGCGTTTTTGGCATCATTCTGACGATTGGTTGCCATCAGCGTCACAATAAAATCAGCTTCGCAGAACACCTGAATAATGTCAGCCAGTTTATTCTTGATCTGCTCCTTCCCCGCCATGGGATTATAGATAAATAATAATGTTTTTCTCAGCTTTTTCTGCTCTCCATCGTAATGTTTTTCCATATATTTACCGTATCCTTTCTGCAATTTCCAGCTTTGTCCCTGTTTCTGTTCCGGAAATTTTCTGCTTTTGGGAAGACTGCTGTGATATTCATAACATCACTGAATAAACATCGCATCCCCAAAAGAGAAAAACCGGTATTTCATCTCAACTGCTTCCTTGTATGCTGCCATAATATTTTCCTTCCCCGCTAACGCGGAAACCAGCATCAGAAGTGTGGACTCCGGCAGATGAAAATTAGTGATCAGGCAGTCTAACACCTTGAACTGATATCCAGGATAAATAAAGATATCCGTATCCCCTTCTGTCGCTTGTACCACGCCCTGCCCGTCTGCAGCGGACTCAATGGTACGACAGCTGGTGGTACCCACACAGATCACTCTGCCTCCCTGCTTCTTCGTTTCATTAATAATATCTGCCGCTTCCTGAGAGACATGATAAAACTCCGTATGCATATGGTGCTGTGTCACATCATCCACCTTGACCGGGCGGAATGTTCCCAATCCGACATGAAGCGTCACACGGGCAATTTTAACGCCCTTCTCCTGAATCTGCTGCAATAGCTCCTCCGTAAAATGAAGTCCCGCCGTCGGTGCTGCCGCAGACCCCTCATACTTGGCATAAACCGTCTGATAACGGTTCTTGTCCTTGAGCTGATGGGTGATATACGGTGGCAGAGGCATCTGTCCCAGCTGATCAAGAATCTCCTCAAAGATTCCCTCATATTCAAAGCGGATCAGACGATTGCCCTCGTCCACAACCTCCTGTACCTCGGCATGCAAAAGTCCCCCGCCAAAGGAAAGACGCATTCCCGGTCTTGCCTTTTTGCCCGGCTTAACCAATGTCTCCCAGACATTATCTGTCTTTCGCTTAAGCAGAAGTACCTCTACCTTTCCACCTGTTCCTTCCCTCTCTCCGATCAGACGTGCCGGGATTACCTTTGTATTATTGATAACCAGACAGTCTCCCTCATGAAGATAATCAATAATGTCATGAAAGATCCTGTGCGTGCGTTCTCCTGTTTTTTTATCTAAAATAAGCAGTCGCGAAGAGTCTCTCTGCTCCAGCGGATCCTGTGCGATCAGCTCCTGCGGCAGCTCATAATCAAAATCTGCGGTCTTCATATCCGTACTTCCTTTCCAACATCGTATATCTATAAATAATACTATTTCTCCCGCAAAAAATCCAGCCTTTTGTAAACATTAGGTAAATTCTCTTAAAGGCACGGTAAAATGTCGAATTATCTTCCAAAAATGCTAGTTATTTTGTCAAAAATAACGTACAATAATGATAATGACGAAAATTCCATAAGGAGGATTTCAGATATGGCTATCACAACATTTGCAGCCATCGATGTGGGTTCCCACGAAACATCGCTGCGTATCTATGAGGTATCCAAAAAGTTCGGGATCCGTGAGCTTGACTATGTACATCATACGGCCCGCCTTGGATATGAAACATACTCAACTAAACATATCAGCTATCATTCCATTGATAAGCTCTGTACTATATTAAACGGCTTTAAAGATAAAATGAAAGAATACGGCATTTCTGATTATATGATCGCCAGCACCAGTGCTCTCCGGGAAGCAGACAATAATCTGATCGTGCTGGACCAGGTCCGCCAGCGCACAGGCTTCCGTATCAAGATCTTAAGTAACTCCGAGCAGCGTTATCTGTGCTATAAGTCCATCGCCCTGAAAGAAAATTCCTTTCACCGGCTGATCCAGAAGGGGACTCTTCTGGTAGATGTGGGCGGCGGCAGTATGCAGCTCTCCCTGTTTGACAAAAACAACCTGATCTGTACCCAAAATATCCTGCTTGGCTCTCTCCGTATCCAGGAGTTTTTACAGGATATGCAGAAGCATACGGACAATTACCAGAACCTGGTATATGAATATATTTCCAATGACCTGCATACCTTTTCAGAGCAATATCTGAAGGATCACAAGGTCAAAAATATCATTGCCGTCGGAAATCAGCTGAGAATCTTTGTAAAATACTTATCTGTCCACAATTTCGGTCACTTACAGCCGACCGACAGCCGCGGAAAGAAAAAGGATTCCGTAAGCCGGCAGGAATACGACGAATTCTACGATGCCATCTCCTCCCAGCATCCGGAGGATCTGGCAAAGGAGTTAAATACCTCGGTAGATCAGGCTTCCCTGCTTCTGCCCACTGCCATGATCTATCACAATATTTTCGAAGAGACCGGTGCTGAGCAGATGTGGCTTTCCGGCATCACTCTCTGTGAGGGAATGGCCGCCGACTTCGCCGAGCGCAAAGAAAAGATCTCTCCGGCCCACAGCTTTCTGGATGATATCATCCACACAGCCCGCAGCATTGCGGATCGCTATGGCTGCAGCAAAAATCATTGCGACTACGTCGAAAATGCGGCCCTGAAGATCTTTGATGCCGTGAAACGCCAGCAGAATATGACAAAGCATGACCGGCTGCTCCTGCAGTTGTCTGTGATCCTTCACAACTGTGGCAGTTACATCAATCTGAAAGAAGTTGGTGAAAATTCCTACAAGATCATTATGTCCACCGAGCTTATCGGTATCTCCCATAAAGAGCGTATGATCGTGGCCACGGCTGTCCGCTATCTCCGGGATTATTTTCCGGAATACAGCCAGCTTCAGGACAGCTTTGATAAAGAGGAATATGTCCGCATTGCAAAGATCAATGCGATCCTGCGCCTGGCAGATGCCATGGACCGCAGCCATAAGCAGAAGTTTACGGCGATCACAACCACTCTGCGCAGTCAGGTGCTGACTATCACAGGCAGCACCTTATATGACATTACTCTGGAGCATGGAATCTTTCAGAATCATTCCGACTTTTTTGAAGAAGTCTTTGGTATACAGCCGATCTTGAAGCAGAAGAAAACCATGACACCAAAACATATCGAATCCACCAAAGGAAAGAACGGAGGCAGACCATGAGCAAATCAACATATTTAAAACCGGAATATTTCTATAATAGAGAATTAAGCTGGCTCTCCTTTGACTATCGTATTCTTGGAGAAGCCCAGGATAAAACCATTCCTCTTCTGGACCGTTTGAAATTCTTAAGCATCACTGCATCGAATCTGGATGAATTTTACATGGTGCGTGTAGCTTCCCTGAAGGACATGGTTCACGCAGAGTACGATAAAAAAGACATTGCCGGTATGACTCCAGCCAAACAGCTTGAAGAGATCGGCAAGGTCACCCATGAATTTATGAACGATCAGTACCGTACCTACAACAACAGCCTGATCCCTGCACTGAAAAAGGAAGGCATTGCGATCCTTTCTCATTATGAGGATCTGAGCCAGAAGCAGGCAAAATTTGTAGATAACTATTTTAAATCCGAGGTTTATCCGGTCCTTACACCAATGGCGGTAGATTCCTCCCGCCCATTTCCTCTGATCCGGAACCGTTCCCTAAATATCGGTGCCATACTGAAAATGAAAACTACTGCTGCCGGTGCTTCCGGAAACGGTCATTTCCGTGAGCTTTATATCACCCACAACGGTACCAAAAAGGATGGTGCTTCCGATACGGATTTCGCTACAGTCCAGGTTCCGTCCGGTCTTCCAAGAGTCGTAGAAATTCCTTCCGAGGATGGCTTTGACCGCACCTATATCATGCTGGAACAGATCATCGAGCGCAATATCCACCGCCTTTTTATGAATTATGAGGTACTCTGTGCCTTTCCATACCGCGTGATGAGAAATGCCGATCTTACCATAGAGGAGGACGAAGCCGCCGATCTGCTGATGGAGATTGAAAAGCAGATCAAGCGCCGTCAGTGGGGTGAGGCGATCCGTCTGCAGGTCGAAGCCGGTATCGACAAAAAACTTCTAAAGGTCTTAAAAAAGGAGCTTCGCAT
Source organism: Jutongia huaianensis (assembly GCF_014384985.1). Classification (GTDB taxonomy): domain Bacteria; phylum Bacillota; class Clostridia; order Lachnospirales; family Lachnospiraceae; genus Jutongia; species Jutongia huaianensis. The sequence goes on from NZ_JACRSX010000004.1 coordinate 101,900, forward strand.
CAAGGAGGATGATATTTTCCATATTAACGGTCCTCTGGATCTGACCTTCCTGATGAAGCTTTCCGGCATGGAGGGCTATGATGAATTAAAGGTTCCAAAATATACACCGCAACAGCCAAAATGGCTGAACAGCGAAGACAACCTTTTCGCACAGATCCGGGATCATGACGTCCTTCTGCATCATCCATATGAGACCTTTGATCCGGTAGTAAATTTCGTACGGGAAGCAGCCAAGGATCCTGATGTCCTTGCGATCAAACAGACACTTTACCGTGTCAGCAGCCACTCTCCGATCATTGCCTCTCTTGCAGCGGCTGCCGAGAACGGCAAACAGGTTACCGTTCTCGTGGAGCTGAAGGCACGATTTGATGAGGAAAATAATATTATCTGGGCAAGAAAACTGGAACAGGCCGGCTGCCACGTTATTTACGGTCTGGTAGGCTTAAAGACCCACAGCAAGATCACCCTTGTGGTCCGCCGGGAGGAAGACGGCATCCGCCGTTATGTCCATCTTGGCACAGGTAACTACAATGATAGTACAGCAAAGCTTTATACAGATATGGGACTTCTCACCTGCAATAAAGCCATTGGCGAGGATGCCACTGCTGTCTTTAATATGCTTTCCGGTTACTCGGAGCCTGCTGTCTGGAATAAACTGGCCGTAGCTCCTCTGTGGCTGCGTGACCGCTTTACGGAAATGATCCGCCGGGAAACAGATTTTGCCAAAGCCGGTAAAAAAGCATTCATCAAGGCAAAGATGAATTCCCTGTGTGATGCCAAGATCATTGCATCCCTTTATGAGGCTTCTGCTGCCGGAGTTCAGATTGAGCTGGTAGTCCGCGGCATCTGCTGTCTCAAAACAGGCATTCCCGGTGTCAGCGAAAACATCCATGTCCGCTCTATCGTCGGTGATTTTCTGGAACACAGCCGTATCTTCTATTTCCATAATAACGGTCATGAGGAGGTCTATATGGGAAGTGCCGACTGGATGCCGAGAAACCTTGACAAACGAGTAGAGATCCTCTTCCCGGTAGAAGATGAAACATTGAAGCAGGAGGTCATTCATATTCTGGATATCCAGCTGCAGGATACCTTAAAGGCTCATATCTTACAGCCGGACGGCAGCTATAAGAAACAGGATCTCCGTGGCAAAAAGAAGCTCTGTGCACAGGATTATTTCCGTCAGGAAGCAATCCGCAATGCAAACCAGCGCAGGAAAGAACAGAAAGCCCGCCGTACCTTTGAACCAATGACCGGCGATACAGAAGAATAAAATCCGTACAATATAATATTCTAAAACTTCAAAAGGATGGCTGCACAATCGTGTAACCATCCTTTTAAAATTATAAACTTTTCGCATAGCGGAGTTTCGAAGAAACTCCTAATATGAACCCTTTAGGGTTCATTATTTACATAAAATCCAGCAATGACATCTGGTTAGTATGTGGCATATCTCCCAGAAGTCCCAGTTCAGCCATAGTATCTACTGTCGTGGCACTGACCTTACAACGGTTCTTGAAATCCTCTCTTGACAAAAACTTTCCCTTCTGTGCCTCTGCCTCGATCATCTCCGCTGCGACATTCCCCAGTCCGTCAATCGATGAGAAGGACGGCATCAGCTTGCCGTCAACAATCTGAAAACGGGTCGCCTTCGACTTGTACAGATCAATCTTGACAAATTCAAAGCCGCGGGCATACATTTCCTGCACAATCTTCATATCCTCCAATGTGGACTTCTCTTTATCAGTCAGACTGTCGGAACGCTTGTTGTAATCTGCCATATAATACTCCAGCCGTTCCTTTCCCAGACACATCAGCTCATAGTTAAATGCCGTTGCACGAATACTGAAATAGGCTGCATAATAAGCAAGAGGTCTGTGTACCTTAAACCACGCTACACGCATCGCCATCATAATATAGGCTGCCGCATGGGCTTTCGGGAACATGTACTTAATACGCTGGCATGACTCAATATACCAGTCCGGCACATCACATGCCTTCATATCAGCGATCATACTGTCATCCAGTCCCTTTCCCTTTCGTACACTCTCCATGATCTTGAAGGAACGCTCATTCTCGACCCCCATCCGGATCAGATATGTCATAATATCATCACGGGTACAGATTGCCGTAGACAGAGTACAATATCCCTGCGAGATAAAGTACTCCGCATTGTCCTGCCACACATTGGTTCCATGAGACAGACCGGAGATACGGACCAGATCCGAAAAACTCTTTGGTTTGGTCTGCTCCAGCATGTTCATAACGAAATGGGTACCAAGCTCTGGAAGTCCCAGACTTCCCAGCTTACAGCCCCCGATATCCTCCGGTTTGATGCCAAGTGCCCGCGGCGACTCAAACAGAGACAACACATCCTGATCATCCATACGGATCGCAGCAGCATCCACATCCGTCAGATCCTCCAGCATTCGTATCATGGTTGGATCCTGATGCCCCAGAATATCCAGTTTTAACAGGTTCGAATCAATCTTATGATAATCGAAATGAGTCGTAATGGTTCTTGTCTTCATATCATTGGCAGGATGCTGCACCGGCGTGAAGGTGTAAATCTCCTCTCCTACCGGAAGAACAACGATACCGCCGGGATGCTGTCCTGTTGAGCGGCGCACTCCAACGCAGCCGCTGGCGATCCGTTCAATCTCTGCCGTCCTCTTGGATTCCCCATGCTCTTCATAATACTTCTTTACATATCCGAAGGCCGTCTTCTCCGCCATAGTACCTACTGTTCCGGCACGGAAGGTCTGTCCCGCTCCAAAGATAACCTCGGTATAGTCGTGGGCATTACTCTGATATTCACTGGAGAAGTTCAGGTCAATATCCGGCTCCTTATTTCCCTTAAAGCCCAGGAATGTTTCAAATGGAATATCGTGACCATCCTTTAACAGCATTTCTCCGCACACCGGGCATTTCTTGTCCGGCATATCGCATGCAGAGGAACCGGCATAAGCCTTTACCTCATCAGAATCAAAATCATAATAATGACATTTGCCACAATAGTAATGTGCCGGCAGCGGATTGATCTCACTGATCCCCGCCATGGTCGCAACGAAGGAAGATCCGACTGATCCACGGGAACCTACCAGATAACCATCCTCCACAGACTTCCATACAAGCTTCTGGGCGATAATATACATTACGGCGTATCCATTACTGATAATGGAGTTCAACTCACGCTCCAGACGCTCCGTTACGATTTCCGGCAGATTCTCTCCATACATGGAATGCGCTTTATTATAACAAATATCTCTCAGATCCTGATCGGAATTTTCAATCTCCGGTGGGCATTTTCTCGGACTGCACGGATGAATGTAATCAATCATATCGGCGATCAGGTTTGTATTGGTGATCACGACCTCCTCTGCCTTTGCGGCACCAAGATACTGAAACTCTGACAACATTTCCTCGGTGGTCCGGTAAAAAAGAGGTGCCTGCTGATCTGCATCAGAGAACCCCTTACCCGCCATAATGATCCGGCGGTATACCTCATCCTCCGGATTTAGGAAATGTACATCACAGGTTGCCACAACCGGCTTATGATACTCCTCTCCCAATGCCACGATCCGGCGGTTGATCTCCATCAGATCATTTTCATCCTGAATCTGTGGATATCTGTCATTGTCCCTGATCATAAACTCATCATTGCCCAAAGGCTGGATCTCCAGATAATCATAGAACCGCACCAGACGATCGATCTCCTCGTCCGTCTTGCCCTCCAGAATTCCCCGGTAAAGCTCTCCTGCTTCGCAGGCAGACCCCATGATCAGTCCTTCCTTATATTTCAGATAAAGACTCTTTGGCAGCTTCGGCCGGCGGTTAAAATACTTTAAATGAGACTCAGAAACGAGACGGTACAGGTTGACACGACCAATCTCATTCTTTGCCAGAATGATCGCATGATAAGAAGGAAGCTTCCGGATCACCTCTTCCGTTGGCCTGCCAAACTCATTGAGCTGTGTCAGGGTTGTGATTCCCTTCTCCTCCAATCTCTTGCACAGACGTAAGAAAATCTCCGCTGTCGCCTCAGCATCCTCCACGGCACGATGATGGTTCTCCAGAGAGACACCTAACTCCTTTGCCACATGATCCAGCGTATGCTTTCCCAGATGAGGCAGAAGTGCTCTCGACATGGATACGGTATCCACCACGGTAAAATCAGAATCAAGTCCCTGATCTTTTGATTTCTGATGGATAAATCCCATATCAAAGGATGCATTATGAGCTACCATTACACAGCCCTTACAAAACTCCAAAAACTCCGGCAGGATCTCCGTGATCAGCTTTGCTCCATGCACCATGCTGTCATTGATCCCAGTCAGCTGTTCGATCTTATACGGGATCGGTCTCTGAGGATCCACAAAGACACTGTAACGGTCCACAATGGTCTGATCAACCACCTTGACCGCACCGATCTCGATAATCTCATTATTCTTGGCTCCGATGCCTGTGGTCTCCAGATCAAACACTACAAACGGCGCACTTAAATCCTGCCCTCTGTCATTTTCCACCGTTTCGATGAGATCATCTACCAGATAAGCCTCCACACCATAGATCAGCTTCAGGTCATCATCCGGCTTTAGTGCATGATCGGCATCCGGAAAGGACTGTACCACACCATGATCGGTAATGGCGATTGCCTTATGCCCCCACTTCAAGGCAGTTTTTACATATGCCTTGATATCCATAACAGAATCCATCTCACTCATTTGTGTATGGGCATGAAGCTCTACACGCTTTCTTCCCTCATAATGATCCATACGATACACCCTGGTATCGTGACCCGGTTTCATTCCACGCACAGATCCAATGCTGATCTCATGGCTGAATTTATCTCTGAGAGGCATTCCCTTTACAATCACAAATTCATTTTTCTTGAGCTTACCGCTGTCCTCAATCTCCGCATGCTGCTCCGGCTGCATAAAGATCTTCACTGAAATCGTATCTGTAAAATCTGTAATATTGAACATCAGAAGAATCTTACCGCTACGAAGCTCCTTTGCCTCTACACCGGTAATCATTCCTTCGATCACGACTTCGTCCATCTCATCCTGAATATCCACGATCCTGACGTGATCTCCCTCGCAGTTTCTGCCATAGAAGCATTCCTCATCGATGTTGCCACGGTAACCGCCTTTTTTCTTCCAGCCGCCCCTGCCACCATAGCCGCCATTTCCATAACCGCCACTATTTCCATAGCCACCACCGTTATTGGTGCCAGCATTCCCGCGCCCCTTGGAGCCACCGCTGTTTCCTGCCACCGCTGTCTTCTGCTGTGTACCCGGTACATTATCCTGTCCCGCCTGCATCGCCGCACTGGCAGCAGCTGCCGCAGCCGCTTCCTCATTGGCTTTATTCTCCTCCGGCTTCTTTTTCTTTCCTTCTGCCGCTGCACCATCATCCCACGGCACTTCGCTGTTATGCTCCGGTGCTGCGGCTGTTCCATTTCCATCCGAACCTGCTGCAGGCTTTTGCTGCGGCCGGTGCTCCAGACGCACATATTCATATTCCGGAGAAGGGGCCTCCAGAGTGGAGGCTTCCGTATAATTGATCTCAACTTCAATATGAAATCCTGCCTTGTCTTCAAAAATCTCCTGAAGTCTCCGGGTAAGCTTGTCCTGTCTTGCCCGATACATGGAGTCGTCCTCACATGTCACCGTCAGCATAGAACCGTTCATCTCCGCCTGACCTCTGTAAAGAATATTGAAGTCAAGGATATTATCCTCCTTCAGGATCTCCATAATACTATCCTGATACTCCTTCCAGAAATCCTCAGGACGATACTGTTTTGATAAATTATATCGATCATCTACTCTGACCGAAAATCCCACCGGTCCCATAACCGTTTCCAGATTATGGCGTACCAGACGGATCTCACGATAAGGAATGATATGACTGCTCTTTAGATTGACACACATAAGCTTTTTATTACGATACAGCTGTATCCGGTCTACCATGACATCCGCAAAGAGATTTTTCTGACGGTCTGTCATTTTCATCCCTTCAAAGGTATCCAATAATGTCTGTTCCATTCCTTATCACCTCATACCGATCTATCTTTTACCACAATACCGTCACCTTGTGGCAAAACGGTATTATTTTTCTTTCGCTTTCTGCATCTGAACTAATTCATCATGGAGTGCATTCAAAAGCTGATCCTCCGGAAGTTTTTTTACAACCTCTCCCTTTTTGATCAGAAGACCTTCTCCTTTGCCTCCTGCAATTCCTATGTCTGCTTCTCTCGCCTCTCCCGGTCCATTGACAACACAGCCCATAACAGCAACCTTTACATCAAGATCCATATCACGGACCATATCCTCCACCTTGCCTGCCAGTCCGATCAGATCAATCTGGGTTCTTCCACAGGTAGGACAAGACACAACCGTCACACCACCCTTACGAAGCCCCAATGTCCGAAGGATCAGACGTGCAGACCGGATCTCCTCCTGAGGATCTCCGGTCAGGGAGACACGGATCGTATCACCAATGCCCTGATACAAAATATTTCCCAGACCAATGGCAGATTTGATATTGCCGGACAGAACGGTTCCGGACTCTGTAATCCCCACATGAAGCGGATAATTTGTCTTCTGCGCGATCAGTTCGTGTGCTTTGATACACATCAATACATCAGAGGACTTGATACTGATCACCAGATTATCGTATCCCATATCCTCGATCAGTTTCACCTTGCCAAGAGCACTTCGTACAATCCCCTCTGCAGTTACACCACCATATTCCTGTATGTACTCCTTTTCCAGAGAACCACTGTTGACACCCACGCGGATCGGAATATTCCTCTCCTTTGCCACATCCACCACGGCACGGACACGATCATTATCTCCGATATTGCCCGGATTAATGCGGATCTTGTCTGCTCCATGCTCCATAGCTGCAATCGCCAGCCTGTAGTCAAAATGAATATCCGCCACCAGAGGAATATGGATCTGCTTCTTGATCTGCTCCAGTGCCTCTGCCGCCTCCATCGTCGGCACGGCACACCGGATGATATCGCAGCCCAGATCCTCCAATTTATGAATCTGGGCTACGGTTGCTGCAACATCCTCTGTCTTTGTATTTGTCATAGACTGGATTGCCACCGGATTTCCTCCGCCGATGGCAACGTCTCCGATATGAACTACTTTTGTATGATCTCTGTACATTTTCATCACACCTTTCCCTATTAATGTATAATCTTCCAAATATCATTAAACATGATCAGTACCATCAGAATCATCAGCAAGAAGAAACCGATCACATGAACAAAACCTTCCTTCTCCCGATCCACCGGCTTGCCCCGAACCGCCTCAATCAGGATAAATACAAGTCTTCCACCGTCCAGCGCCGGTAATGGCAGAAGATTCATCACTCCCAGGTTGGCACTTAAAAGCACGGACATATAGAGCATATTGATAATGACTGTCTTTACACCATACTCTACACTCTGGTCAATTACACCACCTACGGCATCCACGATACCAACGACACCGGATACATCATTGCGGGATACTTTTCCCCGCACCAGCTGTCCCAGACTCGCTACGGTAGTCTCAATCCAGTATTTCACCTCTATCACGCTATATTTGAGAACTGCGGCCGGTCCCTTCATCTCATTTTTGGATGCGGCAAAGCCCAGCGTCTTTCCCTCATATGGCTTTGGTGTCACCTGGAAGGTTTTCTCTTCGCCTTTCCGGTCAACGACAAATGTGACCGCTTTGCCTGTTTTATATTTCTCCATAATACGGCTCAGCTCTCCGCTGTTTGTTACCTTCGTCCCATTGACCTCCAGGATCGTATCCTTTTCCTTCACGCCAGCTTTCTTGAAGGCTCCATCATCCGTAACCTCGGAAACCTCCGCCTTTGACTTTTCATCAGAAGGATAACTAAATCCAAACAGATATGTCTTGTAATCCGGATCGATCGAAAGCGTCTTTTCCTTTCCGTCCCGTTCCACTACGACTTTTACCGTATCTTCCGTCAGCGGATGAAGCTGCAGATACGTGGTGATCTCTCTTCCGATGGAGATTTTATGTCCGTTAATACTCCGTACCATATCACCCTCCTGCACTCCGGCAGCCTCTCCCGGCTGTCCCGGCAGCACTTGTACTACCTCCGGCATATCAATGCCGGCGTTCCCAAGAATGATAATGGAGAACACAAATGCCAGAATAAAGTTAAAAAACGGACCTGCAAAGATGACGGAAAATCTTGCCCACACACCTTTGCTATTGAAAGATCCCTCGGATTCATCCTCCGTATCCTCTCCTACCATAGCACAGGAGCCTCCGATCGGAAACAGCTTCCATGAATACTTCGTGATATGAGCCCAGTCCTCTCTCTCCTCAAACAGCTTCTGACTGCAAAACAACTTACAGGTCATTCCCTTGTCTGTCTTGCAAAAGGTGATGATCCTCGGTCCCATTCCCACCGAAAACTCTGTGACCTCCACTCCGTTTTTCTTTGCGAGCAGAAAATGTCCGAACTCATGAACCACCACGATAACGGTAAATATCAACAATGCCGCAACAATATTCATTCCAACAACCAGCCTCTCTTCTCATTATTTATGCGTAATTTCTACATATGTCGAAGTTTCAAAGAAACTCCTGATATAAACTCCTTAGAGTTCTTTTTCTTTTTCAATTTTTGCATATACCTCTGCCTCCACCGCAAGAATCTCATCCAGTGAAGGATTGGAAATCTTATGATGATCATTCATACATTTCTCAATGATCTCAGGAATATCCAGGTAACCGATCTTTCGATCCAAAAACATCGCAACTGCTTTCTCATTGGCAGCATTAAACACCGTCGGCATACTGCCTCCCTGACGTCCCGCCTCATACGCCAAGGCAAGACCACGGAAGGTTTCCGGATCCGGCTTTTCAAAGGTAATATCTGTAAGCCTCGAAAAATCAAGACGCTCTCCCGGCAGATTTCTTCTCTGGGGATATGTCAGCGCATACTGGATCGGAAGCTTCATATCTGGTGTTCCAAGCTGCGCCATCACTGCACCATCTACAAACTCTACCATAGAATGAATCACACTCTGAGGCTGGATTACTACCTGAATGTGATCATAATCCACATCAAACAGCCAGCGGGCTTCCATTACCTCCAGTCCCTTATTGACCATGGTGGAAGAATCAATCGTGATCTTGCGTCCCATAGACCAGTTCGGATGTTTTAATGCATCTTCCACGGTAACGTGAGCAAGCTCTTCCCGCTTTTTTCCCCGGAACGGTCCGCCGGATGCCGTCAGCAGGATCTTACTGATCTCCCCATGATGCTCTCCGTTCAGACACTGAAAGATTGCCGCATGCTCACTGTCTACCGGTGTCAGAAGTACCTGATGCTGTTTAATCATCGGCATTATAATATGTCCCGCTGTCACCAGCGTCTCCTTATTGGCAAAGGCAATGTCCTTGCCATTTTTGATTGCCTCGATCACCGGACGGATTCCGATCATCCCTACCACAGCAGCTACCACCACATCAGCCGATGCCACTGTTGCACAGGCGGTCAGTCCATCCATGCCATACAGCACGGAAACATTCTCGTCTGCTACTCTGCGTGCCAGCTCTCTCGCCTTCTCCTCCCGGTAAATACATACTACCTCCGGATGAAACTTGCGGATCTGCTGCTCCACCAGATCAATATTACTTCCGGCAGCCAATGCCACCACTTTCATATCCTCGTTATTCTCTACAACCTCCAGCGTCTGTGTTCCAATGGAACCTGTAGAGCCCAAAATTGCTAAATGTCTCACTTGGATCCTCCCATTGTAAATAATTCCCTTATCTGACTACAATCATAAGTTGAAATTGTGATTTTCTTCTCTGACTGCCTATAGCAGAATTGCAAGAAGATAAACTAAAGGTGCCGTAAATATAATACTGTCAAAACGGTCCAGAATGCCACCATGACCCGGTATCAGCTTTCCATAATCCTTAATATCATAATTACGCTTAATTGCGGAAGCTGTCAGATCTCCAATCTGGGAGATTACGGAACCAACACCTCCGATCATTGCAAACTGCCACCAGAATTCGGTCTCCTGACGATAAAATGCCAGTGCGAACAGAAAGCCGATCAGGGCAGCACCAATAATCCCGCCCAGACAACCTTCAATGGTCTTATTCGGACTCAGCTTCGATGGCAGTTTATGCTTTCCAAACAGCTTTCCGGCACAATACGCACAGGTATCAGACCCCCAGGAAGCCACAAAGATCAGCCATACTGTCAGGATCCCCCCCTCCAGATAACGTACTTTAAAGATAAAGGACATCATCAGAGTCACATAAACAAGTCCGAAAAACAATAAGGTCATCTGATCCGAATGATATTTTGGATAAGCGATCACATAACACGCCATCATTACCATCAGAGTAAGAATCAGCCATAATATTAAATATTCATAATATCCGTCTAATATGAGAATATCCAGAATCACACTGGATATATATCCAATCACGGCAGGAGGTGTTTTTTGAAGTCCTGCTGCACGATAAAGCTCAAATAACCCGATCAGCGAAATCGCTGTCACTACCCAGAATAGCGGCCATCCGCCGTTTACCATCAGTGCTATGGTGATCGCCACCAGCACGATCCCGCTTGCCAATCTTGTCCAAAACATTACAAATACCTCACCTTTCCGATCACACTAAATTCCTCCGAATCGTCTGTCTCTCGACTGGAAAAACTCAACTGCCTTTTCCAGTTCTTTTTTATTGAAATCCGGCCACAGGGTGTCCGTAAAATAAAACTCTGCATAAGCAAGCTGCCACAACAGATAATTGGATAATCTCTGCTCCCCGCTGGTCCGTATCATCAGATCCGGATCGGGAATCCCTTTGGTATCCAGATATTCAGCAATCTTTTCCTCTGTTACCTCCTCTGCGTGAAGCGAGCCATTCTCAGCATCCTGTACCATATTATGTACTGCTCTGCGCAGCTCATCCCTGCCGCCATAATTGAGGGCAACCTGAAAATGAAGTCCGGTATTGCTTGCCGATACCTCCTCCAGCTCTTTGATCTTTGCCTGCAGATCCGGTTCCAGACGGCTGATGTCACCGATCACACGCACCTGCATATTGTTCTTTTTGCTTGTCTTAATACAATCCTTCAGATAGCTGTGAAGAAGCTTCATCAGGGCATCTACTTCCTCCTGTGGTCTTGACCAGTTTTCTGTGGAAAACGCATACATAGTAACATACTCAATTCCCATATTCCATGCTGCCTCACAGATCTTTTCCACATTTTTGCTGCCGGCGGCATGACCGGCATTTCTTGGGAGCATACGCTTTTTGGCCCATCTGCCGTTTCCGTCCAATATGATTGCCACATGTCTTGGCACTGCTTTATTATTCTCACCCATAGGTCTACGAATCCTTTCTCTTTCTCTTGATATCTATGTCAAAAGACAACTTGATGTAAATTTCTGAACTTAGAAAACACAGGGACAGACAACCGCCTATCCCTGCTGAAAAATCTTATACTGTCATAATTTCCTTTGACTTATCCTCAACCATGCCATCTACCTTTTTGATATAGGTATCTGTGAGCTTCTGGATGTCATCCTGCAATGTCTTCTCCTCATCCTCAGAGATTTCATTTGCTTTCTGCTCCTTCTTGATCGCATCGTTAGCATCACGACGGATATTTCGAATAGCTACCTTCGCATTTTCACCCTTCTTGCGAACATCCTTTACTAACTCCTTACGACGCTCCTCCGTAAGCTCCGGGAAAGTCAGGCGGATTGCCTTACCATCATTGTTTGGTGTCAGTCCGAGATCTGATGTCATAATCGCTTTCTCAATCTCCTTGATCAGGCTTGCCTCCCAAGGCTGAATCACCAGAGTACGTGCCTCTGATACCGAAATGTTTGCCACGCTCTGCAGATTGGACTGTGTACCATAATAATCTACGGTGATCTTGTCCAGCACATGCGGATTGGCACGTCCTGCACGGATCGTTGTATACTCACCGGACAGGCTGTCCAGTGTCTTGTTCATTTTGTCCTCATACTGTTTTAATTCCACGCTCATTGTAATCCTCCATTTAATTATGCTGTCACAAGGGTGCCGTGAGTGGTTCCCTGTACTGTATTAACGATACTGTTTTCCTCATTTAAACCAAAGATCATCATCGGCATATGATTTTCCATGCACAGAACGGCTGCTGCCAGATCAATGACACCAAGTCTCTGGTTGATGACCTCATTGATATCGATCTCATCATACTTTTTGGCATCCGGATTGACTGCCGGATCAGAATCATACACGCCGTCAATAGACTTGCCGGACAGAATAATGTCCGCTTCCATCTCCACTGCTCTCAATACAAGAGCGGTATCTGTTGAGAAGTACGGATGACCGGTACCACCGGCAAAAAATGTTACAACTCCCTGCTCCATGTACTTCACTGCCAAATCCTTTGAGAAGAGCTCGGTAAAGGAGCTGCAGGCAAACGGTGTCAGCACAGCTGTCTGAATCCCGACAGAACGGAATATCTCAGAAACATAAATGCAGTTCATTACGGTAGCAAGTGTACCGATCTGATCTGCTTTGGTGCGGTCGATGTTCTTGCTGGTACGTCCTCTCCAAAAGTTACCGCCACCTGTTACAACACCGATCTGGATTCCCTGATCCACAAGCTCTTTCACCTGTCTGGCAATCTCAAGACAGGTTGCCTCGTCAAAGCCGGTCTTGTTTGGACCGGCAAGGGCTTCACCACTTAATTTTAATAACACTCTCTTATACTTTGCCATAATTTTTGTCCATCCCCATATTATTTATCTTCAAAAAACTCATCCAGGTTCACACCTGCATAGTTCAATGAGCAGTATCCATCTACAACAGCTCCTGTATTGACCTGAATGGATTTCGCCTTGATACTTCCCTGTACAATAGCTGTAGAATCCACGATCACCGGTCCGTTGACATCAATATTTCCCTTGACAGCACCGGCTACTGTTGCGGAAGTACCCTCGATATCTCCGATGACTACAGTGCCGCCGGATATCTCTACGGCACCCTCACTCTTAATATTGCCCTCCAGACGCTTGGTCTGTACCAATACGTCAGAAGCAGACACATTACCGGAAATCGTACCATATACGGAAACTCTGCCGAGACAGTCCACATCACCGGTAATGGTACCCATAACCTCCAGAGATCCCTCGGAAGAAATGCCACCATTGATGGTTGTTCCCTTAGTGATCACGGTCACATCATCGTCATCCGTATCAATCTGCGCTGCCCTGACCTCCGGCTGACTTTCCTCTACAGGAGTCTCCTCCTTGGCTGCCTTCAGGATATCCTCTACAGATAACTCCTCATCAACAGGCTCCGGCTCCTCTTCCTCTCTGGCAGCCTTCAGAATATCCTCCACGGAAAGCTCCTCCTGCTGCTCTTCCGGCTCCTCTGCCGCACTTTCCGGAGCAACCGTTTCTTCTGCCGGCTCCTCCTCTGCTGCACTATCCGCAAACAGACTGTCATCTGCTTTCTCTGCCTTTGTATCATCCGCCAGATCATCACCAAAGATCTGACTGAGTATGTCCTTATCTACATTTGCATCTTCAAATTCACTCATCTTATTAACCATGCCTTTCCTGTACCTGCAAATTTGGGACCGCAGATACAAATATATATGTGAAAATTTATTTTCACACTGTCCCTTGTTCTTTTGCCATTTCTTTTTTCTTTTGTCAGCTCACAGAATCCTTTGATACATGCTGTACCAATGGTGTCTTATCTGTGATCGGCAATATATCATAACCAGCATTTTTCAGCTGTTTGATCAGCTTTGGTAAAGATTCTGCCGTTGCTGTTTTGGTCTGCTCATCATGCATTAGTAATACCACATTACTGCCTGCCGCCTTAACATTTCTCAGGGCATGCTCCACCAGCTGGTCAGCCGTATAGGACTTTCCTGTAGCATCATCATTCTGGGCATTCCAGTCAAAATATGTCAGACCACTTTGATTCAGATAACGGATACATTCCTTCATCGGTACCTTGCTGACAGTATTGCTGCTCCCTCCGGGAAAACGGTAATACTTTGGTCTGACTCCGGTGATCTGATATAAATAATCACTGATCCCTGTCACATCCTTCTCAAAAGATTCCAGATCAGCATACACCGTCCGGTAAACATGTGTATAAGAATGCATTCCCAGAGTATGCCCCTCCGAAACGATCCTCTGATATCTCTTCTGATTGGCCTCCCCTTTCTGGGCAATACAAAAAAATGTTGCCCGGACATTATTGGCTGCCAGCGTATCCAGGATGGAATCCGTATTTGCACTTGGTCCATCATCAAAGGTCAGATAGACATTCGGCTTCTCCGGATCATCATAGAGAGCCGCCTGTATTTTCTCCAGCTCCTTTTGCTTTTCCTGAAGCTCTTTCTGCAGATCGTCAAGCTCCTTCCGGAGATTTTCCCGATCTGTTTTATTCTGCTTCAGCTGCTGTTCCAGCCGGTCGATCTTTCCTCCAAGCGTCTGTACCCGTTTATGATTCCGATAGCCATAAATGCACAATCCCAGGATGATCAGCAGACACACACTAAACAAAATCCGGCGAACCATCATTGCCTGTTTCCGCCTCTGACGCCGTCTTGCACGGATGCGTTCCTCCTGTCGTGTCATTTCGTCCCCCTCTCTCCTATGGAAACAAGACCCATATTGCAAAAGTATAACATATCTTTGCTGTTTCGTCCAGTACACGAGTTGTCATCTATTGATTTAATTCATCCAGTAATTCCCGTCTTCTGGTGCCGATCAAAAGCTCCTGATTATACTGCAGATACCGCTCGCATGGATGCTGCGCAAAAAACTGTACTGCCTCCGTCATTAACGTCAGCTCCGTGACAAACAATATCATCTCCTGTCCGTTCCCAAAGGCATTTTCCATAAAATCAAAGGCTGCCTCGACTGCCTTTTCCCCTTCCTGCTCCAGAAGTTCCAGCTGCTGCCGGCACTGCTCGAAGCCGGCAGCGGCCTCTCCAAAAGCTTCTTTTGCCTCTGCTGCTGCCGGCTGAAACGCTGCCATCTCCCGGACCAGACTCTCCTTTTCCCGAAGAGCGGAATTTTCCTCCAGTTCTGCCCTCCCGGCCTTCTGATTCATTGCTTCCAGCTTTTCCAAAAGCATTTTATATTGCTCCGCCGGTGTCTGATGCGTTTCCTCTTCCTTTAAGGTATGCTGATATTCCTTTAAATAGTCATACCACCGGTCTGTTTTTCTTTTTTGCCGGCATATCTGTCCCAGCCGGCTCTGAAGCGCATCCGTTAAAAGTTCCACAACACTGACCCGCTCATCAAATGCAGCATGAAAAAGTCTCGTATACACCTCCGTCCGGACACATCCTTTGAGAATCTCCGGGATGCCGTAATCATCCTGATATTTATGATACAGCTCCAGATATGCCGCCACATCCTCTGCCACATCGTGATGACGAAGGAATTCATAGACAACTTCCTCCCCTGCCGGAAGTCCCAGCTCCTCATAGGCATAGACAAGCTGGCTGAGATCCTCCCAGCCTCTGGCTGTCACAAACTGCAGACCATCCACATCAGCTTCCACCCGGTAAAAATTCTTTGGGCGAAGCTCCAGATAGCTTAACAGGGCACCGTGTATCCTCTGCTTTCTCGCATACTCCTTCCAGACACCGTAATCCGCTTCCACGTCGATCCGGCGGACGCGGTCCAATGTAACCATATCAAAATCCCGGACGGATTTATTATATTCCGGCGGATTTCCTGCCGCCACGATCACCCATCCCTCCGGCACCTTCTGGTTACCAAACATCTTCCCCTGAAGAAACTGCAGCATGGTCGGTGCCAGTGTTTCTGAAACACAGTTGATCTCATCCACAAAAAGGATTCCCTCCTGCAGACCGGTCTCCTCCATCCTCCGGTATACACTGGCAATGATCTCGCTCATCGTATATTCTGTGACGGAATACGTCTTTCCGTCATAAGAGGTCTCACGGATAAACGGCAGCCCCACAGCACTCTGTCTCGTGTGGTGGGTAATATTGTATGCCACTAATGCAACTTTGCACTCCCGTGCGATCTGTTCCATAATCTGTGTCTTTCCAATTCCCGGAGGCCCCATCAAAAGGATCGGTCTCTGACGGACAGAGGGAATTTTGTAATCTCCCATCTCATCCTTTTTCAGATATGCCTGTACAGTATTTTTTATCTCATTCTTTGCCTCTTTAATATTCATTATAACGAACCTGCCCCTCATCAATTCTCATACGCATCGCCCACGGCGGCACCTTCTCTTCCTCGTAATCCTCCAGAAATAAAAATGCCGTTTTGTAAGGCGGTTTTTCACCGGGATAAACACCCTTTCCATCCGTAAAATACAAAAGACCGCAGAGGTTGTCAAAAGCTCCCTGTTCCAAAAGCTCCTGCACCCGTGTAAAAGCCGGCCGGAAATCCGTGCCGCCTCCACCGTATATTTCAAAATGATCAAACAGACGGTCTAACTCCTCCAGAGAACAGATCACATCCTCCTTTTGTACCGTCTCATCGCACTGCAGCACCCAGACCCTCGCCTTTCGAAAAAAGCTGTCCTGCCCTGCAAGGATCTGAAAGGTCTCCTGCAGAAACCCCTGCACAAGCTCCCCGCTGGTGGAATAACTGGTATCCACAACCACCACAAAATCCTGTATCTTTTTTACCTCACTGCTTTCCACCGGCTCCACCAGAGGCAGATTGCCATAGATTTGCAGCCCATAGGTATAATAGCTTAGATCAAACTCATCGGGATCCAGCTTCAGTTCCTCCCGCATTACAGCAAATTTCTTCAAAAACTCCTGATAGCTTCTTCTGCGCTGTCCGGCTTTCATCTGCTGTCCCAGCAGTCTTTGTCCTTTCTCGCTGTCATCCCCCTGCCGTTTCTGCTCCAGAGAGATCTGATGCGCCGCCTGCTTCCATTGATTTCTCGCAGGCGAAGGCATCGCCTGCCTGTGCTCCTCTTTCGGCCAGTACCGGTGATCATCCGCAAAAAACTCCTGTCCCAGCTTTCGGACCATCTCCTGATCCTTTTCCTGAAGATAACGGTATACCACTGCTGCAGAAATTCCACTGCCCAGCTTCTCTAATTCACCATAAACCTGCTCTCTGGTCCATCCAAGGATGCGCTGTACAGCCGGCTTATCCAGATGGTCGATCACATATTCTACAGCAATATCACAGGCAATATGCCACAGCAGCCGCTCCCTCTGTCCCCCGATCCACAAATGCTGGAACAGACAATGAAGCACACTGTGAAGATAAAGGCGATTCAGATATTTATCATTTTTTTGAAATACCCGGATCAGCTGCTCCGAAGAATAATGAAGCACCTCCCCGTCAGCCGCCAGCGTGGTGATCTGCCGGTCTGCCTGCGGCGTCATGATCTGAAACGCCCTTCCCATATAACGAAGATCCACAAACAAAGCATCTTTGGTGTACGCAAGCACCTTACATGCCATCTGATCCTCCCACTCTGTCTCTGTCATGATATGTTCTTTCATTATATTCCTCTTTTACCATTCCTCAAATGTATACCTTTCTGTTTTCGGTGTTTCCTGAAGCTTTTGTCTTTGAAGTTTCAAGATTTCCGCGGTTCCCTGCACCCACTCCTTCCGGGATGACATTGACGCTGCCATCTGTAATCCTTCCCCGGAAAGTATATTACCGGCTGCAAACTGCCGTAAAGTCTCTATCTCCTGCTCCTCTACCAAAACTGCCGCCAGTACCTCCTGATGCTCCTGCAGATATTCCCGGTATCTCTGTTCCGGTATCTCCTCCAGATCTACAGGATATGCCAGTCTGCTTCCTGCCAAACGACACAATGTTTCTGCACTTTCTTCAGCACAGGCCTGTTCAAATATCTCATCATAATTCCGGAGTGAAACAAGCCCCTCACGAAAACACTGTCTCGCGCGGAATCCCTCTCCCCGGATGCTCATAGCAAAAATGTGGGCAGGTCCGATCTCATCATGATATTCTTCATACTCCGGATAAAACAATCTGCCAACAATCCTCTGCCCCTCCACAAAAAAAACATCCATAGAACACATTCTCTGCGCCAGAAGCTGTTTCAGACCGGTCTCCTGTCTCATATTTCCGGTTATACGGAACCGGTGAAGCAATCTACAGTTCATAAAGGCGTCACTCCCCACTTCGGTAAGATTTATTCCAAAGCAAAGCTCCTGCAGATTTTTACAGTTATAAAAAGCAAGATTTCCAAGTTTTTTTACGGTATCCGGTAATTCCACCTGCTGAAGATATTCTCCGGATAATGACCTTGTTCCATCCGGTCTTTCCGGAGCCTCCCGGACCCTCGCGGAATCCGCGAAGCAGTAATTGCCAATCTCTGTCACCGGATATCCATTGATCTCTCCCGGCACAGCAATAGCGGGAGAATCTCCGTAGCATCGTAAAAGACGTACTCCCCCACTTTCTGCTTCTTCTATATACAAATATAACTGCGTTCTATGAACCATCCATCTCTTAAAGTCCATCTTTTAACCTCTGTATCTTTTATTTGGAGTCCTTCGCATCGGGATATGACAGGACAATCTTCAAAAGCCGGATCAGCTCCTCCGTATCCTTCGGTCCCAGAATCTGAAACATTCCTTCATATTCTCTGCTGATCATCTGACGCATTTCCATTACCTGTTTTTTTCCTTCTTCCGTGATACACACATTCACATGACGACGATCCCGTTCCCCACGCACTCTCCTGATGAGTCCCTTAGATTCCAGACTCGTCAGAATATCCGTCATCCTTCCCGGTACTACATGAAGATGCTCTGTCAGCTTTCCTGCATGAACGTGGTCTTCAATATAGCAGAGATACCGCAGCACACCGTATTCACCACGGATACTGTCCATCACTGTCCGGTTCATTTTGCTGTTTAGCAGTTCTGCCAAAAGATTGTATAATTCTTCACCTAAATTCTGCTCATCGATCATTTCTATGTCTCCCTGTCTCCATATCAAATGTTCTGTTTTCCTTTTCTCTCACCGAATATACCGACGGATCTCCATGCCCTCCTTTTTGGCCATGGCAAGCAGTCCCTGTTCATCCGTAAGCCGGGCTGTATATATTTTATTTCGTACCTCCGGCGATTTCTGGTTCGGAATACTTCGAAGCTGTCGAAGTAAATCCCTGCGAAGCCGCTTTGCATCTACACTTCCAATCATAAAATCCATTCTGACCGCTCCTTTCCTGCCTAGCCATATTACCCCAAAAGAAACACAATGTAAAATGCTTTTTCCAGATGGTATCATTTCCGGTGTCCACGGCTTCCCCTCCACCAGAGAGCGTACACAATCAGCGTACCGGCCGCTGCGCCGCAGCTGTCGATCAGCACATCCCGGAACTGCCCGCTGCGCCCCGGCACAAACAATTGATGAAACTCGTCCGTAGAAGCATATAATGCCGCCAGGATAACGGACCAGATCACAATACATCCTTCCATATATTCTCCCGCCAGTATCCCCAGCAAAAGAACTGCCAATATGGCATATTCTGTCATATGTGCTCCTTTCCTGACCGGAAACTCAATCCGCTCTGCCAGTGCTGTCTGCTCCTCTGGTGTTTTCATATTATAGTCCGGTATCATCAATGCACAGATAACCCTTTCCACCCGCAGGCTTGTCTGTGTGGATTCATCCGCAGGCTGGGAAGAAAATAAAAAGATCACAACCATCCACAAAACCGCTGCCACCAGAAAAACCCGTTTTCGTATGAAGGTCTGATGCCAAAATAACCTTACTCCCATACAAAACAAACGGATCAGCCACCAGATCAGCCAGCCGGCCAGTGCTCCAAGTCCATTCATGACCACATCATCCAGCTGACAATAGCCCCTGCCGGTGCGAAGCTGGATATATTCTATACATGCGCTGCATAATATTCCGGCCGGCACGGTCAGCCAATGACCTCTGCCCGGCAGACAGACGGGCAGCAGAATCCCAAACGGAAGAAACAACAGAATGTTTTCCAGAACCCACGCGTGATCCTGCATTGTAGTTCCCCAGGTTCCAAGAAACTGCAGCTGCGTCCCCCATCTGCTGCCGGGTTCTCTGCTAAAAAATACCGTCTGTAGCAGCACCAGAAAATAAATTACAAAAAGAATACTTCCGATCCACTGACCCTGTCGGAGCGGCCACCACCGGCAAACCGTTTCCGTCTCCCCGTCCGTATTCATTCCTTCTGGCTGCTTTTTCTTTTGCCGATACCGCAGCTTTCCCGCTGCCAGACAGAAGAACAGCATCACGATTCCATAAACAATGCCTGTCTTTGCCGCTTTGGGCACAAAGGAAACCACCTTTGCTATATCTGCCATCATACATTGAAAAATATTCATTTTCCACCCTCACACATCTCGATCTGAATGCCTAACTTTCATTTTACTTATGTATCTTACCATAATTTCATCAAAAAACAACCGTTACAAAATGAATAAACATTTCATAACGGTTGTTTTCAATGATCTATGCTGCTTCAATATTACTATTTTGTCTTCGCCGATACCATCTTGGACCATTTGCCGTTTTTCTTTCCGGACCGGTCTACGGCACATACTTTTATATAATACTTTGTTCCTGTTTTCAGCCCTTTAATCACAATGCTGTTTTTATTTGCCGATTTCACATTAACTCCCTGCTTTTTGGCTGCCACGCTGTCTTTCAGCCCGGCAAGCTTCTTTTTATTGGCACTATATGCAATTTTGTAAGTAACTGCCTTCTGTGCTTTCCACTGAACCTTTATCTGCTTTTTCTTTCCAGTACCCTTTACTCCGGTCACCTTTCCTGGAGAAACAGCTGTTTTTCCAGGAGTTTCTGCAGCCACAACCCCTGAAATACCGGAAGGAGTCTGTACCGGTTCCGGCGTTCCGCCAGCCGTCGGTGTATTTCCTGTGTTGTCATCCCCGGCATTTTCGTTATTCCCCCCGGAAGCCTTTTCGAAAGACAATGTCTGTCCCCGGTATTCAGAAGCAATATCCATATATCCCGTCTGCAGCTCTACCGGAACCAGTGTAAAACTGTAATCATATAGCTTATTCTGAATTCTGTATTTTTTTAATGTTCCATAACCACAGGAACCATTTCCGGTTCCCCGGACAGCCGTATCCACCGTGACATAAGTATCACCGGACGGCTTTAACTCATTTACATGCTCTGCATTCTGCAACTGCTCCGGTGAAAAAGGAAGGGCCGATGTATTCAGCTCATCATTCCCGCAAATCAAAAGACCGCACTGCGTTGCCTGATTCCAAATATTAAACCAGTGAACCCCTGTCAAATTTCCACAATCCTGGGGCATTGCAAACGGATAATACATTTCATTCACACTTGTATGATAAACACCTTTTCTTGTATAGCTCTGACGATCATTATAACTTTCTCCATCTCCATTTCCATACCATGAAATATCTTCATTTCCCTCCGGCATAGAAAAGATTGTCCCAAGTTTTGCTATTTTCTTTCCCTGCATATTTGTCAGGTCATATACTACATTGATTGTTACTGCACCATTGTTTTCTACAAGATAATTCATTGCAACAGTATCTTGCTTGTCCTTGGTTGATCCGTTAAAATATGCTGTATTCCACTTTACTTTAATGACATAACAGCCCTGTGCATTTTTTATCACTTCCGGTTCCCCTGCCAGCGTAAGCTCCTTCATCAGATCGGCATATCTGCTCGAATCATTATCAAGCTTCGCTCTTCCAACATTGGGAACCGGTCCATTCTTCATTAAAATATCATTTTTATAGTAATATTTTCCCATCAGTCCTGTGTCCAGATCAATGGTAAAATGAAAGTCCTTTCCCGATACCTCATAATATGTATCCTTTTTTTTCACTGTCACCTCATCTCCCTGTAAAAGATGACTACTGTTTTCCACCGAAGCATCTATAACAAACTGCGCATAAGCAACCTCATATCCTTTTTCCAATGGCCATGCAGCTTCTTTCGTTTTCACGGAAAGGTTCAAATAATAATCTGCCCCCTTTTTCAGATTCTGTGGAAGGTAATATGGAATCTCGATATCCTTCTCTTCCTGAGGCTTTAATGTTTCCTTTAAGGTACCCTGCTGAATAACCGTATCATTTTCCTTCAACTCCCAAACCACATCATATTCTGATAAATCCTTTGAAATTCCTTCATTTTTTATATGAACAGTCTGCCCATTTAGCTTTTCTCCCAAAGAAGTAAACCAAAAGTCCTGATACTGGTATTTTACCTCTTTAATCTCCGGCTGCGGATCTCTGTCTGCGGACAAAAGTCCATTCTGGCAAAAATTCTTATCTGCAGATGTACTTCCCCAGTCTCCACCATATCCTAAATAGTATCCCTTCAGATCATACAGACCGCTGGTATGAGCATTCTCCTGTCCATAATAATCCCAGTCACCATCCTTAATGGCTACTTTTCTGGACTGATCCACCCAGTCCCAGATAAAGCCTCCCAGCATATTATCATACTGACGAATGATATCCCAGTATTCCTTCAGATTTCCAACTGCATTTCCCATTGCATGATCATACTCGCATAACAAAAACGGCATATGACTCTCATCCTGTGCATATGATAATGTACTATCCGGTGAATAATACATATGACTTACCATATCAATAGCAGTGGAACCCTTTCTTCCGGCACTCATTCCTTCATAATGTACCATTCTGGTATTATCACGATCTTTAAAAAACTGCACCAGATGGGCAAACATCCCACCCGCATAATCACCATCCTTCTCCGTCCATCCCTGGGATGATTCATTTCCAATAGACCAGAACAGATTACAGGTGGTATTCTTGAAACGCTCATACGATGCAGATTGTCTTGTCAGTGCCGCTTTCTCCAGCCTACTCAGTTTTTCCTCGTCAGAATTGATCGCATGAGACTCATTATTACTTTCACACATCACATAAATTCCATACTTGTCACAAAGATAATATAAATAATCATCATTCGGATAATGAGATGTCCTAATTGCATTTATATTATTCTGCTTCATCAGACGTACATCTTCCCTGTACACTTCTGGCGAAACATATTTTCCTGTTTCCACATCTGTATCGTGGCGGTTTATCCCTTTGATCAGCAGACGTTTTCCATTAAGCGTAACAGTATCGTAATGCTCCGTAGCGTTATTATACTTTCCGTCCGATGTGACCTTTGTCGATGTAAAATGCAGCTTACGAAAACCTATGTTCTGGCTTACGCTTTCATAGTGCAGCTTACCCTGAGCATCATACAGAGAAACTACCAGCGTATAAAGATTGGGATGATCCGCATCCCACAGCGCAGGTTTACTGACCGAAAATGATATCTCTGAATTATTACTCTCCCCCGCTTTTATCTCTCCAAGTTGAACCTGTCCTGATGCAGCCTCACTTCCGTTTTCATCGTAAAGCACCGCTTTGGCAGCCATGTTTTGTCTGCCATTGACAGAATCATTTTGTGTCTGTAATTTAATATTTACCTGTGCTTCTGTGTAATTATCATTCAGATCTGTGCGTAAATCATAATCCTGAATATGAACAGCAGGTGTACTTGTCAGATAAACATCCCGGAAAATGCCACCGTCATAGATCATATCCTGGTCCTCAAGCCATGTTCCATCACAGAATTTCATCACTTTTACTGCCAGCAGGTTCTTCTCTCCCTGTTTATGAAGCAGATCTGTAATATCAAAGGTATGAGGATCATAGCTGTCCTCACTATATCCGACCTCCACACCATTGACATAAAGGTAATATGCAGATTCTACACCGCCAAGGGTAATATATATCTTTCCATTTTCCTGAAACATTGTATCATCCACAGTAAATTCTTTACGGTAAAGTCCCACCGGATTTTTCGTTACCGGTGCCTCAGGAAATAACACATATTCCTCAAACGGCATGGTGGTATTCGTATAAATAGAATGATCAAAGCCATAGCTGGTCCAGCTTGCCGGAAGTGTTACATTCTTCCAGCCATCCTTCTGATCCATCGTATAATCTTCTGTCTCAAAAGCTCCCAGCTTTTCTGCTTGAGACGGGTTATCCAATACAGTCAGATCCCATTTTTCCTTTTCTCCGGTCAAAAGCTGATAATAGTCCGAACCCTCTCTGGCATAATCCTTTGCTCCCAAAAATGCAGACTCCACATTATGATAAGGAATCAGATTAGAGCTGTCTTTCAATGTGTTGACAGATGTAATATTAAGATTATTTTCCGTTCCCTTCCATTCGTCTCCCGTGCATTTTGTTCGTTCCGGCATCGTCACCTCATCCTCCGGAAGTGCTCCATACGAAAATTCACTATCCATAAACTGTTCCTTTGTTTCCGCAGCAGCAGTTCTCGTGACAGAGTACCCTTCCGGCATCATTGTTGCAACCATCGCTACAGCCAGTGCCCCTGCCATGACTCTCTGTTTCATTTTGTGCAAACCCATTTTCCTTCCTCCACTTTTTCACAATTCTAACAAGTTACCGTATCGCGATATAATTATCTTAACAATGCTACCAGAGGAATTCAACCACTTCAGAAAAGTATATGTTCATTTTGTTCTAATCCATTTATTTTTGTTTAACTCGCTCTAAACGACATCCGTTCAAATTCTTCCCCTTATATATAAGCAGCTCAATAAAAAATCAGCAGCCGGATTAGGGCTGCTGACACTAGGTACACTATTGATGATATAACTGTTCTTATTCAAATGCCTGACGGATACTGTCATAATGAAGAAAGATTCCCTCTTTTCCGTACTTCTCGATCTCCGCAGGACCGGCAATCTCAAAGCCTTTTACTTCTTCCTGCTGCACCGTTACATCGGCCTCTGTAAAGTCCATGGTAAACCGGTAAACATCCACAAAATAGTTGTCGCCTTCTTTAATATTTTCCCGGCGATAGGAAAACAAAAGACCACCTTCTGCCTTTGATACATCCAGACCAGTTTCTTCCTGTATTTCCCGTAAAATGGCATCTGCAGAATCCTCTCCTGCCTGCACACCGCCGCCCGGTACTTCCCACCAGCCCGGTGCCCATTCTTTATTCATGGCGCGCTTCGTGATCAGGAATCTGCCGTCCGGCCGTCTGATCACTCCCAGAACGGACAGATGGTATTCGCCTTCCTTCAGCCGCCAGTCGTTGCGTTTCATAGTACGCCCGGTACGCTGTTTGTTTTCATCGTATATATCCCAAAATTCCATTATTTTTATTCCTCTGTATCTAACAATCCTTTCTCAACTTTTTATGCTTCCTCATTCATCTTCGCCAGCTTCGCTGCCTGGTCCACTGCAATAATATTATCTAACAGCTCATTGAGATCTCCGTCAAGAATTTCATTCAGACGGTGGCTTGTAAACTTGATTCTGTGATCAGTCACACGTCCCTGCGGGAAATTGTAGGTACGGATCTTTTCCGAACGGTCACCGGTTCCCACCTGACTGCGCCGCTCTGCTGACTGCTCACTCTCCGCCTTCTCTCTCTCCAGATCATAAATACGGGAACGGAGAACCTTCATTGCCTTATCCTTATTTTTGAGCTGTGACTTTTCATCCTGACAGGACACCACAATTCCCGTTGGAATATGTGTGATACGAACAGCCGAATCCGTGGTATTGACACACTGGCCACCATTTCCGGAAGCACGGAACACGTCAATCTTACAGTCCTTTGGATCCACCTGCACATCCACCTCTTCTACCTCCGGCATGATCGCTACGGTGGCAGTAGAAGTATGGATACGGCCGCCTGACTCAGTAGACGGAATTCTCTGTACCCGGTGAACACCACTCTCATATTTCAGCTTGGAGTATGCACCAAGACCATTTACCATAAAGACAATTTCTTTAAAACCGCCAATGCCATTCTCATTGGCACTCATCACTTCGACCTTCCAGCGGTTTGCCTCTGCAAATTTAGAATACATCCGGAACAGATCTGCCGCAAAAAGTGCCGCCTCATCTCCACCGGCACCGCCACGGATCTCCACGATAACGTTTTTATCATCATTCGGATCCTTCGGAAGCATCAGGATCTTTAACTCCTGCTCACATTTTTCTACCGTCTCACGGCATTCTGCCAGCTCTTCCTTGGCAAGCTCCCGCATCTCCTCGTCATTTTCCTCTTCCAGTATCTGGAGACTTTCTTCAATGCCGTCCTTCGCTGCACGATACTCCTGATACTTCTCTACGATCGGCGTCAGCTCACTCTGCTCCTTCATCAGCTGCCGGTATTTATTCTGGTCATTAATGACATCGGGATCGGTCAACTGCATATTTATTTCTTCCAGACTCCGCGCTAAATCCTCTAAACGATCAAACATTTTTCTTCCTCCTGTTTCCTGCTATTGTTTATTCTTTCACAGACTTTGAACCTGAAGCACAAAGCATTTTATCTTTCATTCAGACTTCCCATCACAACCCTGTCATTGCCACACAGATCCTTACAACACTCTATCCTCTCAAAACCATGCTTCCTAAATAACTCCGACACAGCCTTTCCCTGATCATATCCAATCTCTACCGCAAAGATTCCTCCTTGCTCTAAATGAGATGGAACCTGCTCCAGCAGACGACGGTACAATACCAGACCGTCCGCACCTCCATCCAGTGCCATTAGCGGTTCATGCTTCCGCACCTCCGGCATCAGACCACCAACCACCTCTGAGGCAATATACGGCGGATTGGATACAATAATATCATACTTCGCCGATATGTTTTCCAACAGATCTCCCTGATAAAAGGCCACATCCGCCCCCAGCTTCTCTGCATTCCTTCCGGCAATTTCCAGTGCCTTCTCCGAAAGATCCGTAGCTTCCACAAGCTTTGGCACTCCAAGCTTCGCCAGAGCTATGGCGATACACCCGGAACCGGTGCAAATATCCAGCACTTTTTTTCCTTGAATCAACGGAAGAAGCTTCTCCACTAAAAGCTCGGTGTCCTGTCTGGGTACCAGCACATCCGGAGAAACAAGAAATTCCAATCCCATAAATTCCTGCGTCCCGGTCAGATGCTGAACCGGAATATGACTGCCCCGCTGCCGGATCAGATCACGGTATTGCCTGATGTTTTCCTCCGGAGCGTTCTCCTGCTGCCGCAGAAAAAACCTGGCCCGGTCCATCTGACTGACATATTCCAGCAGGAGCCATGCATCCGGCTCTGCATCCTCTATTTTACCGGCTGTCAGGATATTCTTTCCCTCCATGAGCAGCTCTCTCCAGGTCATTCGCAACCTCCTGTCTCCGTCCATTCCATAACATTATTATGCACTAATTCTTCTTATCATCAAAAAAGCGGTCCAGACTCTTCAAATCATCTGCATCCTGCTCCACCGTTACCTTAGGTGCTGCCGTTCTGCCTTCATCCAGCTTTGGAAGCTCCTGTGTTGCCGCAAGACGCTCTGCCCGACGCTTCTTTGCCTCCTGATATGCCTTCTCGTGAGCTGCTTCTCTGGCTTCCTGCTCCTTGATCTGGCGCATACGTTCTGCAGCACGGTTCCGGTATCTTGCCTCCCGTTCCTCCAGCTCCCGGCGTTTCTTTGATTTCGGCAGTCTGTCAAAAATCCCTGCACTACCTGATTTTTTCGCCGGCTTCCGGCGTTCTTCCCCTCGACATTCTCTTTTTTCTGATGCAGTCTTTTCCTCAGACTTTTTCTCTTCCCTGCTGTCTTGTTTCTTCTCCTCAACAGGCTTTTTTATCTTCCTGTCGCCTGTTTTCTTCTCCTCCACAGGCTTTTCCAATTTTCTGTCGTCTTGCTTCTTCTCCTCAACAGACTTTCTCGCCTTTCTGCCTTCTTGTTTCTTTTCCTCAACAGGCTTCTTCCTGTCATCCTGCTTCTTCTTTCCGGCAATCTTTTCTTCCTTCTTATTTTCTTTCTCCGGAATCATTGTCTCTTCCCGCTTTGGCTGTCTCTCCGGCTCTTCAGTCACTGTACCGGCTCCACTCTGGCTCCAGACAGACTCATCCACGCTCTCCGGCTTTTCCGATGCCTGATCATCCTGATCTTCTACAGGCATCTGCTGTATCTCTTCATCCGGTCTTGCAAAGGAATTCTCTTCCTCTTCCTTTTTCGCTGCCTTTTTCTTTCTGCGGGCACGGCGCGCCTTTTCCTTCTGAACCTCTGCCTGATATGCTCTCCAGTCAAAAACCGCTTCTACCGATGCGATCGCCACCTCGATCATTCCGTCATCCGGCTCTCTTGTAGTCAGCTTCTGCAGCCACAGTCCCGGCGTACTGATCCAAAGCACCAGACGATTGTCCGAATTTCCCACAAACTGGATCAACTCAAAGGATACACCTGCCACTACCGGGACCAACAAGATCCGGTAAAGCATTTGCAGCCATAGATTATCGATCTGAATAAAGAAAAAGAAAATAATACTCACAAGCATAACCACTAACAGAAAGCTTGTTCCACATCTTCTATGATAACGGGACTGTGTTTTCACATTTTCCACGGTAAGATCCAGACCATTCTCCACACAGTTGATAGTCTTATGCTCTGCCCCATGATACATAAGGGTTCTTTTAATATCACTCAAAAATGAGATTGCCACAACATATCCCAAAAACAGCAATATCTTCAATGCCGCTTCAATCACGGAAAGCATCATTTGAGAATGCACTCTGCTCTGAAACAGCTTTGATACCGCAAAAGGAAGTATCATAAAAAAGCCGATTGCAAGCAGAATCGACAAAGCTACGATCAGAATATTTTCCAGCATTTCTTTCCGGTCGGATACCTCTGCCACTTCCACCTGTCCTGCCTTTTCCACATCCTCCTCAATAAAGCTGGAGGAATATGTCAGCGTCTTGATTCCAAGTATTAATGATTCTATAAATGCTGCAACACCCCGGATGACCGGCAGACGAAGCAAAATATGCCTGTCCCGGACACTCCCTGTGTTCCAGTTTTTAACAGAAATTTCTCCATCGGGCTTTCTGACAGCAACTGCATATTTATCCCGGTTACGCATCATAACCCCTTCGAGCACTGCCTGCCCGCCAATTCCTGATGATTTCATCGTATGTTCGTTCCTTCCTACTAACCAGATTACGGGTTACACGGATCATTCCGTACTACGCACTCCCACACTTCATATTATTGACTAACACAAATGGTCACAATACCGCAAAGGTACTGTGACCATTTGAAAGACCGGTCTCCCCGGCCAAATATCCCGCTAGTTTGCGTTAATGCCATAACGACGATTGAATTTATCAATCGCACCACGAGCTTTAACAGCCTTCTGCTGTCCGGTGTAGAATGAATGGCATTTAGAGCAGATTTCTACATGGATCTCTTCCTTTGTAGAACCTGTTACAAACTCATTTCCACAGTTGCAGACAACCTTTGCCTGATAATAATTAGGATGAATTCCTTCTCTCATGATGTTAGTAACCTCCTTTCGTTATCCTGACAGGGATAACCTATTACTTACACACAACTTATTCAGTATATCATAGCGTTATTTCAAATGCAAGCACTTTTCCTAGACAATTTTTACTTTTTTTACCAGTTGAATCAATTCTTTATTGTCTTTTGTCTTCCGGAACATAGAAATAATGTTTTCCACGGCTTCCTCCGACTTATTGCCACCAAATGCCTTACGGATCAGGAAATTGGCCTCCAGCTCCTCCTGATCCAGAAGCAGATCATCCCGGCGTGTACTGGATCTCGGCAGATCGATTGCAGGGAACAGCCGTTTCTCGGAAAGACTTCTGTCAAGAACCATCTCCATATTACCGGTTCCCTTAAACTCCTCAAATACCACGTCGTCCATTTTACTTCCGGTATCTACCAATGCCGTTGCAAGGATGGTCAGGCTTCCGCCCTCTCTCATATTACGCGCAGCACCAAAGAACCGCTTTGGCATATAAAGGGCTGCCGGGTCCAGACCACCAGACAAGGTACGGCCACTTGGCTGCACCGTCAGATTATAGGCTCTCGCCAGTCGGGTAATGGAATCCAGAAGGATCATCACATCGCCACCATGCTCCACAAGACGTTTTGCACGCTCAATCACCATCTCGGATACTCTTTTGTGGTTTTCCGGCAATTCGTCAAATGTTGAGTAGATCACCTCTACATTCTCTCCCTGAATCGATTCCTTGATATCCGTTACCTCCTCCGGACGTTCATCGATCAGAAGCACGATCAGATGCATATTCGGATGATTATGTGTCACAGATTTTGCCACCTGCTTTAATAATGTTGTCTTACCTGTCTTAGGCTGGGAAACGATCATTCCTCTCTGTCCCTTACCAATCGGAGAGATCAGATCCATCATTCGCATGGAAATATTGCTGTTCCCTGCTCCCGGCACCTCCAGACGAATACGCTCATTTGGAAAAATCGGGGTCAGATTTTCAAACTTCACTCTGCCGGAGGTTTCTTCCAGCGTATAACCATTCACGGTATTTACATATAATAATGCACTGAACTTTTCGTTCTGATTCTTGATCCGGGTATTACCCACAAGAATATCACCGGTCCGGAGTCCGAAACGACGTATCATAGCCGGAGACACATAAACATCAGCCTCGCCCGGCAGATAATTATCACATCTTACAAAACCGTAGCCCTCCGGCATAACTTCAAGGATACCGGTCTTGGTCTCTCCGCTGTCAAGCTGTGCCAGTTCCGAATACGGTATGGTTGCTGCATCTCCTCTCATATTAATATGAGACGTATGGGATGTCTCCTCATGGAGCATATTATTTCTATTATCATGGAAACTGTATCCATCACGGCTGTTATTGCGTTCCTCACGATTGCCGCTCCGGTCGTCTCTGTTGTAGCGGTCCTCCCGGTTGTTACTCCGGTCATCACGGCTGTAGCGGTCCTCGCGGTTACTGCTCCGGTCATCACGGCTGTAGCGGTCCTCGCGGTTACTGCTCCGGTCATCACGGCTGTAGCGGTCATCACGGTTATTATTCCGGTCATCTCTGCCTGTTCCGTATCTTCTTTCCTCACGCACTGTATGCATCTCCTGCAGGTTTGATGTATATCCTCCCCGCACCACCGGTCTCGGTGTTCTGGACATAGTATTACTCCGTTCCTCATAATCCACCGGTTTTCTGACAGTCCGCCGCTCCATCTTTCTTGCCGGACGTTCATCATATCTTGGACGGCGTGACGTTCTCTCCCCTGCAGCCGGAGCACCCGGTGTCTCTGCCTCCGGGCCAACAGCTTCTTTTGAATTATCCTCTCCGCTATTTTGCTTTGCTGTTCTCCTGCTGACAGTTCTTTTCCCGGTTTTTGCAGAAGCTTCCTCTTTCTTGTCCCCGGATACTCTCTCTGTTCTTTCCCTGGCCGGAGTATTCTGGGCTGCAAGAATCTTCTGTATCTCCCCGATCAACTCCTGCTTCTTAAATGTCGTTGCATTTTTCATCCCCAGTTTTCTTCCGTATAAACGTAACTCAACCAGTGACATTTTTTCTAATTCTTCCATGTATAACCTCCATTTTGGAATAAATATTAAATTTTAATACCTTCTGAAATCATAATGAATCTTCAACGAAATAATCTCTGAAATCATACTTTAGAACAAATGAATTCCGTCTGACATATTGATTTTCTTAAGTATATACAATAATTTCCAATCTGTAAATACCAAATGGAAAATTCTCTCGACAAATCTTGTCTTCTCTCCTTCTTCTGTCCCACAGTTATCTTGTTTTCACCTATAAAATATGATATCATTGATTTATATGGCTTATGCCCAGTATAACAATAAAGAAAGGTTGGGTTATCATTATGGATCTCAAAGAACAAGCACTGTCCCTTCATAAGGAATGG
The DNA here is from genome assembly GCF_014384985.1 of Jutongia huaianensis. Classification (GTDB taxonomy): domain Bacteria; phylum Bacillota; class Clostridia; order Lachnospirales; family Lachnospiraceae; genus Jutongia; species Jutongia huaianensis. The sequence goes on from NZ_JACRSX010000004.1 coordinate 133,728, forward strand.
AACGGAAAAATCACAACTACACCGAAATGTCAGGTAAAATCCAGAGAGGATCTGGCTCTTGCATATACACCGGGTGTGGCTGAACCTTGCAAAGTCATTGCCGGGGATAAAGAAGCGGCATATACATATACGATCAAGTCTAATACTGTCGCTGTAGTTTCTGACGGAAGCGCCGTACTTGGTCTTGGCAATATCGGACCGGAAGCAGCAATGCCGGTTATGGAGGGAAAAGCCGTTCTCTTCAAAGAATTTGGTGGCGTCAACGCATTTCCGATCTGTCTGGATACCCAGGATACCGATGAGATCGTACAAACAGTCATCAATATTGCCCCTGCTTTTGGCGGCATCAATCTGGAGGATATTTCTGCTCCACGCTGCTTTGAGATTGAGGAGCGACTGAAAAATGCTTTAAATATCCCGGTCTTTCATGACGATCAGCATGGTACTGCCATTGTGGTGCTTGCCGGCATTATGAACGGACTCAAGGTTGTCAATAAAAAGAAAGAAGATTGTCACGTTGTCGTAAACGGTGCCGGCTCTGCCGGAGTTGCCATTACCAAACTATTACTTCGTTTTGGATTCCAGGATGTTGTAATGTGTGACAAATCCGGTATCCTTTCCAAGGATTCTGCCGATCTGAACTGGATGCAGAAGGATATGATGGAAGTTACCAATCTGACCGGCAAAAAAGGAACTCTCGCCGATGCTTTAAAGGGCGCCGACATCTTTGTAGGTGTCTCCGCCCCTAACATTGTCACACCGGAAATGGTTGCCTCTATGAATCATGATGCCATCCTGTTTGCTATGGCAAACCCTGTACCTGAGATTATGCCGGATGTTGCAAAGAAAGCCGGGGCACGCGTTGTTGGAACCGGCCGTTCCGATTTTCCAAATCAGGTGAATAATGTGGTCGCTTTTCCGGGTATCTTCAAGGGTGCTCTGGAGGGACGTGCCAGCCAGATCACAGAGGAAATGAAGCTTGCCGCTTCCTATGCCATTGCAGGCCTCGTTGCAGATGAAGATCTGAACGAAGACAATATTCTTCCGGAAGCATTTGATCCACGGGTTGCAGAGGTTGTATCCCAGGCGATCAAAGATCATATCCACTAATGGCACGCCGACGTCATTCCCGCACTCCGGAAACTGCCGCCTATGATCAGGCCTGTCGGCGCTGGAACGGAAAGCCCTACTACTCTCTCGACTGTTATCTGAAACAGCAGTTCGGAGAAAAGATCTACAAGGTAGCCATTGACGGCGGAATGACTTGTCCCAACAGAGACGGTACCAAAGGGATCTCCGGCTGCAGCTTCTGCAGTGCCGGCGGCTCCGGAGAATTTGCAGTAACCCGAAAGGCATCCTCGTCCGGGTCATTCAGTCCGGATCCGGGAATTGTTACCCGGCAGATTGATGAAGGGATCAAGCGTCTCCGATCCGGCCGGAAATACTGTGGTGAACGATATATTGCGTATTTTCAATCCTACAGCAATACTTATGCCCCGGTTTCCTACCTTCGGTCTCTTTATCAGGAAGCACTGACGCATCCACAGACTGCCGCATTGTCTATTGCAACACGGCCGGATTGTTTCTCTCCGGAGATTTATGAACTATTGTCCGAATGTCAGCAGCAAAAACCTGTCTGGGTAGAGCTTGGTCTTCAAACCATGCATGATTCCACTGCCTGCATCATTCACAGAGGTTATCCTCTTTCCTGCTTTGATGCCACCGTCAGGGAGCTTCGCCGGCGAGGGATTCCTGTGATTGTTCATGTTATCCTTGGGCTCCCCGGAGAAGACCACCACCAGATGCTGCAAACCATTCGATATCTCAATGAAACCGGAATCAGCGGAATCAAGCTGCAGCTCCTTCATATATTGAAGGGAACAGCTTTGGCAGAGGATTTTGAAAAAGGTACCATCACACCATTGACAAAAGACGAATATATTGCTATTCTACTTGATTGTATTGCTCATCTCTCGCCGGACATTGTGATTCACCGTATTACGGGAGATGGTCCAAAGGATTTATTGCTTGCTCCTGCTTGGAGCATGAAGAAACGTGAAATATTAAATACCATCATGCATCAGATGAAGGTACAGCATCTCTATCAGGGATGCCAGATAAATGAAACAGGACAGCGTCAGCATTTTTCCTGCCCTGTCCACGAAAAGGAGGCACCATTATGACACCAGAGTCATTGCAGCTGTATAAGCTGATCATCCTATATTTTTTAAATCAGGCAGACCAGCCTATGCCAAATGCAATCCTCTCTGATTTCATTTTGGAAACAGGGTACACGGATTACCTGTCCATCCAGCAGACTTTATCGGAACTTACGGAGGACGCCATGATCCTTGTGGATCAGACCCATGAGAAGTCCTATTACACGATCGCTGAGATTGGCAAGGAAACCTTACGTTTCTTTGGGAATCAGCTTCCCACCGATACCTGCCGGGAGATTGACGAATATCTGGAAAAGAATCGTCTTGCTATCGTAGAAACCACCTCGATCAAGACAGATTATACCATGATCCGTCCCAATGAATATCTCGCCACCGGCTGCATTTACGAACGGGGCAGCAAACTTCTGGAAGTCTCTCTCAATGTCACCAGTGAAGAGGAAGCCGTGGATGTCTGCCGAAGATTCAAAGAAAAAAACGAAGATGTCTATGCACAGCTTCTTTCCATGCTATGTATGGAATAATTTAAATAACCCAAACAAAAACACATTCTGCCAGATCACGATTCGAAGTGATCCGGCAAAATGTGTTTTCTTTTTCCTTCTTAATAAATTTTTATTTCACAACAACTCTCATAAATTTCTTTTTGCCACGCTTCAGCACAATACCATCTACACCAATACTGTCCTTCGCAATCTGAGCCTTTACATCTGTGATCTTATCACCATCTACAGACACACCACCCTGCTCTACATTTCTCCGGGCTTCTCCGTTGGAACTTGCAAGTCCAGCCTTTACCAGCAGCTTCAGAATTCCGATCTGTCCCTCCTCGAAATCTTCTTCTGCCAGTGCAATCTCCGGCATATTTGCTGTATTACCACCACCTGCAAAAAGTGCCCTGGCTCCTTCCTGTGCCTTCCCGGCTTCCTCCTCGCCATGTACCAGCTTTGTCAGCTCGAATGCAAGAATTTCCTTTGCCTCGTTGAGACGGCTTCCCTCCCAGTGATCCATCTCCTCAATCTGCTCTAACGGCAGGAATGTCAACATACGCAGACACTTAAGTACATCTGCATCTGCCACATTTCTCCAGTACTGATAGAAATCAAACGGAGAAGTTTTGTTGGGATCAAGCCAGACAGCACCGGACTGTGTTTTACCCATTTTCTTCCCCTCAGAGTTCAGAAGCAGGTTAATTGTCATAGCATACGCATCCTTACCAAGCTTACGACGGATCAGCTCGGTTCCTCCAAGCATATTACTCCACTGATCATCGCCGCCAAACTGCATATTACAGCCGTATTTCTGAAATAATGCGTAGAAATCATAGCTCTGCATAATCATGTAATTAAACTCCAGGAAGCTTAACCCCCGCTCCATACGCTGCTTGTAGCACTCTGCCGTAAGCATTCGGTTTACAGAAAAATGTGGTCCCACATCACGAAGCAGCTCAACATAATTCAGATCCAGAAGCCAGTCTGCATTATTTACCATGAGAGCTTTTTCCTCGGAGAAATCAATAAAACGGCTCATCTGCTTTTTGAAGCAATCAACGTTATGTGCAATCGTTTCCTTCGTCATCATCTGACGCATATCGGTACGTCCACTTGGATCACCGATCATTGCCGTACCTCCACCGATCAATGCAATTGGCTTATTGCCTGCCATCTGCAGACGCTTCATCAGACAAAGTGCCATAAAATGACCAACATGAAGACTATCTGCCGTCGGATCAAATCCAATATAAAATACCGCCTTTCCTTCATTTACCAGTTCCCTGATCTCCTCCTCATCTGTTACCTGAGCGATCAGTCCTCTTGCCACTAACTCGTCATACGTTGTCATGTTCTTTTCCTCACTTTCTTATTTTTCCATCAAAGTATCCTGACTGAAAGCATTCTGATACGAAAAAACGTCCTTTACCGGCATATGCCGATAAAGGACGATATCATCGTGTTACCACCTTTATTTCCTATCACCTCACGATGACAGGCTCCATAGGATACCTCTATATCCCTGCACAATAACGGAGTACAATCCCGTCCAGACCTACTATATGATCTTCAGCCGGCTGCTCCGGGATGTATTCATATCAGGATGCCCCTGCGCCTCTCATCATCCGGCTGCTTTCTGTAGGTTTCCTCTGATACTACTTCTTCCCTTCCACGCATTTTATGCATACAGTCTAGCATGCTTTTCAAGCATTGTCAAACTGTTCTTTTCTATGTCCGGTTTGTACCGGATACTTCTTCCACTTCCCGCTTAATCCAGTGGGAATACATATGTGGTATCCAGATCACCTTCATAATAGAGATGCAGATAGGTAAGTGCTGACCTCCTACGGTTTGCAATATCAAAACGCACCCATCTGGTCTTTGCATTCGTATGATCTGCTGTGTTGTTTATAAAGTTATCCTTTGCATAGAAGTAATACTGCACCTTGTCTCTCAGGAAGTTATTTTCCTTTACCGTGAAGGTATGATCCTTCGATGCTTCATACTCCCGCAGCTCTTTGTTGCCATCTTTATCTGTCGTTTCCTGATAAATCTTATCTATATAACTGATGGTTGACTCAGCCTTTGTTCCAATATCCGCAGAGGATCCCATCACCAGAGAGATCTTGAAGGAGTTAACATTCAGACAGTCTGTTGCGTTGGTATACGGCGTAAACCAAATACGATGGGTTACATTCTTTGGTATAAAGCTGATCGGCTGTGTATTATAGGTTGGCTTTAAATCGTCATCAGACTCCTTCTCACCAATATCCTCACCCGGTTCATAATCTGCATCTGAGCCCGAGCCGGATGTTCCACCACCACTCTTCTTGTAATCCTCAAAATGCTGCATATTCTCAAAGATACCAACAGTATATACCTTACAATTGCCATCCCAGCTGAATACATTTAAGAATGATAAATCATTCGTTGTTCCATAGAAATCTTTTAACTCTCCCAATGTCATAGAGAACGTCTGTGTCTTACCCGGTAAATACTTAAACTTATTATACTCCTTATTTACCAGTGTGATAGCATTGGTTCCTTCATTTGTCGGTTCATAAGAGTAGTCAATCACTAACAGATCACTGTCTTTCCATCCCTTAAAGTCATCTGCATTCTCCGACATAACCTGCCACCACTGTTTTCCCTCTTTATTGTACAGGAAAATCTTTGGATCCTTTGTTGGTACCGGTGTCGGTGTTGGAGCCTTCGTTGGCTCAGGGGTTGCTTCCCCATCTTCTCCTCCGGTTGATCCGCCAGACGGAACCGGCGTAGCTGCCGCTGATGGTGCCGGTGTAATTGCCGTAGCGTTTGCATCATAATCCTTATACTTGCTGCCTGACGGTTTCAATGATCCGCTATAAATAGTCATATCAAGACCATCGGAAGATTTCTTTGTATCTCCTGCCTTAAGATCATAATATGAACTGGTTACTTCGTTGATCGTCAAATCCTTATAATCTTTGTTAACGGATTTCCCTTCATCCACAACAACATTCGGAGAAGCCATGGTTCCACTCAATGTGTTAATAAAAAGCTTCATTTCCATATCATCTGATACATTTTCCAGATCGATCAGATCATAGGTCACATTCTGTACGGTATACAGATAATAGTTATTCGATGCGTCTCTTGGAGAAATACCATACTCGGAGTCATCCCCCTCGCCTGCTGCTCCAAGGGAATACCATACAACCAGACCGCTGTTTTCCATATTTAACTGATAGTCCTGTGCTGCTGTCGATGCAATCTTTAAAGACTGATCAATAGTATATGGATATGTCGTAATACGTCCTTTATTGTTTCGGTTCGCATTGGTATCCTTCTTTGCCTTATCACCGTAATCCAGGTTTTTCCAGAGGTCATTGTTATATACCTTATTCTCTCCGGAACCATCCTCCATAACCTTGGCATAACTATACTCAAACTTATCCTTATCACCTGGGTATGCCTTGTCATCAAATGGTCTGCTGGCAGCATCCTTGATCGAACCGTAATAAGGATCCTTAGCTGTAAAACGACACATATTCAGTACATTTTTCAGATTTTCTGCCTTATAATCACTGGTTAATGCCTCTCCGGTAAATACAACCGTGACACCATCCTTTGTTGCCTTGTTGGTCAGGTAATTATCTGCAGCCACATAATCCGCATCACTGCTGCCGGTCAGTTCAGAACCACAACTGATCACATAGCAGTTATATTCATCACCTGTCGTCGCATTGCCCAACGTGCCCGCCTTTACCTGCGCCACAAAATCCGTGAGACTGATCGTGGTTACCGTAATCGCAAAGTCCTTCATAATATCCTTATCTGTGGCATATTTAGCAAACAGGCTGCCGGAATTGCTCAATTCATTTTCCAGATTTGCCTGTGTTGACATCTGGGCATCTGCCACTACCTGAAGAACCTTGATCTCGCTCTGCGCTTTCGCCAGATTTGGACGCTCATAACGGGACACACCGGTTACGGACTGATAATTTTCCTTATTACTTGTATTGTAGAGTACAAACTTCCAGCTAATAGCACCGGATTTCTTATTTTTGTTCAGATATAACCGGCTGTTATTACTGAAATCATAGCTGTAATTCTGTACTGCCGGTACCTGGATCGGCTCGCCTGCCTTATTGGTGTATGGCTTACCGGAAGAATCCTTTGTATCCTCTCCACGGTATGTATATACTACTCCCGAATCATTGGCATATGTATCTTCCACTAATTCATCCTTGGAAATAATGCCATCTCCATTGAGATCAATGTAAAGACGTAAACCATACTTGTTATCATCCGACTGATCCCCGATCATAAAGCTGAAATCCAGAGTGGATCCGGCTAAAGACTGTAAAGGCGCAGTCGTTCCGCTTGCATTCTTATCCTCATCGCTTACACCGGCATCAGAATAATACTGCACCGGCGTAGAGACAATCTTACTGTAAAGACCTACATAATCCTTATATGCCGTGGTCATCTCCTTATATTTCTTTGATGTTAATCCTGTCTTCACACGGGTTGGGAACGAAAATCCCTTATTCATATAGCTCAGGCAGTTCTTTGACAGGAATTTAGATGACAGCTGGGACAAAGATGTCACATTAGCGTATTGAAACTCTGTAACACCCTTGTTCGGACTCTTAACACTTGTCAGGAGCTTATGCATCTGTGAAGACTTATCTACTGCTGTCAGATAGTTCTCCTCATAGTCCTTTGTAATATCCCCACTGGAATTCCACTGGAAAGTTGCCAGTGTATCGGCAAGGATCAAGGCATTACCACCCTCCGCAAATGCTTTCAGTTCCTTTTTCTTTATTTCCGTAATGTCATTACCGGAAGAATGAAGTTCTCCTGCTTTGTCACCGACATGAAGATATACATATCCCTCCAAAAGCGAACTGTTACGTTTTACAATGGTCTTTTCTTTTCCGGATACCGTTTTCTTCTTTGTATTGAATTTACCGATATTATCACCAATATAGATCAAGTCATAATATCCGTTGAGATCTCTCTTGAGACCATTAAACTCTGCTGTGGTCATATGGTCTACTTCAATCTCTCCCTTAAACTTCGATGCCGGGAGATATTTTCCTGTCAGGAAACGCTCAGACATTGTAAACTCTGAACAAGGCTCAATCTCCAGTACATGCATCTTGTTTTTATCACGAGTTCCTACATCATCATCATCCTGACCATGACGCTTATACTGCAGCAGATAATGAACCATCTGTGCCGGGGTCAGCTCATCCAGCTTTTTTCCATATTCCTTTTCAAACCAGTCAAATGCCTCCTGCGTCTCATCCGTCCTTTTGATGGAAGCATTGTTAAATCCCTGAGATAACAGCGTATCTGAATTATAGATAAACGTTGCTCCATGCAGGGATGGACGAGGATAATTCAGATAAGCTCCTCCATAATGAGAAATGTCATACCGCTCAATCTGCTCATCCGAAATATTGGTATCATTTACCTTTTCCGTGATTGGAAGGAAAGCGTCCACGCTCCAGTACTCCTGTGCGTCCGTACCATTCTGTGGAGAACAGTAGGAAACATTCTTTGCCGCATCCTCTGTGATCACAGGCTGCCCATTATCTCTCTTGGTCTGGAAGAAATAATCATAGAAGTTTTCCTGATCCATCAGGAAGTTCATCAGCATAAATTTGTACAACCCACTGTTGGTCGCTCCGGTCTTATAATCAACACCTCCCACTTCCATATCTGTATAGTCCAGATGATTGTGGGTCACATCCTTCCATGTTGATCCATATATATCCTTACTTAGTCCATTCAGATTATCAAGTGCCGTAACGGAGAAAAGCAGTGGCGCAAAGCCATATCCCTCCGGCGAAGATCCGTCATATTCATCCAGCTGATTGATCTTGAAGAACATCTTCTTTGCAACATTCCAACCCCAGTCATTATCTGAGGTAAACTTAATATCTGTCACCTTACTCTGTGCGCTGCTGTCATCCTTATAAAATGACTCACCAGATTCATCCTTAATTTTATGATACTGATTATAATCGGTATTTTTCCACCAATCGGAATAAACTCCGATCGACTGTCCCTGATGAATATAGATCAGATCGGCATAGTCGATCCACTCCGGATGCTTCATCAGCTCCTGAGGCTCGATGGTCTTAACCGCCAGCTTCAGATCAAGGATCGCTGCCTCGGATTTATCATCCAGATCCAGAGAAGTACGTGCAAAGTCATTCATATTTACAACATGACCCTTGAATGCACTGCCGGACCAGCCGCCTTCTCCGCCACCACCGACTTTAATATAATAATAATCAGTATCTGTTCGTGTCGTATACTCTCTGTCACCCGGATCATATTCGATCACTCCGTCAGCAGAAGCCTGATATTTATTCTCATTTCTTGCATAACGGTTAAAATCAGATTCTGAAATTGTTCTTCCCTCTCCATTTGCCAGAGTAACCCAGAGGAAATCACCCGTTCCGTCTTCTACCTTACGGAATACCGGACGGTACGCCGGCTGGTCTTTACCATTTTCATCCTTGGCATAGAACATTCCTGTAGTATCTGCTTCATAGTGATCAATAACAAAATCACCCGGCTTACCGTTTCCTACCTTTTCATAATATCCTTTTACTGTAATCTGTTTTGACTTCTCGTTAGTCCACTCATCATCATCCCAGCAGGTCTCATCTACCTGGCCGTCTCCATTGGCATCTCTACGGTACTCATCAGCAAATACTGTTGTTGCCACGGAACGTGTCCGGTCTACAGATGCACCATACAGAGATGGATCATTCTTCGTGAAATCAATCGGCTCGCAGCCGGTGATCAGATAACCTATCTCCGCCTGTCCATAATATGGAACAATCTCCAGGATCAGAAACGGATTATCCTTATCCCCCGCTTCCTGATTACAGTTCACCTTGCCGCTCTCACACATAGCATTATATTCTTCCAGTGTGTTTACAACCGCTTTGTTCTCTGTGCTTCCCGCATGAACCACAAACTTATGATACCCGAAATATCCACCGAATACCAACGCACACATCAAGACAAGTGCCGCCGCAAGCTTTCCTTTCGATAAATTTCTTAAACTTCTTTTCATAGATACAGCCTCCATTTCCACGGCTTCACACCGCAAACCGATCTTCTTATTTCATTATAACGTCCAAGGGCAGCCTACCCATTACGGATAGACTACCAGACCATTTCGTATCTTTGTTGTCTCGTCAATCTTGTAAGTCTTTTTACCGGATTTCATTGCAAAAGAAACCGTGACATTACTTCCCTTTATGTCCACCTTGAAGTCATTAACATAATCAGATAAAAGCTCCTCCGGCTGACAATTCAAGCCACCACGGCTTGCCGGAAGTGCTGCATCGCTTTTATGCTCCTCCAGATACAGCTTTTGACCATCAAATTTGATGATCTTCAGATCCGTCACATTTTTGACCTGTACATACTCCGGAGCTGCACTTGCAGCCCCCGAAGGTGCCGGCGTTGCAGTCTTTTTGCAGTCTATCTGATACAGAATCAATGCGTTATTTACATCATCATACTTTACACAGTTTGACTCCATAATCATTGTATTTAACTGTGCCATCAACGTCTGGGATTCCATCTGCAGATCAAGCTCTGCTTTTGTGTTGGAATAACTCCGGCTGCCTGACTGCATCAGAAGTGTGATTGCACCTCCGACGATTGCCAGAATCGCCATAGAAATAATCAATTCCACGAGAGTATAACCTCTCTTATCTTTCCAGTTCAGAACAATCACCTCCCATCAACTTTCTTTTATAAAGTGCTTTCCTGTTGTTTTGACCAGCTGGATCGTAAACTTCTCCTTGCCGGACAATTCAATCGTACTGTAAAATGGCATTTCTGTCATTGCCTTACCGGCAGTCACCGTTCCGTTATTGCTGTAGATAAAGGAACCGGTACCTTTGGAATAACCAATCTTCAGCATATTATTTTCATCCAAGGTTGTTACCGATGCTCCTGCATCAGAACCTTTAATGGTTACTGAGCTGTCGCAAAGCTTTGTCTGTGAAACATTGCCCGCTGTAATCGCTGCATTCAGATCCAGTCGTTTCTTATAACCATCCGGCACACCATCTCCATCGGAATCTGTCGTATCACTCGCCATAGAACTATAAATCCCATCTGAAGTACGATAAATGTAGAGATATGTCACACCTTTTTTAGTCATGGTGGCTGTCTGAATTTTTGTAATCTGATTATTTAACTTTGCAGATGCCTTTTTGGTCTTACCGACATTGATATAAGCCAAACCACCAATGATCGCCCCTGCAAATACAGCCATGATCGCCATGGTTATGATCAGCTCGATCAGGGAAAAGCCCCGCTTATCCTCTCTGATATTCATCACCTTCACCTCCCTGCATTAACCATTCTTCTTCCAGTTTTCATAGCTTACATTATTGGTATTGGAACTGCTTCCATCATTACCAATCGCTGCTTCTACAGACTTTCTGAAGTACTCCTGCATCAAATTATAGAACACAGGCTTTGCCTGCTTCTTGTCATATTCAAACAGCTTCTCAATTGCTTCCGAATCGGAATTCACTGTTGTGGATGCCGCTGCCAGCTCCACATCATTTCCTGAAATGATCAGACCGTTAAAGGAATTTGCATCACTTCCCAGAACCGTTACCTTTCCTTTGGCAAGGATAAAGCAAGGATCGCTGAGAGAGCATCCCGCCTGATTGGTATAATCATTCGGCCAGGTCACATCTCCATCTGAAATAATGTAACCACATTGAACCGTGTTTCCATTCTCTCTTGTGATCGGATAATGACCGATCTTCGTTCCCACCGGAATATCATTTACCTTTACCAATGTGTTGAAAAGATTGGTAGAATCACTCTTACCACTCTTTGACAGATCACCTGTCTCATAAAGTCTCCAATTGGAACTATTGGCTGCTGTCTCGTAATCATCTACCAGCGCAAGCTGCTTTGACATATACAGCTTACTGCTCTCCTTTGCAAACTGCAGGAAACTGTTGGATGGAGTCTGTAACGTGTTTTCCAGCCTCAATGCAATCTTTCCTTTTCCGTTTACATCCTTCTGTGTATTATCACTGTACATAATATTACCGGAGGAAAGAATATATCCTACTTTGTTTCCGGCAAAGGACGGAAGCTGAATACCAATAGTATCTACATATGTCTTATTAACAGTATCATAAATGGTCTGCTGCGCACTCTGATTGTAAAACAGATCAAAGAAGCGGCTTGCTGCTTTTGAATCCACAAAACTCAGGTAAAAATAATGAATGTCATCAGCGCTTACATTCTTATCTTTACGGGAATACAGCTTTAACGGCTGTGCGGCGTCAAGCTCACCATCCGTGATCATTTTTAATACATCAAACTGCTTTGTACCGTCTGCATTATCAGGAATTCCGATACGTTCCTCATAGGAAAGATAATCGAAAAGATATTGCACATCTCCCGTACCATCAGAGGAAGGGACAGCAAAATAATAACACGGTCTTCCCTTTTGACTGTCGGTATCAAACGTTCCCTTTCCCGGCACACTTGTTGCGTGTACACAGCCCGGGTTCGCATTTTCCAATGCATCCACACGTTTTACAAATCCATCTGTCGCTCCGGAACCGGAGGAAGTTACTGCTCCCACGAAATAAGAGAGCTGACCACTCTTTACTGCCAAAGATTCTCCAAGTTCAATGTCCGGATTGTTCAACGGTTTTACATCATTGGCATATGTAGTCTTTTTAGAAATAAAAGTACGTCCCGCCAGTACCAGTTCTGAAAGACCTGTCATCAGAAGATCATCATCATGACCGTTAATGGATATGGAACTACTGTACTCTGCTTTTGTAGATAATTTCTTTGGTGCCGGTGAAACAACGACATTAGAATAGTTATCTACAAAGTTATAACCATAATATTTTCCCTTTAAGGTGACGCTGTCATCATCACCTGCAATCTCCATATCGTCAGCAATATAAGAAGTTGCATTAATATTTACTTCATTACCACCGGCTCCCGTACTGCTGTTGGAGGTCAGAATATTTTCTGCCCAAAGCTCGGCATTCTTATCACTGGATGCACTTTTTCCAATCTCAAGAGCACTGCCTCCGGAAACAGACACATCACCTCTTGTAATGATCTGATCCGCATTGATCTTTAATTTTGCGCCGCCACTAATGACAATACCCGCCTTGGTATCCTCCTTTGTTGCATCACGTTCTACCGTACCGGCATACATATTACCGTTAACCTTTGCAAAAATAGATCCATTATCTGCAAGGATCTGGTTGTCTGCAAGAATGGCATAATTGAGATACTCGGAATGGGCCTCTGTGCTGACTGTCGGCACCTCAATACGAATATCAGTCGTTAATGTCGTCTCATAATCCTTCTGGGTGTCATGCTCCTTAATAACCTTTACATCCTTCAGGATCAGTGCATCTCCATCCAGTACCAGATTTCCCTTTGTAATACCATTGGAATCTGCCGGATGACGAATATAACTTTTGGCCTGCTCATCCGTCAGATAACTTTCCAATACACTGTCCAGATACTGATATGACGTGATATTCGGATCATATGCCGTTCCTCCCGTCAGTTTACTGACCATATCTGTCAAAAAGTCCTTAATATATTTGTTATCCAAAGAATTCCCTGATGATGTCAGGGAAGCATTATACTCACCCAATGCCTTTTCATACGCACTTGCGGATGCTGCGGAAGATTCATTCTGAATCCCTGCCGCAATGGCATCTAAAATCGAATCCGTCTGATAAAAGTTCTCCTGTGTTGCTTTCTGTGAACTTTTCAGATAGATATTCGTGATCGTCGTGGTAATAACCGCTCCTGCAAGCAAAATCAGAAATGACATGCAGATCATTACTAAAACAAGGGACGAACCACTTTTGTCTTTTAAAAATCGTTTCATCATGATCTCTCTCCTTCCTAATTCTGCACTTTGGAACCATTTACCTGTACAATTCCTGTTTTACTTCCATCCTGACTGTCTACCGTCACTGTGATATCAGCCATTCGATTGATAGACTCCGAATGAACCAGTGTATAGTTTCCACTTGGGTCTTTCTGTGCCTTTCCTGCCACCTGATCACCATTTGCATTTAATTCATCCGTATTATTCGCCGACAAATTCAAATACAGCTTCTGAACTTTGGTTGCAAACCCGGAACCTAAACTATTGATCGACAATTTATACCCCTGTGGTCTTTCCGTGTATCCGGCAGGAACACTTTCTCCATGCTTGACACTGTTCTGTGCGATCACAAACAAATTCAGATCATTTGCATTCAACTGGATGGCATTTGCATCATTTGTCTCTAAAATAATCTGATCCCGCTCATTTACCGGCTGATAAAACAGATAGATATTTTCCAGCTTATTTACATTAATAGAAGCAGACTCCACAACATCCTCATATACCGTAGAGGCATCAATGCCTGCCGGATATGAACCGGCTCCTTTATTATATGTATACTTATATTTTACCGATATAATATCATTTCCCGGCTTAGCCGAATCTTCCTTTGCCGAAATTATAATAGAACAGTCCAAATTCTTCTTTAACTCATCTGCTGACATAGGCGAACCTGATGCCGCCGGAGCCGCAGCATACGCTGCAGAATGCTTGTTTGCAAAAGCATAGCTTGCAGAAGTCAGGGTCTGACCATGCTCTGATGACATCACATCCTTGCTGCTGTCCATCGTGCCAATAACATATTTCTCATAATTTTTCGGTATCGCCGTTGCTGCGGGCACCACCTTGCTTAATGGCTGGATCTGCGCTGTTACCTTGAATGAATTTTTGTCTACAGACTTATCCTGTGTCAGCGTATATGTTCCATTGGCATCCGGCGATGCGGCAACTGTCCAGTCAGGCTGCGCAGAACATACCAGATCAGGATCATCCAGCGAATATGGTGTGTTTTTAAACTCCTCCAATACATCCTGTGCCAAAACGGAAGCATTCTGCTTCTGTCTGCTTCGTGCATTGTGCTTCGCAGCATCTGTAAAATAACTTAAAATCGGTATCGTTACAATCGCAAGTATGGCTATTGTCAGAATAAGCTCTACCAAAGTAAAGCCTCGCTGATCCCTCCAATATCCCGTTGCTCTGCACCTTCTCTCTTTCATCGGCTCACCTCAAATCTTTATACAACAACTGCAACTGCCGAATAAATCCGGCAGTTGCACTAATGTACTATTTTCTAAAAATATTGTCTACACCGGTATTTCCATTGCTGACATTTGGAGATTCATAAACCTCTCCGGTACCGGAGATTGCATACATATCAATCGTCATGGCACAAGCAAGAACACTTTCCTCATCATCTGCCGTAGCAGAAATCTCTGAAATCGTCATACGATCCTTTGACTTATTGATAAAATCAACGACCTTTTTCAGGGAATCATATGTCGAAGTAAAGGAAACATTCACTGTAGAACGATATCCTGTATAATCTGCCGCTGCGGTAATCACATCATTTACCGGTGTGTCTGATGTAATCGCTGCAACAGATGCCGGATTTGATTTTGGTGCCGGCGAAGCATTTGCTGTTGCTCCTGTTGTTGTGTCTGTATCAACAGCTCCCTGCTGATAGAACAACTGGTTCATATTAAAACTCTCAGACTCAATCTTTACATCGGAAATACTCTCATACATATCATTCAGATCATAGATCGCATCCTCTGTACGAACCTCTGCCGGGAACTTACTCAAAACATCTGCCACATCAAGCTGCGTCTGTTTCGTCTCCTCCAATACACTGTCCTTTTGTGCCTCCATGGTTTCCAGTTTCGAAACCTCCTGAGACAATGTTGTATTCTCCGCCTCTAAAGCCGATCTCTTTTCATTCATCTTTGCAAACACCAAAAAGTATGCTGCAGCAACGATGAGAATTGCTCCAAATATAAAGAGCATCATTTTATCACGATTTGACATTTTCTTTTTTGTATCCATATCTCATTTCCTCCTGTTCATACTTTCTAGTTTGCCGGGCTTGCGGATGCCTGTGCGCTCTGGTCAATTGCATTTGCTGCTTCCTGTACCATTGCCTGTACCACCTGATAATACTGTGCTGATACGGAGAAATTATAAACGGTGCTTCCGTCATCCCCGTCCGCCGCTGTTACAGAAGGAATGGAAATATTGGTAAGAACCGGAATTTTCTGGCCATCCTTGTCTACCATTTCCATAGATTCCAGATTCATTAACATTCTCGCAATAGAAATATCTGTCTCTGATGTGATCGTCATATTGATTCCATCATCATTTGACTGGAGAAAGCTTACTGTCATCGTTCTTGGCAGGTTTGCCTCCAGCTGCTTGATCAGACTGTTCAGATTCTCATTCTGCGTTTCTGTCGCATTGTAAAGACTGTTTACCTGACTGTAAACATTTTTAATCCCTTCGTTTTCTTCAAATACGGAATTGATATATGACAACGACTGCTTTCTGGCATTCAGATCGTCGTTTTTTTGCTTTTCTGTATTGTACTGCAGGAATGCAAATGCTGACATCGCAATCGCACAGATCACAGCCAATCCAAAGACAAGCTGTGCATTACGAAGAGCGTCTGCGCCGGATCCAGAACTTGCCGCATTTTTGGACTTAAATCCAACCGGTGCAATTGCAGCACCTACCACAGCGATATACTCTGTCTGGTTATAAAGTCCCTCACTGAAATGACGTGGGAAAGATACATTTACCAGATGCTCCATTCTCTGAGTTGGAATATTTAACTCATTTTCAAAGAGCTCCTCAATACCGGCTACCTTACAGCCCATACCTGTGATATAAATACTGGTAAGCTCAACTCCCTGATGTTTTGATTTAAAGAAGTCAATAACACGAAGAACACTCAGAAGAATTTCTCCGATGGCATCTGTAACTACCTTACGGGAAGACTTGCTCGCTTCCTGCTGTTTCCACTGCTCCTCTGTCATTCGTGCGCTTACAATACTCTCATCATCATCCAGTCCCCGGTAGTCCAGGCTCCGGCAAACCAGCTTATCTCTGCAGAGTGCCTCACAGGCAGTATCCATATCTTCAATCATACACTCATCACTGAGAACCATTGCCTCAGCCACATTAAAGATACCCTGCGGAATGGTACGCTGCATCAGCTGCTGACCTTCATTCATAAAGTTGATCATGGTTGTATTACCACTGATCTGAATGCAGGCACAATAGTCAAGAACGATCTCCTTCTTTAATACCTGCATAGAACCATTACCAAAGTAATCCAGAGCTTCAATATTGAAGTCCATCTCCTTAGCAAAGTTATAATAATTATCTACCAGATCATCCGGAGCTGCCAGTAAAAGTACCTTGTATGACTTTTCCTTGCCCTCCTTAATGGTCTCCAGCAGAGAATACGCCAATGTATAATCATTCAGATCGATCGGGAAATACTCCTGTGCTGTTGCCTGAACAAGCGCCCCAATTTTATTTTCCTTTACATTAGGAAGTGTTACCTCACGAGTTGCGATCTTACTGGACGCAATCGAGAACACAACACTCTTTTCTTTCATTCCTGCCTCTGCCAGCTCATTGCGGAAAGCGACTGCCAATACATCCTTATCACGGATGACACCATCTTCAATAACACCCTCCGGTGTTGCAAAGCTGACCGCGCGGTATACATGCGGATTTTTCTTTTTATAATCAATCTCAACAATCTTGGTCACTTGTGTACCAATCTCAATACTAAGTACATGTTTTGCCATATCGTACTTTTCCTCCCTGTCTCAATATTTTTGCATCACACAAAATTCAACGTATGCAGAATAACTGCAAAATGGAGCCTAACGCTATGCTCATGGTAAGCTCGCTGTTAAACTCTCTGTGACAGCAAAATTACTGCCATCTTCTGAATAAAACGTCAATAAACGGTTACTATGATCGATCATCCAAAAAGCGGTCAATCACATTTTAATCATACCAATATACCAATCAATCAAAGGAGTTCCCCATAATGCCGTGAACCAGATCCCCACAGACAAATAAGGTCCCAATGCCAGACGATGCTCTGCATGACTTACTGCCATACGGATCAGATGAATCACTGAACCAATGATACATCCCAAAAAGAATGCCAAAACAGCACCTTTCCACCCCAGCAATAACCCTGCACCAAACATCAGCTTGATATCTCCACCGCCGATTCCCCTTCCGACAGTAATAAGATAAATAACCAAAAGAAACACGCTGACAGAAAACATTCCGATCACGTGATCCTTCCATGCATGCAGATCAAGCAATGTTGCCGCAATCCCCAGCAATAAGATGAATAGATTGATACCATCCGCAATCTCCATAGTCCGGAAATCAAGGATACTTAAAACAATAAGGGCGGATGTCAGGAGACAATATACGACACTCATATAATTCCAACCGTTCGCCAAGAAAACGATCACATATAATGCTCCATTCATGCCTTCCACTAAGGGATACTGAAGCGATAACTTTGTGTGACACTTCCTGCATCTGCCCCTTAGAAATAAAAAACTAAATAACGGAACCAGGTCATACCAGCGCAGCTGATAACCACAAGTCATACAATGGGAGTGTGGAAACACTATGCTTTCCTTTAAAGGAATACGATAGATGCAGACATTCAGAAAACTGCCGATCACAATTCCAAAGAGAAAGACGAATATGTATAAGACTATAGTTATCGCTGCTACTGACATGACATGACTCCTATTAATTACAATTACTCAGATACAACTTTGAGTTTGTCAACTGTTCCACCTGCACAATATACAGTTACCTGACCTGTGGAATTATCATATGCAACAAAAATTGCGGAATCAGCTTTTGCTGTTTTAGATTTAAATTTGTCAGCAATGTCATCTTCAATATCTCCTACCGATTTGGCAGTTGTTCCATCTGAACTGCGAAGAAGACCAAGCTCTTTAATCCAGTCAGCACCACCGGTTGATGCAGTGCACGCATTCAACTCTGTTGCTGCAAATGTTGAAACAGTTCCATCAGCCTGTGAAATAGCGGATACTACATCTGTACAGAGACTGCTAAGCTGCTGCTGATCCTTTGACATACGAGACTTCTCCATATACGGAAGTACCTGAGAAGCTACGATACCAACAAGGATAGCCATAATAGCCATAACGATGATCAACTCAACAAGAGAGAAACCTTTCTTGTCATTTTCCTGTAACTTTGCGAGATAATTCTTGATAACTTTCTTCATAATTATAATCTCCTTTTCATTGAATTTTATTTATCAAAAGACTGCTTGGCACAGCCCCAAGATCAAAACAAAATAGATTTTTCTGTTTTCCAAAAACATTATGCATTTTCTGCCGCACTGTACATAGAAAGCATTGGAGCCATAATTGCAAGCATAATCGGCACAACCACCCCAGCCATCAGCACGATGATCACAGGCTCCATAATTGCAGTTACTGCTTTCGTTGCATTCTCCACTTCCTCCTCATAGAAATCAGCAGCATGCCCCAGCATTTCCTCCATATTACCGGTTTCCTCACCAATCGCCGCCATATTATAAAGAAGCGGTGGGAAAATACCAGCATCCCGAAGCGGCACCGACAACGGTGTTCCTCGTTCCACTTCACCTCTTGCTTCTTCCATGACCTTCTGTACAATACGATTACTCATCAGCTTCGTTACAATGGAAATTGCATCCACCATCGGAATACCGGATGCCATCAATGTACTCAGTGTACGAGCCAGCCGAGCCGCTGCCGATTTGATCTGGAGATCTCCAACCAGCGGAATACGGAGTAGAACACGTCCCATAATAATAGCACCGCTCTCCGTCTTTGACCATATACGAAATGTGACCACGATTGCCACGATAATAATCAAAACAAGCCACCACCAGTGGATCATACCATTACTCATTGCCATAACAATTTTTGTAATTGCCGGAAGATCCATACCAGCCCCCTCCAAAGTATCTTTAAACTGTGGAATAATATATGTAAGCATTAACACAACGACACCAGCAACAACCACTAAAAGTACGATCGGATAAATCAACGCCTGCTTGATCATACTCTGCGTCTTGTTATCCTTTTCGAACTGTTCTGCCATTCGGCAAAAAGATGTCTCCAAACTACCGGATGCCTCGCCGGCCTCCACCATGTTCAAAAGCATATCCGGGAAGATTCCCTCCTGAGCTCTCATAGCATCTGCCAGAGACTCACCTTTCTCCACCAGGATACGCGTCTGATCCAGTGCTTTCTTTAGATACTTGTTAGTCACCTGATCGGTGATCATCTGGAGTGCCTGAATAACTGTAACACCGGCATGCAGGATACTCTCAAACTGCTTACAGAACACGGAAAGATCTCTAGCCTTTACTTTTTTACCAATGCTGATCTCAATATCCTTATTTAAAGCATTCGGAATCTCCACACTGATCGGGATCAGTCCCTCTGCCTTCAGAGAATTCCTTGCAGCTGCCTCATTGGCGGCTTCCAGAGTTCCCTTCTTTTGTTTACCATTGGCGTCTACCGCCACATAATTAAATGCTGCCAATTCATCACCCTTTTCTACCCCTCTGTGTGAGATGTCATACTCACAATGGGTCGTTTATTTGTGTTGTATATAACATCCCCGATAGTTATATACAGTATCACTTTTTTGATTGTACTACATTCGTCTCACTTTTTCAACGACATTTATTAAATTTCTATAAAAAATAGTTCACATAATTTTGACCTCATTTTTATACATATTGTCCAAATGACATCTCTATTATGTGAACCATCTTTGTGAAACATTTCTGTTTTATTCGACAAATTAGAACAATTTACGTTTGAGAACCTCCGGCTCCTGAGCGAACTCCAATGCAGTATCTGCTGAAATCTTCAGATCATGATACAGATCAAAGATCGCATCATCCATGGTCTGCATACCCATCTTTTTGCTGGTCTGGATCGTAGATGGGATCTGATGTGTCTTGGCATCACGGATATTACTTGCAATCGCAGGTACCGTATGCATAACCTCATACGCCGCAACTCGTCCCTTACCGTCAGAGGTCGGCATCAACTGCTGGGAGATAACTGCCAGCAGTACCATTGCAAGCTGCACACGGATCTGCTGCTGCTGATGTGGTGGGAATACGTCGATAACACGATCGATGGTTGCTGCCGCACCAATGGTATGCAGTGTGGAGAACACCAGGTGACCGGTCTCGGCTGCGGTAATGGCTGCACCGATCGTCTCCTGGTCACGCATCTCTCCGACAAGGATAACATCCGGATCCTCACGAAGTGCTGCACGGATACCATTTGCAAAGGAAAGGGTATCAAATCCGATCTCTCGCTGATTGACAATAGAGTTTTTATGCTTATGAAGGTACTCGATCGGGTCCTCCAATGTAATAATATGCTCTTTACGATTCTCATTGATCATATTGATCAGGGATGCCAGTGTCGTAGACTTACCACTACCGGTAGGTCCTGTAACCAGTACCAGGCCACGTTTTCTTT
Organism: Jutongia huaianensis; assembly: GCF_014384985.1. Lineage (GTDB taxonomy): Bacteria > Bacillota > Clostridia > Lachnospirales > Lachnospiraceae > Jutongia > Jutongia huaianensis. The sequence continues at coordinate 154,897 of NZ_JACRSX010000004.1, forward strand.
TGGCCAGATCCATAACAGACCATGGGAGACCTAACTTCTCCGGTGCCGGGATCACAGTATTGATCAGACGAAGTACTGCTGCAAAGGAATTCTTCTGGCGGAACACATTACAACGGAATCGTCCCAACGCTTCTGTACTATAAGAGAAATCCGCCTCACCATCTCTCTTTAAGGTGGCAACCTGTCTCTCATTCATAATAGAAAGAACCAGCGTCTGTGTATCATGAGAGGTCAGCACATGAGGAATAATATCCTCGATCGTACCATTTACACGCATTTTCGGTGGAAGTCCAACCGTAATATGTACGTCGGATGCTCCCACGTCTCTGGCAATTTCCAGCAAACTGTCCATTGTGATTTCCATTTTGTAAACCCTCCATATTCTATAGATTAATTATCATAAGCGACACGATGTACTTCCTGCAGTGTCGTAATACCCTTCAATACCTGTTTATTAGCTGACATAACAAGTGTGTTCATACCTTCTGCGATCGCCTGCTTCTCCAGCTCTTCTGCTGTACCACCGGTTGCAATGATACGCTTAAGACTCGGAGACATCTGCATGATCTCGTAGATACCGATACGTCCTTTGTATCCGGCGCCTCCACACTCCAGACATTCCTCGTTTGGCTCAATATGAGGAATTAATATTTCCTCTCCCCACTTCTCCTCCGGGATACCAAGCTCTTTCTTTTCCAGGTCATCTGCCGGCACCATACGCTTACACCGCGGACAGACGCGGCGAAGAAGTCGCTGTGCAATAACTCCGATCACTGCATCAGAGATCAGATAATTCTCAATCCCCATATCTGCAAGACGGCTGATGGTACTTGCCGCACTGTTCGTATGGAGTGTACTAACTACCAAGTGACCCGTGATAGCGGACTCAACGGCAATACCGGCGGTCTCACCGTCTCGAATCTCACCGATCATGATAATGTCCGGATCCTGACGCAGAATGGAACGAAGTGCCGCGGCAAAGGTAAGTCCCGCTTTGGCATTTACCTGTACCTGATTGATACCATTGATATTGGCCTCGACCGGGTCCTCTACCGTGATGATATTTACTTCGTCGGTATTCAGCTCACTGAGTGCCGTATAAAGAGTCGTTGATTTACCGGAACCGGTAGGTCCTGTAACAAGCATAATGCCATTTGGATGCTTCAGAATATCCTCAAACCGGTGAAGCTCCTCCGGCTCAAATCCAAGATCTTTCTTATCACGGCTCAAAGCAGTCTTCTGTGCAAGACGCATAACGATCTTCTCACCATATACTGTCGGAAGAATAGATACACGAATATCGTACTCCTGCCGATCGACGATCTGTGTCATACGACCATCCTGTGGTTTACGCTTCTCGGAAATATCCATACCGCCAACGATCTTGATACGTGCAACCATCGCTGACAGCAATGAAATATCATGACGCATCGCCTCCTGAAGCACACCATCGACACGGAACCGGATACGGAGCTGATTCTCCAGCGGTTCAAAGTGAATATCGGATGTTCTTTTATGTACTGCCTGCTCAATGATCTGATTAACCAGACGAACGATCGGTGCCTGCTTAACCTCCTCGGACTCCTCTTTTCCATCCTTATTATTGCCATATTTTTCACGACGCTCAGCAGCAAACTGATCTGCCACCTTCATTGCCTCGGAATTACCATAGAAACGATCCAACGCCTGGGATACATCCTTGACCGTGGTAACACGAACTTCTATCTGCATACCGGTGATGATCGACAGATCATCCATTGCGATCATATCCAGCGGATCTGAAAATGCTACACGAAGGACATTGGGATTGTCCGGAGCGAACTCATACGGTAAAAGCATATACTTTCGCAGAACCTTCTCGTCTACCAGAGCCAGCACCTCATCCTCAATGGTAATGCCTGCCAGATGTACACGTTCCAACCCCATCTGGTGACAAAGTGCCTCTGCGATGATCTCATCATTCATGATACCCATATCTACAAGGGTCATACCAAGCTTCTGACCATTTCCGGCTTCCTTCTGCTTCTTTAACGCTTCCTCCAACTGCTCCTGTGTAATAACACCCGCTCCAAGCAGCAAATCTCCCAGTCGTTTCTTTCTGCGCAATCTGCTTGCAATCGAATTATCCATGCTAGATCCCCCTATCCATCCTTTTTCACAGGCTCCTCTCACGTTCCGGAGCCCTCTTCTCCTTTGTCCCATTCAGGCATAGGCACAACAGATGTAATTCCTCGTACGTCATTCTTTATTCTTTTGTGCCTGCATATTTATATTATTATATACGTTTATGAGACATTTAGCAAGCGGAAACAAAAAATAGCGTAATGATTTTCGTAATTTTGCTGAAATCAAAAAAGCAGGTATAACCCGCTTTTTCTTACGTTTCCCTCTGAAACGCTATTTTGTAGTGCCGCAAGAAGGATTGCAGCGCCTCTTCCCATAAGCTCTCCCCTGATCTGTCTAATGTGAATACAGGATAAGAGACCACCGGCACCATCAGAAGCTCTCCTTTTTCAAACCGGATCTGTAGCCGCAGCGACGGCATCTGATCACACTCTGCGGATATTTTCTCTCCCAGGATCTGCTTTCGCTGCTTTTCAGAGGTTTCCAGATCAATATACAGCTTATCCGGTGATTTCTTTCCTTTAATAAATAGAAATACCGTTTCTCTCATTTCAGCCCAGGTCATATAGCCGCAGTCATGGCTGCCGGTCTCCGCCTGCATCTGCTGCCACATTTCGCTGTCATACCAATCTGCACGCCTTTTGCCTTTGAGCACCATTTCGGAAGATGTAACCGCCCGTGCCTCAAAAAGCAGAAAATGATCAAAGGTTTCCTGCAATAACAAATGTGCCATAAAATTTTTTATATCAATTATTTTTATCACTATCATAAAAAACCTGCTTTCTGTACATAATAGTACCACGACAAGACCGGCTGCTGTAAAACTCCGGAGACAGCAGCTTTGTCTTTGTCTTAACTATAAATCGCGCTGGAGGATTCAATCATGAAAAAAGATGCAAAAACCATGAAAGAAGTAGCGGAAAGATGTACCAAATACTGCCGCTGCGATAACTGTAACTGCTCAAACTCAAGCAAAGACGAAGCCATTTCCTGCCAGAACTGTACCCACTATACTCCTGGCAAGGTATGTGATATCGATCTGTATGAGGAGATCGTGGAGAATCACGATCTGTAATGCAGCCTGCAGCCAAAAAGCAATACGAATGTTTTGCTTTATTCAAAATAGCCGGATGAAAGTCCGGCTATTACATATATTCCGGCAAACATACCGGTTCTGCTCTTTTCAGTGATCCGGCCGTCTTTACCGTCCCACAAAAACAACAACCGACCGCGGTGGAACGATTGTTTTTTTCTGGCTTTCCAAGGAAGGCTTTTTATGACTTCTTTTCTTTCGTACCGGCTGTGGAACCGTACTGAAAGTATTGCCATAAGTCTCTATGGCCGGATACCACTCCCTCTCCCCCGGCAGGTTGGGCAGATCAAAGGATTTCGGCTCCCAATACATATTAAAAATGATATATATGGAGTCGTCCGGTTTTCCGGCCTTCTGCTGGTAATCACCGTACAAAAGAACTGCCAGCATCCGGCTATAATAAGAAAAGTCTGCTCTCCATGCCTGTGTGCCGTGTATGGAAACATCCGGCATACCGCATGACAGAGAATCAAACATATAAAGTTCTCTCCCCTGATGAAGCACCGGGTGTTCTTTTCGGAATGCTATGAGCTTTTTGACGTATTCTAAAATCCCGGCACGCATGCTGGTCATCCTCCAGTCAAGCCAGGTAATCTCGTTATCCTGGCAGTATGGATTGTTATTACCTTCCTGACTGTTGCCAAACTCATCTCCCGCCAGCAGCATCGGTGTTCCCTGCGCCAGAAGCATCATTGCAAACGCATTGCGTATCTGGCACATCCGCCGGGAAAGAATGTATTTTTTGCGGCTCTTTCCCTCTATCCCACAGTTCCAGCTGTAATTGTACTCCGTGCCATCCTGATTGCCCTCTCCGTTCTCCTCATTATGCTTCACATCATAGGATACCAGATCCATCATAGTAAATCCGTTGACATAGGTCATAAAATTAATATTGGCAATCTGCCCGCTTCCTCTCCGGAAAAATCCTGAGAAGCCCTCTACCTGCCCCTCATCGCTTTTCAGATAACGGCGTGCACAGTTCATAAATCCCTCATTATACTCTGCCAGCAGACCATTGTTCCCCGCTCCGGCAACAAGCTCTCTGTTCCAGTAATCTGTCAACAGCTTAACTCCGGATAAAATAGGGTCTGATACAAGCATCTGTGACGGCATCACCTCCTGATTAACACGAAAACCGTCCACATGATACTCCAATACCCAGTTTCTCAAACAATCCTCCATCAGACAGACGTTTGTCCCCGGCATAAAATAAATATCCAGCAAAATTTCTATTCCTGCCTGATGCAGACTACGGACCAGAGTCTTAAACTCTACACCGGCCTGATGCGGATCTGCTGCATATGCAGCTTTCGGCGCATAGTAATATGTCTCACTCTGTCCATATCCCCAGTAATTGATCTTCCCTTTCTCCTGAACCACATTTTCCTTATGTTTACCGGCTCCCACAGCCACAGAATCTGTCGTTTTACCGGCAGCCTGCTTCGGCGCCCCATGAACCTTCGCACCAATCTGAATCTCATCAAACTCATAGCATGGAAGCAGCAATACTGCATTGATCCCCAGCTCCTTTAAATACGGAATCTTCTCCCGAAGACCATCAAAGCTGCCCCGGTGTGCCACCTTCGAAGAGGCATGTCTGGTAAACCCTCTGACATGAAGCTGATACAGGATCATATCTGAAAACGGAATACTTAACGGACTGTCATCCTGCCAGTCAAAGCTTTCCAGACTGATTCCTCCCCGGATCCTGTTTCCTTCTCCCGTTCTGCGTCCCCAGCGCTCTCTGCCATGAATCACAGCCGCATAGGGATCAACGAACTCTCTGCCATCCACCTCGTACATATATTCATAGTCACGGGACAATATATCCGCTACAGTATGCTGATCATCTGTGTCCGGACAATCCGTAATCTTTACAAAATATACACTGCCACGCCGATATTCTCTCGACAGGCGTATTCTGCAGGACGGACGTTTCTGCCCGGTCTTATATATATTCAGATAGCAGTCCCCGCCCTTCGGAATAGAAACTGCGAACTGTACACCATCCGCCACCTTTGTTACACCAAAAGGCAATGTATCTCCCTGTTTATATCGAAACAATTTCTCTGTCTTGTCCATGTATCTCCAGCCTTCCCAATTGTTTTACCGTATCAATCGTTCATAACGGTAGTATATTTTATTGTACTACATTTTCTGTCAGCGTGTCAAAAAAAATGGCACCCTCCGCATAAATTTCATTTGCCTCTTGCAAAATCGCCAGTTTTCTGTAAAATAGAGAGGTGTATGCCTTATTATAGGGAATATGCTTTATAATATGTAATTAACGAATTTGAGCACGAATGGAGGATTTCGATGATACAAGCAAGCAATGTCACATTACGTCTTGGCAAAAAGGCCCTCTTTGAGGATGTAAATATCAAGTTTACCGAAGGCAACTGTTATGGACTGATCGGTGCCAACGGTGCCGGTAAATCAACTTTTCTGAAAATTTTGAACGGCGAGATCGAACCGTCAAAAGGTGATATCATTATCACACCGGGACAGCGTCTTTCTTTCCTGAAACAGGACCACTTCCAGTATGATGCGTATTCTGTACTGGATACCGTTATTATGGGAAATGAGCGTCTTTACCAGATCATGAAGGAAAAGGACGAGATCTACGCAAAACCGGATTTCAGTGATGAGGACGGTATCCGTGCAGCTGAGCTTGAAGAGGAATTTGCTACTATGAATGGATGGGAAGCGGAATCCGATGCTGCTACTCTCCTGAATGGACTTGGCGTACCTACCGAGACACATTCTATGATGATGAGCGAGCTGCCTGCCAATGAGAAGGTGAAAATCCTCCTGGCACAGGCACTTTTTGGTAATCCTGATATTCTCCTGCTTGACGAGCCGACCAACCACCTGGATCTGGAAGCGATCCGCTGGCTGGAGGATTTCCTGATTGATTTTGACAATACCGTGATCGTGGTATCACACGACCGTTATTTTCTGAACAAGGTCTGCACCCATATTGCAGATATTGATTATGCCAAAATCCAGCTTTATGCCGGAAACTATGACTTCTGGTATGAGTCAAGCCAGTTGATGATCAAACAGATGAAAGAAGCAAATAAGAAGAAAGAGGAAAAAATCAAGGAGCTGCAGGAATTTATCCAGCGATTCAGCGCCAACGCTTCCAAGTCGAAGCAGGCAACCTCCAGAAAACGTGCATTGGAAAAAATTGAGCTGGACGATATGAAACCTTCCAGCCGTAAATATCCTTATATTGATTTCCGTCCGGAGCGCGAGATCGGTAATGAGGTTCTTACCGTAGAACATCTTTCCAAGACTATTGACGGAGTAAAGGTTCTGGATGATATTTCCTTTATCATCGGCCGCGAAGATAAGGTTGCTTTCGTAGGAAGCAATACGATCGCCGCTACTACCCTGTTCCAGATCCTTGCCGGAGAAATGGAACCGGATGAGGGATCTTACAAGTGGGGCGTGACCACAAGCTTCTCTTACTTCCCGAAGGACAATACAGAGCTTTTTGCCAGTGATGACACGATTGTTGACTGGCTGATGCCATTCTCTCCGGAGAAGGATCCGACCTATGTACGTGGTTTCCTCGGTCGTATGCTTTTCCCTGGTGAAGACGGTATCAAGAAAGTGAATGTCCTTTCCGGTGGTGAACGTGTCCGTGTTATGCTGTCCAAGATGATGATCCTTGCATCCAATATTTTGATCATGGATGAGCCAACCAACCATCTGGATATGGAATCTATCACTGCATTAAATAATGGTCTGATCAAATTTCCAGGCGTGGTACTCTTCACCTCGCAGGATCATCAGTTTATCCAGACGATTGCCAACCGTATTATGGAGATCACACCGGGCGGTCTGATCGATAAGATTTCTACCTACGACGAATATCTGGACAGTGATGAAATGGCCCGCAAGAGACAGCTTCTGTCTGTACAGAATGAAGATGAAGATTAATGTATCAATTATTGATTCTAATTTATAAAATGACTGATAAACGGAAATTTATCGTACAAAACAGAGAGGAATATGAAACTTATTCATATTCCTCTCTGTTTTTAATTATTTATATTGTTTTATGTGTTCATTTTATGTCTTGTCTAAACACTGCACACCTGCTTGTATCCTTTATCAGGCAGTCTTTTTTTCCTGCCGCCCTTTTACATACTGATAGATCAGGATTCCTGCCGATGCCACTACCAATACTCCGGAAAGCACCTGAGAAACCGCTACACCTGTTCCGAAAAAGATCAACTGGTCTGTCCGCAGACCCTCGATCCATACTCTGCCCAGACCATACCCCAGCAGATAGATCAAAAAGATCTGACCATTATATTTGCGATGCTTTGTAAAAAGCAGCAATACGACCAGCACGCCAACATTCCAAAGAGATTCATAAAGAAATGTCGGATGAACCTGAATGTATCTGGTTCCGTCAATTTCTACAATATGCTTCAACACGGCGTGCGTCAGATTGGAGGATGCCACGTCACTCTCTTTGAGCTGCATAGCAAACAGACCATTGGTATATCCACCAAACGCCTCCCGGTTACAGAAATTGCCCCAACGGCCAATGAGCTGCCCCGTGATCAGACCGACACAGGCAGTATCCAGCAGCTGAAAGAAATTCTGCTTCCGAACCTTTCCAAAGATAATAGTTGTGATCACACCGGCGATCACACCGCCGTAAATCGCAAGACCGCCACCACGGGTATTAAATATCTGCGGCAAATTATCCTTATAGTAATCCCAACTAAATACAACATAATATATTCTCGCACCAATCACAGCAAATACAATATCCCACAGCGCAAGATCCAGATAAAGATCCGGCTCCTGCCCGGTGCGCTTTGCCTGAAATGCTGTCATCAGATATCCCATCACCATACCAAATGCAATGATCATTCCATAAAATGCAATCGTGAAACCACCAATGGTAATGCCTTTCCCCAGTGATGCAATTTCTATCCCCAGATGGGGAAATCGAATGTCCGGAGCCATATAAAGTTCTCCTTTCTTTATTTGCTTTGTCAGCAAACCTGTCAGTCTTTATTTATTCGTCCATATATGATTCAGAGCCACATACCGCAGACCCGCCTGCTAACGCAGGCTCTCGCTGCTTTGCAGCTTTTGTCTGCGGTTGAGGGGATTGACCCCTCATGAAATCAACGAAAGAAACTACTTTTCAAACAAGTTTGACATAGTTTCTTTCGCTGATTTCTATGTGGCTCTAAATCGTTTTACACATTAAAACGGAATAATACAACGTCGCCGTCCTGTACAACGTAGTCTTTTCCTTCGGAACGGACAAGTCCTTTTTCTTTCGCCGCATTCATGCTGCCCTGCTCTACCAGATTGTCGTAGCTTACAACCTCTGCACGAATAAAGCCGCGTTCAAAGTCTGTATGAATCTTTCCTGCTGCCTGAGGAGCCTTTGTACCCCTCTCGATCGTCCACGCACGGCTCTCATCCGGACCGGTTGTCAGATAGCTGATCAGCCCCAGCAGATTGTAGCTTGCAGAGATCAGCTTGTCTAAGCCGGACTCCGAAAGTCCCAGATCCTCCAGGAATTCTTTCTTTTCGTCCTCCTCCAGCTCTGCAATTTCCTGCTCGATCTGTGCACAGATCACAAATACCTCTGAGCCTTCCTGCTTTGCAAACTCACGAACCTTCGCTACATAGTCATTAGAAGCTGCATCATCCGCCAGATCGTCCTCTGATACATTTGCAGCATAGATTGTCGGCTTGTATGTCAGCAGATTAAAGCTTTCCAGCAATGCTTTCTCGTCATCATCCTCCGGCTCATAGGTCTTCGCCAGATTACCATCTTCCATATGCTTCTTGAGCTTCTCCACCAACTCTGTCTCTTTCACAAGTGTCTTATCATTCTTAACACTCTTCACCAGCTTTGCATAACGTCTTTCCAATATCTCCATATCCGAGAACAGCAGCTCCAAATTGATCGTCTCAATATCACGGACCGGATCAACACTTCCATCTACATGCACAATATTGGAATCATCAAAACAACGTACCACATGAACGATGGCATCAACCTCACGGATATTGGCAAGGAACTGATTACCAAGTCCCTCCCCTTTGGATGCGCCCTTTACCAGACCTGCGATATCTACAAACTCAATCGTTGCATGAACTACCTTTGCTGACTGGTGCATTTCTGCCAAAACATCCAGCCGCTTGTCCGGAACAGGTACGATACCAACATTTGGTTCAATCGTACAGAATGGGTAGTTGGCGGCCTCTGCTGCACCGGCCTTTGTGAGTGAGTTAAAAAGTGTACTTTTTCCTACGTTTGGAAGTCCTACAATTCCTAGTTTCATTTTCTATCTTTCCTTTCTTTGTTAAGCCTTTATTTTATGGTGTTTCGGCGTAACTGCGGCAAGCGTTTACACCATTTTTTACACCATTTTCAGCATTCTTTCAACTTTTTCTACTTCCTTCTTCTTTTCATCATCCGTCAAATGGACATACAAATTCATTGTAATGCCAATATTCGAATGACCCAGAAGCAGCTGTAGCGTCTTAGGTCGCATTCCTGCCTCAATACATCTGGTAGCATATGTATGACGAAGCGTATGCATTGAGAAAGAGTCCATCCCTGCTTTTTGTGCTAATTTAAACAACGAAGTATCATAAACAGAATTTTTGGTCGGTTCCCCTTTTCTGCAGAGGAAAACAAATTCTTTATACTGTGGATCAACATCTTTCAAAGAAAACATCTTCATCTTTTGACACTCCAAGATTCTGATGCACTCAGCCGTCATAGGAATTTCCCTGTAACCGCTTTTGCTCTTTGGCGGACCTATACGCCACTCTCCAGTAGCATGTCTGTATTCCATACTTCTCTCAATACGGATCACACCCTTCTTAAAATCAATATCAGACCACTTCAGCCCAATCATCTCTCCGGTTCGAAGTCCTGTCTGCAGCAAAAAGGCAAATTGATTATAATTGCTTGTCCCATATGCAACATCCAGAAACCGTTTTTGTTCCTCTACCGTAAGAACTCTTCGTTTCTTAGGCTTCTTACTTTGGGGAATCTTCACTGTTTTTTTAACAGGATTTCGCAATAATATATCATTTTCAACTGCGGCTTCAAACAAAGTATATAGGGTAACCCTGCACTGATAGATTGTACTTTCAGCATATTGAGGTGCCATCTCATTCAAAATCTGTTGACAATGTATTGGTTTTACATCTGCTAAATGCATCCTTCCGATATGATCTTTGATATTGTTTTCATATCGTTCTGTGTAATTTCTCCGTGTGTTCGGTCGAATAGTAGGACCTTTTACACTATTTAAGAAATAATCAAACCACGCATCCACTGTCATACTATCACCGGCAGATAGATCAGAATTCCGATCTATATACGCTGCTTCTGCCAGCCATCGACGACACTCTTGAAGTTTTTTGAAATACTTCTGTTTTCTTTTACCTCTCTTGTCAACGAATCTTGCAGTATAACGCCCATCTTTCCTTTGAGCAATTCCAACTCCAAGTTCATGACCTTTCAGGTCTTGTCCCATGTATAAGCCTCCTTTTATCCAAAGAAAAGCTCAATACAGCACATTGTATTGTACCATATTCACTCTTCTTTGTCCACAAAGAACCCGGTAGCTATATCTCCAGTTCCTTGTCAATGAAGGCTTCAAAAGCTTTCCTTTTTATCAAACGCTTTCTACCAACAAATAAAACAAATGGGCAGCGTGGATCTAGTGTAAGCTCTCTGAGCTTATTCTGTCCAATTCCGCTTAAAGCATTTGCCTCATTAATCGACAATAACAATTTTTCAGATATTCTGACTTCCTGTTTTTCTTTCGTCTTTTCTCCCATAAAATCACCTCGTAATAAATCATCATTCAACATCTGCTCTTTATTTTCTGCATAATACTAACAATGCCAGATAATGAAACAGCAAGCATCGATGTTAGTCACATAGAACAAATCATTTGTTCCTTGTTTGACTTATACATCAACAACAGACTATTTCTCATCCATGCTTTCTAAAAGACCTGATGGAATGATCTTTTCCATTTCAAGCTTATAGAGTACCAAACGAAGTATGTATTCTGGAATAACCCTATTTCCAAGTTCCCAGTCTTGGTAAGTTCGATATGGCATGTAAAAATACTTCGCCATATCCTTCTGCTTCATTCCGGATAATCTACGAGCTTCTTTTAATAATTCATATCCTTTCATATTGCCACCTTCCAATAATTTTAGCGTATAACAATATTATATACGCTATGCGTATTTTGTCAAGTGTTAATTAAATAATCTCTTGTTGATATATATAATCTCCAGTTGAAATCACCGGTTGCTGTGGTCAGCAGCACACTCTGGACTCGCACCATCTCTTATAGACCATAAAGGGAGTATCATTATCGTAGAACAGTCGCAACCACGGAATCACCACAATTCCTCTTTTGCATGGATGTTATCGCTCCCGGCATCTCACATCAGGCAGATTGATCAAATGTATATTTCATCTCCATCAATTCATCCTTACCGATCCTGGCGCATCTGCGGCACGGCGCAATGCGTAACTGTTCCCTATGTCCAGTGAAGTCATCATATTTAATTGTCGTGCTCCCCCAGAAAAAATGTTTTCCTGTGTGGACACATCTAAATTATAAATGCCTGCTTTACTCTTGCAAAGAACACATATTTCGGTTATCTTCCACGATTTATCGGTGTATCATTCAAAAGAAAAAGGTATTTTGATTATTTTTCAAAATACCCTCTACTCAGATTGAAAATCATTTCTTCCTGTTTGATCAAGTAATGCTTTTATGTAACCTTCTATACGCCCTTTCTGACGCTCAGATAATCGTCTATAATTCTTTATAATCCAAACCTCACTCCTATCTTCGAGACAAATGGTATTCTCATTATCATTAAAAAGATCTGAAGCCGGAACACCCATGCCCTTTGCTATTTTTCGTATATTACTTTCCCGCACATCATAATCTTCCTTCTGTCCCAAACTCCATAATGTGCTTTCCGGAATACCACTTCGTTTTGAAAATTCGTAGCGTGTCATACCTGTTTCCGCTAAAAATTCAAGATACTGGTTTCTAACAGATTTACTAATGGCAGACACCCCCTTTTTCCTCTGAGACAAGTATAACTTGACATAAGAAAAAGATATAGAACACATATTTCGGTGTATTTCCACGATTTATCGGCGTATTTTTTATAAAGTTCTTTGTTTTATTCAACAAATATTTTACAAAATAAAAAGAGAAAAGATGATAATTACAGTTTCGATAACCATTACTCATCTTTTCTCTCAGTTTTCCGCCAATCCCACCAAATAAGGTCGGTTTAACCATACCTAAAATAGTACAATGCACCAATTTAATAAATTGTGTTTTTTTAACTGTTTATCACATTTTCCCATCATTTTTTACTCCAATCTGTCGTTAGTGCTGTCATACCATATCTACAAAGTATCTTTTTACCATTTTTACATTTTATAAGTATGGCTATAACATACTTATAGGAGGTGGCGCTATGGCTCTCAACCCAAAACAGTTTGGCACTGTTATGAAAAATGCCCGTATGGATAAAAAACTCACACAAGCTGAATTGGCTGAAATTCTTGATCTTTCATTATCATATTTGAAAGACTTGGAGCGCTTTAAGAATACTCCCAGCCTTGAGGTTTTTGCCAAAACCATACAATATTTTAATTTATCTGCTGATACTGTAATTTATCCAGATAAAAACCTGAACAACAGTACATACCAAAAATTACAAAGACATCTACTTCAATGCGATGAGAAACAGCTTAAAACTCTCCTCGCAATCGCAGAAGCTGTCCTATCAGTCGATGACACTCGCACAGACAATTCTGATATTTAATTTTTGCTCTAATATTCAAGGTTCGTTTTGTCATAAAATGAACCTTTTCTATTATTTATTCAACTGTTCAAAAATATCATTTGCCACACTATCTTTTTCAATAATTCCCATACCACACAATAAGAACAGACAATCTATATATCCCTGACAATAAGCCTGTTGAGCCTCTAGTGATGCATTATCTTCCAAGCATTCTATCCATTTCTGAATAATTCTTTGTTCGGTTTCCTTCATATGCTTCATCCGCTCTTTTCCAATCGCCTGTATCTTTTCCAATTCATTTTTAGCATTTTTCTGTCCTGGTATCTGAATTATTGATTTTTTCGATAAATTTTCGCCACGCAATTGTTGCATAAATTTCGCCACTTGGTTCCATATCTGATCACTTTCCATATTTTCGCCTCCATTCTTGTATGTAGTATTTACATATTTAGAATTGTTACACCACACAGTTAAAAACGGATTTTAATCACAAGGCATATTTCTTACGCTTGTAATATTTTAATTATTACACGCGTAAGATAAATAGTCAAGTTTTTATTTGACTTTGTATATAGTGGGCTTTATAATAAAATATGTATATTACACTCGTAAGAATTAGGAGGTGTCTACATGAGTGCATTACCACAAATATCAGAAGCTGAATATGAAGTGATGAAAATTGTTTGGAAGTATGCTCCTATTAACACAAATGAGATTACTGAAAAACTTTTAGCAACATCTTCATGGAGTGCAAAAACTATACAAACCTTAATCAAACGCCTTGTTAATAAAGGAGTTCTGACCTACGAAAAAGATAGCCGGGTATTCGTTTATTCACCTTTAGTGAAAGAATCTGATTATATTGATCAAAAAAGTAAATCTTTTTTAGAACGATATTTTCATGGGGATATCACCGCCATGTTATCCACATATATTGAAAATGACCACTTATCCGAAACAGAACTGGAAGATTTACGCTCTCTTCTTTCCAAAAAAGATCCTACAGGAGGTTCCACGCATGGATGAATTTATAACCCATTTTTTATTATGCAATATTGTTATCAGTATTATTATTGGCATTTTTTTAGTATCCAAGTGGATCTTTAAAAACACTCTGACAAGCCGGATGCAGTATAATTTATGGTATTTTTTACTTGTTCTGCTTTTAACACCATTTTTCCCAGTACAAAGTAAACAGTTTCCTGACCTTTTTTCCTGGCTCAATCATGTAATTATATCACCGGCATTTCAAACAGATCAAAATAAAACCGTAGTCTCCCCTGCAACCCTCTCCAATTCTTCTGACTGGATGAACGAATTTACTATCTCTGTAAATTCCAGCACTCCGACAATTATCAGAAGCATTTTGTTATGTGTATGGATTGCCGGTATGTTTGTAGTGCTCGTGTTGGTACTAAAGTCCTCACTGCAATTGCGTTCTTTAAAAAGATCCGCACTTCCTCTTCAAAATACCACTATATGCAAACTATATAAACAATGTTTATTCGAGATGAAAATCACAAGGAATATCCCCATTTATAGCACTGCTTTCCTAAAAACACCTATTATTACAGGCATTTTTAAAACCAGAATTTATATGCCAATTCATCTGATATCGGATCATCAGAAAACGGATGTGCGCTATATCTTGCTGCACGAATTACAACATTATAAACACAAAGACTCTCTTGCCAATTATCTAATGTTTCTTACAGCAATACTATATTGGTTTAATCCTATCGTCTGGTATGCGTTAAAAGAAATGCGTAATGATCGAGAGATTGCCTGCGATACTTCCGTTTTAAAAATGCTTGATGAATGCGATTATGAAAAATATGGAAATACACTGATTAATTTTGCTGAGAAGATTTCCTCTTCTCCTTTTCCGTTTGCTGCAGGTCTTGGTGGAAATATCAAACAGATAAAACGGCGTATCATTAGCATTGCTTCTTATAAAAATCCCTCTTTTCATAAGAAGGCAATTGGAATTATCGCCTTTATGCTGATTACTGCTGGAATTATAAGTTTTACTCCTTTTATTTCATCCTATGCTGCTATCAACGATCAATATAACTGGAATTATTCTTCAGAAAATATAACGCAGACCGATCTTTCTTCATACTTTAAGAATTATGAAGGCAGCTTTGTTTTATTTAATTCCAATCGTGATAGCTGGACTGTGTATGACATGGAACATGCCACCCATCGTATATCTCCAGACTCCACTTATAAAATATATGATGCACTTTGGGGATTAGAGGAAAATATTATTACACCACAAAACTCCCTACTTATATGGGATGGAAAAGACTATCCTTTTGAAGCATGGAATACTGATCTGACACTAGATTCTGCTATGGCAGCCTCTGCTAACTGGTATTTCCAGACAATAGATGAACGTCTTTCCCTTACTCGTATTCAAAATTATCTAAACAAAATTGAATATGGAAATAAGAATATAATGGGCGGATTATCTTCCTATTGGCTAGAATCCACCTTAAAAATTTCTCCTGTAGAACAAGTGGAACTTCTGAAAAAATTACAAACCAACAATTTAGAATTCCATTCCAACAACCTTCAGGCAGTAAAGAATTCCATTCTTCTTTCATCTGTCAATGATAAGAAACTTTACGGGAAAACCGGTACCGGACGCATAGATGACAAAGATGTGAACGGTTGGTTCGTAGGTTATATCGAAACAACAAATAATACCTGCTTTTTTGCCACCAATATCAGTGCAAATAGTGATGCTACTGGAAATAGTGCAGCACAAATCACCATGTCTATCTTATCTGACATGAATATCTGGAGACAATAAAAATTTCACATGTCTTTTAATTATCAAAGAGATTGGATAAACATACATTATAATTCTTTACCCAATCTCTTTATTTTTTCCTTATTCCGTGAAACTTACCATAGTGTTACATCCCTTTTTTTTCAGCAATAATACCTGCTGGAAACTGATTTTCGCAATACATTTTATTTCACCCACTAGGTTAAACAAAATTTTGTTTTTTTACTGTATCATCATGCATTATCCTGTATAATGA
>NZ_JACRSX010000005.1 GCF_014384985.1 Jutongia huaianensis
TAGAAAAATTAAATGAGTTTCTACATCCCAAAAAGACAGAACAGGTTGAGGGGGATATTCACATTTATGGAAGCAATATATATGAAAAAATATGTAGGGAATTGACAGATTCTACAGATGAACTAAAAACGGTAGATCTTCGCACCTTTCATTTACTTTATGAACAAAAAATAGTGATAAGGGATCGAATATCCTTTATCATGCATAAATATCACCTTAATGAATTATTAAAAGTAAAAGAGGATTATGAACAAATTGTAGATAGATTTAGAGATATCCGTCTTGTATATTTAAAACAGTTGTATCAAGAAGATGGATATGAGGTAGGAGAAATACAAAGAGTATATTCAAAGGAGGTAAATAATCGTATTGGGAACATGGTTAAAAATGCACAAAAGGAGGAGCGGAAAGTTTTATTAAATTTAGAGGAATTATTGCAAATGATAATTAAAAATAATATTACATATTCAGTTGATGCAAAAGGAGGAAATCAATGAAGAAGAACTTTATTAAGGGAATATCAATTGCGTTATCAATGGTTGTTGCAATGGTTTCCTGTACTCAGGAAATAAAAACAGCAAAGGGATTTGTCGGTGGCTTGTTTTCAGGTAATACATATCAGATTCGTGTAGATGATCAAGGAGAAAGGGAGGGATATATTGTAACGACAAAAAGTCAGAAAGCGTATGAAGGAATAAAGAAAAATCTTCAAAACGAAAAATTAGAAAGCGAGATGTATAAGCAAGAGTCTATTTTTGAAAATGAAAAAATTCTTGTTATGAATCTTACAAAGGAAGAAGCAGAACAAATTGATCAAATGAAGGATGTTGAAACTGTTGAAAAAGATGTGCAGGTTACGGCAAATGAGGTAGTTCCGGTTAATAAGGAAGAGGTTGACCGAGTGGTAAAGGAGAAACGGGAATTTCAGCTTGATCAGTGGAATTTAAAGGCGATTGATTGTGTGGAAAAGGAGATCGATTGTGGAACCCAAGATAAGGAGGAGACATCTCGGGAAAAGGTTAAAGTGGCTGTTTTAGATTCTGGAGTTAGTTATAATGAAGGGATTGATGTGTGTCAGAGGGTTAATTTAGTAAATGAGAGTAATATAAATCCTTGCTTTGAGGATGCAACAGGACATGGAACTGGAATTGCAGGAATGATTGTGGGCAACAAAGAAAAAGGGGGGCTTGATGGAGTATCAAACGATATTGCATTGTATTCGGTACAGGTTTTAGATCAAAATAATGTTGCTCCTGTTAGTCGGATTGTAGAAGGGATTTATTGGTGTATTAATAATGGGATAGATGTTATTAATCTGAGTTTAGGATGTAAATATGATACTGAAATTCTATCAACTGCAGTTCGGGATGCTATAAATGCAGGCATTATTTTAGTTGCTGCTGCGGGCAATGCCGGTGAGGACAATGGACAATTAGAGTATCCGGCTGCCTATAATGAGGTTGTAGCAGTCGGATCTAGTGATGAACATAATCACGTTTCGACTTTTACTTCTGGAAAGAATCAGATTGATGTGATGGCACCGGGAGAAAAGATATGGACTTATAGTATGTTAGGCGGCTATATGGCAGTTGATGGCACAAGTATCGCAACCGCCCAGGTTACAGGAGCTGTTGCCAGAGTTTTACAGGTAAAAAAAGATGCGGATGCAGCATATATCCGAAAGCTGTTGAGGGTAAGTACTACACGGGAAGATGAGTCACAAAAAGTTGGTGTATTGAGTGTAAAGAATATGCTTCAAATAACCGAAACAAATAGTAATATCAATGTGGATATTGATGCAAGAAATATAAAAAAAGATGTTCATTACGATGTTGATAATATTGTGTCGGGGTGCTGGGGAAAAGGAACCCATGAAATAATTGTTAGAACGCAGTATTCTGGCGCATATGTAGATTTAATGGCCAAAGCGGCATATACTGCAGATGAGTTGTTCTCTGCAGACAAAATGTTACATGGACAACATAATTATGTGAGAAATTTACATTTTTTGTATATGGTTGCAAGACGGATTAAAAATAGCTCGACAACTATTAATAATCAGACGAAATTAAACAATTTGTTAAATAGTGTTACGACTACGAATAATAAGGATGGTCATTTTGGAACGGATGATGTGAACAAATTAAGACAAATATTAGTGGACTATTTAAATATAACAGGAATTAGCACAAGTAATGCTGAAAAAGGAGCACGTGTTATAGGATTAGCATCTCATTTATTAGGAGATAGCTTTGCTCATCGAACGATGGTTCCCAAGGATGATACATTGGTAAGTTCGGATTTGTTTAGCAAGGATATGTGGGAAACCTTTAATTGGAAAAAAATACATTTTGTAATTGAAACAAGGGATTTGAAGTTTTTTGATTTGGCAACAACTAATTATGAGGATAATGTATCATTTTACAATCAGCGTTATATGGTGACTCGTACAAGCGTAGGTAACCTCTTAAGTATGTATGGAAGTGATCAGGCTTTTTCTGCGAGATCTATTTATGGGGTGTCGTATGATATGAAACTAAATAATCTTAAAGCTTATGGAGAGAGTAATGGTTGTGTAAATGATGGATTGGAGGCAATCAGTACAGACGTGTATCGTGTAAATAGGAATCATCGAGAACCTTCAAAGTATATATTCGGAAATGAAGACGACTTTTTACAGTATAATTATTTTGTATGTTAGGGAGGTAACACTATGAGAAGACATGGTAAAACAATATTTCTGACAGCAATTTTGGCAATCATTACAGTGTTTGTGATTATGGACAGAGGTTATACGGGAGCAGACAATACGACGGTTGAGACGGATGCTAAGAAAGTTGGTGCGGCAAAGAAAAATCCGGGACCATTCTGGACACTGTCACCAGATGAGCAAAGATGGGTTGATGTGGAAAAAGACGGTCTTTGCTATGATAAAACAATTGCCGTGGATATCTGGGATCATCCGGAGAAATACGGCTTTAAATATTTGGATGACGTGTATCAGCTTATTGCCTTTAAACAGGAATTTGATTCGGAAGGAAATGCAAAATATACAGATGTTACAGTTCCCGAAAAATTGAATGGCATCCCGGTGGTGAATCGTTATTGTTTTGAAGGGCATTACGAGTTAAAAAGCCTTCGGATAAGAGCAAGATACAGCTGCAGGAATGACATTATCTGGTCGGCAATGCCCAGCGGTGACCCCAAATCAATAAAGGGCTGTACGGGTCTGGAACATTACGAGCTGCCAAGGGATGTGCAGTGGCTCAGCAACGATGATCTGGCAGATTGCACTACGATCAAGTCTTTAAATATTCCAAAGAATGTGACTGCTATTATGGAGGATGCGTTTCGCGGGTGCAAAAATTTAAACACCTTTACGTTTGACAAGTTTTCCAATTTGAATAATGTAGACGGATTGCGTAAAACATCATGGTGGAAAGAAAATACACAAAAAAATGGTATGACAATTTATCAAAAATGTCTGGTCGATGCAGGAAGAAAAGGAGGAACGATCACTTTACGGGGGGATAAGGTGGAAAAGGTTCTGGACAGTGCTTTCCGAAACAGCAGAGCGAAAACAATCCGACTGGAAAATATAAAGACACTGAGTTATTCGGCACTGGCGTACAATAAGGCGGAGAAGATTGTTTTGGGAAAAGGAATCCGTACGATTCCGGAGGGTTGCTTTAGCGGTGATAAAAAACTAAAGGAGATCAGAATCACCTCAAAAGAAAAAATAATCTGGGGGAAAAGTGTTGATACAGAGGATAGTTACTATACCGTTGTCGGTTTGGAACAGGAAGCGTTAAAGAAAAATCAAAAAATTGACATCTATATTTACAATGACAAGCTTCACCAAAAGTCGCTTTACCGGGCGAATTTGTCGGCGAAGAAGGTGACACTGCATGTTCCGGCAAAAATGGTGTCGAAGTATCGTGATTGTGTGAAATGCAGGGTGGTGTCGTTATAATACATAATGTCTGCTGATTAAACAGAAAGACACAGATTTACAATCCTATATCTGTCCTAAATCCGGTACAGATGTAAAAAGGAAAAAAGTATTCGTCTCTGCATCTTAAACAGATTCGTAACAAATACGGATAATGCGATGGATGTAAGCTGGGTTTTCTCCAGCTTGGTGGTAATACAGCTCATGCCGTAACAACGTTTGCTTATCCGGCTGCCTATAACGAGGTTGTAGCAGTCGGATCTAGTGATGAACATAATCACGTTTCGACTTTTACCTCTGGAAAGAATCGGATTGATGTGATGGCACTAGGAGAAAAGACATGGACTTATAGTATGTTAGGCGGCTATATGGCAGTTGATGGCACAAGTATCGCAACTGCCCAGGTTACAGGAGTTGTTACCAGAGTTTTACAGGTAAAAAAAGATGTTCATTACGATGTTGATAATATTGTGTCGGGGTGCTGGGGAAAAGGAACCCATGATAATATTGTAAAAGAGGTATGTTCTGGAAATTATATTCATTTAATTTCTCAAGGGGCATATATTGCTGACGACGATTATAGCAAAGTAGTTTTTGACAATGAAGATGATTACTATCTATATGATTATTATATCTGTTAGGGGGGATAGTTTGAAAAAAATAGAATATTTTTTGATTGCAATTCTGTTCATTGGTGGAGGACTCATAATATATGACGGTATTGGTTGTAAAGAAAAAACTGAGATTATTTCCGATACAAAGAGAGCCGGTGCAGCAATGAAAGAAAAGAGCCCTTTTAGCACCTTGTCTCCAGATGATAATAATAAATGGATTGCCTTAAAAAAAGAGGGGTTGTGTTATAATAAAACGACAGCAGTGGAAATCTGGGATTACCCGGAGAAACTGGGGTTTGAATATGATGATCCGGTATATCAGCTTGTGGCATTTGAACAGGAGTTTGATGAGAAGGGGAATGCAAAATATACAGATATTGTGGTCCCTAAAGAAATAGATGATATTCCTGTTGTGTATTGCAAAAGTTTCGCAGGACATTATGAAATTAAAAGTTTACGTGTGGAATCGATGTACAGCAGTTATTCTAATCTTGTTTTGTCGCAGAGCCAGGAAGCCCATGTAGCATCTGTCAGTGGATGTACCAGTCTGGAGTATTACGAACTGCCTATGGGTATACGAACACTATCCGAGGGGGATTTTAAGGATTGTAAGGCGTTAGGTTTTGTTAGAATACCCAAAGATGTAGAATGGATAGGGAGTAAGACTTTTCAAGGATGTAATAACTTAAAGAATATTACATTTGATAAATTCTCCAATATGCGTAATGCGGATGGCTTGAAAACTCTGAATTGGTGGATAGAACATAAGGATAAAAATGGTGGGATAGTTTACAAAAAATGTTTCGTGAATGCGGGGGATAATGCGAGAAAAATTGCTGTTCGGGGACAAAAGGTAAATAAAATATTGGAGAATGCATTTCAATCCAGCAGAGCCAAGAAGATTACATTAGAAAATGTAAAGAAATTGGAGAATTATGCTATGGCTGGTAGTCAGGCAGAAGAAATTGTTTTAGGAAAAGGAATTAAAATAATTCCGACAGGATGCTTTGATAGAAATAAAAATCTGAAAAAAATTAAAATAACTTCAAAGGAAAGAATTATCTGGGGAAAGGATATGCGCACAAGCGGAGAGTTTTATTTGGAAGTCGGACTGGAGCAGAATGCGTTAAGGAAAAATCAAAAAGTTGACATTTACATTTATAATGACAAGATTCACCAAAAGTCGCTTCGTCAGGTGGATTTGTCGGCGAAGAAGGTGACACTGCATGTTCCGGCAAAAATGGTGTCGAAGTATCGTGATTGTGTGAAATGCAGGGTGGTACCGTTATAATACATATTGGAGTGCTTAAATGACAGGATCAGTAATTGATAAAACTGTGATACGCAGAGAAGCAGAGCATATAAACAGGATATACCCGGAGACGACTTCGCAGAAAAAACTGATCCTGTTGGTCAGTGACAATTCATTGGAGACCATCGCTCTGTATTGTTATCATATGATGAAGAGAAATACCGTGCTGTTGGTGGGAGATAAGAAGGTTTCAGATATCGGGGCGTTGATCAGACAATTTATGCCGGATGAGATATTTATGAATCGGAAGAAAGTGAGGGATGCGGAGGCAGAGCCGGATCTGCACAGATCAATGGAGGATTATCAGACGTGCTTTCCATATTATCAGTATGTGCGGTTTCGAAGGAAACGGAGGTCGCCTGATACATTATCATTATATGATGATCTGGCATTACTGATGGTGACCTCCGGCAGCGTTGGTAATGGGAAGCTTGTGGCATTATCTTATGATAATCTCAAAAGTAATGCGCAGGCAATTATTCAATCGCTGGAAATTGATGAAAATGACAGCGCAGGGGTGCTGCTCCCGGTATCCTATGTGTATGGTCTGTCGGTGGTAAACAGCCATCTGCTGGCAGGCGGGAGTCTTCTGCTTCCCGCAGGAAGTATGTTTCAGAGGGGATACTGGGACTTTTTGGAGGCCTGTGGTGTGACGTCCTTCTGCGGTGTTCCTTATACTTATGAAATCTTAGACTGGTTAAGGATATTATCCAGACCATGGAAGAAACTGAGACTTTTGACGCAGGCAGGAGGAGCCATGAGCCGGGATATGAAACAGAAGCTGCTGGAGTGGATCTATGATAGGAGGCATCAGGGTATTACGACACATCTGGCAGTGATGTATGGGCAGACGGAGGCGACAGCAAGGATGAGTACATTCTTTTTGGATCAGCATCCGGATAAGCTGGATAGTGTGGGAAGAGCTGTTCCGGGTGGGGCCTTTCAGATAAAAAACGGAGATTATACAGGAGCCGGCGATATTTACTACCGTGGAGCGAATGTGTGTCTGGGGTATGTGATGGAAAGGGCAGATCTGTCGGGAAATGCAGCTATATGGAGACAGAGTGCCGGGCTTTTGGACACGGGGGATGTAGGGAGGCTGGACGATGAAGGATATCTTTATATTACCGGCAGGAAAAAGAGATTTATAAAATGTAATGGCGTGCGGATCAGTTTAGACGAGTTGGAAAGAAGCATAGAAAACAGATGGAAGGTACCGGTGGTGTGTATTGCAAAGGTTTCCAATGAGCAGTTGACACTGTTTATACGTACAGAGGATTTTGGAAACCTTGATCGAGTGGAACTGGAGGGATATCTGCGGCAGCTTGGGATAACGAAAGGACAGTGTCAGGTTCGGAAGGTTCGGGAATTTCCTTACTGTGACAATGGAAAAATTGATTATGCCGGTTTTTGTGAAGGGCGGAATGGAGAGTAGTGTGGAATTTGAAAATAACGGGTTAAAAAACAGCATTGCCGGAACCCTGCGATTAGTCGGAATACTGCTGTCAGGAGCGTGGAATGATAAATATAAGCAGCCGAGGTTTGTGGAAAATGCGGCACAGGAGGATTTTTATCAGAGGCTTCTGCAGCAGATCGACCGGGGGGAGATCAACGAGGCAGAAAATGAATTGCTTGCATATGTGGAGGAGGCAGAAAGCAGATTGCTGGAAACACAGGAGAGAAGAAAGAGGGCGGAGGATACTGTACTAAATATGGGACTTAGTGTATATGGCTATATGAATGAAAAAGGGGATGACTTTTTGGAGAAAAGTCATTACTGCCGGGATGAGATTGAAGATGGGGTGAGGGGACTGCTGATGCGGTTTGGTGTCAGGATTCCGGTGGAGAAAATCCTATAAATGACACTGTGGAATGCCTTGTGTCAAGGGGAGGATATTGTTATAATATACGCAAAGGTTACTATTCACAGCAGTTTTCTGTGGGTTCTGGCGGTCGTGAATAGCAACACGCAAAGGCGGAGAGTGCAGCATCCGGGAAAGCAGGTGAGCGTATGGCAAAGGTGATAAGCATTGGAAAGCAGAGCTTTTCGGCTTTAAGAGAACAGGATTATTTTTTCGTAGATAAGACCAATTTGATCAAAGAATGGTGGGAGAAGGGGGATGACATTACCCTGATCGCTCGTCCCCGACGTTTTGGCAAGACGTTGAATATGAGTATGTTGGAATGTTTCTTTTCGAATAAGTATGCAAACAGGGCAGATTTGTTTGAAGGTCTTTCCATCTGGGAGGAGGAGAAATACCGAAATCTGCAGGGAACGTATCCGGTGATCTTTCTAAGCTTCGCTTCCGTGAAAGCAGGAAATCCGGAGGATGCAAAAACGCAGATCAAGCAGGAGATCGTGAGACTGTATGAAGAAAACCGATATCTGTTACAAAAGGATATCCTGAGTGATAATGAACGGAAAATATATGATGGAACGACGGTTACCATGGGAGATGCTGCGGCACAAAATGCGCTGAAAAATATGTCGGCATGGATGGAACGTTATTATGGCAGGAAGACGATCATCCTTTTGGATGAATATGACACGCCGATGCAGGAGGCATATGTGCAGGGATACTGGGATGAGTTTACCACGTTTATCCGGAGTCTGTTCAATGCCACATTCAAGACGAATCCCTATCTGGAGCGGGCAGTTATGACAGGTATCACAAGAGTGTCCAAGGAATCTATTTTTTCAGATCTGAATAATCTGGAGGTTGTCACAACGACTTCAGAGCCGTATTCAGACTGTTTTGGATTTACAGAAACGGAGGTATTTACGTCACTGGATGAGTTTGGAATGTCGGATAAAAAAGACGAGGTAAAGCAGTGGTATGATGGGTTTACCTTTGGAAAGCATCACGATATCTATAATCCATGGTCGATCACGAATTATCTGCGAAAGAGAGAACTTCACCCATACTGGGCATCGACCAGCTCCAACAGTTTGGCAGGGAAACTGATACGGACGGCGTCGGCAGATGTAAAGGAGAAGATGGAGGATCTGCTGCAGGGGAAGCAGATCACGGTGAATTTTGACGAGCAGATTGTCTATAATCAGCTGGATCACAATGAAAATGCGATCTGGAGTCTTCTGCTTGCCAGTGGCTATCTAAGGGTGGAGGATGTGGATTACCGGGGGATCACAAGGGAGCCATGGTATAATTTGAGCATTACCAATATCGAGACGCTGAGTATGTTTATGAACATGTTTCGCGGATGGTTTACAAGCAGCGATGCGAAATATGGAGATTTTATTAAAGCATTGGTGGAGAATGATCTGGATGCAATGAATTATTATATGAATAAAATTTCGATGGCAACGTTTAGTTATTTCGATGTTGGAAGTGGAAATAAGGAAAGCGTTGAGCCAGAGAGATTTTATCATGGATTTGTGCTGGGGCTGATTGCGGAGAGAGCAGAGGATTATGAAATACGGTCCAACAGAGAAAGTGGCTTTGGAAGGTACGACATTATGATGATACCAAAGGATATCAGAAAATATCCGGCGATCATCATTGAATTTAAGGTATGTGGACGGATGAAAAAGGAAACCATGGAAGATGCCGTGCAGTCTGCTTTGAAGCAGATTGCAGAGAAGAATTACGATGCAGAGCTGCTGTCGCAGGGGATTCCGGCAGACCGAATCCGGCATTATGGATTTGCATTTGAAGGGAAAAAGGTGCTGATCGGAACGGAACCTGCAGTCTGCCTTTGACAGTTATGCACAGGCATTGAACTATTATTACTGCCGTTATGATTTTATTGCAGAGCTTATGAGGCGGCTTACGCCTCCGGAAGCCGGGTACGGCACAGGATGATATCGTAGTCAGGATATCTTTCCTGTGCTTTTTTTAATGCCATGCGGGCAAGGATTTCATCCTGATAAAGTCCGTATGTGGTAGGACCGCTGCCGCTCATCAGAGAGCCGATCGCACCATTATCCTTCAAAAACTGCTTTAATTCCTCTAAAACAGGATATTCCGGAATCGTAACAGTTTCCAGTACATTGGACAACCGGCGGGCAAGAGAGGCGTCGTCGTGGCGACGGATGCAGTCGATCAGATGCTCGGTATCCGGCCGGTCTGTGATCTCGTCAAGCTTCAGATGAGTATATACATAGCCGGTACTGACAGAAATATCCGGTTTGATCAACAGTGCCCATAAAGGAGACAGGTCCGGCAGCCGGGTAAGGATTTCCCCGATTCCCTCGGAAAGCATAGTTCCCTTCTGAAGGCAGAATGGCACATCAGCGCCCAGAGAAACTCCAATATCACAAAGCTCTCCGAGAGTCAGTCCCAGTTCACAAAGCTCATTGACGCCCAGCAGCGTAGCGGCACAGTCCGAGCTTCCTCCGGCCAGTCCGGCAGCGGCGGGGATATTCTTTTCCAGATAAATGTCAAGTCCGTCTGTGATATGGCAGCGTTCCTGCAGGAGCGCTGCAGCCTTCCAGACCAGATTCTTTTCCGGCGGGATACGATCCGGCAGCTCCTTATTCATGGAAAAATGAATCCCCGGATCGGCGGTTTTGCGGATTGTCAGCTCATCATAAAGATCAATGGTCTGCATGATCATCCGAAGATCATGGTAGCCGTTTTCCCGGCGGCCGGTCACATCCAGAGACAGATTGATTTTTGCGGGTGCTTTTATTGTCAGTGAATCGCTCATAAACAGATACTCCTTTCGGTGGCGGGAACATGGCTTGAAGGATTTCGTAAAGAGCCATTGCTTCCCTGCATTGTCATTATGTTAAGTATAACAGCAAATGGGCAGAAAGTACACCGTATGGAGTATACCGCAACGCGAGCAGATTCCTTAAGAAAAAATTAAGTATTTTTTTTAACAAGATATGGTGTATTCTCTTGAAAATAAAAACAAGATATGGAATAATATATAAAGTACGTCTACGGACAAAGATTGCGGAAAGTGTGCAGTAATCCGTAATATCATACAATAAGATCAGGATACTTTTGCTTTAACATAACAATGGGGGAGAATACAAATGAAACGTGCGGTAGTTGTATTTATTGCATTGATAACAGTTTTTGCGGGCTTATTGTCGCATCAGCTGGGAAATATAAAAGCAGGTTCTGAGGGGCAGACAGACACCTCAGACACCGGATATGAATATTATACCGGAGAGGATCAGTCTGAGGAGGACTCCGGTGTGAAGAAGACAGCCAGACAGAAAAAAAGTCCGCTGATCAAGGTGGATACCAAAGAGGACAGCGTTACGGTTCTGGTAAACCGGCAGTATCGTATGAGTGCGGATTATATTCCGGCTGACCTGGTGGTGCCAAATGTACGTTTCAGTTTTTATGGCACCTATGAAAAGAGCTATGTCCGTCAGGTGACAGCAGATGCTCTGGAGAAGCTTTTTGCAGCGGCAGAGAGGGACGACGTGATCCTGAAAGCGGTGTCGGGATATCGTTCGTATGCGCGCCAGAAGGAGATTTATGACCGGAATGTCCGGAGCCGTGGCAAGTCAGCAACGGATCTTGTATCGGCAAAGCCGGGCAGCAGCGAGCATCAGACGGGGCTTACTCTGGATGTATCCAGCGAGTCGGTGGGCTGCGCATTGGAGGAAAGCTTCGGTGATACTTCCGATGGAAAATGGCTGGCAAAGAACTGTCATAAGTATGGTTTCATCATACGTTATCCGAAGGATAAGACGAAGATCACAGGATACTCTTATGAGCCTTGGCATATCCGTTATGTTGGAAGAAAGCTGGCGACATATCTTTACAAAAAGAATATGACGTTGGAGGAATATTATAAGACTACAACTGTAGATCAGCAGATCAGGGAGCCGGAGGGCAAGATACGGGACGTGCCTGACGACGATAAGAACGAGCCTGTTATGACGGCGGCACCGACACCAAAGCCAGGTCACAAGATCAGCTCTGTAAAGCCGGTGACAGCGACAAAGAAGCCTGTTGTCACCCGGAAACCGACACCGAAGCCGACGAAAAAGCCGGTGAAAAAGCCGGCAGCTAAGCCGACAAGGAAACCGGCACCGAAGCCGACGGAAAAGCCGGTAACCACACCGGCATCCGACCCGGCGGCCAATACCACCGATACGCCATCTACACCGGATGGAAGCATCCCGGAACAGGACGGAGTGGAAACTACCACAGAGGATACTACATCACAGCAGAATACCGGCGAGGATATTGATCTGGGAACCAAATAGTCCGATATAAGCACAGTGCAGAAATGGAGAATCGAATGAGAACAGTTATTGTTGTAATTTATCTGATACTTTATTATGTTTTTAGTATACCGGCATGGATCGTGGGCTGGGTGATCGGAAAGATCAACCCGGACATGAAGCCGAGAT
Organism: Jutongia huaianensis; assembly: GCF_014384985.1. Taxonomy (GTDB): domain Bacteria; phylum Bacillota; class Clostridia; order Lachnospirales; family Lachnospiraceae; genus Jutongia; species Jutongia huaianensis. The sequence continues at coordinate 12,222 of NZ_JACRSX010000005.1, forward strand.
ATGCACAGACATTGATCCGGAGAGCATTTAAGGATATTTTGTTTATTTCCGGCGTGAAGGTGACAGTGAAGGGACAGGAGAATATTCTTCAGGGGGAATCCGCAATGTATGCCTTTAACCACAGAAGCTATTTTGATATTCTGGTAGGCTATACCACGGGACCGATGCCACTGGCGTTTGTCTCCAAAGATGATCTGGCTCACATTCCGCTGATCACCCGTTGGATGAAGTATATGAAATGTCTGTTTCTGGATCGTAACGATATTAAAAAGGGACTGCAGACGATTCTGGAGGGAATTGAGCTGTTAAAATCAGGTCATTCTGTTTTTATTGCTCCGGAGGGAACCAGAAACCACGGCGAAGAGCTGCTGGAATTTCATCAGGCGAGCTTTAAGCTGGCAGACAAATCCCACCGTCCTATTGTGCCGGTAGCGATGAACAATACAGATGATGCCTTTGAAAATCACTTTCCATGGATTCACAGTACCCATGTGATCGTAGAATATTGCAAGCCGATCTATATGGACGAGTTGGAAAAGACAGAGAAAAAGCATGTGGCAGAAAAGGTACGGGAGATTATCGGAGAAACTGTAAAGAAAAATGCCGCAGAGTTGTAGTTAGGTATTTTCAACTTGGCAAAAATGTGGTATTCTTATGAACAGTTTGAAGAAAGGTTTGGTTAAAGAATATGAATGAATGGATGATGATCATGCCGGTATTTGCAGTAAAGGCATGGCTGATTGTTACAATTATTGTTATCATTGCACTGGTTGCAGGTCTGGTGGCACTGAGCATTTACGGCAAAAAGCTTCAGACCCGTCAGGAGGAGTCACAGAAGCAGCTTCAGGCAGCAGCACAGAATGCATCATTTCTTGTCATCGATAAAAAGAAAATGAAACTAAAGGAATCGGGGCTTCCACAGCTGGTTATTGACCAGACACCGAAGCGTTTTCGTGGACAGAAGGTGCCGATCGTCAAGGCAAAGATTGGAAATCAGATTATGTCTCTGATGTGTGATGAGAAGATCTTTGAGCAGATTCCGGTAAAGAAATCGGTCAAGGCGAAGGTAAGCGGTATCTATATTTTGGAGGTGCATGGACTCCGTTCTACACTGGAGGCACCGACCAAGAAGCGTTCCTTCCGCGCAAAGATGCAGGACAAGCTGACCGGCATGCAGGCAAAAGCCCAGGCGGAAGTGGACAAAACCAAAAAGAAATGATCAAGGTGTTTCTACGATAGAGATGGACATACTGCATTCACTGACAGGGGTTCCGTTCATGTGAAGCTCGTATGACAGATCCACAGAAATTGCCCCATCCTCCTCTGTAATCTTCAGATCGGAGGTGTCAATGCTCAGCGGCAATGATCCAAGGGGTGTCTGATAAAGCGTATTGTGAGCTGTACCAGGTGAAAAATGCATTTTTACCGGGGCAGCTCCTTTTTTGCTTAAGATTACATTATTTTTATCAATTTTCAGCATACAGGAAACTGCCACGGGAGGCGTGTTTTCATCAAGCTCCAGATATTCTTCGTACCGGATAATATGTTTTCCCTGAAAAAAGGCATATTTTCCGGGCTGTTTTGTTTCGATGGTATTTTCATCATTGTCTGTCAGATGGCGGCCGACAATGGAGATCAGTACATTTTCGTTCATAGTAATCCTCATTTCCCATGGTATTCCGGGCAGACCGGATACCGGCCGCCCTCCCTGCTATTGTACGGGATGATCACAGGAATGTCCAGTCTGTCTGTTTAGCTTGTCTGTGATCCAGTCACAGGCGGCGGAATGAATCTCCAGAGACTCATATTCCTCTTTGGAAAGAGAGCTTTGCAGCTTTTCCTTGGAGTCTGCCGGAACGACAGCGCGGGTCTCGTCCACAAAGCAAAGACTTGGAAAAAGGACACACCACCAGTTATGGCCGGAGGCGGCACCGATACGGACGCACAGGGCTTCGTAATTGCCGGCCGGAAAACGCAGATCACCATAATCCTTTACAGGAAAATACTGATTCCCCAGAGTGACCTTGACCGGATAGGAATATCCTTCCATGGCAACGGTTTTCTGCGCTTTCTGCCGGACAGAAGGAATCCGGGCGAGGATCTGGTTTCTGGCATCCTGTACGGAACCGGTGTCCGTCAGACTGCTTTGGAGTTCCTCGATAATGGCATTGCGCACCTTGAGCTTCAAAGCCTGGTCCTGTGCGGTATCGCTGTTGGCAATGACATGGAGACGAATGACCTGCGAAGCAATATTTTTCTGGATCTTTTCCGGAGATTCCTGATGATAGATCAGGGAAGTGTCAGAGCCGGCAGTTGATGTAACAGTGGAAATGCTTTGGGACAGAGACGTCTCACAGTGAAGAATCCGCAATCCCAGCAAAAGCAGAGTAAAAGCCATAGCATAAAGAAAGATCAAAATCAGTATTTTGGGAGATAATATAGTTGGGAGCTGTTCCAAAAGCACCCAGCGCACTTTTTTGTTATTTTTGGTGTTATTTGATATACGATACATATTTATAAATCCTTTCCGTTTTAGTGGATGTCCGCGAAACATTTTGTTGATTGATATGAAGATTTTTGCCCGATTGCCGAAAAATATACAGCGGGAATCAAAATGAGGAGAAATATTATGGCGAACATGCCGCTATTTGGTGTGGAAAGTTTGAAGTATTTAATTTTTTAGGAAATAAATATGACAAGAATCTTATGAATTTATGAAAACGACAGTATAATGATGCAATTTTGAATGAAATATGCTATGATAACCACATTAGAAAGGCGTGATAAAAGTATGAATTATTCAGAAAGAGGCAGAGCGTCAGGAAGCTCTGCAAGAAGAAGCACCTCTTCCTATGGTACATCCTCCGGAAAGAGTGCATCGAATCCGTCTGCCAGAAGACCGGTTCCGGCAGCGCAGACAGGCAAAGGACGCAAGGCAAAACGCAAAAAGAAGCATCCAAAGCTTCGTTTGTTCTTTAAGATATTATTTTTGCTGATCCTGCTGGCAATACTGGCAGTCGTGGGATTGTTTTATTTTAAATATGGCAATACCCTGTTGAAATGGCAGTCAGAGGCAAAAAAGATGGTGCAGGCTTCCACGGAGGATACTTTTAAGTCCTCTGAGGCAAGCTTTATTTATGATTCCAAGGGCAAGGTTCTGGCAAAGCTCAAGGGAGATCATGATTCCTATTATCTTACCTTTGACAAGATCCCGCAGTATGTAAAGGATGCGTTTGTGGTTACAGAGGATCGCGACTTTTACAAGCATGCCGGATATGATCCGAAGGCACTGGTCAGTGCAGGGGTGACCCTGTTCCTTAACAAACTGAGGGGAGAGGATGCGACCAGAGGTGCCAGTACTATTACACAGCAGCTTGCCCGTAATATCTTTACGGACTATCTGCCGTATACGGATAAGTCTTATTCCCGTAAGGTCAAGGAGATTTTCGTGGCCACAGAGATGGAAAAGAAATATTCTAAAGATCAGATTCTGGAGTTCTATATCAATAATGTCTTTTTTGCCAATGGATATTATGGTATTGAGGCAGCGAGCCGGGGATATTTCAGTAAGTCGGCATCTGACCTGAATCTGGCAGAGGTGGCATTTGTATGTTCCATTCCAAACCGCCCTCAGAGCTACGATCCGCTGGAACATTTTGACAATACAGTCAAGCGTAAAAACCGTATTCTTGACCAGATGCTGTCCCAGAAGCTGATCACAGCGGCAGAGTACAGTGATGCCTATTATTCCGATATTGTGATGAAACCGGCGAAGGAGATCAAGAATCAGAACTATCTCACCACCTATGCGGTGAGCTGCGCCACGAAGGCATTGATGCAGAAGCAGGGCTTTGAGTTCCGGTACGAGTTTTCATCGGATGCAGACAGAGCAAACTATGATGCAGAGTATAAGGATTCTTATGAGGAGTGCTACAAGCTGCTGCATTCGGCCGGATACAATATTTATACGTCGTTAAACAAAAAGATACAGGCAAAGCTTCAGAAGGCAGTCAATGAGCAGCTTGCAGGCTTTACCGAGAAGACAAAGGGTGTCTATGCAATGCAGGGAGCGGCCACATGTATCAATAACAAAAACGGAAAAGTCGTTGCCATTGTGGGTGGACGAAAGCAGAAATCTACCACGGGCTATACGATCAACCGCGGTTTCCAGAGTTATCGCCAGCCGGGAAGCTGTTTTAAGCCAATCGCAGTATATACGCCGGCACTGGAGCACGGCTACACCGCCAACAGCATTGTGGATGATACGTATTTTAAGGATGGACCGAGAAATGCAGATGGCCGTTATCTTGGCAAGATTCCACTGCGCACAGCGGTAGAGAAGTCCAAAAACGTTGTTGCCTGGAGGATTTTCCAGGAGCTGACTCCGGCTGTGGGCTTAAGCTACGTCAAGAAAATGAATTTCTCCAAGATTGTGGACAGCGATTATGTACCTGCCGCATCTCTGGGCGGTCTGACAAACGGTGCCAGTACCGTGGAGATGGCATCGGCGTATGCAACGATTGCAAATAACGGTAAATTCCGCAATCCGACATGTATCACAAAGATTACGGATTATGACGGCAATGTGATCGTCAATATGAATAAGCTCACAAGACAGAAGCAGGTCTATAAGCCGGAGGCGGCAGAGGCCATGACGGATATCCTGAAAGGGGTACTTGTTCGCGGTACGGCAGCCGGCAAGCAGCTGAGCAATATGGCATGTGCCGGAAAGACAGGAACCACCAGTGATAAGAAGGATGGCTGGTTCTGTGGATATACACCGTATTATTCTACGGCTGTATGGGTAGGTTATGACAATCCGAGAGCCGTAAGTAATCTTTATGGAAGCACTTATCCGCTGTATATCTGGCATGAGTTTATGGAGGATCTCCACAGCGGTCTGGAATATGCGGACTTTGTATACGATACCGGAAGCTCTGACAGCAGTGATCAGACGTATACCACGACCATAGAGGATCCGAAGGCAACGAAAAAGCCGGAGGAGACCATTGATCCGAGTGCGACTAAGACAGAGACAGAAGATACAGATCCTGTGGTCACAGAGAAACCTCAGGGCGATGAAGTGAATGATCCGTCAAATCCGGATGATACACAGGGCGATAACAATAATAACGACAATACCCAGGCTACGACAAAGCCACAGAAGCCTGCCCAGGATGACACGAATCTTGATGATGTAGGGCAGGAGACTACGGTGGAGGATGTCGTGGAATAATAAAAATGTGCAGATGGATATCCATGCGCCTTCCGGCGGATGGCCGGAGAGATCTGTCAACAGGCAGCGGCCGGGGCAGAGAATGGAGCATAGCTATGAAAAGGAAACGGTACGGCATGGCAGCAGTATTTATTTTAGGGGTGTTATGTATAGGATATTTCATTCTATATATTACAGCTGTAGATATGACGAACAAATTCACATGGTTCTGGCTGCTGATGGGAGCAGGACTTCTTGGAGCCGATGGGCTGTTGGCTGTGCTGCATCATCATGGATATGAGGTGCCGGGAAAGTTGCAGCTATGTATATTGTCAGTATGTGGTATTGGACTTCTTGGATTCCTCGTCATAGAGGGGATTATTGTAGGTTACGGCAGGAGCAAACCGGATCCGGGAGCGGACTATGCGGTGGTGCTGGGAGCCAGAGTTATTGGAAAGAAACCGTCATATAATCTGGAAAAGAGACTGGAAAAGGCGTATAATTATCTGCAGGAAAGTCCGGACACGAAGGCTGTATTGTCAGGAGGCAAGGGACCGGGGGAGGATATCAGCGAGGCACAGGCAATGTATGAATATCTCACGGGGCGAGGCATTTCCGGGGATCGTCTGATCCTGGAGGACCGGTCGGTAAATACAGATCAGAATCTGGGATACAGCATTGCCAAAATGACTGGTTCCAAAGAGAAGGTTGTGATTATCAGTAACCGGTTCCATTTGTACCGGGCACTGGGCATTGCACGTAAGAAAGGTCTGAGCCATGTGCAGGGACTGGGTTCTGAAGTCAAATGGTATACCGCACCGAATATGTATGTGCGGGAAGCATTTGCGGTGATGAAGTATACAATATGTGGCCGGATATAATGCAATAACAGGAGTTCTGCAAAGGGGCAGGAAGGAATACAATGGATGATTTTAAACGGGGGATGCATGACGGCATCCCCATTGCTATGGGATATGTACCGGTAAGCTTTACATTTGGGCTGATGGCGGTCTCGGCAGGGATGACATGGTGGCAGGCACTTTTGATCTCTGTGACCAATCTTACGTCAGCCGGACAGTTTGCCGGACTGGATATTATGGTGGCAGGCGGAGCATATATGGAAATGGCATTGACGCAGTTTATTATTAATCTGCGTTATGCGTTGATGTCATTGTCTCTGTCCCAGAAGCTGGATAGCTCCATGACACTGCCTCACCGTTTTGCCACAAGCTTTGGTATTACAGATGAGATTTTTGGCGTGGCATCCAGCCGCAGCGGAGAGGTCAGCAAGTATTATCTGTACGGTCTGATCAGTATTCCGTTTATTGGCTGGCAGGCAGGGACGCTGTTTGGTGCACTGCTGGGAGGTGTGCTGCCGGCAATGGTAAGCGATGCACTGGGCATTGCGATCTATGGTATGTTTCTTGCCATTATTATCCCGCAGGCAAGGGCGGACAGTGCCTGTCTGAAGGTGATACTGGCAGCAGTGGCAATGAGCTGTTGTTTCCGCTGGATTCCGTTTTTGAAGAACATATCCTCCGGATTTGTAATTATTATTTGTGCGGTAGCGGCTTCTGCAATGGGGGCGTGGCTGTATCCCGTTGACGAATAAAGAAAGGCAGGTTTACATATGGACACAATGCAATTTTTTATATACCTGCTGATCTGTGCAGGAGTGACATATCTGATCCGGATGATTCCCTTTGTGTTGTGCAGGGGCAGGCTGGAAAATCAATTTGTCCGTTCTTTTTTATTCTATGTGCCTTATGCGGTGTTGGGAGCCATGACATTTCCGGCTATTTTTACATCTACCGGATCTGTTGTTTCCGGGACAGCAGGAACGATTGTGGCACTGATTCTTTCGTATCGGCGGAAAGGGCTTTTACAGGTGGCTGTGGGGGCATGTGCCGCAGCATTTCTGATGGAACTGGTCCAGATGCTTTTATAGACAAGAAAAGTGAGGGAGAAGATGACTACATTCAGTTTATGTATGATCGTAAAAAATGAAGAAAATGTATTGGCACGCTGTCTGGATTCTCTGGCTGATCTGATGGATGAGATCATTATTGTGGATACCGGTTCGACGGACAAAACCAAAGAGATTGCGGCAAGGTATACAGATAGGATTTATGATTTCACATGGATCGATGATTTTGCGGCAGCAAGGAATTTTGCGGCATCGAAAGCGACGATGGAGTATATTTACACGGCAGATGCGGATGAGTTTGTGGATCCGGAAAATCACCGGCAGATCAGACAGTTGAAGGAGGTTCTTCTGCCGGAGGTGGAGATCGTGCAGATGTATTACTGCAATGATCTGGGAGACTACAATACCACAGGTAATTTTGAAAGAGAGCTCCGGCCAAAGCTTTACCGCAGACAACGCTCCTTTACCTGGATCGATCCCATTCATGAAACGCTGCGTCTGGACCCGGTGGTTTTTGACAGTGAGATCGAGATCATTCACCGGCCGGAAGAAAGTCACGGATCCAGAGATCTGTCGGCATTGAAACGGCTCCATGAGAAGGGGATTGTCCTGTCGTCAAAGCTTCATCATATGTATGCCATGGAGCTTTTTATTGCGGGAGAGGATGCGGATTTTCTGGCAGCAGAGGAGAGCTTTCTGGAATCGGTAGAGCAGCCGTCCCGCAGTACGGATGAGATTCTGGAAGCGATTTGTGTATTGACGCATATTTACCGGCTCAAGGGCGATATCCATCATTTCATGACATATGCTCTCAAGGGAACCGCAATGGGAGGCTGTGCGGAGCTGTGCTGTGAGCTGGGAGCCTATTATGAGGCATGTGGAGAGGATCAGGAGGCGGCAATGTGGTATTATAATGCGGCGAATGAGACAGAAAGCGTATTAAATATTGCCTGTCACACAACGATCCCGCAGAAGGCATTAGAGCGGCTGACCACCCGCTAGAAAACAGAAATCTGCGCATTTTGACAATACAGAACAACATAATTGCGCAAAAACGTGAAAATGTATTGACTTATAGGAAATGACGAATATATAATCATATTGGTGCTTTGTTTGTAAGCGCAAAAGAGAAACATTGAAATGAGGGTTACCATGATTATAAATAAAGAGAAGAAACAGCTATATATACTGCTGGCGTGCGGTGTGCTGGCACTGGCTGTTTCCATCTGGGCATTTCGTATGGAGAAAAGCACCGGCATGATGGTGTCGGCAGAGATAGAGGACCGCAGCTTACCTTCGGGACAGGATGATAAGGACAAGGCAAAGCAGGCGGACGGTACACTGGATACCGGGGCATTTGCAGGTACCGTGATCAAAAAGGTTGACTTTGATACAAAGCTGGAGAAGATGGAAGATTCCGTTGCACAGAGTATGATAACGACGGCATCAGAGAATACCAGGACCGAGCTGTATATGGGAGAAGGAACAAGTGCGGATGAGCTTCTGATCGTCACAGTGGAGGACGAGGATCAGATGGATCAGGAGATTGAAAATGTACAGAAGCATCTGACAGATATGCGGCAGTCTTTTCAGGATTACCTGCCGAAGGAGGCCAAAAAGATTGACGATGCGGTGATTCTTCAGAGTGGAAAGTACATTGTAGCATGTGTGTCCGGAGACAAGGACACGGCAGGCAGCGTGATCAGAGAGCAGTTAAAAGGGAAAAAATAAGATACCAATGTGTTGCGGCGGAGGAACGAGATGAAAAAAAGGTTTGCACTTTTTATGATAACGGTGGGGTGTGTTGTCAGCTTATCAGCATGTGGTCAGAATAATTCCACAGACAAAAGCAGTTCGTCAGATGCGGTGAGAGAAATCTCCATTGACGGAAACAAAAAATCTGCGGGAGCAGAGACATCCGAGGGCAAAAAGAAAGAGGAAACGGCAACGCAGACACCGGAGGCGAAAACCAAAAAATCTTATGCCAAAATTACCTCAACTGCCAAAGTAGAGAGCTTTGGAGGTACGGTAAAGGTGGGGGACAGTGCATATGAGCTGTACAATTATGTGGACAGCTCTGCCAAAAACTATGCCTCTGTGGTCAATCATGTTGCAGCCGGTCTGAAGGGCAAGGCAGATGTTTATGATATCGTGGTGCCCACCAGTGTAGGCATTACATTTCCGGACAATAAGACCTCAAAGGTTAATTCTACGAATCAGAAGAAATCCATTCATTCCATATACAAAAAAATGAATCGTCAGGTAAAGACGGTGTCTCTGTATGATACGCTGATGAGTCACCGGAAGGAATATATTTATTTCCGGACGGATCATCACTGGACCAGTAAAGGGGCGTATTATGCGTACCGCCAGTTCTGTGAGGCGAAGGGAATACAGGGGCATGAGCTTTCTGATTATCATCAGGAGGGTTTTGGCAGCTTTTTGGGTTCCTTTTATCTGGATACTGATCATAACAAGTCTCTGCGCAGAGATAACGTAAAGGCGTATTTTCCGGTAGATCATAAAAAGATGACTATGACATATCACGATCAGAATGGTGGTAAGTATAAGTCTTCTGTGATCGCCAATGGCAAAAAGTACAGCCTTCAGTTAAAATATTGTGCTTTTCTGGCAGGAGATAATCCGTATACCGTGATCCATAACAAAAAGATCAAGGATGGTTCCGGCTGCGTTGTTGTAAAAGAATCCTATGGTAATGCTTTTGTGCCGTATCTGGCCGATCATTATGAGAAGATTTATGTGATTGATTACCGTTATTGGAAGGGAAGTATTTCCAGTCTGGCAAAGCAGCAGAAAGTGCAGGATGTTATTTTTATCAATAATATTTCCATGACACGGAATGCATATCTGATTGGAAAGATTTCACAGATCAAGTAGATATAAGGGGTAAAAAATGGTTTTTAGCAGTATGGTATTTCTTTGCGGATTTTTGCCGGCTGTGCTGATCGGTTATGCGATCTGTCCGGCAAAATACCGCAATTTCTTTTTGTTTGTCGCAAGTCTGTTTTTTTATGCCTGGGGGGAACCGCGGTATATTGTTATTATGCTGTTTTCCACAGTATTTGATTTTTGTAACGGTCTGCTGATGGAGTACCTGGACCGCAAAGGGAGACCACAATACCGGAAATGGGTACTTGTTCTTTCTGTTGTGATAAATATTGGCATTTTATGTTTTTTCAAATATACAGATTTTGTACTGCAGAGTATATCGCAGCTCACAGGAAATCCGGCACATCTTTTGAAGCTGGCACTTCCCATCGGTATTTCTTTTTACACATTTCAGACGTTATCCTACACTATTGACGTATACCGCCGCGAGGTAGAGGTACAGCATAATATTATTGACTTTGGCATGTATGTGTGCCTTTTTCCGCAGCTTATTGCGGGGCCTATTGTGCGCTACAGTGATATCCAGGACCAGATCAAAGGGCGCAAGGGAAACTGGGAGGAGCGTTTCTACGGAGTGCAGCGATTTATTCTGGGACTTGCCAAAAAGGTGCTTCTGGCGAATCAGATCGGTGCATTATGGAATCAGATTTCCGTGCTGCAGCCTGGAGATATGAGTATGGCATCGGCATGGCTGGGAGCAATCGCCTATACTTTTCAGATATACTTTGACTTTTCCGGATATTCCGATATGGCGATCGGACTGGGATACCTGTTTGGATTCCGTTTCCCGGAGAACTTCAATTATCCTTATATTTCCCAAAGCATTACGGAGTTCTGGAGACGCTGGCATATTACCCTGAGCACATGGTTTCGGGAGTATCTTTATATTCCCCTGGGAGGCAACCGGAAAGGGATGATCCGTCAGATCTTTAATCTGCTGGTAGTCTGGTTCCTTACAGGTTTGTGGCATGGTGCCGGCTGGAATTTCATTTTGTGGGGACTTTACTTTTTTGTTCTGCTGCTGGTGGAAAAGCTGTTTTTGCTGCGGGAGATGGAGAGATGGCCGGAGATATTCCGCCATCTGTATGCCCTGTTTTTTATTGTCGTTGGCTGGGCGGTTTTTGCATGTGATGATATGAACCGGTTACTCACCTATCTGGGAACCATGTTTGGCGTGGATACCGTGGCAGGAAATAAAATATCACTCTATTACTGGAGTACTTATGGATTGTTTTTGATAATTTTGCTGTTGGGAAGTCTGAAGCTGCCGAAGAAAGCAGCAGACAGACTGTATGACCGGCTGCAGCAAAAACTTCTGGCAGTATCGCCGGTATGGGGAGACAGCATTGCATTTGTTATCCGGCTTGTGTGGCTGGCAATGCTTCTGTTGGTCAGTGTGGCATTACTGGTCAGCGGCAGTTATAATCCGTTTTTATATTTCCGTTTTTAAGCAATCGTTTATGGACAGGAGAAAGCAATGGCAAAGAAAGAATTCATATCCGTCGTACTTTTTACGGCAGTGCTGGCGGCCGGCGGAGTTGCGGCGGCACAGGGACAGAAAGAATATTCTGACAATGAAAACCGCTATCTGACGCAGTTTCCCTCGGTCAATGTGGAGGATGTCATGGCAGGCGAGACACAGGAGGAGCTTACCAATGCATTTAATGATCAGTTTCCGGGGAGAGACGGATGGACCGGGCTTTCCACCAGAGTCAAAAAGTGGATCGGAATGAAGGATATCGGTGGCGTTTATCTGGGAAAAGATCATTATTATTTTGAAAAGATTATGAATCAGGATATTTCCCGGACAGATTATTTTCAGAATCTGCGGTTTGTAAACCGTCTGGCATCATTGAGTCCGGGAGCACAGACTACCGTGATGCTGGTGCCGCCGCCGGGCAGGATTTTGAAGGATAAGCTGCCGGTGCATGCTTCTCTGTATGATGCCGATGCGATGTACAAAACAGCCGGGGAAACGCTGCAGGGGGCAAAGCTGTTAGATATCCGCCCGGAGCTGCAGCAGGCGAGAAAAGCAGACAAGGGCACAAAGGACAACGGAAAGCAGGAGAAGGAAACGCAGGTTTATTATCGCACGGATCACCATTGGACCCAGTATGGGGCGTATGTGGGATACCGGGCATACTGTGAGAGCGTAGAAACAAAAGCAGCCTCCTATGCTTCCTTTGGCATTCAAAATATCAGCGATGATTTTTATGGAACATTATATTCCAAGGCACTGGACCGGGATGCCGTGCCGGATACCATAGAGATTCCGGAAAAGCTGCCGGAGGCAGAGATTACCTGTGATGGTCAGACAAGGGATGATGTGTATGATATGACCAAAAAGGATCAAAAAGACAAATATGCGGTTTACTTTGGCGGAAATTACGGAGAAGTAGATATCAAAGTAAAAAATCCGGACAATGACCGGACGCTTCTGATCGTTAAAGATTCCTTTGCCAACAGCATGGTGCCGTTTTTGATGAAAGATTACGCACAGATCCGGATGATCGATCTGCGTTATTTTAAGAAATCCGTTAAGAAATATTTGGAAGAAAATCCTGCGGACGAAGTGCTGGTGCTTTATGAGATGAGCAGCTTTGCCCAGGCAGATCAGTTAAACAAGTTAATGAAATGATGCTCTGGCATAAGAAATATTACGGGCGTGCCGGGATGTTTGGTATGGTAAGTTTTTGTCAATGAATATAGCTCATCATACGCAGTACAAAGATCCAGAAGGTCAGAGTAACAGAGGATAACAGGGTGGTGGCGACAACGATACTGGAGGCCAGAATGTCGTCACCATCCATATTTTTTGCCATAATGTAGGCGGCGGGTGTACACGGAGAAGCCAGCATAATAAGAAGGGCGATCAGCTCCTGATCCCGGAATCCCAGCCATACGGCGATAGGCAGGAAGATCCCGGCCCAGCCTAAAAGCTTCATAAAGGAAGCCACAAAGGTAGGCTTCAATTTGGCAAGTGCCTTGCGGCCCTCAAAGCCTGCACCAATGGAAAGCAGTGCCAGAGGCGATGTCATAACTGCCAGATTGTTGATGGATTTCGTGACCATGCCCGGCAGGGTAAGATTCACATAGGATGCCACAAGTCCGGCAAAAATACCAATGATGATCGGATTTTTTAAAATATTGATAAAGGCTCTGCGGATATTGTCAGAGGAATCCGTACTGTCATGACCACTCTCAAAGGTCAGCACGATCACGGCAAAGATATTATAAAGAGGAACGGAACCGATGATCATCAGCGGAGCCATTCCGGAAGTCCCATAAATATTCTGAATAAAAGCAACACCGAGAATAGCGGCACTGCTGCGGTAGGAACCCTGTACGAAAGCACCTACGGAGTGCTTATCCTTCAGAAACAGCTTTGCCAGAACCCATATGGATACAATCGAAAAAAGCGTTGCTACAAAACAAAATCCCACATATTTAAAATTAAAATGATGCCGGATGTCTGTATCAGCTAGATCCAGAAACACCAGACATGGCAGGCAGACCTTGAAAACAAAGCGGTTTGCCACAGAGGCAAAGTGGTCATCAATGATGCCGATCCGCTTAAAAATATTTCCAAGGATCATCATAGCAAATACAGGTACGGTTGCATTTATACTAAAAATAAAACTATCCATTGTATTTTCCTCCGCCCCAATTTTAGCAGAAGAAAGTCTGATTTTCAAGAAACGGTCTGACCGTGCCAGCGGTGGAAGCCGCCGTTCAGACTCATGACCGGGTATCCCCGGACGGCCAGATCTCTTGCGGTGATCAGGCTGATGTGTCCGGAATCACAGTACAGGACAATATGCGCAGGGAGTGTACCGTGATCTGTCTCGAAACCGGCAAGAAGACCGGAAAACTCATCAACAATGTGTTCCCAGTCCTGCCAGATGGCACCGGGGATATGATTTTTGCCGTAATCCTCCCGGCTGCGGAGATCCACCAGAAGAAGTCCGGGCATTTCCAGATAGTGGGATAATGTTTTTTCTGATATAACCTGATAATTCATGGGACCGCCCCCTGATTCCGTGTTTATGTAATGGGGCCAAAGCCCCGGATGATATTTAGTAGCAGTCTGACTCGTCAGAAGCGTTGTGGCAGTTCTTCGTAGAATTCTTGCTGCTGTTCTTTGCTTTGTTAGAAGCATTGGAAGAATTGCTTGTGTTCTTTGAAGTGTTGCTTGCATTTTTTGAAGAATTGTAGCTGTTGTCGAAATTTGTTGAATTTGATGAATTTGATGAATTTGATGAATTTTTTGCCATAATATTACCTCTTTTCTGAGTGATAATGAATCTGTCGGAATATTCTCTCCGACAGTATTGTGATTGTTGCAACAAATAGTATGGCAAATTTTATAAAAATTATGCAAAAATTCTAAAAAGATTGAAAAAAATGCTTATATACTATATTATGTTATTATCTGCAAAATGTTACGAAATGATTTTCGTTGAGGGAGATTGATTAGAAAATGAGGTGTAAAAATGAGGAGAAACAAAAAGGTATTGAAAGCTGCAGCCTGGGCTATGGCATTTACGATGGTAGTGACCGGTGCGGAGATTCCGGTATCGGTAACGGCGGCGAGGAAGCCGAAGCTTAATCGTAAGAAAGCAACGCTCCGGGTCGGCAAAACCACCCGGCTTCGGGTAAAAAATGCGGGCAAAAAGAAGGTCAAATGGTCCAGCAGCAAGAAAAAAATTGCAACTGTCAATAAAAAGGGAATCGTAAAGGCGCAAAATCCCGGAAAAACCGTGATCAAGGCAAAAGTGGGCGGTAAGGTTCTCAAATGCCGCGTTACAGTCAGAAATCCGATCGACAGTATGCCTTCGGCAGATGTTTCGTCTGCGGTTCCGGTGACTCCTTTGCCGACAAGCCAGGTGGCAGCGACAGGCACGCCAAAGACATCAGCCAAGGTAAGTCCGGGAGCAAGTCAGAAGCCGGGGCCATCCGGTGATCCGGGAGCGTCCGTTTCTCCAACCGGCAGCCCCGATGTGCAGCCGTCCGCTTCCGCAGGCGTTGATCCGACATCCGGTGCAGATGTGCAGCCGTCCGCTTCCACAGATGTTGATCCGACATCCGGTGCAGATGTAAAGCCGTCTGCTTCTGCCGGCACAGACCCGGCAGGCAGTCCGGAAGCAACTGTTATACCGGGCGCATCAGGGACACCGGAGGTTACTGCTTCCAGAGAGCCGATTATTGTGGAGACGGAGGAACCGGAACCGGTTGAGGCGACAGAGACACCGAATCCATATACCTCTGAGGTACAGATCATTACCCGGAAGGACGGAGTAACGGTTGATGTCAGCGCATGGGACGGCCCGGCCAATACATACTATCTCAGAAAGCAGGGAGAAGATTTCTTTGAAGATGGGATGGAAGTTCAGGCAGGTACATACGATATTTATGTTTTCGATGGAGAGACCACAGAGGATACCGGAGTGGATGTAACGGTAGATGGCAAGCATCTTAAGAAAGTATATGTTGATTATTACACCGTCAGCTTTAATGATGAGGGCGGTTCCCTGCTGAGAAACGTGGAGAAGCAGGTGGTCCGTAAGGGACAAAAGGCTGCGGAACCTGATTTTACGCCGGGAAAAGATAATTATTCCTTCAAGGGCTGGTACTGGTATGCGGATGAAGAACTGGATACCGAGCCGGAGTTGTATGATTTTGATCAGGAAGTCACAAAGACAACCAGTCTGATGATCGAATGGGTATATTCAGGGGCAAGCACAGTATATACAGCAGAATATTATCTGGAGAATCTGGATGGTACATATTCTGCAGTACCAACCAAAACGCAAGAAGGAATCAGTGCTTTGTCAGATGCTATTGTGAGAGCGTCTGACTATCCCCAATCTGGTTTTGAGCCTGATGATTCCAAAAATGAAGATGTATCTGTAAAAAAGGGAGAGAACACAGTTGCCCGTTTCTACTATAAGAGAAAAAGCTATACACTGACATGGGAGCTGAACGGTGGCAGCAAAGATCAGCAGACCGCGATTCGGGAAAATATACTGTATGGTCAGCCTCTTGTGGCACCGACAGATATATTAAAAGCAGGATATCACTGCAAAAGCTGGCTGAAGCAGAATGATCTTCCGGTTGTAGACGGAGAGAAGATGCCGGCATCTGATATGACGTTGAAGGCAGTCTGGGAAATAACACAGTATTCTATTGATTATGAACTGAATGGAGGCGTTTTTGTCCAGGGACAGCTTCCGGATAAGACATACACCATTGAGACAGGTTATTATTCCGACAAGATCCCGGTGAAAAAAGGCTACACCTTTGAGGGCTGGGCTGGAGACAATGGTAATACACCACAGACCTCCATTACCATATCTCAGGGCAATACAGGAGATAAGAGCTATCAGGCAGTCTGGAAGACCACAGAATATAAGATTGAGTATGATCTTGACGGAGGAAGCTGGGGCGGTCTGACTCCAATGAGTGCATATACGATTGAGAGCGGGGATATTGCATTACCGGTTCCGGTTCGGGATGGTTATACATTCTCCGGCTGGATTGGCAATAATGGCACAGAGCCGCAGGTAAATGTGGTCATTACAAAGGGAAGCACAGGAAATAAGAAATACATCGCAAACTGGAACAAAAAGGCAACGAGTACACCATCTGCCAGTCCAAGTGCGAAGCCGACAGCGAGCGCAAGTACGAAGCCGACCACAAAACCAACTGCAAGTGCGACCACGAAGCCGACAGCGAGCGCAAGCACGAAGCCGACCACGAAACCAACCGCAAGTGCGACCACGAAACCGACGGCAAGTCCAAGCACAAAACCGACCACGAAGCCGACCACGAAACCAACCGCAAGTGCGACCACGAAACCGACGGTAAGTCCAAGCACAAAACCGACCACGAAGCCGACCACGAAACCAACCGCAAGTGCGACCACGAAACCGACGGTAAGTCCAAGCGCAAAACCGACCACGAAGCCGACCACGAAACCGACGGCAAGTCCAAGCACAAAACCGACCGCGACACCAACGACGAGTCCGAGCACGAAACCGACCACATCGCCGTCTGCTGAACCAATTGTATATCCGGGAAAGATATTGACGGTTGGGCAGTATAAGCTGAGTCTGGGATTGACCAAGGCACAGGTACAAGAGGTAGTAGGCTCAAGTGTTTATAGTAAAGCGCCGAGAGGAACATCACCACAGGGCTATGAATCATATACATTTAATCTTGGTGATGATTTTAAGAAAGTGATTGAGGTGCAGTTTAAGAATAATGTTGTTGTGGAAATGTCAACCATCGGCAGCTTTAGCTATGGAGATGATGTACAGTCGGGAAATACCACCTCTGCATTAAGCAGCAAAGGTTTCTCTGATAAAAGCGGAAGCTACAAGTATACACTTTATAGCAAATCGACAGACAAGGAATATATTGATGTGGTAGTAGATTCCCAGAGAGGCGGGCAGGTTTATGGTGTTCAGATCTTCGATAAAAATCTGGGATTACTGGATAAGCTGTTGTACCCGAAAAACTGTACCTATAATTCCGGTGTGAATAAGTATCAGGCAAAGCTGTCAGCATATTATCTGAACGCATATCGTGTGTACCATGGTGTATATGAGATGTCTATTTCTGAGGAGGGCGTTGCACAGTCGCATAGTGAGTATATGGCGGAGCATAACAGCGATACGATGGATGAGGGGAGTACAACCTGGGAAACCCGTTTTGATGATAATTACAATAATGGCGGGGGTTTGTTCTGCAAAGCAGAATATACTTCCTATGGAAGCCCGGACGCATTTTCTGCAGTGACCTACGCTATTGCAAAGCAGGGTTCTGATACGAAATTCTATCAATACATTCTGATGACAGAGCGTGCGGATAAGAATGGGGATATGCAGGAAGTATCTGATCTGCATATTGAATGTGGCTTTGCCAATACAACGTCTGGAAATAAACTGACATTCTCTGCATTTGATTTTTATGAGCCATTGTAAATAAAAATATTGACATAATCAGGAGGCATCTATGGGAAAAGAAACCAAAACAAATGCAATGCGTATTTTAGACCGGCAGAAAATTCCGTATCAGCTAAACACCTACGAATGTGGGGAATTCATTGACGGAGTGACGATTGCTGATCAGCTGGGACAAAGCTATGATATGTCCTTCAAGACTTTAGTTATGACAGGAAAAAGCAGACAATATTATGTGTTTGCTCTTCCGGTAGACAAAGAAGTGGATATGAAAAAAGCAGCGAAGGCCGTCGGAGAAAAAAGCGTGGAAATGCTGCCGGTCAAGGATATTAACAAGGTGACCGGTTATATCCGGGGAGGCTGTACCCCTATCGGTATGAAAAAGCAGTTTCCTACGGTGATCCACGAAAGTGCGGCCGGACTGCCGGAGATGATCGTCAGCGGAGGCCGGCTTGGAGAGCAGATCATTCTGAAACCGGAGGATCTGTGTAAAGTCACAGGCGGCAAATTTGCTGACATTATCCGTGACTGACGCACATAGCAAAATAAACGGTATATTCGGAGGCAGCAGATTCTGCCTCCGATTTTGCAGAAAAAGACAACAGGAGATATTCAGATTGTAGTAGAAAGGAAAGGGTGATTATCATGAAGAAAAATTGGAGAAAAGGACTTGCTGTCATTACGGCAGCAGCACTTGTCATTACAACGGCAGTCCTTCCGGGAGGTGCCAGCGCCAAAGGAAAGGTGAAGCTTAACAAAAAGAAGGTGACCATGAAGGTTGGACAAAAGGTGAAGCTGAAGTTAAAGAACACCAAAAAGAAGGTGAAATGGAAATCCTCCAAAAAGAAGATTGCATCCGTTACTGCCAGGGGAGTTGTAAAAGGCAAAAAGAAGGGAACTGCCAAAATTACCGCCAAATGCGGTGGAAAAAAATATGTCTGCAAGGTGACGGTAAAGGGCAGGGGTGAAAGTATCGTGGAATCAGGGGCACCGGATGCTTCTGCGGCACCGGGCTCCAGCGCAAAACCATCGGCAAAGCCGGGAGCAAGTGCCAAGCCATCCAATAAGCCGGGAGCCAGCAACAAGCCTGCCACCACAACCTCCCAGCAGGTAAAGCCATCCACGGCAGCAGAGAATACACTGGCTGTAGGAAAGTTTAACATTACCTTAGGAATGACAAAGGCAGAGGTACAGACCGCAATGGGAGCGGGACCGGACAGCACCGGCACTTCTCCGCAGGGAAATGAGTCTTATATTTACAACCCATCCGGAGATTATACCAATTATTTTGAAATGCAGTTTCGGGATGATAAGGTAGTGGAAATGTCAACAATTTCTGCATATTTCCGTTATGCAGATCTGGTTTCCTCCGGGGATTCCGCAGATACACTCACCGGTAATGGATTTGCCAGCATGAGCCGTTTTGATTACGAAGCCGGATACAGTTATGAAAAGGGAAGTGCGTTTGTCAATGCCTTTGTGGATCATCAGGGCGGCGGTGGCGTATATGGTGTCCAGATTTTTGATAAGAGCCTGAATTCCAAGCTGGATAATCTGATCATTCCCAAAAATTGTCAGTATAGCCAGGAAGTGGTGGATACCATGCGTTCGGAAATGAGTGATTTCGTCAGTGCGTTCCGTGTATTTAAGGGAAAAGCGGCAATGGGTCCGAGTGCTGTCGGTATCGCCCAGGTTCAGGCGGCAGAGATGGCGGCTGCCGGAAAGACCCAGCAGAGCAGCGCGGACGGAACGACATGGAAAGATCGTTTTAAAGAATATTATGGAGACTACTATAGAGCGACAGAATTTGTAGGGGACAGCTGTGAAGATGCCTTCAGCTTTGTAGTTTATGCGATTGATACCACAAAGAACAACACAGAAGCGACCTCGATCATTTATAAATATATGACGATGGATCAGGACGAGAATGGAGAACCTCTTGACTTCAGTGTAGAGTGTGGCTTTGGCTATAACACCGGTAACAAACTGATTACATTTGGTGTCATAGATATTTATTGCCTGTAACAGATAAGCGACAGGAAAGAGAAATGATTTGGAAGGGACAGAAAATATGCAGGGAAGAGCGCATGGAAATGGCCTGAAACGCCAGACAGATAATAAATTTCTCAACATGTATGAAGTGGATGCCGTCCGGAGGGACGGTGTCCACTTCCCATATTATGTTGCAACAAGAAGAGAGCCGGGGGATCTGATGTATGAGACCGGCATGCTTCGGGCGGACGGAGTGGTGATCTATCCGGTTTACCGCCGTGATCCGGAAAAGCTGGTGATCCTGCGCCAGTTTCGTTATCCGGTCAACGATTATATGTATGAGGTGCCGGCAGGACTTGTAGATCCGGGAGAAGATCCCATGGAAGCGGCAGTCCGTGAACTGAAAGAGGAGACAGGATTTACTTTTACTCCCTATCAGGACTATGATCCGTCACTTCTTCGTCCTTTTATACAGAGCCAGGGAATGTCTGATGAATGTGATGTGACGGTATTTGGCTATGCGGATGGGGATATGGACAGGAGAGCGCCGGAGGCAACAGAAGATATTCAGGTGATCCTGGCGGATAAGCAGGAGATACAAAGAATATTGCGGGAGGAGCTTGTTTCCCTTCGGGCAGCATATCTGTTTACTGCATTTTTAAGAAGTGACCCGCAGAATCCCTTTGAATTTCTGAATATATAAGTTGTGCCGAACGAAAATGTTTAATGTAAGTGGTTTTTTATGACATTTTACCGAAAATCCCCACATTATGTGGGTTGGGACACATTCTCATCACAAAATGTAGTCAAATATGACAACAAAAATAAAAAAATCAAAAAAATACTTGTATAATTTGCTGACATGTGTTATAGTGGTCTTACGGAAAAAGTTGAGGGAACGTTCCTAAACAACGTAATCATTTTCGTAAGGATGGTTACATTTTAAGAATGGTGATACCATGATATTTCTGCTGTGGGTGCAGCATAAATATAAAGCAAACAATTTAATTTAGAGGAGGCTTTTTATGAGAAAGAAAGTATTAAGTGTACTTCTGTGTACAGCAATGGCTGCAACAATGTTAACAGGCTGCGGCGGTTCTGCAGACGACACAAACAAGGGAACAGACAATAATGCAACAAGTGGTGCTTCAAGCGCAACATCTGAGAAGAAATCTACAGCTCAGGTTTCTGACGGTGGTAAAGTTCTTAACATTCGTTGTTGGAACGATGAGTTCAAGAGCCGTATCGAGGATCACTATCCAGGATATAAGAAGACTGGTAAGTGGAAAGGTAAGATCGGCGATGTAGAGGTTAAGTGGACAATGGTTGCTAACGAGGGTAACGCTTATCAGGACGCTTTGGATCAGGCACTTCTGAACCAGGCAGACGCTAAGGCTGATGATAAGGTTGATATGTTCCTTGTTGAGGCTGATTACGCACTGAAGTATGTAAACTCAGATTACACAGTAGACGTTGTAAACGATCTTGGTGTTTCTGAGGATTCACTTTCAAACCAGTACAAGTACACACAGGATATCGTAAGAGATGCTGAAGGAAAGCTTAAAGGATCTTCATGGCAGGCTTGCCCGGCTGGTATGATCTACCGTCGTGACATCGCAAAGAAGGTATTCGGAACAGATGAGCCTGATAAGATTCAGGAAATCTTCTCTGACTGGGATGCTTTCAAAGAGGCAGCTGCTAAGCTGAAAGATAAAGGATATCTTGCAACAGCATCTGTAAACGATGCATACCGTGTATTCTCTAACAACGTAACATCTAAGTGGGTAGAGGATGGCAAGATCAACATTGATGAGAACATCAAGACTTGGGTTGATATGTCCAAGGAAATGGTTGATAACAAAGAGACAGCTACATATGATCTTTGGTCTTCTGACTGGAGCAAGGGCTTCATGAAGAGTGGTAACGTATTTGCTTACTTTGGACCAGCTTGGTTCTTCAACTTCTCAATGAGCGCTGATAAGAAGGGCTCTGTTGGTATCGATGGCGGATGGGCTCTCTGTAAGGGACCTCAGAGTTTCTATTGGGGCGGTACTTGGATCTGTGGTGCAAACGGCACAGATAACTCTTCTCTTGTAAAGGATATCATCGAGAAGATGACAACAGATGAGTCAATCATGACAGACATCGTTAAGAAAGATAACGATTTCGCAAACAACAAGTCTGCAATGGATACTCTTTCTAAGGATAAGAGCTTCAAGAACACAATCCTTGGAGGACAGAATCCACTTCCAATCTTCTGTGACGGTATTGAGAGCATTGACCTCAGCAACCTGTCATCTTATGATCAGGGATGTAACGAGGAGTTCCAGAAGGCTATGAAGGATTACTTCGATGGCAACGCTGATTATGATGCAGCTCTGGAGCAGTTCTATCAGTCAGTTGAGACTAAGTACCCTGACCTTACACACTAATAGCTCGGGCGTATAAAATGTAACATGAATCTGGATGTGCCTGCTTACGGACGTAGGCAGGCACATTTTATACCTAAAAAAGGAGAGAAAAAGAAATGAGCACATCTCCAAAGAGACGAGGAAAAGTTGAAAAACACAATAAATGGGGTTACATTTTCCTGATTCCGTTTGTTGTTGTGTATGTTATTTTCCAGCTGATTCCTTTGATTAGTACCGTCTATAACAGTTTTTATGAAAACTATCGTTCCGGTTTGATTCAGGTCGGACCGAACTTCGTAGGGATGGATAACTACAAGGAATTGTTTGCCGGAGGATACTTCTGGTTGTATTTAAGAAATACCTTAATTATGTGGGTACTTGGATTTGTTCCACAGATTATCGTATCATTGATCCTGGGAGCATGGTTCTCCGATATGAGACTGAATATTAAAGGCTCCCGTTTCTTCAAGACAGTCATTTATCTGCCAAACCTGATCATGGCATCCGCATTTGCAATGCTGTTCTTCGCATTATTTGCAGATACAGGCCCTGTAAATGCTATGCTGACAGGCGCTGGCTTGCTGAAAGAGCCATTCCACTTCTTATCAAATAAATGGAGTGCAAGAGGTTTGGTTGCTTTCATGAACTTCCTGATGTGGTTTGGTAATACAACGATCCTGTTGATGGCAGGTATGATGGGTATTGATCCATCACTGTTTGAGGCTGCCGAGGTGGATGGAGCAACATCCACACAGGTATTCTGGCAGATTACTATGCCGCTGTTAAGACCGATTATGGTTTACGTTTTAGTTACTTCCTTGATTGGTGGTTTGCAGATGTTCGATGTTCCACAGATCTTAACAAACGGAACTGGTCAGCCGACTCAGACCACAATGACACTGATCATGTACTTGAACAAGCACCTGTTTAGTAAGAACTACGGTATGGGTGGCGCATTGTCCGTTGTAATGTTTATTATCACGGGTATCCTGAGCTTGATCGTGTTTAAGGCATTTGCACAGAAAAAGGAGGATTAACGATGGCGAATTCAAGAACACCAAGTGATGAGATTACAAAAGAGGGATTTGGCATTCATGCACGTCGCGCGATTGCATACATCTTTCTGATCATTATCACGATTTTATGTTTGTTCTGGTTTTATGTACTTTTCGTAAATGCTACCAGAACACATAGTGAGATTCAGTTAGGTTTCCATGCACTTCCGGGTACAAACTTTGCTAAGAACTTTTACAATACGATTATCAATGGTTCTCAGCCGGTTTGGAACGGTTTGATCAACAGCGTTATCATTGCTGCACTGAGTGCTGTATTAACAACATATTTTTCAACAATGACGGCATATGCACTTCATGTGTATACCTTTAAATTGAAAAAAGTTATGCATACTTTCATCCTGATGATCATGATGATCCCGACTCAGGTTACCGCTCTTGGTTTCCTGCAGCTGATCATGAAGATGAACTTGATGAACAGTTTTATTCCATTGATAGTACCGGCTGTGGCTTCACCGGTAACATATTTCTACATGAAGCAGTATATGGAATCATCACTGCCGATTGAGATTATTGAAGCATCCCGTATTGATGGTGCCGGCGAGTTCCGTACCTTCAATCAGATGATCCTTCCAATTATGAAGCCGGCAATTGCAGTACAGGCAATCTTCTCATTTGTAACAAGCTGGAACAACTACTTCATTCCATCCTTGATCTTAACGGATGACAAGAAAAAGACACTTCCGGTATTGATTGCCAACTTACGTAGTGCAGACTTTTTGAAGTTTGATATGGGTCAGGTTTACATGATGATCGCGTTTTCTATATTCCCGGTTATCCTTGTTTATCTGATACTTTCAAAACATATTGTACAGGGTGTTGCATTGGGAAGCGTAAAGGGCTGATGCCCTTTATGCCCCGGATAGTAATATCCGGCAGGACCTGATAGTACAATGATCCTCTCTTTCTCATTGTATATGGGGCTGTCTGACAGGAAACTGTCGGGCAGCCCTTTTGGGTTGCCCAAAAATTGTTTGTGTGGTATGCTAAAAAAGAATAGTATATGATTGAGGAGGTAACTATGCATCATTTATGGAAGAAAGGACTGGCGCTTGCGCTGATATTCTGTGTTTCCGTCAGTGGAGTGGGATGTTCTGGGAATAAAAAAGATAAAAAGAAGGAGCCGGCAGCGACGGAAGATGTGTCGTCAGAAAAGGTAACAGAATTGCCAAAGGTTGAGGCAGGAGGCAAGGGAAAGGATAAGTCGGATGTGCCTCTTGTGGTGGCATGTGATGCCTTCGAGAAGCAATTCAATCCATTTTCAGATAAAAATAAAGCGGATCAAAAAGCGGTCAATCTGACGCAGCTCCATCTTTTGACTTTTGACAGGGAAGGGGCTGTGGTAAAGCATGCGATTCAAGGAGAGAAACGTCGTTTTAATGGAGAGACTTTTTATTATGAGGGTCCTGCCAATATAAAGATTCGTCGTGATCACGATGAAGATACCACATCTTATATCATTACATTGAGGAAGGATCTGACCTTTAGCGACGGATCTCCGGTGACAGTGGATGATGTGATCTTTTCTATGTATGCGTTTGCAGATAGCAGCTATCAGGGGGCGGAGACCTTTGGACAGCTTCCGATTATTGGTCTGGAAAAATACCGCGGTACTTCCGGAAAGGACAAGGGAAAAAGTGCTCTGGATATCGATGGGATTGAAAAGGTGACAGATTATAAAGTGAAGGTGACGGTCAGGGGATATGACCGCGATGCCCTTACGGCGTTAAATATTCCGGTCTGTTCCCTGCAGTTTTATGGAAACAAGAAAGAATTTAATGTGCTGGCAGGAAGCTTTGGATTTAAAAAGGGAGATATTTCCAGCCTGGTCAAAAAGAAAAATGCACCGTTTGGTGCAGGACCGTATCAGTATATTAAATATGAAAAGGGCATTGTATATTACGAGGCCAATGAAAAGTATTACCGTGGATGTCCGGAAACGGCATTTGTCCAGTTGAAGGAGGTAGCGGGATCATCTGACGTGCAGAAGCTGGAGGCATTGACCAATGGCGATTTCGATGTCGTGGATATGAGTGCATCCAACAGTGTTATAGATATCATCACAGAGGAGAATTCCAGCGGTAAGCTCACAGGACGAGTATATGGCGGTAAGCTGTGGGATGGAGATTATTATCATTATATTGGTATGAATGCAGAGAAAGTGTGCGTGGACGGAAAAGCGGACAGTACACGTTCAAAAAATATGCGAAAAGCCTTTGCGGTTTTATTTAGCTGTAACAGAAGCAATATGGTAGAGCTGAGCCAGAAGGGAGCCGCAGTAATTGACTATCCTGCGTCCCAGATATCCTGGTCTGTGCCACAGGCAGAGGATGAAGAGTATGAGCAGGCATATAACAAAGATGTAGATGGCAATGTGGTCTATAATAGCAATATGAGCGTAGACGAGCGTGCTCAGGCGGCATGTAAAGCAGCTTTGGGATATTTGAAAAAGGCTGGATTTAAGGTTAAAAAGGGCGTAATAACAGAGGTTCCGGAAAATACACGAAAGAAATATATTATTTACATTCCAAGTGATGCACAGCAGCAGGGTATGCTTACGATTGCCAGAAATGCCCGGAAGCTGTTTAAACAGCTTGGCTTAAAGCTGGAGCTGAAAGAAGGTTGCAGTCAGAAGAAGCTTGAAAAGCATTTGCAGCAGGGAACGGCGCAGATCTGGTGTGGCAAGGCAGAGACGTCAGTCAATGGAGATATGTATGCAATGTATCATAGTCGCCTACAAAAGGACAAAACGGCAGGAAGCCGGAATTATTTCCGGATTCAGGACAGTGATCTGGATGATTATATTGAGGATAGTATGAAAGCGGTAAAGCTGAAAAAAAGCATCTCTCTCTATGCGCAGAGTTATGATAAAATCCTTGACTGGGCGGTAGAAGTCCCGGTATACCAGGAACGTAATCTGACCATATTCAGTACGGCAAGAGTGAATCTGGAGACGGTTGCACAGGATATCAGTCCGTATTATGACTGGATGCAGGATATCCAGCTGGTAGAGATGAAGTAGTGAAAGCAAGCCGGGAAATGACAGAATCGCTGGGCAAAACGCAGGTTTTGCCCTTTTTTTAATGCTCTTAGAAAATATCGGTTGTTATTTTAACAGATAGCTGTACACCATAATAAAGTGACAGAGACTGCCCCCCATAACAAAAAGGTGAAAGATCTCATGGCCGCCAAAGCCCGGATGCAGCCGGTTAAATACAGGAAGTTTTAAGGCATAGATCACACCGCCGATCGTATAAATAACGCCTCCTGCAAACAGCCAGAAGAATGCCTGAGGGGACATGTAGTGATAAATACTGCGGATTGCAAAAATACACAGCCACCCCATAGCGATGTAAATGGTGGAGTTGAGCCATTTTGGAGAATCAACCCAGACCGCCGTAAGGAATAAACCGGCCAGAGCAAGTCCCCAGACGATCAGGCATAAAGGTGTACCGATAGACGATGGCAGAACCAGCATACAGACCGGAGTGTAGCTTCCGGCGATCAAAAAGTAGATCATGATATGATCCAGCTTCTTCAGCAGAAGTGTTGCTCTGTCGTTAGTTATGACAGCATGGTAGAAGGTACTGGCACCGTAAAGCAGAATCATGCTGATAATAAATAAGAGACTGGAAACAATACTTTTGATATGACCGGTCTGCGCGGCCCTTTCTAATAAAAATGGTGCTGCAGAGACAGCGGCGACCATTCCAATAAAATGGGTGATAGCGCTGGCTGGGTCCTTTAAGCGGAATGTTGTATGGGATACAGCCGGAGATTGTGAAATAGCCGTTGATCCCGGATAGGATTGTGAATTTGTAAGTGTAGTCATAATATCCCTCCGTTCTATTGAATTATCCATGTAATGAAAAATGGTTTACAAATACAATACACATAGTATTAAAAACTACTTTATGAAGTATAATATACATCCTTTTCGGAATGTATGCAAGTAGTTTTTTCCTTGTGTGGAAAAAGAACTGTTTATACAGATATTTACAAAAATATAGTAGAAATGTTATGATGAGAGAAAATCCTTACAGGAAATAAAATAAGAAAGCGGGGAAATAAGGATGGAACTTCATGTTGGTGATGTGATCAAAATGAAAAAACAGCATCCATGTGGAGAAAATCGCTGGAAGCTGGTGCGGGTTGGTATGGACATAAAAATGGAATGTATGGGATGCGGACATCGTGTTATGTTGCCGCGAAAGCAGGTAGAAAAGGGCTTTCGAAGCTTTCTTGAAAAAAAAGATGAAAAAAATTAAAAAAAATCGAAAAAAAGTGTTGACATTTTGAGCCGAGTATAATATACTCTTACTTGCGTCACGGAAATGACTTAAAACTTTTCGGGGTGTGGCACAGTTTGGCTAGTGTACCTGATTTGGGATCAGGGGGTCGCAGGTTCGAATCCTGTCACCCCGATTGTGACGCAAGTTATAAATTTAATATAGGGAAGTTGATTTTGGGCTTTCCAATTTATGCGGGTGTAGTTCAATGGTAGAACACCAGCCTTCCAAGCTGGATACGTGGGTTCGATTCCCATCACCCGCTCTTTGTGCTAGTAGCTCAGTTGGATAGAGCAACGGCCTTCTAAGCCGTTTGTCGGGGGTTCGAATCCCTTCTGGCACGTTGATCAGAGAGGATGCTGTTGCTGATATCTCTGATTTTGTTAAGTAAGCAGCTTTTCGTACCAGCGAAAAGTTTGCCACATTATATTTATGGTGGGTATAGCGCAGCTGGTTAGCGCGCCAGATTGTGGCTCTGGAGGCCCTGGGTTCGAATCCCAGTATCCACCTTAGAATCCTTGTTATATCATATAGCAGGGATTTTTGTTATAAATGGTGCTTTTCTGGAAATGCAGAGGAAAGCACAATAGAATAATGGGCTATCGCCAAGCGGTAAGGCACAGGACTTTGACTCCTGCATTCACCAGTTCGAATCTGGTTAGCCCAGTAGAGAGAATCCCTTGTAGACAGCGGTCTGCAGGGGATTTTGTTTTTTTCGGAGGGATGGAGAAAGGCAGAAACGTGTTACTGGGCATTTTGGGATGATTTCCATTCATTTTTGTCATTCTGGCCGCATTTTATGGCTGTGTTTCGACTTGTGCTGGAGTAAAAATATCGTTATAATATAACTAATAATGTTTGATGGCGAATGAGGGAGGCAGGTGAGTGTATGAAAAAAACGATCAGTATAGGAAAGCAGAGTTTTTCGTCTTTACGGGAGCATGACAACTTTTTTGTTGACAAAACTAATTTTATCAAAGAGTGGTGGGAAAAGGAAGATGATATTACATTGATCACACGTCCCCGTCGTTTTGGTAAAACCTTAAATATGAGCATGATGGAATGTTTCTTTTCCAATAAATATGCAAATCGGGCGGATCTGTTTGAAGGGCTTTCTATCTGGGAGGAGGAAAAATATCGGAAGCTGCAGGGGACATACCCGGTAATCTTTTTGAGCTTTGCTGCGGTGAAGGCGGATAATCTGTCAGATGTAAAAGAGCAGATCAAGCAGGAGATCGTCCGGCTTTATCGGAGAAATGGGTATCTGGCAGAGTCTGATTGCCTCAGCGAGGAAGAGAAGAGGGAATATCGGGAGATATCTGTGGAAATGTCAGATGCAAGATTGGCCACCTCTATCAGTGTCCTATGCGAATATATGAGCAGATATTACGGTAAGAATGTGATTGTTCTTTTGGATGAGTATGATACGCCAATGCAGGAGGCATATGTTCAAGGCTATTGGGATGAATTTACATCATTGATCAGAAGTTTATTTAATGCTGCATTTAAGACAAATCCTTTTCTGGAACGTGCAATCATGACCGGAATTACGAGGGTGTCGAAAGAGAGTATCTTTTCAGATTTGAACAATCTCCGGGTGGTGACAACAACGTCAGATCTGTATGCGGATTGTTTCGGTTTTACAGAGGAGGAAGTTTTTTCTGCATTAGATGATTATGGAATGGGGGACAGGAAAGAGGAAGTAAAAAAATGGTATGATGGTTTTACTTTCGGAGAGAAAAGAGATATTTATAATCCATGGTCGATCACCAATTATCTGGAGGAAGGGAAGTTATATCCATATTGGGCATCGACCAGTTCCAATGGACTTGTGAACCGGTTGATCCGGATGTCATCTGCAGACGTGAAAGAGAAGATGGAGGATCTGCTGCAGGGAAAGACGATTGTTGTGAATTTTGATGAGCAGATCGTATATAACCAGCTTGATCAAAATGAAAATGCGATCTGGAGTCTTTTGCTTGCCAGTGGCTACCTGAAGGTGGAAGAGGTCGATTACCGCGGAATTACAAGAGAACCATGGTACACGTTGAAGATTACGAATATTGAGACATTGAGTATGTTTATGACAATGTTTCGGGGGTGGTTTCAGAACTCCGATGCGAACTATAATGATTTTGTTAAGGCATTGTTAAAAGGCAGCTTAAAGGAAATGAATATTTACATGAATGATGTGACACTTGCTACCTTCAGCAGCTTTGATGCCGGAAAGAAACCTTCTGAGAAAAATCAGCCGGAGAGATTTTATCACGGATTTGTTTTAGGGCTTTTGGCAGAATTAAGGGATCAATATGAAATACGTTCTAATCGGGAAAGTGGATATGGACGATATGATGTAATGCTGACCCCATTGAATAAGAATGATAATGCAATCATTATTGAGTTTAAAGTACATGAACCGGAGGAAGAAACTTCTTTGCAAGATACCGTACAGTCCGCTTTGGATCAGATTTCCGAGAAAAATTATGATGCTGAACTGTTAGCTCGTGGAATTCCGGTGGACAGGATCCGTCATTATGGATTTGCGTTTGAAGGGAAAAAGGTCCTGATTGGATAAATGAAAAAGGGCTGTAGAACTAAATAAATAGTTCGACAGCCTTTCGTTTACTCACTTAATGATAAGACCAAATGATTCGTTTGATCAATAATCAATCATCATAGTCAATGTTATCATCACTTTACCAAGGGTAAAGAACCGTTCCGTCACTTTTTACCACTTTTTCTGCATCCCACTCAGAATAGTTTGTGGCGGTGCCATCGTAAATGACCAGAGGAACATTTCTAAAAGCACCTCTTTCAATGGTGGTTACAGTGTTTGGAATGCTGAGCGTGGTCAGCTTAGAGCAGTCAGCAAAAGCGTTGTAATCAATGCATGTTACACTGTTTGGAATGTTAATGGAGGTCAATCCACTACATCCGTTAAAGCAGTCGGAACTGATTTTTTCAATGCCATCAGGCAGAGTGATCGATGTTAATGAGCTGCAGCCGGCAAAAGCACAGGATCCAATTGTTGTCACTTTGTCCGGAATATTAATGGATGCCAGATTAGCACAGTTTCCGAAAGCCCAACTACCGATTTCGGTTATGGTATCCGGAAGTGTGATGGAGGTTAATTTATGATCACTATCCTCCCAAGTAGATTCTTCAAAAACCTCGTCTCCTATTTTAGTTACATTGTCGGGAATCGTAACATCACCACTGACATTTTCACTGATATCCAAAAGAATGCCATTTATTATAAAAAAGTCGTTGCTTTGCAGTTGATTCGCTAAATATGGCGTGCCATTGAATGCATTTTCTCCAATCTCCGTGACACCGAAAGGAATATTGATTGTTTCCAAGTTACTGCAGTCCTCGAAAGCACTGTAACCAATACGGGTTACATTATCCGGAATATCAATGGCTGTCAAGCTGCTGCAACTTTTAAATGTGCCTCCCTCAATACTGCTTATACCGCTCGGAAGCTTAATACCGGTTAAACTGCTACACCCTTCAAAAGCATAATAATCAATGGATGTAACACTTTCAGGAATGGTAACGCTGCTTAAATTATTGCATCCCTCAAATGCTCCCCAATCGATGGTTGTAACTCCATCAGGAATGGAGACGCTGGTTAGATCTTTACAAGAGGCAAATGCGTCTATTCCAATGATGGTGACTCCGTCTGGGATCACGATATCTCCACTTGTTTTTGGTCCATGACGATATAAGATATCATTAATGATCACGAAATCCTCTGTCTGCATACGATTATTTAACCAAGGAGTTCCTTCGAAAGCAACGGAGGAGATAAAAGATACTGTCTTTGGAATGATGATGTTAGTCAGGCTGCTGCAGTTTTTGAATGTATCGCCCTCAATAGATTTTAAACCATCCGGCAGGGAGATGCTTGTTAATTTTGTGCAGCCTCTAAACGCATTGTCGTTTATTTCGGTTATGCCTTCCGGAATAACAAGCTCTCCGGATATGGTGTCGCTGCAGGAGGTAAGGATACCATTCTCGACCGTGATCAGACCGGCTTTCAGATATTCATCCCAGGATTTTGGCTCATCTACAGCGTCTGTCGGCTTGCTGTCCGGAGCCTTGCTTGGAACTGCCGCTGTTGTCCCGGCAGGATTTGGCGCAGCACTTGCGGAAGCAGCAGGCACATTGGATGCCTTTGGCGCAGCGGAAGCGGTTGCAGCCGGTACAGGGGATGTTACGTTGGCAGCCGGTTTGACAGTTACCTTGATGACACATTTTTTCATGCCTTTTGCAGAAACTGTGATTTTTGCAGCTCCGGCTTTTTTGCCGGTGATGCGGATGTTTTTCTTTACTGCTTTGACATTTGCTATTTTTTTGTTAGAGATTTTCACTTTTAATTTGTTGTTTTTGATGTTTTTGGCTTTTACCGTAACGGTTTTTCCGATGGATACGGTTATTTTGGTCTTATTGACCTTGATCTTGGCGGCGGCTTGAGCCCGACCGGTCTGAACCGGCGACAGGATCGTGGTGGTCAGGAGTCCTAGGACTGCAAGACCGGAAATGAGTTGTTTTTTCGTTTTCTTCATTGTTATCCTCCTTGTATTTTGGTGATATGGGGCAAAAGGCATTTTGTCCCCAGTGGATGCGGGGATGTTTCCATGCATCAGTATGGTGAATGACTGCATTGTATCAGGTTCTATGATATCATTTTGATATTCAATAAGTCAACTTAAAGTATAGTTTATCACTGTTAAGATATATTGCGAATTCCGGCCGATAAACCTATGTACAATGTGTTTTCATTGTAATACGAAGGGGGTTGTTGAGTTTTTCCTATTTTGCATCGTAGAATTTTGTTACGCCTCTTGTTTTTTTATGTAATCTTGGGTGGAATATTACCAAATCATGATTTACTAAATCGTGATTTGGTAATATCTGATATAGCATTCCGGGAGGTGTAGTTTATGTTTATTGGCAGAGAAGCAGAGCTTGATTTTTTAAATGATAAATATGAAGCAGAGGGTGGACAGCTTGTTGTTTTATATGGAAGGCGGCGTGTTGGCAAGACGGAAACGCTCAGAGAATTCTGTAAAGGAAAACCGCATGTCTTTCTTTCCTGATTATTCTGAACGGGATAAAGTGATTTCGTATTCCGTTCTTGGAGGTATTCCGCATTATTTAAAACAATGGGATCAGAAGCTGTCGGTTGCGGAGAATATTAAGAGGAATATTTTAACAAAGGGATGTATTTTATACAGTGAGGTTGATTTTCTGCTGCATCAGGAGCTTCGGGAAACTCCGGTTTATAATTCCGTTATTGAAGTGGTAGCACTTGGCAATACAACCTTAAACAGTATCAGTCAGAGGTCGTTAATGGAGGACACTTCCAAAACAAGTGTATATCTGAAAAATTTGATCGAACTTGGGATTGTCCAACGGGAATTCTCGGTTGATGCGAAAGGAAAGGAACGGGCAAATGGCAATAGAGGAACATACAGGCTGACAGATAATTTCTTTCGTTTCTGGTATGCATTTGTATTTGCTAATTTCTCGCAGTTGGAGGATGGTGATGTAGACGGTGTTTATGAGTATATCGTAGAGCCGGCACTTCACGAATTTGCTGCTAGGAACAGTTACAGGCTTCGTCCTGTTAATTTTTGCAAAATTTCCTGTCGTTGCTACAGGAACTATTGTGGTGAAATAGGAGTTATGGTAACATTAAAGTAAGCACTAAAAATAAAAAAGGAGGAGAATAGGTATGGAAGCGATTCAACCGGCATGTATCCCTGTGAATCTTTGTTTTGCAGCCAATGAAAAATATGCCAGACATCTGGCAGCTGCTCTTTATTCTGTGTTGAAAAACAGAGATACAAAGCGGTTGTATGATGTTCTTATTTTGCATAAGGATATCAGTGAGGAGAGTCAGAAAAGAATTCTCGAAATGGAAAAAGAAGGAAATGTTTTTATCCGTTTTATTTCGATGGAACAATATGAAAAGCAGGTAGCATACGATGTGGGGGCCTATTATTCGGTCGAGACCAATTATCGTTTGTTTCTATTTGGTGAAATGTTCGCAAAGTATGACCGGATACTGTATCTTGACTGCGATCTCATCGTGGAAGGAGATATCAGCGGATTATATGATGTGGAGCTCGGAGACTGCGAAGCAGCGGCTGTCAGGTCGGAGGATTTTCGTCTTTTATCAAAGATTAAAAAGCCCATTTTCATGGATCGTTTTCCCTATAATGTAGACAATTACCGAACAGATGCTCTTGGCATGAAAACGCCGGAAAATTATTTTAATGCAGGTGTTCTTGTCATGGATCTGAAAAAAGTGCGACAAAGGATTACCCAGAAACAGGTATTTGAAATTCTTCATCGTCATAATTATTACTACAATGACCAGGATGTCTTAAATATTGTGTTCGATGGAAGAGTGAAAAATGTGGACTGCCGATGGAATTACATGACCTATATCCCGGAGCAGTTGGCAAAGGAAAATGTAAACAACAGAAAACTTTTTGAGGAGCTTTATCGTGAAAATCCCTGTATTATTCATTATACAAGTGCGGAAAAACCATGGAACAGCGAAACGAAAGTTTTCGGAGACCGATATTGGAAATATCGAAAGGAAATGGAGAGAAAGTATGCATAAAAAGTTTTATTTTAACAACAATCAGTCTCAGATTAAAAGAATCCGGAAAAATTTAAAGCAGCAATGGACGAAAGCGGTATGTATTGGTACTCTTTCAGCAACGGTACTGACGGGAGTCCCGGTATTTCCGGTAACCCACGCATATGCACAGGAGGTAAGCGTTCAGGCAGAAAAAAATGTTACCTATAATCTTCAAGATACGGAATTACTTACCGAGAAGACCATTGCGGATTATGGCGGCACGAAACATGAAGTAACGATCATCGAGATTAATATCACGGAAGACGGTACTTACACGATCACAGGGAGCAATGAGATCAATGGCACTTATATGGATGTACATATTACGGTGGCGGATGGAGTGAAGGCAAATGTGATCTTAGACAACGTAAATATTCAAAATGATGATCTGTATGATCTTGATATCAAAGGTTGTGCCAGCGATGATGAGAGAGACCAATTGTTCCCATTTATGGAGATTATGGGGGCAGCGAACCTGTATCTTAAAGGGAAAAATACCATTACCATACCGGTGTTAGATAAAGGAAATGGAAAAGTTAATACCTCCGTTATTTTTAAACTGTATGGTCAGCTGACTGTCCGTGAAGATGCCGGCACACCGGGTTCTTCTTTGGAGATAAATAATGCAGGTTATTTGCTTCATGGAGGCGGTTCTGACGAATATTCTAGTGTCGGTGGAAGTTTTACGATGGAGTCGGGAACGCTAACGGCATGGGGCGCAAACATAAATTATTTGGAACAATGGCATATGCTGGGAGGCGCGATCAATTGTTATATGTCTAACCTGGTTTATTATGGTGATTATCAGTTTCTGGGTGGAGATATAAATACCACAACGTGGAGTAGAGTGACATTAAAGATGGGTGCGGCACGATTGCTTGGTAGTGCATCAGGAGCGTCGTTTGAGGATAGGAATGGCTATTCGTTACAAAAATTGACGGTTTCAGATCTGCCGGCGAGTCGGAAAGTTACTGCGGTTAACGGGTATCCGTCAAGTACATTGGAAACATCGGAAACCGGAACATTAGAGGCTTATCTGCGAAAGGGCAGTAATGTCATTGAGATTGACGGTAAATCCTATCTTT
Organism: Jutongia huaianensis; assembly: GCF_014384985.1. GTDB lineage: Bacteria > Bacillota > Clostridia > Lachnospirales > Lachnospiraceae > Jutongia > Jutongia huaianensis. The sequence continues at coordinate 47,746 of NZ_JACRSX010000005.1, forward strand.
ATAAATGGTATGAAGAAACGTCGAAGCTGGAACGACAATCCGATGCAGAGTTGTGTACGGTTCAATTTGTTCTTGACGGAAGTGAAAGCCCATATTGTACGGTAAAAGTGGAAAAAAATACCGCATTTGGCAAATTATTTAATGATACCCAATATACTTACACATATCAGACGAAGGATGGCACGGAATTTAATGAAAAAACCGAGATCACATCAGACATGACAGTTACAATGAAGTCATATGTCAGGGAGTATAATGTGACAATTGATGGAGTTCCGGAGAAGATGAGTACTCTGCCGGCAGGTAAAATGTATTTGAATCCACCGGAATCTTATGATGGTAGTTCCAAGTATTATTATGATTATGGCAGCTGCTATTATGGGGGAAGCCGTGTGACACGGGATATGACCCTGGAAAGTCTGGATGTCGTTACAGATCATGGCACAGACTATGTGAAAATATCCGACAAAGAAGAGCTGATCCGCTTTTTCAAGATGGCGGCTGTCGATGATCATATCAATGCCAGACTGGAGGCGGATATTGATATGAATGGCGAAAGGTTAACCATTTATATTGGTGATTACGCAGGAATCTTTGACGGAAACGGATATTCCATCAAAAAAATGAAGGGAGAACAAAATGCTACCGGTGCCATCTGTCGTACATTGAAGGGGACGATCCGGAATCTCTGTATCGAAGATATTTGGCTGCCGGGTTCGGAGGATGAAATTGAAAAATATTACGGCAGAGGCTCGGCGGGTGTAATCTGCGGGATTAACCGTGGCCTGATCGAGAATTGTAAGGTAGCAGGAAGTAAGATTACGCTAAATTGTGTTTCTACTAGTGGTATTTACGAGAGTGGTTATGATCCGATGGGTACGGTAGCCGGTGTGAACCTGGGAGAGATCCGTAACTGTCTGGCGGTTAAGAATGAATTTGATACGTCAATATTTAAAAAATTTTCTACAAAACCGGATGAAAGCAAGATTCTTTTCCCAATCGCCGGAAACTATGGAACGATTACAAATTGTTACTATGATGCGACAGAAAATGTGGAGACAGAAGATACAGAGATTCGTGCCGGTATCGGAAGAACGGCAGAAATTTTCAAATCCGGGGAAATCTGCTATCTTTTAAATGATAAGATTTCGGATGGAACGCAAGCCTGGTATCAGAAGCTCTCGGAAGAAACGGGAGATGCTTATCCGACGTTGGTGAAGGAAGAAGGAAACACAGTGTATGATGGTTATGTAAACTGTACCAAAGCATACACCAATGAAAAGGATAGCAAAGAAACACATACATTTACCTATACAGCAAAGGACGATACACTGACTGCAACTTGTAAATGGGCAGAAGATCATCAGGCAAACGCAGTTTTGAAAGTGGCTTCCGCAGTTTATGACAAGAAGGAGCACGGTGCGGATGTGGACTATGAGGATGCGTGGACAGCACTTGGGATTGAACCAGCCGATATTCAGTATTTGCGTGACGGAAAAACTACGACGGATATCACTTCGGTGGGTACTATTACTGCAGTGCTCGCACAGGGAGATGTCAAGGCGGAGAAAGAGTATACGATTGCGAAAGCAGCACAGCCGGATAATGTGCCGGAAGCAAGTGCCTCGGTTCCATTTACGCAGAAGAAGGTAACACAGGATATGCTGAAGCTGGAAAACGGCTGGGAAATTTCCGAAGATAGCATAGGCATGGATATTCCGGAAAAGGAAAGTGTGACAATAGATGTCGTTTATACCGGTGAAGATGCACAAAGTTATGAAAATATTATGGCGAAGGTGCAGGTTCAACGTGCGGCGTGCGGTCATGATCTGGTAAAAGTAGATGCTGTTGCAGCGACGGAATCCAAAGAAGGCAATAAAGAATATTATCTCTGTAAAGACTGTGGAAAACTGTTTGGAGATGCGCAGGGAACGAAAGAGATTACGAAAGAAAGCACGGTATTACCTAAAGTGGAGAAGCCACAGCCTACGGTAAAACCGACAGTAGTGCCGGCTACATCGGTTCCGGTCACATCAATCCCGGCCTCCGGAGCACCGGCAGCGACGCCGGGAACAACGACCCCTGCCACAGGTACACCGGCAACGACGCCGGGAACAACGACCCCGGCCTCCGGAGCACCGGCAGCGACGCCGGGAACAACGGCCCCGGCCACAGGTGCGCCGACAACGACGCCGGGAACAACGACCCCTGCCACAGGTGCGCCGACAACGACGCCGGGAACAACGACCCCGACACCAGATATACCGACTCCTGTACCGGGAACGCCAACGCCGGCACCGGATGCGCCGACTCCAGTACCGGATATGCCAACGCCGGCACCGGGTGCGCCGACTCCAGTACCGGATATGCCAACGCCGGCACCGGGTGCGCCGACTCCGATTCCGACAGCAGCGCCGCAGGAGACGGCACAATCATCTGCAAAACAGTCTTCCGTTCCGAAAACGGAGAAAAAAGACAGCAAACTCACGGATGAGACGGGAGCAACGTATAAGGTGACCGGTACAACGGACAAAAAGCCAACGGTGACGTATATTTCTACGAAGAAAACAGGGAAAGCGTCCATTACAATTCCATCAAGTATTGAAGTAAATGGCGTAAAATATCAGGTGACATCCATTGCGGACAATGCTTTTCGCAAAAATAAGAAGTTGAAAAAAATTACAATCGGAAAAGAGATTGTTTCCATCGGAAAGCGGGCTTTTGAAGGTTGTAAAAATTTGAAAGAAATTGTCATTGAGACAGAGAAATTAAAAGCCAAGACAATAGGCAAGAAAGCCTTTGCAAAGACTTCTTCTGAAGCAGTTGTAAATGTGCCAAAGAAAAAGGCAAAAGAATATAAAAAGCTGCTGCGTAAGAGAGGACTTAGTAAAAATGCGGTATTCAAAACAAAATAGAGAAAGGAGATAAAAAATTAGACTTCCTGAGGAAATGAATCAAAAACATTCTCACGACAATATATAGGTGAAGATCAAAATACGGGAAACCGGACAGGAGGTGTCAGCAGATGTCATCACAGGAAATGGAACAGATCATACAGGAATATGGAGATGACATTTATCGTTTCTGCTTTCACCTGACCGGGAGTCGTGAAGAGGCGGATGATCTTTATCAGGATACTTTTGTGAAAGCGATTCAGATCGGCCACAGACTGGATCGCGGTGGCAATATCAAGAGCTTCCTGATGGGTATTTCTGTCAACCTATGGAAAAACCGGACGAAAAAGGACAAACGTCGGAGAGAATTGATACCGGAAGTCAGTTATGAGAGCGCAGAATGGGTGATCAGCGGGCAGAACGATCCACTGAGCAATATTTTGGAGCAGGAAGTGGGGCGTGATGTGATGACAGCCGTTAAGCAGCTGCCGGACAAACAGAGAGTGGTGGTTCTTCTTCATTATACGCAGGACTATTCCACCGGGGAGATTGCAGGAATACTACACATACCAAGGGGAACAGTGCTGAGCCGCCTGGCCAAAGCAAGACAAAATATCAGATTGTATTTGGAGGGAAGAGGTTATGAAGTATGAAATGGATCGGTTGTTGAAGGATGTCTACCAACAGGAAGTTAAACCAGAGAGTATTCTTAATCAGAAAACCCTTCGAAGAATGCAGACGGAGGAGCAAAACGATATGAAGAAATTCTGGACTTGTAAAAAGATAGCCGTGGCGGCGGTATTATCATGTCTGGTGGTCACACAGGGGGTTGGAGCAGCATATGCGGCGATCAACCATACCAGCATCTTATCTCTTTTTTCGGGGGAAACAAAGGAGATCAGGGATCAGGCAGAAAAGCTCAGGGAGACCGATGTGGAACAGACGCCGGGAAGCAATACGGAACAGTCTGCATATGCCGATTTTTCCGTGAGAGAAGCTCTCTGTGACAAAAACCGGGTTTATGTGGAAGCAGTTGCAAAACCGGCCAGTGACAAGTATCTTTTGGTGCCGGCAGAGTGCTGGTCCGAGAGAAATACATTCTATGCATCGGAGCTGAAAATTGCAGGAGAGGATACCGGAAAGGAAACGATCGCACAGTACGCAAAGCGCATGAATAAGACATGTGTGGAGGTTGGAATGTGGATCAGGGCAGATGATGTGGCTTCCCAGTCTATGGATTACCAGACAGAGGCCGATGGTACTCTCGTATATAACATTAGCTTTGAAAATAATGCGAAGATGCAAAAGCTGGACTATTCCTGTGATACGGTTGTTTATACACCGGATCAGGAGGAACGGGAGCTGAAGGATTCCATTTCCTTTACTTTAAAGGATCAGTCCGGAAAGGCAGAAACACTTTCTTATCTGCCGGAGAAAAAACAAACCATAAAGGGAACCAGGCTGGTTCTTGATGGGATTGATTTTGAGAAGAGTGCATTGAATATGAATTGTACCGTGAAGTATCACACAACAGACCCGAAAGCGCAGACATGGGATAAATGGATCAAAACCAAAGATTCCGATGTGTGCTTCTATCTTCTCGATGGGGATGGAAATGAGATTGCGAGTGAGGGCGGTTATGGAGACGATTCCATGGGCAAAGACGGTGCGCTGACAGAGCATGATCAGTACAGAACAGCCGAGCTTCCGGATACGCTGACTTTCCTGGTGCGTAACTGCATGACGAAGGAAGTGCTGGGAACTGTAACAGTGAAAAGACAATAAGCAAATAAGAGCAAACAAATAACAAACATCTTTTTCTAAATCAAATGATCAAGAATATGGCCAGTCTAAATTTTACTTTAGGTTGGCTATATTTTTAGGTGCAAATTTTTTTAAAATCCGTTGACAATTATCGACCATCGATATATAATCTATTATATCGATGGTCGATATTGTTTTGGGAAAATATCAGGAAAGGATGGAGATTCACAATGGATAAAAGTTTATTGTCAGGCAGTAATACGATGCTGTTGCTACAGCTATTGAAGGATCAGGATATGTATGGCTACCAGATGATTGAGGAGCTTCGGAAACGTTCTCAGGATGTCTTTGAGATGAAGGTTGGCACGCTATATCCGTTGCTGCATTCTCTGGAAAAGAGCGGATTTTTGCAATCCTATGAGGGGGAAGCAGCCGGGAAGAAAAGGATCTATTATCAGATTACCAAGGATGGCAGGCAGGAATTGGAGCGCAAAAAAGGGGAGTGGGCGGAGTATGCGGGAGCTGTGATGCATGTAATGCAGCTGCAGCTTGACTGACCGCATACGGTATCAAAATATGATGGGGGTGATACGATGAGCAGGATAGATCAAGGAAATGACAGAGATAATGTATTACGGGACGATGAGGGTACGATAGCGGAGGGGGATCAAAAGCTGCAATATCTTTCCCGGTTGACGGAGCAGCTGCAGTACCGCCCGGTACGGCAGAAAATTTACCGGGAATATGAGGATCATATTGATGATGAAACGGAATACCGGATCTCAACAGGCATGACGAGGGCGGAAGCGATGAAAGCTGCCGTAGAACAAATGGGAGATCCTGTGGAGACCGGAAAGGCGCTGGATCAGATCCATCGTCCGGAAAAGGTGCTGCTTCCGTGGCTGGGAATGCTTTTTATATTGGGACTTGGCATGGCGTTGGTTTATTGTATTCAACGGGATATGCGGGGGCAGCTCTGGTCACTTGTTTCTGCTGCATTACCCCGGAGAATACAGATTAACTGGATCGACTTGTTTTTGTGTATTATCGTTTTGACGGCTGTGTCCTATATTTCGTACACCAAATATCAGAAGTTCAGTGTATGGGCAGGACTGATACTGATGATCACTCCGGTATGGTATCTGATACACCGGACAGGGATTGGGGGAAATATCTGTCCGGTTCTGGATGATACGGTGCAGCACTTACTGGGAGGGGAAAAGGGCTGGATCACCAGAAGGTATTATTTATTGTATGTCCCGATTTACGGACTGATGATTTCTTACTGGAAAGGAAAACCGCATCAGATGGAGAAGTCTCTTCTGGCAATGGCATTGCCCCTTGTACTCTCCTTTGACTGGTCGGTGACGGACAGTGAGCTGGGAAGCTGGGGAAATTTCACGTTTTGGACAACGGCGTTATATCTGGCATTTGTGTTTGTGATGGCAGTACAGCTGAATATAATTTCTTTGCCCAAGAGGAAAACGGTCCGGATCACGGGAGTTGCGCTTGTGCTGGCAAAGGGAATCTACATGTTGTATGATTTTGCGGTAGTCTGTCATGCACGGTGGTCCGTATATTATCATCATGCAGGCTGGAACACCATGTTTTTGTTCTTCTCGGAGAAACGGAGGCGGGAATACAGTGCATTGTGGAAAACGATTGTGGGGGACGATCAGGTTTCGGCATTGCAGTTATTTCATGTGCAGATGATGCAGGGGATCAAATGGATCGGAACCAGTGACATTCTGACGCAGAAGCTGGCGCAGAATGAATATTCTGCAGAACAGGTGTATTTATATATTACGCATGGAGATTTGAATACCCTTATGGCCTATGTGGGAATTTTGCCGGTGGTGTTTGTACTGGGAGCGTTGACAGTATTTACCGTCTGGCTGGTAAAAAAGGCATGGAGACAGTCAGACCGCACCGGCAGATTGTTAGGAGTATCCATTGGATTTGTTATTTTACTCCGGATTCTTTATGCGGCGGCACAGGCGTTCAGCCTGACACCGGGAAATCATTATGTTGGGCTGATACCGGTCTTTGGGGGGATTGGCACGGAGGATTATAGCGGTATTGCAGAGACTCTGGCATTGTACGGTATGCTGTTAAGCATTTACCGTTACCGGAATGTCTGAATTTTTCTTTCTTTTATTTTCTTCTCACAATAATGACTCCGAAAATCACAATTAAGATAATAACTGCTACGGCAATTGGATAAAACGGCACAGAAGAATTGCCGGAGGGATTCTCTGTTTCGCTGGAGGAAGGCTGGTTTTCAGAGGCGGAAGTTTCGTCGGCTGCAACTGCGTCAGGATTGTCATAATCAAAACCGGATACGGTAAAAGTGATTTCCACATTCTCATCACCGGTTCCCTGCAAAAGCTTCCAGCCGCTTTCCGCGGTTTCGGAAAGTCCCTTGGCAGCGACTTCTTTGACAAGCTCAGCACGCCAGTGATTCAACAGAAGAATGACCATACCACCCTGCAGATAAGGTTCTTCGTTTTCCGGAACACCTTCATCGAAGCTCAGGATTTCTCTGCCGTTGATCGATGCCTTGACATCGGTAAATTTAACCTTATCATTTAACGGAATATCCGTGGCGATGTGAAGCTGGGAGATGTCTGTTTCATTCATGGAATCCAGTCCCTCCAGCTTGACGGTATAGGTGCCGTTGCCGGCGATTTCTGCATTGGTGAGAGTGCCGGTAGCCGCAGTGTCTTTGTTTGTTTCTTTGTCCGTGTACATGAGATTGTCTGCATTTTTGGTATTGTAATAGCTGTTCTGAGACTTTTCATAATAACCCATATGAGTCAGCCAGAGATTGGTGCAGGTCTGGATGCCAAGGGTTGCATGATATTTACCATTGGGATCAAAGGCCGCTTTCTTTTTCCCGGCAGCCTGTGCCGGACTGACCGAAAAAGCGGACAGTGCCAAAGCGGCAGTTAATAAAAGTGCTGTTATTTTTCTGATATTCTTTTTCATTTGATACATCCTTTCTACTATAATATATTTCGGTATGTATACGCCCGGCCTTTTTTGCCGGTACGTTCCACAATATTCAGGGAATACAGGATTCCCAACAGTGTCTGGGCATACCCCACCGGTATGCGGGCAGCTTTGGCAAAATCCTTTGAGGTGTAATCATTGGGAAGTCCCTCCGGGATAAAGCATTTATAATCGGCAGGTCCGCCAATATAAAATTCATCTACAAGCTCCGTAGGAATCCGGTCGAAACGGGAAGAGCCCTTTTTGCGGTCGCGGCTCCAGCCGTTTAATAAGCGGTATTCATCGGCGTCGATGAGAACCAGACACAGGTGAAGATTTGGATTATTCAGATACATTTTTATTTTATAAAGCTCCGGAACGGCATCGTAAATGGTGCCTGTTTTCGGAGATTTTCTTTTGGAAGAAATTTCTCCGGTTTCTTCATCGATCCAGTAAAGATATTTGGTGTGGACGATCGGGTATACGATGGTGACCGGATAATATTTTAAAAAGGTGTCCAGCTTGCGGCGCAGCTTGTTAAAGCCTCTGGTCTGGATCTCGATGATCTCTCCATCCCGTAAAATATCTGCGACAAAATTTTCGACAGGAATCTCCTGATGCTCCGGATCCGATTCATAAAATGCCTTGAGAACGGCATGGACCGTTTTTTCGGACAGGGTGCCAATGCCCATGGAGGCACGTTCCTGATGGATGATCTTGCGGCATGCCTGATGGAATAATATAACGTCGTTGTCACAGATGGACATAAGGTTCACCTCCTGATTAAAATTTTAGACGACACCGGATGGAATGTCAACGCCTGGCATGTATTGATCGGATAAAAACAGGACATACTATGGTTCGACAGAACAGGTTTAAAAATATTGTGCCGCAGACGTCTGCGGAATGGAGGATGCATATGGCGGACATATTTCAGGGCAATTTTCAAAAACGGGATGAGGAGATTAAAAAGCTGCTTCGCATTGAGGACAGCTTTGATCTGATCCGCCGGCGTTTTGTGATCGGTGGCAGACAGGCGGCATTTTATACGGTAGACGGATTTTTGAAGGGTGAGGTTTCGGAGAAGGTGATGGAGTTCTTTTACAAGATCACGCCGGAACAGATGCCGGAAGATTTTGCGGACTTTTTACAGCAGGAGATCCCGTATCTGGACCTGATGAAGCTTGCAGATCAGGAGGCTTTTGTGAAAGCGGTGCTTTCCGGTATGAGCTGCCTGCTGGTGGAGGGCTATGACATTATTCTGGCACTGGATTTCCGGGAATATCCCGGCCGCAGTGTGGACGAGCCGGACAAGGATAAGGTACTCCGGGGGGCGAGAGACGGATTTATCGAATCGTTGATTCCGAATATGGCCCTGATCCGCCGGCGTATCCGTGATCCGGAGTTATCCTTTACGCTGGTGGATATCGGTCGAAGCTCTAAGACGGATGTGGCGGTCTGTTATATGCGTAACCGTGTGAATCCCGGTGTGCTCCGGGAGCTTATGAAGCGTCTGAGGGGCATTGACGTGGATTCTCTGACGATGAACCAGGAGAGTCTGGGAGAATGTATTTTTAAAAAGGGCTGGCTGAATCCGTTTCCGAAGTTTAAGTTTTCGGAACGGCCGGATACCACGGCAGCATGTATTCTGGAGGGAAGCATTGTGATCCTGTGTGACAATTCTTCTGCAGCGATGATTCTGCCCACCTCCCTGTTTGAGATTATAGAGGATGCCAATGATTATTATTTTCCTCCGGTGACAGGGACGTATCTGCGGTTCAGCCGGTTCCTTATTAATGTGGTGTCGATCTTTCTTACGCCGGTCTTTATCCTGCTGATGCAGCATGAGGATTGGGTGCCTCATGCCTTTGAATTTATAAAGATACAGGATCCCATGTATATTCCGCCGGTGGCGCAGCTTCTGATCCTGGAGGTGGCGATCGACGGTCTGAGGATGGCGGCGGTGAATACGCCCAATATGCTGAATACTCCGCTGAGTATTATTGCGGGCATTGTGTTTGGGGATTATACGGTAAAGGCGGGCTGGTTTAATTCGGAGATCATGCTTTATATGGCGTTTGTGGCCATTGCCAATTACAGTCAGAGTAATATGGAATTAGGTTATGCGATCAAGTTTATGAGAATACAGCTTCTGATCCTGACGGGAATATTTGGTCTTTGGGGATTTCTGGCAGGAACTGTGATATTGATCGTAACTCCGCTGTGTACCCGTACGATCAATGGACGTAATTATTTATATCCTTTGCTCCCCTTTGATAAAGTGCAGTTAATGAAGCGTTTTTTCCGGGTAAGTCTTAGTGAAAACGAGAAACTCAACCATCAAAGTTCTAAATAGAACTGCTTATGGACATTATGCACAAAACAAGACTGTTTCATCTTATTAAAAATGGTTGTTTTTTTATGAAATAATGTGTTAAAATGTGCGCGGTAGAAAATGAGATGAGTTTTCTGCCGTGCGTTTTTTTGCGCAAATTTATGATGAAATATGGAGGCGTAGATCATGAAAAAATTAAAATCTGCGGTATGGGGTACAGCCTTGGCGTTATGTGCTTTGATGGCGAACTCTTCCGTGGCGTTTGCGGCGGAGAAGGGTGCAGAGAGTGTTGGAAGCACATTATCACTTTCATATTGTATCCCGTTTGTTGGAATGCTGTTATGTATTGCAATTTGTCCTCTTGTAGTAGGCGAATGGTGGGAAAAATGGAAGCCGGCGGCGGTTATCTTCTGGTCACTGGCCTTTGTGATCCCATTTGCCGTATTTATTGGGGCAGGAACAGCTTGGGAGCAGGTTTTAGAGTCCATTATCGGTGATTATCTTGGATTTATCGTATTGCTGTTTGGATTGTTCTGCGTCGCAGGTAATATCGTGCTGGAGGGTGATCTGGTGGGAACCCCGAAGCTCAATGTGCTGTTGCTGTTGATCGGTACCGCGTTATCCGGCTGGATCGGTACCACCGGAGCAAGTATGGTAATGATCCGTCCGCTGATCCGTGCCAATAAATGGCGTCAGCGTAAAGCACAGATCGTTATTTTCTTTATCTTTCTGGTATCCAATATCGGCGGTTGTCTGACACCGGTTGGTGATCCGCCGCTTTTGATGGGATTTAACAATGGCGTCAGTTTCTTCTGGAGCTTAAATCTTCTGCCGGTTATGCTGCTCAATGTGGCAATTCTGCTTCTGTTATTCTTCATTATTGATAATAACGCATACAAGAAGGATGTGGCAGATGGTCTCAAGCCGGAGACAAGTGAGGAGAAAAAGAAACTGCGTCTGACCGGTGCTCACAACATTATCTTTATGATCGTGATCGTGGCAGCAGTTATCTTAAGCGGTGTACTGCCACAGCAGGTGCCGTTTTTTGCAAAGGGTATCCATTTCTACGGAGAGGTTGAGTTAAGTTATGCATCTATTCTGGAAATGGTAATGATCCTTGTTGCAGCATTCCTTTCTTTCCGCACCACGAAGAAAGAGGTGCGTGAGGAGAATCACTTTACATGGGATGCCATTCAGGAAGTGGCAGTTCTCTTCATCGGTATTTTTATTACAATGATTCCGGCACTCCTGATCCTCAAGGCAAGAGGAAGCGAGCTTGGTATTGAGAAGCCATGGCAGTTCTTCTGGATGACCGGATTCCTGTCCAGCTTTTTGGATAATACACCAACCTATCTGGTGTTCTTCACCACAGCAGTACATTCCGCTTTGACGGGTGGCACAATGGTCAAGGTACTGGATGGAACCATTCCGAAGATCTTCCTGATGGCAATCTCATGTGGTGCCGTATTTATGGGTGCCAACACATACATTGGTAACGCACCGAACTTTATGGTTCGTTCCATTGCGGAGGAAAACGGAATTAAGATGCCTTCTTTCTTTGGATATATGGCATGGTCCGTTAGCTGTCTGATCCCGGTATTTCTGATCGATACATTGATATTTTTCCTGTTTGTTTAATTCGGATTTTCCGTTATAAATTAAAATGAACGATGACGTCCCCAATGATCTGTGGTATGATAGAATGCAGACATTGGGGATTTTTATTTAGAAAGACATGGTGAAAAGGATGATTTTTGATACACATGCACATTATATGGATGAACGGTTTGCAGAGGACCGGGAGGCACTGCTGGCTTCCCTGCGTGACGCCGGAGTAGGCAATGTTGTGGAAGTTGGCGCAAGCATTCAGTCCACAAAGGACGCCGTGGCGTTAAGCAGGAAACATGATTTTGTATATAGTGCCGTGGGAGTTCATCCCGATGGTGTGCCGGAAATGACAGATGAAACGATAGAATGGCTGAAAGGGCTGACCGGAGAGCCGAAGGTTGTGGCGATAGGAGAGATTGGTCTGGACTATTATTATGATGAGCCGGACAGAGAACTTCAAAAGAAATGGTTTATTCGCCAGCTTGAGGCGGCAAAGGAAACAAAAATGCCGGTGATCATTCACAGCCGGGATGCGGCGCAGGATACCCTGCAGATCATGGACGAGCATTGTGACTGGAGTCAGGGTGGCGTGATCCACTGCTTTTCTTATACGGTGGAGACGGCAAAAATTTATCTTAGAAAGGGCTTTTATCTGGGCATTGGAGGTGTGGTTACTTTCAAAAACGGCAGGAAGCTTGTGGAGGTTGTGAAGGAGGCACCGTTAGAGCAGCTTTTGCTGGAGACGGACAGCCCATATCTGACTCCGGTACCCAACCGGGGCAGGCGCAATGATTCCCGGCAGCTTACTTATGTGGTGGATGCGGTCGCACAGATCAAGGGGATTGACAGGGAAGAAGTGATCCGCGTCACAGAGGAAAATGCAAAAAAGATGTATCGTATTATATAGAAAGGAGCGGTTATGGCAACATTAGGAAATCCGCAGAATACCATAGAGATTTTACAGAAATATGATTTTCATTTTCAGAAGAAGTTTGGTCAGAATTTTCTGATCGATACCCATGTGTTGGAGCGTATTGTGGAGTCTTCCAATATTACGAAGGATGATTTCGTGCTGGAGATCGGTCCGGGTATCGGAACTATGACGCAGTATCTTTGTGAGCATGCAGGAAAGGTGATGGCGGTTGAGATTGATAAAAAACTTCTGCCAATCCTTGCAGATACGTTAAAGGAGTATGATAATGTGACGGTGGTGAATGAGGATATTCTGAAGCTGGATATTGGAAAGATCGCACAGGAATATAACGAGGGCAGACCGATTAAGGTGGTGGCAAATCTGCCATACTATATAACAACCCCGATCATTATGGCACTTTTTGAAAGTCATGTGCCATTAGCAAGTGTGACAGTTATGGTACAGAAGGAGGTGGCAGAGCGGATGCAGGCAGGACCGGGAACAAAGGATTACGGTGCATTGTCTCTGGCAGTACAGTATTATTCCGAGGCGGAGATTACCGCCAATGTACCGCCGAACTGCTTTATGCCACGGCCCAAGGTTGGTTCTGCGGTGATCCGGCTGACTTGTCATCAGGAGCCACCGGTAAAGGTTGTGGATGAGAAGTTTTTCTTCCGGGTGATCCGGGCATCATTTAACCAGAGAAGGAAAACGCTTCAAAATGGCCTTGGGAATGATGCCGGTCTGCCGGTAACAAAGCAGCAGACAGCAGAGGCTCTGAGACAGATGGGACTTTCCGAGACGATCCGGGGCGAGGCATTGTCGCTGGAGCAGTTTGCAGAGCTGAGTAATATTCTGAAAACCATGTAGAGCAGAAGAAAAGGGTTATAATTTAAAAAGAACGTACAAATACTAAAATTATAAATTGGTATTTTGAAAGGTGGGTTAAGAGAGATGAAGGTGACGGAAAAATTAGCATTATTAAAAAATCTGATGCAGCAGTATGGGATTGATTATTATTATATTCCGACCAATGATTTCCATGGTTCGGAGTATGTGGCAGATTATTTTAAATGCCGGGAATATATGTCCGGGTTTACCGGATCTGCGGGAAATATGCTGGTAAGCAGGACAGAGACCGGTCTGTGGACCGATGGCAGGTATTTTCTTCAGGCCCGGCAGCAGCTTGCGGGCAGCGGGATCACGTTATTCCGGATGGGAGAGCCGGGAGTTCCGAAGATTTTTGAATATATTGCGCAGCATATTCAGCCGGGACAGAGCCTTGGTTTTGACGGGCGTATGGTGGATGCATTTTATGCCCTGCAGCTCAAAAAGATCGTGGAGGGTAAGGGAGGCAGACTGATTACGGATTTTGATCTGGCAGGTATGGTGTGGCCGGACCGTCCGGCAATTGAAGCAAAGCCTGCGTACAGTCTTGCACCGCAGTTTACGGGAGTGACCCGCGGAGAGAAGCTGGATGCCGTTTGCAAATGGCTGGAAAAGAAACGGGCGGATATGCTGGTGATTACATCTCTGGATGATATTGCATGGCTTTTGAATATCCGCGGAGAGGATATCCATTGCAGTCCGGTAGTATTGGGATATCTGGTCATTAAGCCGTTGGAATGCTTTTTGTTTGCGCATAAAAGTGCTTTCAGCTCCCGTTTGCGGCAGGAGCTGGCGAGGGACAGTGTTATTCTGCGGGAATATGATGATGTGTATGATTATCTGGCCGGGGTCAAAGAAGGCAGCCGTGTGGCAATGGATATGTATGTGGCAAATTACCGGCTGGCTAGCGTGGTGCCGGAAAGTGCCAAAATTATTGGTGTGATCAATCCTGTCAAAATGATGAAGGCGGTAAAAAATCCTGCGGAGATTTCGGGAGAACGTATTGCGCATATTAAGGATGGTGTGGCATTAACCCGTTTTATTTATTGGCTCAAGCAGAATATTCAGAAGATGCCGTTGACCGAGAGGATGGTAGCGGCACAGCTGGAGGCATTCCGGGGGAGTGTAGGAGATTATCTGGGACCGAGTTTTGATCCGATTGCCGCATATGGACCTCATGGTGCTATCGTTCATTACAGTGCTACAGAGGAGACGGATGCCCGTCTGCTGGCGGAGGGATTTCTTCTTCTGGACACCGGTGGCCATTATCTGCAGGGAACCACGGATGTTACCCGGACGATTCTGTTGGGACAGAAAGCAACAGAAGAAGAGAAGAAATATTATACAGCGGTACTCTGTGGAAATCTTCGTCTGGCAGCGGCAAAGTTTAAGAAAGGCTGCAGTGGTGTGGCTTTAGATATTTTGGCGAGACAGCCTCTTTGGAATATGGGGTGTGATTTTAACCACGGCACCGGTCATGGTGTCGGATGTCTGCTGAATGTCCATGAGGGGCCCAATGCGATCCGTTATCGTATTTTGGCACAGCCGGACGGTAACGTGGAAATGCAGCCGGGGATGATCACATCGGACGAACCCGGGGTGTATCTGGAAGGAAAGTTTGGTATCCGTCTGGAAAATCTGATTCTCTGTGTTGAGAAGGAAAAAAATGCTTTTGGAGAATTCTTAGGGTTTGAAACGCTGACTATGGCTCCGTTTGACCGGGATGCCATTGCGCCGGAGCAGATGACAGAACAGGATAAGAAGCTGTTAAACGCATATCATGAAAAGGTGTATGAAACTATTTCGCCATATCTGGACCGCAACGAGGCAGAATGGTTAATGGATGTGTGTGCACCAATCGACTGAATGACGTTGTAACTAACAGTTTGTTTTGGAAGGGGTCTGTGCAGGAATATTTCGTTTGAGGGCGAAAAACTCCGAACGGTACACGACCATATAATAGAAAATGTATAATAGTATGGCACATCCTACATCTATAATGGAGTGCTGCTTGAGAAACATGGTTGAAAGACAGATCAGGATGCAGAGCACCAGAGAGGCTGTCTTCCAGCCTTTTTTATTTTGCAGGGCATAGCTCTGGAACAGTGCAACATGAATTGTGATGGAATTGTAAACATGAATGCTGGGACATACATTGGTTGGGGTATCGCCCTCATAAAGACTTGCTACGATGCGTGTCAGAAAATTGTCTCTTGGCATAACATCGGGGCGGAGTGGCTGAGCATTTGGAAAAATGGTATAAATGATCAGACAGGTAGTCATGCCTAACATCAGGACTGCGCTGCACCGGTAAAAATCAGACATATGCTTTGACTGGAGAAATAAGAAAATAATAGAAACAAATACATACAAGAACCACAAAAAATACGGGATGGCAAACCATTCGCAAAATGGGATCATATCATCCAGTCTGCAGTGTATCATTGCAAAATGTGGGATCTGACGGCGCTCCAGCCAGTTGAACCAAAGCATATATATTGGGAAATACAATACAAGGATCATATATTTATATTTTCGTAGAAAGTTGATAATCTTTTTGCTCATAATACATTTTCTGCCTTTCCAAAAGCCTGCAGCTTGTGGGCTGCAGATAATATCTTTTCGATTGGAAACACCGATGATCATTCCGGGTTCAGGGATCGGATTAATGCTTGGGAGAATGTTTCCAATCTACTTCCATGCGAATATAGGAGAAGGTTGCATCTTCCCCTTCCTCGGCAAGCATATGGAGCAGCTTCTCCAAAAGTGCCCGTGCCTCCGGATGCAGTGGATAGTGGTCTTTATTTTTTTCATAATAAGCAAGTGCAAAGGAGTCGTCGTAGTTTTCGCGGTTGTAGTTTCTGCTCGCAGCGATACGGTCACAGAACATTTCCAGAACATAACGTGTAGGCATTGGCATGCCCTGCAGGCCCTCCTTTGGATCGATCGCCATATCGATCCAATATTCAAAATGATGACGATTACGTCCCTTGTGATGAAGCCAGGCAGAGGAGTATCCCTTTGCCATTTTCTCTCCGTAATTGGGACTGCGCTTTCCACCCTGATAATACTTTACTCCCTGAATGAACTCGGTGGGAGAATATTTTGACCAGTCGTGCATGATCCCCTGCTTGTAAAGGCCTGCTTTAAAACAGTAATGGCGGACCAGATTCTTGTGGTGCAGGATCGTTTTCAGATGACCGGTAAAATTATGCCAATAGTTCATAGTGTCTCCTTTCCGTATAGGGAAAGAACCCTTCCAAGTCACATGATAACAAGTATACCATAAAATGACCGTTTGAAAACTAAAAAGTTTCTTATTTTTCGTTATTTAAGAGTTTTCTTCCATTGCTTTGGTGTCATTCCTTTCCATTTCTTGAAGGTGCGGATCAGATGGCTGCAATCGGCAAAGCCTGTCTCCTGACTGATATAGGTCAGATCCTGATTGGTAAAAAGAAGCAGGTCGGTTGCCTTGTTGATGCGGGTAAATTCGATATATTCCTTGCAGGACTGATTGTAGGTTTCCCGGAACAGTTTGGCAAAGTAGGAATAGCTCATGCCGCACATCTGTGCCAGCTCATGTACCCGCAGAGGTTCTCCGCAGTGCTGCTCGATGTATTTGGAAATAGAGTAGATCGAGGCATCACAATCGTCCGGTGCAGTAATGATGGTGTCTGTATCCACGCCCTTTTTCTGCAGGCACCGCATCAGATAGGTCAGCAGAGAAGCAATATTGGAACAGATCAGTACATCATACCCGTAGGAATGTGTTCGTTTTTCCTCCAGACTGTGGGACAGAAGCTGCAGAATAGGAAGCTCCTGAAGCTCCGTACGGCGGAAATGGATATAATCCGGGTTCTGCTGGTATGCGATCCGGAACAGCTTGGAAAAACGGGTCCGGTATTCATTTGTGATATTTAAAAAATTCAGGTCGATCATAATCACAAAATATTCGACATCCTCCTTCGACTCCGGTGCACGGTGCATAGAGTGAACCGCCTGGGGATAAAAAAGGATCAGATCACCGGGATGCAGCATGTAAAAATCGTTGTCGCACTGGGCCTGAAGATCACCCTTCAGAATGTAGAGCATTTCCAGGTAATAATGCCAGTGAGGACTGACCCCTGCACCGGAAGGTGTTTCCTCCAGCATAAATACCTCCAATGGGGCATTGAGGCGGTCAATATATTGAAAAAATACATTTTTTTTATCAATCGGTTTCATTTTCGGACTCCTTATAATAGGTAAAATACATATTTTCCGGTAAGTGTTCATAAAAAAGTTACAAAAAAAATTAGTTTATAAAATAGATTTATTCAGTTTTTTTCAAGATTCATTATAGCATGCTTGAAAGCTCCATGCTACACTAATTTTCGCTTCATAACAAAATGTAAATCGATGTGAAAAAGAGAGAATTATAAGAAAATAAAAAGGGGGTAGTCGAGAATGACTCCGATGCAATGGTTTTACAGTTTTTTGCGGCAGTATAAGTGGAAAATGTTCTGGGGGCTTGTGCTGGTGACGATCCTGGCTGTGGCATCCCTTGTCAATCCTGTTATTTCGGGAATGATCGTGGATGATGTTATTAATGACGGGCAGACCGGGATGCTGCCATATCTGATCGCACTTTTGCTGGGAACGATCATTATTAAAGGTCTTTGCCGTTTCTTTTCCCAGGTTCTTTTTGAGAAAAGCTCTCAGGGAGTGTTGTACAGTATGCGCGATAAGGTGTACCGCAAGCTTCTGCAGGAGGATTTTGCATTTTACAATAAGAACCGTACCGGTGATCTTATGAGCCGTCAGACCGGAGATATGGATGCGATCCGTCATTTTGTGGCATATGTTATTTATATTGTTTACGAAAATATATTATATTTTGTCTTTGCATTGCTGATGATCTTTATGACAGACTGGAAGCTTGCAGTTTGTATGCTTCCGGTGCTGCCATTGACGGCGCTTACCACATGGAGCCAGTCCAAAAACGTACACCCGGCATTTGGAAAGTGCCGTCAGGCATTCTCCAGCCTGAATACATATGTGCAGGAAAATATCAGCGGCAACCGCGTGGTCAAGGCGTTTGCCAAGGAAGATTATGAGATGGAGAAGTTCGCGGTGGAAAATGACGGTTACCGCGAGGCGGAGCTGGGGGCTGCAAGGATCTGGCGCCGATATGTTCCGTTGTTTGAGCTGTTGTCTAATCTGCTGACTATCATTTTGATGCTGATGGGAGGCTGGATGGTGATCAAAGGGGAGATTACCATGGGTAATTTCGTAACCATCAACGGATATCTCTGGATGCTTATGCAGCCGCTGCGCATGGCAGGATGGTGGATCAACGATGTACAGAGATTTACGACATCTGTAGAAAAGATTTACACTACTTATATTGCGGAGCCGGATGTAAAGAGACCGGTGCATCCGGCAAAGCACAAAAAGCTGGAGGGCAGAGTGGAGTTTAAGGATGTCTCTTACCGGGCCGATGATGAGGATATTCTGCAGGATATCAGTTTTCAGGTGGAGAAGGGACAGACTGTGGGCATTATCGGTACTACCGGTGCCGGCAAATCCACAGTGATCAATCTGTTGTGCCGCTTTTTTGATGCCACAGACGGCGAGGTGCTGGTGGATGGCATTAATGTGAAAAATTACGATATGTATGAGCTTCGTGATAATATCGGTATTGCCATGCAGGATGTGTTCCTTTTTTCGGACACTATCGAGGGAAACATCGCATATGGCCAGCCGGATTGCAGTTTTGAACGGGTGAAGGAAGTTGCGAAGATGGCAGACGCCAACCTGTTTATCAAGGAGCTGCCGGATGGGTATGATACCATTGTGGGAGAGCGTGGAGTTGGTCTTTCCGGAGGACAGAAGCAGCGTATTTCATTGGCGAGGGCCCTTTTGAAGGACCCGGCGATCCTTGTGTTAGATGATACAACATCTGCGGTGGATATGGAGACGGAGAGTTATATTCAGAAGCAGTTAGACAATATCAATCATAGTTGTACCACGTTTATTATCGCATACCGTATTTCTTCTATACGAAATGCAGACAAGATCCTTGTGCTGGATAACGGCAGGATCATTGAGCAGGGAACTCATGACGAGCTGCTTGCCCGGGATGGATATTATGCGACGGTATATCATCATCAGTATCCCGAGATGGCGGGATAAGTCAGAAAGGATGTGAAAATAAATGGCAAGAAATCGATATGATGTGGATGAAACCTTAGAGGATCACTTTGACATAAACCAGTTAAAGAGACTGGGAGGGTATGTGAAACCATACCTTGGCAAGATGTTTTTTATCATGGTGCTGATGCTGAGTTCTTCGGCACTGACCATGCTGATCCCGAAGTTTGTTCAGTTGGAAATGGACCGATATATTCCGCAGAAGGATATGAATGGTATTATCCGTCTGGTGATCTATACCTTCCTGATCGTACTATATTCCGTGATCTGCATGTGGTTAAAGATCGATCAGATGACAAAGGTGGGACAGGATATTATTCACGAGATCCGTGAGGACTTGTTTGCCCATCTGCAGGAGCTTCCGTTCAGCTATTATGACGAAAGGCCTCACGGCAAGATTCAGGTGCGTGTGGTAAATTATGTCAACAATCTCAGTGATCTGTTGTCCAATGGTATTCTGAATACCATTACGGATCTGTGCAACCTGATCTTTATTCTGATCTTTATGTTCTGCACCAGTCCGAAGCTCACATGGATCTGTCTCTGCGGCCTGCCGGTGCTGATCATTTATGTGGTGGTATTAAAGAGAAAACAGCGTGCCAGCTGGCAGCTCCAGAGCAATAAGCAGTCCAATCTCAATGCCTATATTGCGGAGAGTATTAACGGTATCCGTGTTACCCAGGCATTTGTCCGGGAGAAGGAAAATATCAAGATCTTTAATTCGTTGAGCATGAGTTACCGGAAAGCATGGCTCAAAGCAGTTTATTATAACTTTATGATGAGTCCTATGGTGGATCTGATCTCTGTGATCACCACATCCTTTGTATATGTGGTGGGTGTATCATGTATTCTTGGAGGCGGCAGATCCGGTGTGACGGTCGGTGTGCTTGTGATGTTTACGGCATATATTTCCAGATTCTGGCAGCCGATCAATACCATTGCCGGATTTTATAACAGCGTTCTGACGGCAATCTCCTATTTGGAACGTATCTTTGAGACCATTGATGAGCCGGTGGAAGTAACGGATGCACCGGACGCAGTGGAGATGCCGGAGATCAGGGGCACGGTAGACTTTGATCATGTTACTTTCAGTTATGAGGATGGCATCCCGATCCTGAAGGACGTCAGCTTTCATGTGGATCAGGGACAGACGATTGCCATTGTGGGTCCGACCGGTGCAGGCAAGACCACGATCGTCAATCTTCTGAGCCGCTTCTACAATACCGACAGTGGATGTGTACGAATTGACGGACAGGATATTTCCAAGGTGACACTTCATTCCCTGCGTACCCAGATGGGTGTTATGATGCAGGACAGCTTTATCTTCTCCGGAACTATTATGGACAATATCCGTTATGGCAATAAGACGGCTACCGATGAGGAGGTCATCCGTGCTGCCAAAACTGTGCGGGCACATGATTTCATTATGCAGATGGAGGATGGCTATCAGACACAGGTTAATGAGAGGGGAAGCCGTCTGTCTGTGGGACAGCGTCAGTTGATCTCCTTTGCGAGGGCACTTCTGAATGATCCGGCGATCCTGATCCTGGACGAGGCAACCTCCAGCATCGACACTGAGACGGAGATCGCTTTGCAGAAGGGACTGGATGAGCTGCTGAAGGGCAGAACCTCTTTCATCATTGCCCACCGTTTATCTACGATCCAGGGAGCAGACCGCATTATGTATGTGGATAATGGAAATATTATGGAGGCCGGCAGCCACGAGGAGCTGTTGGCACGAAAAGGTCTTTATTATGATCTGTATATGTCACAGTATCAGGGATAAGGTTTTGAGCAGGTTTTTGTCACCCGCATTCCATTTGTAATTATATTAGAAATCCGCTATACTTGAAAGCACAGTATAGCGGATTTTTTTGTAAATAAAAATGTGGAAAAGATAGAACAGATCTTTGGCGATTATCTTTGGAATACGATCAGTATCCGGGATACGGCAGTGGCAAAAGAAAAAAAGGAAAATTTTTATCACGGTATTTTGCTTGGACTTTTGGGATATAAATCAACCTGGCTGATCAAGTCGAATGCAGAGTCGGGAATTGCACGCTATAAGAAAGACTGCAGGGTTGTGGTGGACTAAGGTATTTGCGACTACATCAGGCAGCCTGGCAAAAAGGGGCGGGAGACTGCCTCTTTTTGAATTAAATATTCAAAAAACGGGGCAAAAATAAATTAATAGTATATAAAAAAACGGGGCAAAATGTCGAAAAAAAGATTGAAAAACGGGGCAAAACAGGATGATGATGCTTGAAAAAACGGGGCAAATGATGTATTCTGTCATTGGAGGTATTGTGATATGTACAGAAAAGATTCCATTACTGTTAGAGAATGGCTTAAAAATTCAAATAAAGCATTATTGGTGACGGGAGCAAGACAGATTGGAAAGACATGGCTCATCAGAGATGAAATTGACAAGAGCGATTATACCCGATTTGAAGTTAATTTTATTGATCAGCCGGATATGGTCCAATATCTAAACACAGAGATGAGTGCGGAGGAATTTTTGGTCAAGTTAAAAATGATCATGCCGGAACAATGTAAACCACATGAAACAGTTGTCTTTTTTGACGAAATTCAAAAATGTCCGGAAATCGTAACGAAAATCAAGTTTTTGGTGGAAGAAGGAAGTTTTAAATATGTCATGAGTGGCTCTTTGCTGGGAGTGGAGCTTAAAGGAATTGCTTCTGCTCCGGTAGGATATCTGACGGTTCTGCGAATGTATCCTATGGATTTTGAAGAGTTTATGGTGGCAAATGATGTTTCTGACACCACATTGGAAATGTTAAAGGAGAAATATGAAACCTGTAGTCCTGTGGACGAATTCGTACATCAGAAACTACTGTCGTTGTTTTTTGTATACCTTATTGTTGGCGGTATGCCTGATGCTGTCAAAACTTACATCGAAACAAAAGATATTCGGGAGGTTGATAAAGTACAACGAGATATCGTAACTCTTTATAGAGAGGATTTTACACAGTATGAACTTGAGGACAAAAAGCTTAAGGTTAAGTCGATATATGATATCATTCCTGCTGAATTAAATAAGCAAAATAAGAAATTTGTGTTTACTATGTTGAATAAAGAATTGAAATTTAATCGATATGAAAATAGTTTTTTATGGTTGAAGGATGCGGGTGTGGCTCTGCCTGTTTATAATGTGGATGCGCCGGTTATTCCGCTTCTGGCAGGCAAGAGCAGCAATGTATTCCGGCTTTTTTCGAGCGATATTGGACTGCTCACAGCTGCATATCCGGCGGAAACAAAAATGGAATTGATCAACAAAAACGGAGAAGTAAATAACGGTGCACATTTTGAAAATGCCGTTGCACAGCAATTAAAAGCCAATGGATTTGAGCTGTATTTTTGTAAGAAAAAGAATATTGGTGAGATGGATTTTGTAATCGAAATGAATGGAAAAGTTGTTCCAATTGAAGTAAAGTCAGGAAAATCATATAAAGCACACAAGGCATTGGATCATTTTATGAAAATACCGGACTATCATTTGGAAAGAGCATATGTTTTTTCGGTTGGAAATGTGGAAAAAGTAGGTTCTGTTATGTATCTGCCGGTTTATATGTGTTATCATTTAAAGGAGAAGCAGCTGGGGCGGATGATTGTTGAGCTGGATCTGGATGGCTTGTAAAAAATAATTATATGAGGAGAAATGGAAAATGGCAGGGTTAGAAAATAATAAGGGCTTTATAAGCAATGTGTCAGAGGAAAATGTGATCTGTTTTCATAATCCGGATGAAGAAAACGGATATTTAAGCAACTGGTTTCGTTCAGATTTTATTGTTAATGGAATTTGCTATACTTCTATGGAACAATTTATGATGCATAAAAAGGCAATTTGTTTTTCTGATGATGTAGTTGCGGCAGAAATATTAAAGACAGATGATGTTGCTAAAATTAAGGACTGGGGGCGGTGCGTTTCCGGATATAACGATAGTGTCTGGAATGGTGTACGTCAAATTATTGTATATGAGGGACTTATGGCAAAGTTTTTTCAGAATGAAGAGTTGAAGGAAAAACTACTATCAACGGGAACGGCAGTTTTGGCGGAATGTGCAGTAAGAGACTGTATTTGGGGAATTGGCTTAGCGATGCATGATCCGGAAAGATTAAATGTAGCTCAATGGAAG
The DNA here is from genome assembly GCF_014384985.1 of Jutongia huaianensis. Taxonomy (GTDB): domain Bacteria; phylum Bacillota; class Clostridia; order Lachnospirales; family Lachnospiraceae; genus Jutongia; species Jutongia huaianensis. The sequence continues at coordinate 71,488 of NZ_JACRSX010000005.1, forward strand.
GGTCAAAACCTATTGGGTTATACGCTTATGCTGGTAAGGGATAAGCTGAGATAGCGCGGGATCAATGTAAAGTAACAAGCTGTGCCATATCTGGATAACAGATATGGTACAGCTTGTTTTGTGATTTTATTGTAACAAAAATGGCATGAAATAAAACGGCTTGTATAATAAGTTTTCTTCTTTATTAACATCCTTTTGTGATAATAAATATATGTTGCGTACATGTTTTGAATATTTCTTATAAAAATGCTTTATAGATTCATGTTTTCCTGTGCCGGAAGATTTAATTTCAAAAGCGTTCATCTTGCTTCCTTCAGAAATCAGAAAATCCACTTCGTAATAATGCGTGCTATTGCTTTTTTCCCATGTGTGATGATAAAGTTCTCTTCCGGTTGCAGTAATCATCTGTGCGGCGAGGTTTTCGTACAGGAAACCGAGATTTGCAGGAAGCTTGTCGGATAGAAGTTTGGCATATATATCATTTTCGATCACTGGCCGGTCGATAAACATTAGCGTGACAAATAATCCGGTATCGGACAGATATAATTTATAGCTGTCAAAGTCTTTTGTGTCTGACAAACTTGTTCCCGGGTCTGTGGAATTATAGCAAGGTAAAATTGTCTTTGAGTCGATCAATTCATACAATAGTTCTTCGGCTTTTGTGTTATTTTTCTTTCCGATGGCAGTTGTGATCCGGTATTTTCTGGAATCCTTTGCTAACTGTGCCGGAATAGAATGATATAGAGCTGAGATCCGGCCGGAGGGATCGATTTTTTTAAAATCATCTTCGTATAGAGAGATGATCTGTCGTTTTACCATATCAATTTGTGAAAAATTTTCACCTGCAATATAAGATTCTACGGCCTGAGGCATGCCGCCTACTGCCATATAGGTTCTTAAGTCGCGCATCAATTTTCTGTTTGTTGCTTGCCCAACTGCTTTGTTTGTATTGTAAATTTGATGCAAAAGTTCATAATTGTTTCCTGTTGCATCACAGAATTCTTCATAATCCATAGGATATATTTGTATTTTCATTTCTTCTGATGGAATTAAAATATCCTGCACATTTTTTTTGATTGAAATCAAGGAACCGGTTTCTAAATAATGGTATCTTCCATCGGCAACAAGATGCTTGACTGCCTGTCTGGCTTTTGGAAAAAGCTGTACTTCGTCAAAAATAATTAGTGAATCTTGTTCGTATAGTGTTATTCCTGTTTCTGCCTGTAATCTTAAAAAAAACATGTTTAAGTTTCCGATATCATCAAAACATTCCAAAATGGTATTTGATGTTTTTGAAAAATCAATCAATATATATGATCTGTATTCATTTTTGGCAAAGTTTTCCGCAATTGTTGATTTTCCGACTCGACGGGCACCTTCCAGTAAAATAGCATATTTATCGGAATAATGTTGTTTCCAGTCTAATAATTTATGATAAGCTTTTCTTTTATAATACATAATTTCCTCCCTTATTTATAGGTATATTAACATAAAATGTGCTTTTCTTCAATGTTAATATACATAAAAATGTGCTTTTCTTCAAAGTTCTAATTGAGTAATTTGTGACTTTCTTCAAAACTTTTTGTTTTCTATTTTGTGCTTTTCTTCAAAATTATATACATAATGTCATAAATTCGTAATGCAGGAGAACTTGCTTGCACACAATTTCTGTGTATAACGGAGTTTCAAAGAGATATCCTGCAATTGTGCAAGCTGAGGTTATGGAGTATAATTGGAAACAAGTAAAGTAATACAGGATTCAATAGAATCGTAAGGGAAACGGTTTCCTCTGTCATAGATTTCCCGGAATAAACATATATATAGTATGATACAGGCGGAACTTGCATCAGCAGAGAAATTTATGCCCCATTTATAACGATATAAACTTCCTCGAAAGGCAGGATATTCCTATGAATATGACCAATAACCACAAAAAAATAATCCCTGTCGCTGCTGTCATTCTCCTTTTTTTGGCGGCAGTTTTTTACATAGGCCTTCGTGAAAACGGCGATAGATCGGGAGGAAGCATTCTTTCACATCCGGCGGTTAAGCAAGAGATAGATTCAAAAGAAAACGGGGCACGTTTCGATGATTTTATGCAGCAGGTATTTCGCCTCATGGTGTCAGAGGATACACTGACATTAAACTATACTCTGAAGGAGCCGGAAAAGTATGGGATCAAGCAGGAGCAGCCGACACTTGGAACATACAGCCTGTCCGATTTTAGGGATGGTATTATGACGGATGAGAACTGGCTGTCGTCTCTGGAGCAGTTCGATTATGATGCGCTGGATCAGGAACAGAAGCTGGAATATGATATTCTTCATACGATGCTTCAGACGGAGCTGAAAAGCTCGGATGTATTGGAATATCAGGAATGTCTGGGGCCGACTACCGGGATTCAGGCGCAGCTTCCGCTGATCTTAGCAGAGTACCATTTTTGGGACAAGGATGATGTGGAGAATTATCTGGCGCTGCTTCGCCAGCTTCCGGATTATTTTGGACAGATCATTGCTTTTGAGCAGATGAAGTCAGAAAAGCATCTGTTTATGGATGATACCACCTGTGAGGCGATCATAAAGCAGTGTAAGGACTTTATTGCAGAGCCGGAGGAAAACTATCTGCTGTCTTCATTTGAGAAGGGAATCGCAGCGATAGAAGGCTTGTCTGCATCCCAACGGAAAAAATATCAGGAGCAGAATAAAACCTGTGTGAAGGAATCGGTGATCCCGGCTTACCAGAGTCTGATCGATGCGTTGGAGCAGTTAAAAGGAACCGGAAACAACGAAGGTGGTTTATGCAATCTTCCCAGAGGGAAGAAGTATTATGAATATCTGATGGAGTCCATGACAGGATCTTCCCGCAGTATCCGTGAGATTGAACGGCTTGTAGACAAAGGACTGAAATATTCCCAGAAGAGAATGTCGCAGATCATCACGAAGTCCCCGGATGCTTATTATGATTCGGAGGATTTTCAATATCCATGTACCAATCCGGCAGAGACGGTGGAGTATCTGAAGGAGCAGATCAGTACCGATTTTGAGCCGTTGCCGGAGGATGTAAAATGTCAGGTGAAATATGTGGATGAATCTCTGGAGGACAGTCTGAGCCCGGCACTTTATCTTACATCTCCTATTGACGACTACAAGGATAATGTAGTATATCTAAATCAGAGCGAGGATTATGATCTTACGGAATGTTTTTCGACCATTGCCCATGAGTCCTATCCGGGACATCTGTACCAGAATGCGTACTTTTTGTCGCAGGAGCCGTCACTCTTCCGGCGGATTGTCAGTGTGGGAGGCTATGCTGAGGGCTGGGGAACCTATGCGGAGAAGTACAGTTATGGGATCAGTGGTATGAGCCGGGATACGGCAGAGTTAAATGCGGAAAATCTCATTGCCACGTTATGTCTGTATGCGAAAGCAGATATTAATGTGAATTATCACGGCTGGAGCCGGAAAAAGCTTGCGGCGTATTTGAAGGACTTTGGCTTTGACGGTTCACAGGCATCCATTGTGTTCGATTCCGTGGTGGCAGAGCCGGTGAGCTATATGCAGTATACGCTGGGATATTTGGAGATCAATGAGCTTCTTTTAGAAGCGAAGGAGGCACTGGGAGAGAAGTTTTCTCTAAAGGAGTTTCATAAATTTTATCTGGGAATGGGACCTGTCCCGTTTATCGTATTACAGGATCGTCTGGATGACTGGATTCGGACGCAGAAGCAGGGATAAGAATATATTCCCGAATAAAAACAGCGGTGGAAAAACTGACAGAGTCAAAAAACATGGATAAAGAGTATAACAGTACATAAAAAGACTGGGAGGAAACGACAGAATGAACCGGACACAGAAAATTGCTTTGAGGGGGATGCTGATCGCTGTGGCATTTGTGTTGTCATGGCTGGAGGCGCAGCTGCCTCCTCTGGGAATGGTTCCAGGCATTAAACTGGGACTGACGAACTTGGTGGTACTGGTGGCCATTTATCGTCTGGGAACGGTGGATGCCATGGTGATCAACGGGATCCGTATCCTGTTGGTGGCATTTACCTTTGGCAATCTGTTTTCTCTATGGTATAGTCTGGCGGGAGGGATGCTTAGCACCATTGTGATGCTTCTTTTGCACCGGACAGGAAGGTTTCGTCTGCCGGTGGTCAGTATTGTGGGAGGTGTTGTCCACAATATTGGACAGATCCTGGTAGCGATGATCGTGCTGGAATCCTCCGGTGTTGCATATTATATGGGGGTTCTGTGGTTTAGCGGCATGATTGCCGGTGCGCTGGTGGGGCTCATTGGTGCAGGCGTGGTGAGCAGACTGCCCGGGCAGAATTTTGAATAAAACAGGAGAAATGTATGAATAAAATACTGATCGTAGAGGATGACGTAAATATCAATAATTTATTAAAGGAGGCATTGTCCGGAAACGGGTACACATGTGGACAGGCCTTTTCCGGAACAGAGGCGGCTTTGTGGCTGGAAAAGGAGTCGTGGGCGTTGGTGCTTCTGGACCTGATGCTTCCGGGAATGACCGGGGAAGAGGTACTGGGACTGATCCGGCGTCAGGGAGATGTTCCGGTTATTGTTTTGACTGCCAAGGATGCCCTGTCAGAAAAGCTGGAGTTATTAACAAATGGAGCAGATGATTATATTACAAAGCCTTTTGATATTGAAGAAGTAGTTGCAAGGGTGCAGATCCAGCTTCGTCATGCGGGACGGGAACAGGCACCGGACCGGATCAGCTGCGGAGAAATATCCTTAGAGAAGGGGACGCATCAGATCTGGATCGGAGGGAAGAAACTGGAACATCTGACCCGTCAGGAGTTTGCAATTCTGGAGCTGCTTCTGGAGCATCCCGGTCAGGTATTCAGTAAGGAAGCCATCTTTACTTATGCCTGGCAGGAAGAATATATGGGTGAGACCAAAACTCTGGACGTGCATATCAGCAATATCCGTAAGAAGCTCAAAAGTCTTACGGAGAAAGAATATATTCAGACGGTATGGGGAATCGGATACCGTTTACAGCCTTCCAAATAATCTTTAGACTTTCTTTACTTTTTCTTAGCGTTATATTAGGAGATACTCTTTATACTGGTAGACATCATAAGGAAAGGATGTAACAAAAGAATGAATGAGATCTTATTAGAAACCCATGGATTGACAAAACAGTTTCGGCGTTACAAGGCAGTCAATGATATTGATATGCATATCCGCCGTGGAGCAATCTATGGCTTTATCGGAAGAAACGGTGCCGGCAAGACTACATTTTTAAAGATGGTCTGTGGACTGGCAAACCCTACGGCAGGGGAGTATTCGATTTTTGGATGTACCGGGAAGGAGCTTTCTCAGGTAAGACCGAGAGTAGGCTGTCTGATCGAGGCGCCGGGCATTTATGCCAATATGACAGCAAGGGATAACCTGATGATCAAGGCAAGGCTGTTTGGTATACGGGATAAAAAGTATGCAGACTGGATTCTCGATACGGTAGGACTTTCAGATGTTGGCAGGAAGAAGGCAGGTCACTTTTCTCTTGGAATGAAGCAGCGTCTGGGGATTGGTCTGGCGATGGTGGGGAATCCTGATTTTCTGGTTCTGGATGAACCGATCAATGGACTGGATCCTCAGGGGATTGCGGAAGTACGTGATATGCTCCGCAGCCTGGCTCAGGAACGGGGACTGACCATTCTGATCTCCAGCCATATTCTGGAGGAGCTTTCTAAACTTTGCACCGACTTTGGAATTATTCATAAGGGATGTCTTATTAAGGAGCTTTCCCAGGAGCAGCTTCTCCAGCAGTGTGAAAAGAGACTGGAGCTTGTGCTGGATGAACCGGAGAAAGCAATGACGGTACTGGATAGAATGAACATCCACAAGTATGAAGCTGTGGACAAAACACATCTGTATGTGTATGAACGTTTAGAGGACAGCATGCTTATTAACCGGGAGTTAGTCACGGCGGGAGTGCTGCCGCGGGAGATGAAGGTGAATCAGGAGGAATTAGAGAGCTATTTCCTGAATCTTACCTCTGCATAGCAGATAAAACATTTTGTAATTTATGAAATGTCAGAGAATTATTTGAGGTATCGGGACGAAAACAGCTTTGGAAAGGATAGAGATATGTGTAATACAATACGAATGGAATTATATAAATTATTTCGAATGAAATCATTTTTCGTGCTGGCAATCATTACCATTGCAATGGTGGTTCTGACGGCGGCATTTCTGGTGGACGATATAGAAGAGAATACCCAGGCACAGTCAACCCAGATCATAGGGATCAATGGCACGGAAAACGGACCGGAGGATAACTCTGTGCAGTTTGGTATTTCAGAAAGCGTAGAGGGGATGGATGTGGATAATCTGGCGGTATTGGAGATTTATGGACAGCATTTATCTTCCGGCCTTTTTATTCTGTTTAATGTAATCTTTCTGGTTCTTTATGTGACGGCAGATATCAAAAACGGATACATTAAAAATATAGGAGGACAAGTAAAACACCGCAGCAGTCTCATATGGTCAAAATGGGCGGCGGCAGCGGCATATGTACTGGTGTTTGATGTGGTAACATTTCTCGTGGAAACAGTCAGCATGAGGATCAGTCTGGGATATCTGCATTGGGGAAGCTTTCAGACGTATCTTCCGTATATTGGCGTTCAGGTGGTTTTGCAGTACAGCTTTCTGGTTGCCTGCATGACGATCACCATGGTACTTCGCAGCCGTGCCTTTGGTATGCTGGCGGGAACCTGCCTTAGTATGGGGGTGGCCGGACTGATCTGCACCGGTCTTGATGCGGTATGTAACAGGTTCTTTTCTGTTAAGGATCTTCACTTGGAAAATTATCTGCTTACCACAAAAATGTCAGAGCTGTTGCCGGGAGCAGGGGCGGCCCAGATCCGGAATATTTTGCTTCTGGCGGTGGCCTATCTGGTGGTGTCCACATTGGTCAGCCTTGTATCGGTAGAGAAGAGAGATCTGCTCTGATGCCAAGGGTCAAAACCGGATAACAATGGAGTGATCCGTGGCGTTGTATCAGTGATCAGCAGGCAGAGAAAGGATGATAGATGGATATGATGATGACAGGTTTGGCGATAGGTTTTGGACTTCTTGCGGTTCTTTTGGGACTCATCCTGCGAAAGCTGATCTGGCAGATCCGGGATCTGGAGCGGCAGATCAGTTTTTTGGAGGAGAAGCAGAGCAACGGAGATGTGGTCTGTGATATCCGCTTTGGCGGAATTGGCGGGCTGACAGACACCTTAAACCGGGTGTTTGAACAGCAGAAATCCAGACGGCAGCAGTGGATCCGGAACGAAAACCGCATTGCGCAGACGTATACGAACCTGTCTCATGATATCCGGACACCGTTAACGTCTCTGGACGGTTACTTTCAGCTTCTGACCCAGACGGACGATCAGGAGGCACAGCAAAGATATCTGCGGATCATACAGGAGAGGATCCATGCTCTGCGGGATATTCTGGAGGAGCTGTTTATGTTTACCAGACTGGAGAGTCGGACGTATGAAATGAAGCTGGAAAAATGTGATTTTAATGCGATTTTGAAAGAAACATTGTTTTCTTATTATGAGGAATGGGAAAACAGCGGCATAGAACCGGAATTTGACATTCCGGAAGGAAAGATGCTTGTGCAGGGAAATGAACCGGCGATCCGGCGGATCCTGCAGAATATTATCAAAAACGTACTGGATCATGGAGGGAGATCGGTTGGAATCTCCCTTTCCGCCATGGAAGGACAGGTGTGTGTCACGGTTCAGAACCGGGTAGCGCATCCGGAGGAAATCGATGTAAGCCGGATCTTTGAACGGTTCTATAAAGCGGATCCTGCGAGAAGCCGGACTTCGACGGGACTGGGCATGGCGATCGCACGGGAGTTGACGGAATATATGAACGGCAGTATCTCTGCTTCGCTGGAGGAAAATATTTTTCAGTTAAAGCTTCAGATTCCGATGGTATAACTTTTCATTATCTTTCATATGATAAAAGAGACGATTGCAAATGGGGGAGGTATCTATGGAAGATAAGCTTGAGGAGATCATCAGACAGTATCCCTGTCAGGTCAGGTCGAGACGACGGACGAGAGGGGCCTTTCTGCTGGAGACCGATCAGGGGCTCCGCCTTTTGAAGGAATGTTCCGCCAGTCAGGCAAGGATTGAATTTGAGGAAAGGGTCAAGGAGCAACTGATCCGTCAGGGAAATCTGCCGGTGGATCATACATATAAAAACAATCGGGAAGAATATTTTACAAAGGATAATTACCGCAATAACTGGGTGATGCGTCAGTGGTATGCCGGAGTGGAATGTGATATGAAGGATCATCCATGTGTAATGCGCTGTGCCGGACACCTGGGGAGGCTTCATGCACTTCTGGAGCTTGGCGGGGCAGAGGAAGGCGTTTACATTCAGAAGGAAAGCATTCGGCAGGAAATGGAACGCCACAATAAAGAAATGAAGCGCGTCCGCAGCTATATTCGCGGCAAAAAACAGAAAAACGAAATGGAGATCTGTCTGCTGGAAGCATTTGATATTTTCTACGGGCAGGCCTGTCTGGCGCAGAGTCTTTTACAGGAATGCGGTTATGAAGAGTTGTGGCAGAAAACTCTGGCAAATGGGCTGGTGCGTCATGGCAGCTATACCTATCATAATGTGCTGTTTATGGGAAAAGATATAGCAACGACAAATTTCGATAAGGCAGAAATCGGCATACAGGTCAGGGATTTATATGATCTTTTGCGTAAAGCGATGGAAAAAAATGCATGGCATCCGGAGCTTGGCCGTTGCCTGATCCAGACGTATGACAGGGAGCGGAGTATGGAAGACAGCGAAAAAACAGTGCTTTATGCCATGCTTCTTTATCCGGAAAAATACTGGAAGCTTGTGAATTTTTATTACAACAGCCGGAAATCCTGGATGTCCTCTAAGAATTTGGAGAAACTGTTAAAGATACGGGGGCAGGAGGAACAGAGAACCCGTTTTCTGAAGGAGGTAAAAGGGATATTGATGTGAACGGATGGCTGTGTTAAAATGTTTGCTGGACAGACAGAGCCTGATGAGGCTTAAGATGATGTACAGATTACGATAAGATTGGTTGAGGCTGCCGTAACCGGTGGCAGAATAATGAGGTTTCCTATGAAAAATAATAAAATCTGGCGCGTCCTGCTATGTCTGGGCGCGTTTTTTATGTGGAGTTCGATGCTGGCGGGATGCGGGCCGGCTCAGGAGCAGCGGACCACGAGAGTGGACCGCAACGGTGGTGCCACGGAGGCACCCGCCAGTACAGAAGGAGTTGTAGTTACCAATGATACGGCGACAAGGCAGCTGACTCTGCGGGATCTGGGCAGTGATATTGAAACGGTCATTGCCTATGATGCCACGGCCACTATGACAGACCGCTATGGTCAGGAGCGGGATGGCAGTGAGATTGAGGTGGGAGAGATCATTGAAGTGAAATATGATCCGTCAAGTGGCAAGCTGCTGGCTACGGATATTCCGGAGGACGTATGGGAGTATCAGGAGGTAGATGATTACAAATTTGATAGTGATGAGAGCAGCCTTTCCTTTGCAGACCGCAAGTACAAATATACGGATCAGACGTTCTTTTCCTCGGACGGAAAGCCTATTGAAATGCTGGAGATCAATAAGCAGGATGTCCTGACGGTGCGGGGGACAGGATACAACGTGTATTCCGTGGTGAAAAGCAGGGGACACGGATACATCCGGTTGTCCCATTATAAGGATTTTATCGGTGGCATGATCGAGGTAGGCGACAGTATGATCTTACCGGTTACCAAAAACATGCTGATCACAGTGGGGGAGGGGACTTATAAAGTAATTCTCAGCAAGAACCATTCTACAGCGGTAAAAAACGTCACGGTGCATAATGGCAAAGAGGTTACACTGGATTTTAGTGATTATGAGCCGGCGGACAGCAAGGTAGGTGTGATCACCTTTGATATCAAGCCGGCAGGGGCGGATCTTACGATCAACGGTACAGCCGTTTCCTATAGAAGACCAATTGCCTTGGCGTATGGAGTTTATCAGGTGAAGGTTGCAATGACAGGATATACGACCTATACCGGCACGCTGGATGTGGAGGAGAAGGCATCCACTGTCAGGATCGATCTGGTGGAGGAAAAGGCAGATACCACAAAAACCACGGCAAAGCCGTCATCCACAAGCAGCAAAACGAGTACGGATGATACCGACAGTACGACCAGGACCAAGAAAATGGACAGTGACCATACCATTACGGTGTCTGCGCCGGAGGGGGCAGAGGTTTATCTGGACAATGTATACAAGGGGCTGGCTCCATGCACCTTTACGAAGGTGATCGGTTCCCAGACCATTACCCTGCGAAAGGACGGTTACACCACGAAGAGTTATTCTGTGGATGTGCTGGACGACGATCAGGATGTGAAATTCAGTTTTTCAGATCTGGGTGTTAAGGAGGAAACTGCGGAAACAACTGCAACTCCGGCACCTTAGAGAGGGGTATTATCAAAAGATTTACAAAATGGTCACAATTTCTGGTTGACAATATCCACTTTTGCATACAAAATAATAGATGGAAAATCAGGCATATGCCATCACTGATAGGAGGAAAAAACATGGACTACAAAGACATCTACAAGGAGTGGCTGAGCAATCCTTACTTTGATGAGGATACCAAAAAGGAGCTGCAGGACATCGCAGATAACGACAATGAGATCAAAGAGCGTTTTTACATGGATCTTGAGTTTGGAACCGCTGGTTTGCGTGGAATCATTGGTGCCGGAACCAACCGTATGAATATTTACACGGTTCGTAAGGCAACACAGGGTCTTGCAAATTATATCAACAAAGCGGGCAAGGCATCTCAGGGAGTAGCCATTGCTTTTGATTCCCGTCATATGTCACCGGAGTTTGCAGATGAGGCAGCACTTTGCCTGGCAGCAAACGGCATCAAGGCATATGTATTTGAATCCCTTCGTCCGACACCGGAGCTTTCCTTTGCTGTTAGAGAGCTGGGCTGTGTGGCAGGCATTAATGTAACGGCGAGCCACAATCCGCCGGAGTACAACGGATATAAGGTATACTGGGAGGACGGTGCCCAGATCACACCACCACATGATACCGGTATCATGGATGAGGTTAAGGCAGTAACCGACTGGAATACAGTCAAGACTATGGATAAGGCAGACGCTGTGGCAAAGGATCTCTATGAGAATATTGGCGCAGCAATTGATGATAAATATATTGAAGAGCTGAAAAAGCAGGTTATTCACTGGGACAGCATTAAAGAAGTTGGAAAGGATCTCAAGATTGTTTATACACCGCTTCACGGAACCGGTAACATTCCTGCCAGAAGAGTGCTGAAAGAGATTGGTTTTGAGAACGTATATGTTGTGCCGGAGCAGGAGCTTCCGGACGGAGATTTCCCAACCGTCAGCTATCCAAACCCGGAGGCAGCAGAGGCATTTGAACTGGCTCTCAAGCTTGCCAAGGAGAAGGATGCCGATCTTGTTCTTGCAACAGACCCGGATGCGGATCGTCTCGGTGTATATGTTAAGGATACCAAGAGTGGCGGGTATATTACGCTCACCGGTAATATGTCCGGCTGTCTGCTGGCAGATTATGAGATCTCCCAGAGAAAAGAGACACAGGGACTTCCTGCTGATGGAAAGCTGATCAAGACGATTGTTACCTCTAACCTTGCAGATGCTATTGCAAAGGATTACGGCGTAGATCTGATCGAGGTGCTGACAGGATTTAAGTATATTGGACAGCAGATCCTGAATTTTGAGACGACCGGAAAGGGAACATACCTGTTTGGTTTTGAGGAGAGCTACGGATGCCTGATCGGTACCCATGCCCGTGATAAGGATGCGATCGTGGCAACGATGGCACTTTGCGAGGCAGCAGCATATTACAAGACAAAGAATATGACTCTGTGGGATGCAATGCTGGCATTGTATGAGAGAGTCGGATATTATAAAGATGGTGTTCAGTCAGTGACCATGAAGGGAATCGAAGGTCTTGCTAAGATTCAGGAGATCATGACAACACTCCGCGAGAATCCGCCGAAAGAGTTCTGTGGTCATAAGGTAACATCCTTCCGTGATTATCAGAAGGATATCATTACAGACATTGCAACCGGCGAGACAAAGCCGACAGGACTTCCGAAGTCAAATGTGCTTTACTTCGATATGACAGACAATGTATGGATGTGTGTACGTCCATCCGGTACAGAGCCGAAGGTGAAGTTCTATTACGGTGTAGTAGGCACTTCTCTGGAGGATGCTGATGCTAAGTCTGAGGCAATGGCAAAGGCAGTATCAGAAATGGTTGCCAATATGTAAGTTTTGAACCGGCAGACGATATTTGCAGAAGTGATCGTCTTATAATAGAATTAAAAAGAGGCTTCCTTATTCCGGGGATTTCCGGAGAGGAAGCCTCTTTTGTATTTCTGTGGGAAAAGATGAGATCAGCCACAATCTGTCTGGAAGGCAAAACATCCGGCAAAATGTTTACGATGCCGTCTGATGCATTTTCCGATAGGTGTTTGGAGTACAGCCATACCGTTGAAGAAACATTTTGGAATAGTAGCTCAAGTGATTAAAACCGCAGGAGGTGGCAATTTGTGTGATGCTGAAGGTGGTATCACTCAAAAGATTGCAGCTGATCTCCATACGATAATCATTGAGAAAGGAGATCGGTGACTGCGACAGGTACTTCTGAAAGATCTTGCAGCACTTGCTGCGGCTGACCATGCCCGCAGAGGCGATATCCTCCAGAGTGATGTGCTCCTGATAATGCTGGTAAATATAGGATACCATCTGCTTCTGTATCTGGATATCAGGATTCTCCTGATTGGAGGTTACATTGTCTTCGATATTACAGTTCTCATAGAGAATGCTCCACATTTCATAAAAATATCCCAGAAGCTGAAACTCGTGGCAGCTTTTGTCCTGCTTCCGGCAAAGACGGATATTCTCAAAAAGCTGTGCAAACACAGCGCCGGAAGGAGAGTTGTTTTCTATGATCACGATATCCGTGGCATAATTTAAGATGGGAAGTACATATCTTCGATACATATAATTGCTTGCCTTTAAAAGCTCCGGATGGATCAGAACCACCATAAACTCACATTCGTGCTGATCATGGTCATATCCATAATGAAGCTGACGGGAATTTATAAAAATCGTATCACCTTTTTTGAAAAGATAATGACGGCCGTTTACGTCATAGTTCATCTCTCCATCAAAGATATACAGAAGTTCCACATCATCATGCCAATGGCAGAGAGCACGCATATCTGTGTAGTTTGACAGTAATCTTTCCTGAACGGCGTAGGAGATTTCAGGAGAGTCATAATGAATGATTTCCGAAGCGTCCTGCATAATTTCTATATCGATCATTTGTAAATATCCTCCACGAAAAAGATACAAAAGTTATAAATATCGTTACAAAACTGATAGCATTGTCCTTTTATTCATTGTAACATATTTTTATGAAAGAAAGAATACATAGTTGCACGAAGAAAAAGGAGGAAATGATTATGGGACGTAAACGTTTCAAAAAGCTTACCGCTTTGACGCTGGCAGTGGCAATGGTATTTACCATGAACGGAATGAGCACATTGTCATCATCAGCAAAGGCCAAAGCAAAGAAGAAGGCAGCACTCAATAAGACTTCTCTTTCCTTAAAAGTAGGACAGACAAAGAAGCTGACCGTTAAGAATAAACCGGCTAAGGCAAAATTAAAATGGTCTACCAGCAATAAGAAGGTTGCAACCGTGAAAAACGGTAAGGTAAAGGCAGTGAAAAAGGGATCTGCAAAGATTACCTGTAAGGTAACCTACAAGAACAAAGGGAAAAAGGTTACGAAGAAACTGACAGCAAAGGTCAAGGTTACTGCAAAGAAGGCAGCAGCAACCGCTACACCGGCAAGTAGTGCAGTAGTATCTGCTGCACCATCTGCGGCACCATCTGCTGTACCGTCTGCAGCGGCGCCAAGCCAGAAACCGGCAACAAAGCCGACAGCTACAGCAGAGCCGATGAATGATCCGGCATGGAAGTCTACGCTGGCACCGGCAGTACCGGATGAGAAGACACAGGAGCTGTTAAAGCAGTCCAATGTAGGTGAGGAGCACAAGTCGGCAAACGGTATCACCACAAAGGATAACGGACTGATGAGAAAAGAGCTTTCCTCTCAGGATCTGATGAGTGTTATGGGTCTTGGATGGAATCTGGGCAACCAGATGGAGCAGTCCAACTGCATGGGCAACTGGAAAACAGTTACGGAATGCGAGACAAGTGCAGGTAATCCGGTAGCAACGCAGCAGACATTTGATGGTCTCAAGAGCTACGGTGTAAATACCGTGCGTGTTCCTGTAGCCTGGTCAAACTTTGTATCTGATGATGGCACATACACGATCAATGAGGAGCTTTTCAATCGTGTAGAGGAGGTCATCAACTACGCATTAAACGACGAAATGTATGTTATCATCAACATCCACTGGGATGGCGGATGGTGGGGAATGTTTGGCGCTGAGGAGATCGACGCCAAGGAAACACCGATCCGGGATGAAGCATGGAAGAAGTATAAAGCATTCTGGACACAGATTTCAGAGCGTTTTAAAGAGTATTCTGATCATTTGATCTTCGAGGGTGCAAACGAAGAGCTGAGTGGCCGTCTGAATGATGATTATCAGCATCCGGAGAAAGGTCAGGCAAACCAGACCGGTAAGCTTGCAAAGGATGCCAATGATATTTACAAGATGGTAAATGAGATCAACCAGACATTTGTCAACATCGTAAGAGAGAGCGGCGGAAACAACGCATATCGCCACCTTCTGATTCCAGGTACAGGAAATGAGTCCTGCGTAATCGGTGGATATGCAAGCGATACCTATCAGACAGACGGAACCATGGATGATCGTTACAAGATGCCTAAGGATACAGAGGAGAATGGTCATTCTAAGCTCAGCGTATCTGTACATTATTACGATCCTACGGATTATGGTCTTTCTGCAACCTCTACAACTACATGGGGTTACCGTGACAGTTGGGGAACCGAGAAGGATTATGAGTATATGTCAAACATGCTTGGTCGTATGAAGAAATTCACAGATGATGGTTATGCCGTTATCGTTGGCGAGTGTGGATGCGTTAAGGGTTACAAGGACAACGTCATTGATTTCACAAGAGAGCTGTTTACACAGTGTCTGAACAGAGGATACTGTCCGGTACTTTGGGATGAGGGTCATTATTTCGAGAGAGAAAAGGGCTACTTTGCATATGGCGATGTTGGACAGCTTTTTGCAGAAATGACCGGATCTACACCAAAGATTCCGGATGGCGTTAAACTGATCAATACAGGCGTTTCCGTTGTGCCAACAGTGGCAAATCCAAACCCTAAGGTAGTTTATACCTGGACCGGTGAATTTATGAGACATACCGGTGATGGCGAGATTCCGGGAAAGATTTATGCAGAGAGAGGCGATCTCTTTGATATGACATATCACGGCATTGGTTATACCACAAGTATTACGGATAGTAACGGCAATCCGACGGATGCACTGCAGGCACTGATTAACGAGGAATTCTGGAATATTCATCTGACTACAGACTGGAGCCAGATCGAGGAGCCTTGTATCCGCGTATATCCAATGGATAATGAGGTAAGTAAGAGTGCCGATCTTCAGATTGGTTATATGAAGAAGGAGAATGGAAGAATCAGCTTTGATGTAGACTATGACCAGAAGACAGGTCAGATGTGGGTTGGTAAATATGTGAAGCTGGATGCAGATTCCCTGAAAGGAAAGTATCATTGGCTTTGGGTTACAACCAACACATATACCGGATGCTCTTTTGTAAAGATTGAGATCTGTGATGGTGCATATAATGCAGACGGAAGCAGATATGGCAACTAATTAGTGTTTCTTCCTTAAACAAGATGATATAAATTTGCAATGGGTAAGGCAGGGTTTCCTTTTTTGGAACTCTGTCTTATTCATTGACGAATTTCTATCAATCAATTATAATAGTAACACAAGCTTTTTTAGAAACCTTCTATGCAAATTGTGTAGGAGGTTTTCGTTATTTGAGTGTATTTTCGTACTGCGAAATATGCCGGCACGGCAGGGATATGGCGCTCAGGCCGGACAGGGGGTACCAGGTATTGCAAATGTTTCAAATCTGCGATATCCGCACATATAATGATTGGAGGAGACTATGCAGGAGAAGTTAGATCAGTGGATCAATTGGGTGGAGTATGATGAATTGAGGGAGGGCAGGCATAACGCCCCTCACAATATTCTTGGATTACATGATTTTGGAAAGGGACAGATTTTTACCGTGTATCGTCCGGAGGCAAAGGCGGTTACGGTGACAGATATGCGGGGAAACCATCCGACCGAGCTGGAGGAGGTAGAGCCGGGCAGTGGTTTCTTTGGAAAGTATGTAGAGACACGCAAAAAGTTAAAGGCACCGTATCTTCTGAATATTAAATATGGTGAGGATGACGTGGTAGTGACAGCAGATCCGTACTGCTTTGCACCACAGATTTCCAGCCTGGATCTTTATCTTTTTGCAGAGGGAAAGCATTATCAGATCTTTGATAAGCTGGGAGCGCATCCGATGGAGATCAATGGCGTCAAGGGTACTTACTTTGCAGTATGGGCGCCTCACGCGAGAGCCGTGAGTGTTGTGGGTAATTTCAATATGTGGGATGGCAGGCTTCATCCGATGCGTACGCTGGAGGTATCCGGGGTATATGAGCTGTTTATTCCGGGAGTAGAGCCGTGGGCTGTTTATAAGTACCAGATTCTGACCCGTACCGATGAGATTTTGATGAAAGCCGATCCTTATGCAAATTGTGCAGAGCTTCGTCCAGACAATGCTTCCGTGGTAGCAGATCTCAGAGGCTTCCGCTGGACCGACCGGAAATGGATGACCAGCCGCCGGAAGGAAACAAGAGACAGCCGCCGCAAGGAGCCTATGGCGATCTACGAAGTGCATCCGGGTTCCTGGCGCAAAAAGGACGATGGTACAGAGGATGGTTTTTATAATTACAGAGAGCTTGCAGTAGAGCTGGCTGCTTATGTGAAGGAGATGGGATATACCCATGTCGAGCTGATGGGGATCGCAGAGCATCCGTTTGACGGTTCATGGGGATATCAGGTGACCGGATATTATGCACCGACACGCCGGTACGGATCTCCGGAAGATTTCATGTATTTTGTGGATTATATGCACAGCCAGGGGATCAGTGTCATCCTTGACTGGGTGCCGGCACATTTTCCGAAAGATGCACATGGTCTCGCACAGTTTGATGGCCAGGCACTTTACGAGCATCCGGACAAACGCCGTGGAGAGCATCCACACTGGGGCACCCTGATCTTCAATTACAAGAAAAAAGAAGTAGAAAATTTCCTTTTGGCCAATGGTCTGTTCTGGCTGAAGAAGTTCCATGTCGATGGTCTTCGTGTGGATGCGGTAGCTTCCATGCTTTATTTGGATTACGGCAAGAATGATGGGGAGTGGCTGCCAAATGAAAAGGGCGGCAATGAGAACTTTGATGCGATCCATCTGTTCCAGCATATGAATCAGGTATTTGAGAAGGAAGAACCGGGAACATTGGTCATTGCGGAGGAGTCTACCGCATGGGCCGGTGTGACTTCGCCAGCACAGATGGGCGGCTTAGGCTTCCTGTTCAAATGGAATATGGGCTGGATGAATGACTTTCTGGAGTATATGCATATGGATCCGTTGTTCCGTGGACCAAATCACGGACGGCTGACCTTTAGTCTGCAGTATGCATACAGTGAAAACTTTATTCAGGTGCTTTCTCATGATGAGGTAGTCCATGGCAAGGGCTCGATGATCAATAAGATGCCGGGAGAGCTGGATGCGAAGTTTGCAAACCTGCGAACTGC
Organism: Jutongia huaianensis; assembly: GCF_014384985.1. Classification (GTDB taxonomy): domain Bacteria; phylum Bacillota; class Clostridia; order Lachnospirales; family Lachnospiraceae; genus Jutongia; species Jutongia huaianensis. Next base: position 89,413 of record NZ_JACRSX010000005.1, read on the forward strand.
ATATGGCTTTATGTATGGTCATCCGGGCAAGAAGCTTTTGTTTATGGGACAGGAGTTTGCACAGTTCCGTGAGTGGAGCGAGGCGAGAAGTCTTGACTGGGATCTGCTGGGTGAGGAAAGAAATCATCAGATGCAGGATTATGTCAAGGCATTAAATAAATTATATCAGGAGTACGATGCTCTTTATACCAATGATTGTGATCCGATCGGTTTTGAATGGATCAGTTGTGAAAATGCAGATATGAGCGTAGTAACCTTTGTACGTCGTGGAGCAACGGCCAAAAAGCAGCTTCTGTTCCTGTGTAACTTTACTCCGGTTACAAGAGAAGATATGCTGTTTGGTGTTCCTTGTCCGGGAAACTATAAAGAAATCTTATCTTCCGATGAGGAGCGGTTTGGTGGAACCGGTATTGTAAATCCAAAGGTACTTACGGCAAAGCAGGAGTCTTGCGATGGCAGGGAATATTCAATCCGGATGACATTGCCGCCACTTTCTGTAACTGTGTATGAGTATGACTATAAAGAGAAATAATCAGACAGGGATGAATTTATAGCCGGGAACAGGGAAGTGTTCCCGGCTATATAACATAGCGGAGTACAACGGGAATGAATCATTTATTTGTTGATATAGCTTCCGGACACATATCCCGTGATGACAGTGTTTTTCTTGGTGGAGAAAGCAACCCGGTACCAGGTTGCTTTTTTAACCCGTTTTGTTCCCAGCAGAGGAAGTGCTGTATTTTTCGGAATACTGGTGAGCAGCCTGCCGGAGGTGCCGGCCGTTTTACGAAGATTCAATTTTGCCGTAGTGATTCCCTGCGTATAATAGGTCAGACCGGATCTGGTACGGCTGTAACCGTCATAAACCTTAGAAGAAACGTAATAACGGAAATGATGGAACTTGTTGCCGTTCTTGCGGTATGTCACTCCCACATATTCCAGAGGCATGCCTTTTTTCACAGTCATCAGTTTTGCAGATGACTTCAGCGGCTTTTTGTAAAGTACAAAGTTTTTCTTTGTAATACCGGACTGGCAGGATGCCTTTGTGGCGGCAGTGATCAGTGCGTACTCAGAGTAAACGGTTTTGTCGGAATTCTTATGAAAAGCACGGACTTTATAGTAATATTCATGATTCTTGGAAAGACCGCTGTTTGTCCAGGAGGTAGTATCGCCATCTGCAAGCTGCTTTACTTTTTTGTAGGAACCGTTATAGCTGTCCTTACGGTAAATCTGATAGCCGTCGGCGTCCTCGACGTCATCCCAGGAGAGAACCAGTTTCTTGGAGTAGGATTTGGCAGAGAGGTTTTCTACATCGTCCAGACTGTCAATATCATCCGGTGTTGGTGTTGCCGTAGCGATCGCACCCTGTGTAGTTCCGTGGGAAAAAACAGGAGAAGATGGACTTCCGAGAGTATACCAGTAATTCATGTCCACCTTTGTAGAGATTCCATTAACGGAACCGCTGCTGGAGTACTGCCACATAGAGTAATTTCCGTAGAAGCTGGCGGTAGAATTATTTACAATATTATTATATCTGGCAACCCAGATCTCATATTTCTGACTGAGTCCCACGCCATCCAGATTATTGTTCAGATCGCTGATGTTGGCGTAGATCATAGGGGTATAACCGTTTTGCTTTACCAGGTCGCAGAACGCCGTACAGATGGTCGTATTGGTTTCCTGGGAGAGTCCGCCGTGACGGCTGTTGCTGTTAAGCTCCCAGTCAATGACAACCGGCATGGTAATAGAAGTTTTGTATGGGGCAAGCTTGTCAACAACATACTGCGCCTCCTGAACTGCCTCATCCACATTGATGGCCTCGGTCCAGAAGTAAACACCAAGAGGCATGCCGGCGGCAATGGCATCCTGCATATATGCGGCAAATTTGGAGTCGGTCACCAGGGAGCCGTTGGAATATCCGCGATAGCCAAGACGCAGAATAGCAAAATCAATACCGGCTGCTTTTACATTCTCCCAGTTGATATTACCTTGGTGATAGGAAACATCAATGCCGTTATAAATATTCAGACCATCGTGATCTGAAGCATGAGTGTAGGTTTTGCCGGTATAGCTGCTGACGGTGGATGCGTATCCCTTTAAACGGGAACCGGCAGGATTTACCGATAGAAATCCGGAGGTATCTGTCGTGCCGGAGGATCGGGTGCTGACAGAATTCGTTTCATTTTCTGTATTTCCGCTGATATTTTCCTCGGCGGCAGGCTCGTAGGCGCCGGAAAGACGCTCGTAGCCGGGATCGTTTTCCTCCGGTGGAAGCTCGCTTGCGGCAGGGTCAGCCTGTGTGGCGATCTGAGCGATCTGCTGATCTGCTGCGGAAACAGTCCGTGGGATGCCGGACAGGGATGAAACGATCATGGAAACACTCAGCAGAGTGCTGATTAAAAACTTTTTTCTCATAAATACCTCCTAAGTATTGTCAAATATTTTCTATGATAAAAATATTCAATTAAAAATTATTGCGTGAGTTAATATGTATCAGCCTGACGTAAATAAATATAAGTAGAAAAAAAGCCCCAACCCGATAGACATCTATCAAATTAGGACCTTCAATGCGCGATCAGGGGTTCGAACCCTGGACACCCTGATTAAGAGTCAGGTGCTCTGCCAGCTGAGCTAATCGCGCTCACTCGTCTTTGCGACAACGAACTTATTATATACAACCTTATGACAAAATGCAACCCCTTTTTTGAAAAAAATACAAAAAATTGTGAAATTTTTTTGAAGAAGAAAGGGGAAGTATTTGCAATGCATAGGAATCGTGCTATAATTACTCCAAAAATATTAAAAATAAAGAAGGATTTCATATGTATAAAACAAAATTTACAAAGGGCATTCATCGTCTGCTGATGCTGCTTTTATGCGTCAGTATACTTTCATGGCCGGTGGGAAATGTACAGGCCATAGGCAAAACAACGGCAGCCGTGAGCAAACGCACAAAGACGACGGCAGAGCTTACGATCCGGAAGATATCCGGAGTGACAGGATATCAGGTATTTCTTTCCAATTCCCGCAAGGGCAGATATGTGCAGGTGGGAGCCACCAGAACAGCTTCCTTCAAACTCAGCAAGCTGAAGAAAAACAAAGCATATTATGTAAAAGTGCGTGCGTATAAGACTTCCGGTTCCAGGATCGTAACCGGCAAGTATTCCGGGATCATCAAGATCAATAAGTATGTAGTGGTTACCCTGGCCGATAAGTATGCGGCACAGGTACTGGAGCTTGTCAATGCAGAGAGAGCAAAGGAAGATCTCCCGGCGTTAAAGGCCAGCGATGCATTAAATAAAGCTGCCAATATCCGGGCGAAGGAACTGGTCACAGAGAATTCTCCCAACAGACCGGATGGCAGAAACGGCTGCAGTGTTTTGACAGATGAGAAGATTGTCTATGAGACAGCAGGAGAAAATATTGCTTCCGGTTGTAAGACCCCGAAGGATGTTGTAGAGAAGTGGCTGGAGGATGCAGGTCATCGTGCCCAGATCATGTCATCCGATTATACCTATATGGGGGTGGGATATTATGAGACCACCAAAGGAGATCAATACTACTGGTCTCAGTTATTTATGAACTGACAGAAACAGTCTGGGCATATTATAGTTTTTGGTGTGGAAAGTTTGAATTATTGAAAAAAATTTGAAAAAAGGGGTTGCATTCTTCTGAAGAATCTGTTATTATAGCAAAGTCGCTTGCGAAAGCACAGCGACATAAGCGCGATTAGCTCAGCTGGCAGAGCACCTGACTCTTAATCAGGGTGTCCAGGGTTCGAACCCCTGATCGCGCATTATATATGAAGCATCTGATATTTATATCAGGTGCTTTTTTCTTTGCAGTAAATATTCCCGTTGTGATTGACGGTGCGGTAAACCATTCCCTTGAAAAAACACAAAAGAATGGTATACTTGTATGTGAGACAAAAGGGCGGTCAGACAACGAAGACTGCATGACGGATATCGTACAGAATGGAGGTTCCGCAATGATAGCAAAGAAGATGGTAAAGTATGTAGAGGGTAGTTCTGTTACCAGAGCAATGTTTGAGGAAGGCAAGAAAATGGCTGCAAAATATGGGGCAGAGAATGTCTATGATTTCAGTCTGGGCAATCCCAGCGTGGAGCCGCCTGTCGCAGTAAAAAATGCAATCTGCGAGATTCTGGAAAAGGAAGCCCCATGTTATGTCCATGGATATATGAATAACTCCGGCTATGAGACAGTCCGCAGTGCCATTGCAGCTTCCCTGAATAAGCGTTTCGGGACTTCTTTTGGGGAGCAGAATATCCTGATGACCGTGGGAGCGGCCGGAGGACTCAATGTTGTGTTGAAGACGCTGCTTGATCCGGAGGATGAGGTGATTGCCTTCGCTCCATATTTTGGAGAATATAATAACTATGTGGCAAACTTCGACGGCAAAATGGTTGTGGTATCTCCGAATCCACCGACATTCCAGCCGGATGTGGCAGAATTTGAGAGCAAGATCACCCCAAAAACAAAGGCGGTTATCGTGAATAATCCAAATAATCCGACCGGTGTTGTCTATCGTGAGGAAACCATCCGGGCGATGGCGGAGGTGATGGAGCGCAAGCAGAAGGAATATGGTACAGCGATCTATCTGATCGCAGATGAGCCATACCGGGAGCTTGCATATGATGGTGTTACGGTGCCGTATCTGACGAAATATTATGACAATACGATCGTGGGTTACTCCTACAGCAAGTCACTGTCTCTGCCGGGAGAGCGTATTGGTTATCTGGTGATTCCTGATGAGGTGGATGATTTTGAAAATGTGATCTGTGCGGCAAATGTGGCAAACCGTATTTTGGGCTTTGTCAATGCACCATCGCTGATGCAGCTTGCCGTGGCAAAATGTCTGGAAGAGCAGACAGATGTGGCGGCTTATGACACAAACCGTAAGATGCTTCTGGATGCATTGACAGAGTATGGTTATGAGGTGGTCAAGCCGGAGGGAGCATTTTATCTCTGGGTTAAGACGATGGAGGAGGATGACACGGCATTTGTGGCAAGAGCCAAGGAGTACAATCTGTTGGTGGTACCGGGCAGCTCCTTTATGTGTCCGGGATATGTGCGGATCGCATACTGCGTAGATCCGGAGATGATCAAACGGTCCCTGCCTGCCTTTGAGAAGCTGGCGCAGAGCTATCAGTAATTTGTAAGAGTCAATATATTAACTACACAGAAATGAGGATGAGCAATGAGTACATGGAGAGACAACTTACGGACAATTGAGCCATATGTGCCGGGAGAGCAGCCAAATCTGCCGGATATGGTCAAGCTGAACACCAACGAGAACCCATATCCCCCATCACCAAAGGTGGTAGAGACATTAAAGAATTTTGACTGTGACAGTCTCCGGCTTTATCCGGATCCAAATTCGCAGGTATTGGCAGATGCGCTGGCAAAGTGTTATGGTCTGCAGAGTGATCAGGTTTTTCTGGGGGTCGGGTCAGATGATGTACTTGCCATTGCTTTTATGACATTTTTCAATTCGAAAAAGCCAATCCTGTTTCCGGATATTACATATTCCTTCTATGATGTCTGGGCAGAGCTGTTTCAGATTCCATATGAGAGACCGGCTTTGGATGACCACTTTGATCTGATACCGGAGGATTATTACAAAGAAAACGGCGGCGTTGTGATCGCCAATCCAAATGCACCGACCGGTGTCCTGCAGAGCCTGGATTTCCTGCGGGATGTGATCGAGCATAACCGGGATGTAGTTGTGATCATTGATGAAGCATATGCGGACTTTAGCGGAAGCTCTGCACTGGAGCTTACCAAAGAATATGACAATGTGCTGATCGTACAGACCTATTCCAAATCCCGTTCACTGGCAGGAATGCGTATCGGATATGCCATAGGTAATCCGGAGCTGATCCGTGCAATGAATGATGTGCGCTATTCCTACAACAGTTATCCAATGACCAGGCTTTCTGTGGCGCTTGGTGCAGCAGCACTGGAGGATGAAGCATATTTCCGGGAGACGGTTGCCAAGGTGATCGAAACAAGAGAGTGGACCAAAAAGGAATTGAAGCGGCTGGGATTTTCCTTCCGGGATTCCCAGACCAACTTTATCTTTGCGACTCATGAGAGCGTACCGGCGCAGACGATATTCGATGTACTGCGGGAGAAACACATCTTCGTGCGCCATTTCGGACAGAAACGGATCGAGAATTATCTGAGGATCTCCATTGGAACACAGGCGGAGATGGAGCGGTTTATCCGGGAAACAGAACAGATCATAGCTCAGAACAGATAATGAAAATGTGGCAGGATGATAGTTTTATAAGTCTTAAAAAATGTAAAATAGGTATTGCAATCGCGTGAAAAATGTTGTAAACTATTGATTTGTGATACGTTTATTTTTCCTTGTTCTCTCCTGTCGGGGCAAAGCATGCAGGGACATGCCGCAGTCGGTTATCACACGGAGGCGGAGCCATGGAGAGAGCCAGAGACCAAAAGGAGGTACAGACAACTATGAACAAGTATGAATTAGCGTTAGTTGTCGATGCTAAGATCGAAGAGGATGTAAGAGTAGCAACTGTCGAGAAAGCAAAGGACTATGTAACAAAATTCGGCGGTAACATCACAAATGTGGATGAGTGGGGCAAGAAGAAGCTTGCTTACGAGATCCAGCATATGAAGGAAGGCTACTACTACTTTATTCAGTTCGATGCTGAGGCAGATGTTCCGGGACAGCTTGAGCAGGCAGTCCGCATTATGGATCATGTTCTCAGATTCTTATGCATCAGACAGGAAGCATAGGAGAAAGGAAGGTGTTTCCTAAATGAATAAGGTAATTTTGATGGGTCGTCTGACCCGTGATCCGGAGATCAGATATTCTTCCGGAGAAAATCAGACAGCAGTTGCAAGATACACACTTGCAGTCGATCGTAGATTCAGACGTCAGGGAGATGAGCAGACAGCAGACTTTATTAACTGTGTCGTTTTTGGCAGAGGTGCAGAGTTCGCTGAGAATTATCTTCATCAGGGTACCAAGATTGTGGCAACCGGACGGATTCAGACAGGAAGCTATACCAATAAGGAAGGCAACCGTGTTTATACGACCGATGTAGTTGTAGAGGAGCAGGAGTTTGCCGAGAGCAAAGCGGCTGCAGCAAACTACAACGGAAACAGAGATGGCTATCAGCAGGCTCCATCAAGACCTGAGCCGACACAGGCAGCAGGAGATGGATTCATGAACATTCCGGATGCCATCGAAGAGGAATTGCCATTTAACTAGACTTGGATGGCGGAGATTATGATTAGGAGGTTTTATCATGGCTTATAATAAAGGCGATAGAGACGGTGCTCCAGCAAAGAGAAGACCGATTCGCAGAAGAAAAAAAGTTTGTGCTTTCTGTGCAGATAAAGAGCATGATTTCATTGATTACAAGGATACCAACAAATTAAAGAGATATGTCTCTGAGAGAGGTAAGATTCTTCCTAGAAGAATTACCGGAAACTGTGCAAAGCATCAGAGAGCTCTGACAGTCGCTGTAAAGCGTGCTCGTCATGTAGCACTTATGCCATACACTACAGACTAATAGTCAGACAGACTTATGAGCGGCAGCTCTTTCGAAGTGATTCGGGAGGCTGCCGTTTTTTTTGTTAAGAAAATTTTCATTATCAAATCTTACATTCTATGAAGCGACGGCTTGAAAAAGCCGCCGCTTTGTGCTATTCTGTCCAGTACAGCGAATGATCGATCTGGCAAAGATTTCATTTTCGCTGTACTATATGAGCGGTATTCGGAGAGAAACTGCATCAGGGAGCGCGGCTGGGGCCGCGAAGGTTAATGATATGACAGACGATAGTGGAAATGATTTCAATGAGATTGGAAGCGGGTGCTTCTTATCACCACAGGGAGGTTTCCTATGAGGATCGGAATAATAGGAGCTGGAAAGGTCGGAACGACATTAGGGAAATACCTGTCCATTCATGGAAAGAATGTCACCGGATTTTACAGCAGGACGCATGAAAGCGCTGACGAAGCAGCGACTTTTGCGGAAACAGAGACATATTCTTCTCTTTGTAAGCTGGTGGAGAAGAGTGATGTTATTTTTATTACAACGCCGGATGGCGTGATCCCTCAGGTGTGGGGGGACCTTTTGCATCAGGACATTTCAAATCGCATTATCTGTCATTTTAGTGGTTCATTATCATCTCATGTATTTTCTGGTCGGGAAGAGGCAGGAGCCTCAGGTATCTCGATGCATCCGATGTACGCGTTCAGTGATAAATTCCATTCATACGAACAGTTTCATACAGCGTATCTGACATTGGAGGGTGACCCGGAGGCGGTTGCAGTCATGAAACCCATGTGGGAAGCGATTGGTCATCATGTGCTGACTTTGAAGGCGGAGGATAAGATCAAATATCACGCGGCAGCGGCCATGGCGAGTAATGAAATGCTTGGCCTGATGCAGGCGAGCCTTGATATCCTGTCAGAATGTGGCTTTTCCGAGAAGGATTCTATGGCACTTCTGACACCGTTGGTACAGGGGAACATTGCTTCTATGCTGGAAAAAGGATGTGTGAATGCGCTGACGGGACCGGTAGAACGTGGTGACGCACAGACGGTCCGGAAACATCTGCAGGCACTGGAGGGCAGCAAGGCAGGAAAGATTTATCAGAGCCTTGGAAGCACCATGGTAGAGCTTGCAAAGCGGCGCAATCCTGATCGGGACTATACACCGATCCAGACGTTGTTTGAAAAGAGCGTGGATTAAGCGTTTTAACAGACGACATCCATCTGTCCGTAAAATGGAACAGAACAGAAATCGTTACTGGTTACACACAGATGTGAGCAGTGACAGGAAATGCGACTATCAAAAGATAGCGGATATTCAGAAAGGCTGGTAATCAAATGAAAAACACAGTACAAACATGGAGACAGGCAAAACAGGACGGCGTAAAGATCGCAATGCTCACCGCATACGATTACTCTACGGCAAAGCTGGAGGATGAGGCTGGAATTAACGGGATTCTGGTAGGAGATTCCCTTGGAAATGTAATTCTGGGATACGAGGACACACTTTCCGTTACCATGGAGGATATGATCCATCACGGAGCGGCCGTTTCCCGTGGCGCTAAAAACGCCCTTGTGATGATCGATATGCCATTTATGTCATATCAGACATCCGTTTATGATGCGGTTGTCAATGCAGGACGTCTGATGAAGGAAGGCCGTGGTAATGCAGTAAAGCTGGAGGGAGGCAAGGAAGTTTGTCCGCAGATCAAAGCCATCGTGGACGCAGGAATCCCGGTATGTGCCCATCTGGGACTGACCCCACAGCATGTCAATGCGTTTGGCGGCAATAAGGTACAGGGAAAGAGCACAGAGGCTGCTCAGAGTATTATTGATGCTGCACTTGCCGTACAGGAAGCAGGAGCATTTGCGGTTGTTCTGGAATGTATTCCTGCAAAGCTCGCACAGATCATCACAGACAAGCTGGAAATTCCGACGATCGGTATCGGTGCCGGTGTGGGCTGCGACGGACAGATCCTTGTATATCAGGATATGCTTGGAATGTTCTCGGATTATTCTCCAAAGTTTGTAAAACGGTTTGCTGAGGTCGGAGAGGTAATGAAGGAAGGCTTTGCCAAGTACATAAAGGAAGTACAGGAAAGCACTTATCCGGCACAGGAACATACCTTTAAGATAGATGACGATGTATTGGACAAGTTATATTGATTGGCGTGAAAGGAAGTAAGACAAAATGAAAATTGTAAATACAGTAGCAGAGGTAAGAGAACAGGTAAAAGAGTGGAGAAAACAGGGACTGACGGTTGGATTGGTGCCAACTATGGGATATCTCCATGAGGGACATAAAAGTCTGATTGACAGGGCTGTAGCAGACAATGACCGTGTCGTTGTCAGTGTATTTGTCAATCCGATGCAGTTTGGACCAAGTGAGGATCTGGAAAGTTATCCAAGAGATATGGACAGGGATGCAGCACTTTGTGAGGATGCAGGAGCAAGCCTGATCTTCCATCCGGAGCCATCGGAAATGTATCATGATGATTTTTCAAGCTTTGTGGATATGAGTACATTAACAGGCGGCCTTTGCGGGAAGACAAGACCTATTCACTTCCGGGGAGTTTGTACCGTAGTCTCCAAGCTTTTTAATATTGTGACACCGGACAGAGCATATTTCGGACAGAAGGATGCCCAGCAGTTGGCAGTGATCCGTCATATGGTATCGGATCTCAACTTTGGCATTGAGATCGTAGGATGCCCGATCATCCGTGAGGAGGATGGACTTGCCAAAAGCTCCAGAAATACTTATCTTAGCCCGGAAGAGAGAAAAGCAGCACTTGTATTATCACGTTCCTTGAAGCTTGGTAAAAAGCTGATCGAAGATGGCGAGAAGGATGCCAGGAAAGTGATTGCAGCCATTCGCGGGGAGATCGAGAAGGAGCCTCTGGCAAAGATTGATTATGTGGAGATTGTAGACTGGAATACTCTGGAGCCGGTAGAGAGCACGGAGGGTGAAATCCTGACGGCCATGGCGGTTTATATTGGCAAAACAAGACTGATCGACAACTTTATTAAATGACCCGTCAAACATCATTAAATAACGACGAATCACAAAGAGACAGGCAGAGTGGTGCAATACAAATTGTTTGCTGATTGCAACACACTGATGCAAAAAAGGAGATTGAACAACATGCAGATTACAATGTTAAAGGGCAAGATCCATCGTGCCGTGGTACAGCAGGCGGAGCTTAATTATGTGGGAAGCATTACCGTGGATCCGGAGCTGATGGAGCAGGCGGGAATTCTGGAATATGAACTGGTTCAGATCGTGGATGTGGAAAACGGCAACCGTTTCGAGACATATACAATCGCCGGAGAGCCGGGGAGTGGCATGATCTGTCTGAACGGAGCAGCGGCAAGACAGGCGCAGGTAGGGGATCATGTCATCATTATGTGCTATTGCCGGATGACGCCGGAGGAAGCGAAGGATCACAAGCCGAAGGTGGTATTTGTGGATGAACAAAATCATATCAGCCGTGTGACAAATTATGAAAAGCACGGACAGTTATCGTAAAGATGAAATGATCTGACATACTATACAGCAAGGAGACATGAACATGTTAAAGGGAAAAACGATCGTACTGGGTGTGACGGGCAGTATTGCCGCTTACAAAATTGCAAATCTTGCAAGCATGTTGGTAAAGCTTCATGCGGATGTACAGGTGCTTATGACAAAGAATGCCACCAATTTTATTCACCCGACGACATTTGAGACGCTGACAAGCCACAAGTGTCTGATCGATACATTTGACCGCAATTTTCAGTATAGTGTAGAGCATGTGGCTCTGGCAAAGCAGGCGGATGTGGTTCTGATCGCACCGGCCTCCGCCAATGTGATCGGCAAGCTTGCCAATGGTATTGCGGATGATATGCTGACCACAACGGTTATGGCATGCCGCTGCAAAAAGATCATTTCTCCGGCGATGAACACGGCTATGTATGAGAATCCGATCGTCCAGGACAATCTCAAAAAGTTAAAACATTACGGTATGGAGATCATTGAGCCGGCTGTGGGGTTGCTGGCCTGTCATGATGTCGGGGCCGGAAAGCTGCCGTCCGAGGATATTCTGCTGCAGTATATTCTCAAAGAAGCTGCCTGTGAGAAAACCATGGCAGATAAGCGGGTTCTTGTAACAGCAGGACCTACCGTGGAAGCGATTGATCCGGTCCGCTATATTACCAATCATTCTACCGGGAAGATGGGATATGCCATTGCGCGGGAGGCGATGCTTCGGGGCGCAAAGGTAACGCTGGTGACCGGTCCGGTAGCGATCGACCCGCCAATGTTTGTGGATGTGGTGCCGGTGACGAGTGCGGCAGATATGTTCGAGGCTGTGACCGGCCGGGCACAGGAACAGGATATTATTATTAAGGCGGCTGCGGTTGCAGATTATACGCCAGTTACTACAGCAACCGAAAAGATCAAAAAGAAGGATGGGGACAATGCCATTGCACTGACCCGTACCAAAGATATTCTCGGATGGCTGGGAGAACACCGCAGAGAGGGGCAGTTCCTTTGTGGTTTTTCTATGGAAACACAGAACATGCTGGAAAATTCCCGTCAGAAACTGACAAAAAAGAACGTGGATATGATCGTTGCCAATAATCTTAAGGTGCAGGGTGCCGGATTTGGCGGAGACACCAATGTGGTGACGCTGATCACAGCAGATGGAGCAACGGAGCTGCCACTGCAGTCCAAGGAGGAGGTAGCAGGAAAGCTGCTGGAAGAGATTATGGAGAAAATGCAGGGATGATGCATGGGGCTCATATCAGGAGCTTCTTTGGACCTCCGTCATGCGCAAAGATCGCGTGATTGTCAGTATATTACTTCCACCAGAAACAGCCCCGGTGCCGGAGCGGTAAAACCTGCTTCGCGGCGGTCAAGGGACTGCAGAATGCGGGGGATATCCTCTGCGGATCTCTGGCCGCTTCCAACCTCAAGAAGTGTTCCGGTCAGGATACGCACCATATGATATAAAAATCCATTGCCGTAGAAATCCAGAGTGATCCGGTCGTTATCGTTGGCGATCCGGATATCCCGGATCGTACGGACAGTGGATTTTTTCATGTGGCGGTTATCGCAAAAGCTTTTAAAATCATGCTCCCCCGTCAGATACGCAGCAGCCTTTTTCATTTCTTTTATATCATAGGGGATGCGCGCTTCGTGTCCGGAAGGAATCCGGGCTGCGTAACGCCGTTCAAATACATTAGGCACTATTGCATTGTCGATCACATAGCGGTAGTGCTTTTCCTTTGCATTGAGTCTGGCATGGAAGCGTGTGGGTGCTTCCTCTACCGAAATGACGCGGATATCCATCGGAAGGGCATGATTAAAATAATCCCGGATATAATCGGTATCAGCAAGTTTTTTCTCACAGCGGAAATTGGCTGTCTGTCCCAAAGCATGGACACCGGCGTCTGTCCGGCCGGAGCCATTGACATCGGTTGGAGTACCGGTGAGCTTTCCTGCAATGGTTTCCAGCTTTGCCTGTATCGTGTTGTCTGTATTACCCTGCTTTTGCCAGCCGCTGTAACGGGTGCCGTCGTATTGCAGGATCAGTTTATAGTTATTCATAGTAATCCTCATTTCCGGTGATCTTTTATATGTCACGCATCAAATCCTAAATCTGAAATTATGTCATGTCACAATTCTATCAGAATACATTTCCCGATTCAAGAATGTATCTACTGTCTATGAAAGCCGGTCATATCTTCACAAATCTTTCATATATTTCCATAGATTCTCTGTTGATGAAATATCTCATCAGGTGTAAAATAGAAGTATCAAATTGTACGACAAATCTATCTTGTCGATGGAATTGTCAGATTTTAAAGGAGGGTAATATTTATGGCAAGATTTACGTTACCAAGAGATCTGTATCACGGCAAGGGGGCATTGGAGGCCCTGAAGGACTTTGAAGGAAAGAAGGCAATCATCTGTGTGGGCGGCGGTTCCATGAAGAGAAATGGGTTCCTGGATAAGGCAATCGGTTATCTGAAGGAAGCAGGCATGGAGGTTGATCTGATCGAGGGCATTGAGCCGGATCCGTCTGTGGAGACGGTAATGAAAGGCGCAGCCAAAATGCAGGAGTTTCAGCCGGACTGGATCGTTGCCATGGGCGGTGGATCTCCAATCGATGCTGCCAAGGCAATGTGGATCAAGTATGAGTATCCGGATGTGACCTTTGAGGATATGTGCAAGGTGTTTGGTCTGCCAAAGCTTCGTACGAAAGCAAAATTCTGCGCAATTTCTTCAACTTCCGGAACGGCAACAGAAGTTACGGCATTTTCGATCATTACAGATTATGAGAAAGGTATCAAGTATCCGATTGCTGATTTTGAGATCACGCCGGATGTAGCAATTGTGGATCCGGAACTTGCAGAGACGATGCCAAAGAAACTGGTGGCACATACCGGTATGGATGCTATGACTCATGCGATCGAAGCATATGTTTCTACGGCAAATTGTGATTATACAGATCCGCTGGCACTTCATGCGATCAAGATGATCCAGAGAGATCTGGTAGGCTCCTATGAGGGAGACATGGAAAAGAGAGACAGTATGCATAATGCACAGTGTCTTGCAGGAATGGCATTTTCCAACGCACTTCTTGGTATTGTACATTCTATGGCACACAAGACCGGAGCTGCCTTTGCAGACTATGGTGCACATATTATCCATGGTGCGGCCAATGCGATGTATCTGCCGAAGGTTATTGCATTTAACGCAAAGGATGCCACAGCAAAGGAACGTTATGGAGAGATTGCAGATTTTATGAAGCTTGGAGGCAGTAATGATGATGAAAAGATAGAGCTTCTGATCAAATATCTTCGTGGAATGAATGATGCGTTAAATATTCCTCATTGTATCAAAAATTACGGACCGGACAGTTATCCGACAGAGGAAGGTTTTGTACCGGAGAAAGTATTTCTGGAGCGTCTGCCGGAGATTGCAGCAAATGCGATCCTGGATGCATGCACCGGTTCGAACCCTCGTCAGCCATCCCAGGAGGAGATGGAGAAGCTGCTGAAATGCTGCTATTATGATACAGAGGTAGATTTCTAAATATAAACTTTCACGCTGACATAGTTATGGAGCACCGGAGGTTATTGATAAATTTTCTCGCTTAACACAAATGAGAAAATTGAGTTAGTAAGGTTTTCCTCTTGTAAAAAACAGAAAATTGTATTAGAATGTGGTTATACTAAGAAAAGGAGGATTTATAAAATGGCATATGTTATTGGAGATGATTGTGTAAGTTGTGGCGCTTGTGCAGGCGGATGTCCTGTAGGAGCTATTGCAGAAGGTGCTGAGCACTATGAGATCGACGCTGATTCTTGCATCAGCTGTGGCGCTTGTGCTGGTACATGTCCTTCTGGAGCTATTTCAGAGGCGTAATCATTACACATGAATTACCGGACTGTCCTCGATGGCTTCACCGTGGACAGTCTTTTTCCTTTTCAACACAAACAATGAGTTTTTTAGAATGATATACAGATCCGGCAGAGAGCCGGATATTGTATGAGATGGAGGATTAACATGGACGCTAGAGTAAATAAAGATATGATCATTAGTGATATGCTTCAGATCGATCCGGGTATTGCTGCTGTATTGATGGCATCCGGTATGCATTGCGTAGGCTGCCCTGCATCACAGGGAGAGAGTCTGGAGGAGGCCGCTATGGTTCATGGTCTCAATGCGGACGAGCTGATTGAGAATGTAAACGGCTATCTGGCAAAGAAATAATTATGAAATCAAATGAATACAAAATAAAAGACCTGTTACAAACGGCTGCACCGGTTTGTAACAGGTCTTTTATTTTGTATAGAAACTGCTCGAAACATAATAAAAAAGGGCAAAACCAGCGTTTTGCTGCATTCAGATCAGATACTTGCCAGTACCTGAAGCGCGTGCTCCTGAATCAATGGCTCATAATGTTCTTCATAATAAGAATGGCTTGCATACATATTGTGTACCGGTCTGCCATATTCGCCCATAATATTACAGATTTTATTGAACTCCTCCGGACTGTGTTCGGATTTATGAGCGATCAGATAATATAAGCCGGTTTTTTCATCCTTGTAAACAGTGTTGGAACCATAATAGGTATATACCAGATATTCTGCCAGATCGGTAAGATCCTGAAGATTCCGGAATGAGAATATCTTGATCACGTCGCGGTTTGCAGTATAGTCCTTGGTTTTTGGACGGCGTTCCATGCCTAATGCTTCAGACAGGGAAATGAAGTCACCGTCGGATGTGCTGTGACCGGCATCGTCCGGCAGAGTGGTGGAAGCAGGATCAGATGCCGGAGGTTCCGGTTCCATCAGAATGTCACTGTCAAACAGATCCATATCTGACATATCATCCTCTTCAATAGTAAAGACATTATCTATATCATCCATATCTGTATTTTCAAAATCGGAATCATCATCGGTAAAATGAGAAAATCGTGTATCAAGTTCATCCGGATCATCCACCTTGGTAATCACAAGAACAAGGCTGTCCGGATACATAGGAATCGCCTCTACCATCAAAGGGATATCCTCTGCCTCAAAACCGAATTCGTAAGATGCCTGCTGCATCATATCGCGAAAAAGAGCCTTTGCTTTTTCGCTGCCATAGGCGAGCTCGCTGATTCGAAGTTCCCGGTCACTTAAGTCCTTTTGGTTTAAGGTACAGCGAATCTGATGATCATTAATTTTTTCGATATGCATAGGCTCACTTCCTTTCCATGATTTTTTGTAACAGATGGAGTAGTTTTTATTAAAGCGAACAATCCTTCTGGTTAGTTTGATTATAGAATATTCTTACGCATAAGTCAATTTTGCGTTCCTCTTTATTTTTTGTTGATTTTCACTAAGAAATACTGGCATTTTCTTGTGGGTTTTCTATTATTTGTATTTTTAAATACAATACTGAATAAAAACTGATTTTTCACACTTCTGTTTTGTGAAAAAATGACAGAACAGAGAGTGGTATTTCGGCGCGAAACGCCCTGTTTATGGGTTGTCACGACGGATTATGACGGAGTATAATAGGAGCTGGAGAGACGGTCTTGAAAATGAAGAAAGGAGGTTATAAAAAGTCAGACGAAGGAAGACACATATCCAGCGTATCAGCGAGATGTTTCTCCAGTCAACAATAAAAGTTTATTTCAGGTGGGATGATCAGGAAAACGTATCACAAATTTGTACTTCCGTATCATCCTTATCATAGGAGGGTGTGTCGATGAAGGAAAATACAGGTGATTTAAAAGAGCAGATGTATTCGTGGATATTGGCAGAAATGGAGCAGGCGGAGGCTGCCGGCTTAAGCGTTTCCGTGGATGGAAGACCCTATACTCTGGCAGAGACGGACAAGCTCCATCAGATGATGGAGGAGGCGTATTATATGAAGGATTATGTCGGGGATCGTCAGGGACGGATCACACAGATTGATTTTGATCACTTGGAACATGTCTGACAACGATGTATGGTGTATGGCAGCTATATGCCGTTTAAAGCGAACCAGTATTAGAACCTTTTGATCAAGCAGATGTGCCGTCTGGAAACCGTTGGCCCGGGGACAGACAGGCACATCTGGTTTTTCTTTTTCCGGATACTTAATGATATGATCGGGGCTTTCCGCTCTGCATAAAATGCGAGGATTGATTGTGCGTTGGAAAAGTGATATACTTTTTTCAAATATATGCATTTGATGTGGTTTGATTTACGTCATTTATATAGAAAAGAGGGACTGAGCCATGAATAAACAAAAGAAATTGACGCTGACCTTTATTGCACTTCTGGTTCTTGCCATTGTGATTGCAGGGATTGCTCTGCTGGTGAAAAGGTATATGCCGAGCAACAGGGAGATGGCACTGACAGAATATTTTAAGGTGTCAGAAGGGGAGATGCAGGTGATCCTGCAGGATCAGATTTATGACACAAAAGCTCTGTATGAGAATGGGCAGATTTATGTAGATTATGGGATGGTTCACGATTATCTGAATTCCCGTTTTTACTGGGATTCCAAGGAGAACCAGCTGTTATATACTACTTCTACTGCAGTGATATCCGCTGCGGCAGACAGTCAGGATTATTATACCAATAAAAGCAAGGCTTCTATGGATTACCCGATCGTAAAGGTAAAGGGTGACACGGCTTATGTGGCACTGGATTATGTAAAGGAGCGTACAGCACTGGATTATAAGAAGTACGATAAACCGGACAGAGTGGTGATCACTTATCGTTATAATGAGAAGGCAGATTATGCCAAGGCAAAAAAGAAAGCCAGAATACGTTATCGTGCAAGCATCAAAAGTGATATATTAGTGAAGCTGAAGGAGGATGACCAGGTACGTGTGCTGGAGCAGGGAGACAGTACGAAGTCGGGCGATGGCAATGAATCTTCTTTTGATAAGGTAATGTCTGTGGATGGTGTTGTGGGATATGTCCGCAGAAAAGATCTTGGAAAGATCTATCAGTCGGAATACACGACCGATTTTAAAGAGGAGCAGTATACTCATATTTTGAAGGATGGGAAGGTTAATCTGGTATGGCATCAGGTGACCACAAGCGCAGCCAATGATGGGGTGCTGAACCTGCTCAATGCGACGAAGGGTGTCAATGTGGTAGCACCGACATGGTTTACGGTTTCCGGCAATCATGGTGAGATTACTTCTCTTGCCAGCGATGCATATGTGTCAAGGGCACGCAGCCTCGGAGTTGATGTGTGGGGGGTATGCAATGATTTCAGCAATGACAGCAAGATTGGCAAGGTACTGGAACGGACAACGACCAGACAAAAGCTGGAAAAAAATCTGATCGCAGAAGCGATCAAGTACAGTCTGGATGGCATCAATATCGACTTTGAGCACGTCAGGAAGGCCAATGGGGATGATTTCATCCAGTTTATCCGGGAGCTTGGCATTATGTGCCGCAATAACGGAGTCGTTTTATCAATTGATAATTATCCGCCGACTTCCTATTCTATGTATTATAATCGTAAGGAACAGGCTGCCGTAGCGGATTATGTGATCACAATGGCATATGATGAGTATTATGCAGGCTCTGAGAAGGCAGGTCCGGTGTCTTCTCTGAATTATGTGACAGATTCTACAGAGAATACATTGAAGGAGGTACCGGCGGAGCAGACGATCATAGCATTGCCATTTTACAGCCGTCTTTGGAAGGAAACGACAAAGGATGGAAAGGTTAAGCTGAGCTCAGAGGCATATGGAATGCACTTTGCGAAGGAATCTATGATCGATGCAGGAGCAAAGTTTGAGTGGAATGATGAAAGTGGCATGAATTATGCAGAGTACACCAAGGATGGTGTGGTTTATAAAATGTGGCTGGAGGATCAGACTTCTCTGGAAGAGAAGATGAAGGTGGTTTCAGATCATCAGACCGCCGGATATGCATTTTGGAAGCTGGGACTTGAAGATTCAGCTGTATGGGATATGATCATCAAATATATGTAGTTATTCTATCTGGTTTGGTATATTCATAATATGAAACAAAAGGATATACCGGAGCGTAGAAGCATGAATAACAAAATAAACAGAGTGATGAGCTTTTTGATCCTGGGACTGGCATTTGCAGCCATGATCTTTGAGACAGGAAATGCTGTTTATACATGGTCGAAACAGGCAGACAAAGAGCAGCGTTATACAATTGTAATCGATCCGGGACATGGAGGGAATGATCCCGGCAAGATTGGAATAAATGATGTGCCGGAAAAGGATGTTAATCTGGCGATTTCCCTAAAGTTGAAGGATATTCTGGAACAAAATGACTGCAAGGTGATCATGACGAGAGAGACGGATCAGGGACTTTATCAGGACGGGGATACCAACAAAAAGATAGCAGACCTGCATGCACGCTGTCGGATCATTAACGACAGTGGAGCAGATGCTGTGATCAGTATTCACCAGAACAGTTTTACATCGGAGAGCTCTAAGGGAGCACAGGTTTTTTACCAGACAACTTCCGAAAAGGGAAAGGTTCTGGCAGAAATACTGCAGGAGCAGCTGGTATCCGGACTGGATCCGGAAAACAACAGAGTGGCAAAGGCAAACAGTGATTATTATATGTTAAAAAATACTCAGGCGCCGATGGTGATTGTGGAATGTGGTTTTTTATCAAATACGCAGGAGGCAGAGCTGTTGACGCAGGAGGCATATCAGCGCCGGGTGGCATGGACAGTTGCACTTGGGACGCTGCAGTATGTGAGCGGAGGTCATAATTAAAATGAAAACGATAATGCAAACGATAAACCCGGAGAGCTTTCAGGATGAAGAGCTGCAGGAGGCTTGCAGGATTTTGCAGAACGGAGGTCTGGTGGCATTCCCTACCGAGACGGTATATGGTCTGGGTGGTGATGCACTTCGACCGGAGGCTTCTGCGAAGATTTATGAAGCCAAGGGACGCCCTTCGGACAATCCGCTGATCGTGCATATTGCAGATATGGAATCGTTGGAGGAGGTTGCACAGACGGTTCCGGAAGAGGCTGCGAAGCTGGCACAGCATTTCTGGCCGGGACCGCTGACAATGATCTTTCCAAAGAAAGAGAAGGTGCCGGGGTCTACAACGGGTGGGCTGGATACGGTGGCAGTACGAATGCCAAGTCATCCTGTTGCAAGGGCACTGATCCGGGAGTCCGGCGTTTATATTGCGGCTCCAAGTGCTAATACATCGGGAAGACCAAGTCCCACGAAGGCAGAGCATGTGCAGGAGGATCTGGACGGTAGGATTGATATGATCATTGATGGAGGAGCAGTTGGAATCGGTCTGGAATCCACGATTGTGGATATGAGTACAGGTGTTCCGACAATTCTGCGTCCCGGATATATAACAAAAGAGATGCTGGAGGAGGTATTGGGACAGGTGCAGGTGGATCCGGCGATTCTTTCCAGAACCATCAATCCCAATATCGTAGCAAAGGCACCGGGAATGAAATACCGTCATTATGCGCCTAAGGGACAGATGACTATCGTGGAGGGTAAAACCGAAAAGGTGATCGGGGAGATCAACCGCCTTTGCCGGGAGAAGATGCTGGAAGGACATTCCGTAGCGGTAATTGCTACAGAGGAGACCGAAACAAGATATCAGTGTGACAATGTACGGAGCGTGGGATCGCGCAGAACGGAGGGGTCGATTGCGGCCGGGTTATATGATATACTGAGAGAGATGGACCATATTGGTGCGGAATATATATTTGCAGAGAGCTTTGAACAGGATACGCTGGGAAAAGCAATTATGAATCGGATGTTGAAGGCGGCTGCGTATCATGTGATCAATGTATAGAGAGGGGTACTGATTATTGGATTATTCAAAGATTATTTTTGTCTGTACGGCAAACACATATTTAAGTCCCGTGGCAGAAGCTATGTACCGGCAGTTTACAGAAAAGGAAAGAGAACAGGCAAGAGAACGCGGAGAGAGGGTACCATCCTTTCCGCCATGTTGTTCCAGAGGACTGGTGGTTCTTTTTTCAGAACCCATCAGCCCGAAGGTAAATGTTTCCTTAAGTCAGCATGATCTGCGGCCTTGTTCCCATGAAAATTCTGTGCCGTTAGAGCAGTTTGATATTGGGGAGGATACACTGGTACTCACTATGACCTTCAGTGAAAAGGTTGCGTATCTTGAAAAATATCAGGGCGGTGAGGTATATACTTTGGGAGAATATGTTGGAGAAGATACGGATATTACAGATCCTTATGGCGGGGAAGAGGAGCAGTATGATATGTGTTATCACGATATTGCCCGGCGGATCCGTAAGGTGATACAGATTTTAATGAAAAATGAGAAAGACGAAGGAGGACAAGCAGAATGATTGCATTGGGAAGTGACCATGGTGGATATGGATTAAAACAGGAGATCATCGGATATCTGGAGGAGAAAGGGATCGAGTATAAGGATTACGGATGCTATGATGAAAGTCCATGTGATTATCCGGTATTCGGTAAAAAGGCAGCACAGGCGGTCGTTTCCGGAGAATGTGAAAAAGGCATTCTGATCTGTGGGACAGGCATCGGGATTTCTATTGCAGCCAATAAGATCAAGGGTGTCCGCGCGGCATTATGTCATGATGTATTTAGTGCCAAGGCAACCAGAGAACATAACGATGCAAATATGCTGGCCCTGGGGGCCCGTGTGGTTGGGCCGGGTCTGGCATTGATGATTGTTGATACGTTTTTAAATACAGAGTTTTCAAATGCAGAGCGTCATCAGAAGAGAATCGATATGCTGGAGGAATAACGGCGCAGGGATGTGAAGCCCCGGACAAAATACATCCAAAGCAGAAAAGATACCCTTGACACTCTTCATATCAAGTATTAAAATTGGATTCAATGAATCAATCGTATACATGCATGAAATGTATACAGAATGGAGGAATAGTTATGGCAAAGAAAGATATCGATTGGCATAACCTTGGATTTGGTTATGTAAAAACGGACAAAAGATATGTGTCCAATTTCAAAGATAGTGCATGGGACGATGGCGCATTGATCAGCGATGATACGATTACAATTAGTGAGTGTGCCGGAGTACTTCAGTATGCACAGACTGTATTCGAGGGTCTGAAGGCATATACCACAGAGGACGGTCATGTGGTGTGCTTCCGCCCGGATTTAAATGCAGAGCGTCTTGAACAGTCAGCAAAGAGATTGGAAATGCCGGCTTTTCCACAGGATCGCTTTGTAGATGCGGTCGTACAGACAGTAAAGGCAAATATTGATTATGTACCGCCTTATGGTTCCGGTGCAACTCTTTACATACGTCCGTACATGTTTGGAACCAATGCAGTTATCGGTGTAAAGCCGGCTGATGAGTATCAGTTCCGTGTATTTACTACACCGGTAGGACCGTATTTCAAGGGCGGCGCAAAGCCAATTACAATCCGTGTTTCTGATTTTGACCGTGCAGCACCTCATGGAACAGGCCACATTAAGGCTGGTCTGAACTATGCAATGAGCTTACATGCGATTGTAGATGCACATAATCAGGGATTTGCTGAGAACGTATATCTGGATGCAGCGACCCGTACAAAGATTGAGGAGACAGGTGGAGCAAACATCCTGTTTATTACAAAGGATAATAAAGTCGTTACACCAAAGTCGAACAGTATCCTTCCATCTATTACACGTCGTTCTCTGCTGATCGTAGCCAAGGAGTATCTTGGTCTTGAGGTTGAGGAGAGAGAAGTATATCTCGATGAGGTTAAAGACTTTGCAGAGTGTGGTCTTTGCGGTACAGCTGCAGTTATCTCTCCGGTTGGCAAGATCAATGATCATGGTAAAGAAATCTGCTTCCCGAGTGGTATGGAGGAGATGGGACCAATTACCAAGAAGCTGTATGAGACTCTGACAGGTATCCAGATGGGACGCATTGAAGCTCCTAAGGGCTGGATCAAGGTGATCGAGTAATACAAAATATAAAGAAAATCGGCCGGAAGGCAGATGGAGGCTTTGAAAAATAAAAGACATCGAATGTGAACTATGTTTCCCGGAAACAATTTTAGGAGAGACACAGAGTTATATTCGATGTCTTTATTGTTTTATCAGACAATGTGTTTATTTCACTCATTGCAGTAACATGGCAAAATATGGATTTTTTTTGGGAGGTCGATCATACGGAAATTACAGCCCATCCACCTGTTTTGCAAGTAGCAGGCGATCTCCCGGATGAACTTCCTCTGAGGTGAGTCCGTTAAGCTCCATAATACTTTCCGGAGAGGTCTGGTATTCTTTTGCGATATCCCAGAGACTACTGTTATCACTGACGATAAAGCCTACGATGCCGGGCATTTTCTGAAGACGTTCCAGATCCTGGGGAGCTTCTTCAATCTGTGTGATGACGTTACAGCCGGCAGAGGTGAATACAATAGCACTGACACTGAGAACCACCTTTGCTTCAATTTCCGCCGCATCCAGCATGATCACACTGATCTGGCTGATGTCGGTCTGGAGCAGATAGTGATCCTCAGGGGAAATCCCCTTGATCTCCATAAAATGCTGGAATGGAATAACAGCATTTAAGCTGCCCAGAGGTTGATCGTCATTTTCGGTGATATACAGGATATCCAGAGCAACGATGCCTTCCAGAGCAATGCCGTCTTCCCGGATTTCCTGTTCATCAATCTGGACCCGGCCGGAGGCGGTGCAGATCTGAAGGATTCGTTCCTGTTTATCATCTGGTTTGATCTGATCAGAAACACGGATAACATTTTGTGTTTTAAGCAGGAGCTGTTCAAAGGTAACCGGTTTTTTGGATAGTGTCAATTCGCAGGCGGTCGAATAGGCATCCTTGAGGATCGGAAGCTTAACATCTTCGTAAAATTTCATAGTCATGTTTAGCGGCAGTTCGATCTCAAGAATACGTTGTTCCCCGTCTTCGTCGGGTTTGACCTCCATAGAGCCGCATCCGGGCTGGAATATAATATCAGGAATCATCTGCTCGCTGCATTGGTCGCATTGTACGATACCATCAATGGAAGTCTCCGTTTCCAGATATTCCATCCGGCGCTCCTCATCCACCGGTATATACAACACAAACACATGCAAGTCTCCGGTAATGCGGATGCTGTCCTCCAGAAGACGTGTCTGGAGATTTACAGGGGTCATTTCATAGTAAAGGATCGTGTCAATATCCGGTTTTCCCTTTGGAAGGGTGAGCTCATCTTTGATGCGGAAAACATCCTTCTGCCGGGGAGTGGACCGGGTATAAGAGATATCGTCGAAACGTTTATGAAGTCCCTCCGGGACAAGAGCGTCCATTCCGGCCCGGGCGGCATCGTCCGAGATAATATCGACTCCCGCAGGATAACTTGTTTCGTCCTCTGCCTGACAGTGGAAGCCGGCAATTGCACGAACACTGATCTTGCGGGAGTGTATCAGTTTAATCTGACAGTCCTCCAGATCATAGCTGCAAAAAACGGTATCTGTGTCGGATAAGCTATCCATATTTATCGTTTCTTCAAAGGGAATCTGTCCTTTCATGTTATGTATCGGGCGGATATCATCATTGCTGGCATACAGCAGCTCGAATTGGAGCTGTCCATGTACAATACATTTATTTTGTTCGCAGGTGATCTCAGTAAGCTCCAGGCAGCCATGCTGCTTTATGATAAAATCAATGTCCGGCTTTGTGTCCGGCACATTTACATCATCTTCCAGAGTGGTCTGGATACTGCCGTGGCATTTTATCTGGTTTGTAATCATAGTTTCTAAGGATAATTTCATGGGAATTCCTCCATATATGTGATTTGTTGTCCCGTATGTTTCAATATATGAAAAAAAGAAAAGAGATATTCTAAAAAATAGGGAAAAAGATTGGACAGAAACATTTATCTGATTTATAATATTGTTATATTTTCAAACGAATTCTATGAAATATCAGGAGGGTAATTATGGCTGGAAAGAGAAGGAAAGAGAAGAAAAACGGCAGCAGCAGACTGCGGATCAAAATCATGCTGGTTGCTTTGCTTCCAATGATACTGATGGCAGTGATCGTGGGGATTTCCGCTACACGTAATATGAAAGAGGGTATGCGTCAGGAGATGATGTATGCACTGCAGACAGAGACACATTCTCTGGAGCAGTTGTATAATGCGGTCAACAGTGATACATATTCTGTTAGTGGCGATAAGCTGATGAAGGGAAGCTTTAATGTTACGGATGAGACAGATTTTCTGGATTCCTTTGTGGAAGGAACAGACATGCAGGTGACGGTATTTTATGGGGGCACCCGTATGGCAACGACACTCAAGGACCAGTCAGGGAATCGTCTTACCGGGACAAAGGCAGATGAAGCTGTTACAAAGGCTGTGACACAGGATGGAAAGACCGTAGAGGAATATAATATTGCCATTGACGGAGAGAAGTATTATGCCTGTTATGCGCCATTAAAGGATTCCGGAGATAAGGTGATCGGCATGGTATTTGCCGGCAAGCCTGTGACAGAAGTACAGACATTGATCAGCGAGCGTACCAGTCATATTGTTATTGTGGAGCTGGTAATGATCGTACTCGCTATAATCGTGATCTTCATTCTGACCAAAGGCATCCAGGTGGGACTGCAGGCAGCGGAGAAAGCCGTTCACGGTTTGTCTAACGGTGATCTGACAGTAGCAGTCGAGTCGAAAGCCATGCGCCGTAATGATGAGCTGGGAGATATGACGAAGGGTGTGGCAGTGCTTATGAACCAGCTTCTTGAGGTGGTGAATCATATCCGCACTTCTTCTGAGCAGCTGTTGAAGTCTGGTACGGATCTTAGCAATATGGCAACGCAGACCAGCTCCACCGCAGATGATATCAGTAAGGCGATTGAGGAGATTTCCCAGGGAGCCGTATCTCAGGCAGATGAGATAGAGAGGGCATCCCATGAGGTGGATACAATGGGTCAGTTGATCGGACATATTGCAGATAATGTGGCAGAGCTGGATCAGGGAACTCAGGAGATTAAAGGCTCCAGTGACCGTTCAATCGATATTATCCGGGATCTTACAGAATCCAATGACAGGAGTATGGAGGCTGTTAGACATATTTCCCGTCAGGTTAACGCAACGAATGAGTCTGCATTAAAGATCCGGGCAGCTGTTGATCTGATCACTTCTATTGCAGAAGAGACCAATCTTTTGTCTTTAAATGCTTCCATTGAGGCAGCCCGTGCCGGAGAGCAGGGACGTGGCTTTGCTGTGGTAGCGGGTCAGATTCAGAAACTTGCAGAGCAGAGTAATGAGTCTGCCGGAAGCATTGCCGATATTATTGGAGAGCTTTTGAAGGATTCTGAGAATTCCGTACAGGTCATGGAAGAAGTTCAGAAGATTATGAACGAGCAACAGGAGAAGCTGCAGGCAACCAGAAAGCAGATTGCGGAGGTTGGTGATGGTATCAGTGGAGCTGCCCAGGCGGCAGGTATGATCCGCCAGCAGACAGAGCACTGCAATAGTGCCCGTGCCAATGTGGCAGATGTAATCTCAAACCTCTCTGCAATTTCGGAGCAGAATGCAGCATCCACAGAGGAAACAACGGCTTCTATGGAGGAGATGAATGCAGCGATGAATCTTCTGGCAGAGTCAGCAAGGCAGCTTCAGGAGCTGTCCAAGTCTCTGGAGGAGGATATTTCCTTCTTCCGTGTTGATAATATCAGAGAAAATATTCATGGTGTAATCGAGGGGTGAAACGATTAATATAGCAGCAAGAAAGGGACGACAAAATGCTTACATATACAGATGAGATTACGGTGGAGGAGTATAATGACCTGCGACGTTCTGTAAACTGGATCACCGTAAAAGACAAGAGAGCTCAGAAAGCATTGAACAATTCTTTCTATAAACTCATCGCCCGGAAGGACGGCAAGCCGGTTGGAATGGCGAGGATCGTCAGTGATGGAGGCTATACTTATTTTATTACTGATGTGATCGTGCGGCCGGAGTGTCAGGGAGAGCATATTGGTACGGCTCTGATCGACAGGCTTCTGGAGTATATCAAGCGGGATGTAATGGATGATGAGACCGTGATGGTCAGCCTGATGGCGGCATATGAGAGAGAAAGCTTTTATGAGCGCTTTGGGTTTCATACACGTCCTTTCGGCAATCATGGTCCGGGAATGTCTATGTGGGTTTCGCGGATTGCAGACGGAAGTATCATTACTTCATAAGGGCTTTATGATTTTGTTATTTACAGAATTGGCACAAGTGAATAAGTGCCCCAATATTTTGAATTAAACTGATAGTATAAACAGAAAACAGCAGTTTTGAACGGATATCACAAATTTGTGATTTCGTATCAAAGCTGCTGTTTTATTGTTTAAAGCCGGGCAGAGTATCCGAAAAGACAAAAGAGAACTTTCCGGATATCATCGATACGTCAGATAAAGCGGTTGGTGGCAGCGTCATAGCTGTAATCCACTGTTTTTAATTTGTCGCAGATCTGCTGCTGGTCTAAATCCAGTGATTTGCACAGCTCTTCCAGACTTGGATAAAAATCCCGGAGCTGTGTGTTTAAATAACTAACTAACATCATAGGATCATTTGGAATATTCATGGGAATCCTCCAATCTTTCGAGTTCGTTGTATCATTATTTCTTTTTATTTTTTGCAGAGACGTTGATCAGTTCCACAATCTTTTCAATGGAATTGTTGAGCTGGCTTCGCTGCATTGCCTTGATAAAGCGGTCTTTTTCTTCAAAAGCGGTATTTACGGCATTCAGGAGCTTTTCGTTGGTCAGCTCCTCCTCCTGGATCACGATGCTATAGCCCTGTTTCTCGAAGGAGGCGGCATTCAGGATCTGATCGCCGCGGCTTGCCTGAGCGGAAAGCGGGATCAGGATGTTTGGCTTACGAAGGGCAAGGATCTCGCAGATGGCATTGGCTCCGGCGCGGGAGATCATAATATCTGCGGCAGCCATAAGATCTCGTAATTCTTCCTTTATGTACTCAAATTGTACATAGCCCTTTGTGTCCTTGAGGGAATCATCCATCTTGCCTTTGCCGCACAGATGGATGATCTGGAAACGCTCCAGAAGCTGTGGCAGGATCGCACGAACAGCCTCATTGACCCGGACGGCACCAAGACTGCCGCCGATGATCAGGATAACAGGCTTCTCGTCGGTAAAACCACAGAAAGCAAGTCCCTTTTCTTTGCTGCCCTGAAAAAGCTCCTGGCGGATCGGAGAGCCGGTCAGAACGCCTTTGTGCTCCGGCAGATGCTTTAAGGTCTCCGGAAAGTTTGTACAGACTCTGTCTGCGCAAGGGATACAGATTTTATTGGCAAGTCCCGGTGTCATGTCGGATTCGTGGATCACACATGGGATATGACGGGATTTGGCTGCAACAACCACGGGAACAGAAACAAAGCCGCCCTTGGAAAATACCACATCCGGACGGAGGAGCTTTAACAGCTTTCGTGCCTGTCCGTAGCCGCGAATGACTTTGAATGGGTCACTTAAATTTTTCGGATCAATATAGCGGCGCAGCTTGCCGCTGGAGATACCATAATAAGGAATACCAAGCTCCGGGATCAGACGGCTTTCAATGCCTTCGTAGGAGCCGATGTAGTGGACTTCGTAGCCCTGCTTCTGAAGCTCCGGGATCAGGGCAATGTTTGGTGTTACATGGCCGGCTGTACCTCCGCCGGTAAGAACTATTTTTTTCATTTTATATACCAATCCTTTCTTGAAGAATAAACCGATTATTATCTAATTTATTATATTAGTATTGGAGTATTTTATCAACTGAAACTTCGTTTCACAATTTGAACACGGCTTCTACACTTTTTCAACAAGAAATTTGGGTATGATTTGGAACATATTATTCGATTGATTTGTTAGAAAGGTAAGGTGTCATATGAAAAAGAAACGTGGGAAAAAGTTTAAGGTGATTGTCTGTGGAGGTGTTGTTTTGGTTCTGGCAGGAGGGATTCTGGCAGGAAGACATTTTCTTCAGGCAAAAAAAGCCTCCTCGGAGGGAGTGACCGGACAGAGTACAACAACCCTGGCCAAAATGGATCTCACCGATTCCATTAGTGCATCCGGAACCATTGAGAGCCGGAAAACACAGACGGTATCGGCTTCGGTGAATGATGTGACCGTGAAAAAGATTTATGTCAAAGTAGGGGATAAAGTGAAAAAGGGGGATAAGATAGCTCTTTTTGATTCGGATAGTCTGGAGAGCAGTCTGGAGGAAGCACAGGATGCTTTATCGGAAGCACAGAGTTCTGCTGCGTTGGAGATAGAATCTGCGCAGGAGCAGTATGACACCGCGCTCAGTGACCAGAGCTACAATAATACGAAGGCTGCCAAAAATGTGAAGAAAGCGCAAAAAGCAAAGGAAACGGCTGCAAAAGCATTACAGACTGCCAAAAATAAAGTAAAGAAGCTCCAAACCGGTGCAAAGGGGAAGAACAGTCAGGAACTTACGGCGGCAAAGGAGGCTCTGACGAAAGCCCAGGAGGCATATGAGCAGGCAAAATCCGCGCTGGGGACAGCAAAGGACAATCAGACAGATACTGCAAGACAAAATAAATCCTCTGTGACCCAGGCAAAGAGTTCCGTGAGCAATGCCAGAAGCAATCAGACCAAGAGCGTCAAAGAGGCACAGAAAAAGGTTGAGGAAGCGCAGGAGTCACTGGATAAATGTACAGTGACAGCTCCTATGGATGGTGTTGTGACAACGTTAAATGTATCTGTGGGAGACACGTATACCGGTGGAACCATTGCAGAGCTGGATGATACCAGTGGATATACGATTACTACAAGTGTAGATGAATACGATATCAGCGATGTGAAAAAGGGACAGCGTGTGGTGATCCTGACGGAGGCGACAGATGAGGATGAACTGGAGGGTGTTGTAACATTCGTGGCGCCGTCTACCGGCAGCAGTTCCTCAGCAGAAACCACCGGAAATGCCGGGAATACAGGAAACAGCAGCAGTGATGGTTATGAGGTCCGCATTCGTTTGAAAACAAAAGACAGCCGTCTCAAAATGGGTATGACCGCTAAATGCAGCATTATTAAAGAGGAAGCAGATGATGTATATGCTGTACCATATGATGCGGTCAGCGAGGCACAGGATGGCAGCTGTTATATTACAGTGGTAGATAACGATAATACCGGTGATCAGAAAACGGAAAATAATACAGACCGACAAAAGAGTAATGACACTGGCGGACAGGGCGATGACGCCGGACAGATGAATGGAAATCCTGCGGATGATCAGAAGGGGCAGAAGCCACAGGACAGTGACAGTAAAGAGGACAGTGGAAAAAGCAGCAGACAGACCCGGACAAGTCAGATCACAGTAACCAAAGGAATGGAGACTGATTATTATGTGGAGATTTCCGGAGATGATCTGCAGGAGGGATTGGAGGTTGTGGTTCCGACTGACAAGGTTTCTTCCGGAAGTGATTCCTCCTCAGACAAAAACAGCAATGCTCTTGGCGGGATGGGAGGCATGAACGGAGGTGGTATGCCGGACGCTGGTAATATGGGCGGCAAAGGCGGCTTCGGCGGACCGGGAGGTGGAAAATAAATGAAAAAGCGACAAAAGGATTCCGCTGTAATCTCTTTGCATGGGATTGTAAAACGATTTTATATCGGAAAGCCGAATGAACTGGAAATTCTTCATGGGATTGACCTGCAGGTGGAGCAGGGCGAATTTGTATCCATCGTGGGGGAATCCGGTTCCGGTAAATCCACGCTGATGAATATCATTGGTGCGCTGGACCGCCCCACCGAGGGAGAATATTTTCTCCGGGGAAGAAATGTGGGAGAGACAGGAGATAAAGAATTGTCCATGATACGAAATCAGGAGATCGGCTTTGTGTTTCAGACATATAATCTGATTCCACGGACCACCGCTCTGGAAAATGTGGAGCTGCCGATGTTGTATGGCAAGGTGAAAAAGACAGAACGCCGTGCCAGGGCAAAGGAGCTTCTGGAATTGGTGGGGATGGGAGAGAGGATGTTTCATAAGCCGGAGGAATTATCCGGAGGCCAGAAACAGAGAACGGCCATTGCCCGTGCCATGGCGAATGATCCTTCTATCATACTGGCCGATGAGCCGACAGGTGCCCTTGATTCCGAGACCAGCCGGAAGATTATGGATATTTTCCATGAGCTTCACAAGGAGCAGGGAAAAACGATCGTACTGATCACACATTCCGGGGAGCTGGCGGAGGAAACGGACCGGGTTATCCGGATTTCGGATGGCAGAATATAAAAAAGGAGGCAGAAAATGCTGATTTGGGAAAATATCAAGATTGCATGTAAAGCACTGTTTTCCAATAAGCTTCGAGCGTTATTGACGATGCTGGGTATCATTATCGGTATTGGTTCTGTCATTGCGATCATGACGGTGAGTGAATCATTGACCACATCCATATCCGACAGCTTTCAGGAGATGGGAGCCAATAACATTACGGTAGGACTATCCGCCAAAAGTGAGGAAGAAGAGGTTCGTGTCGACGGAATGAGATTTGGAGCCGGTAATCGGAATGCATCTATTACGGAGGATGACAGGATCACGGATGCTATGCTGCAAAAAATGAAAAAAACATTTCAAAACCGGATTTCTGCGGTGGCGATCAGTGAATCGGCAGGATCTGTTACGGTAGAAAAGGACGGTGATTCTGCCAGTTTGAATGTATCAGGCGTAAATAAAGATTATTTTCGAAGTGACAAGGTTACCCTGCTGGCGGGGCGTTCTATCAAAAAAGCTGATCTGGAGGGAAATAAGCATGTCATTATGGTATCGGATCAGATGGTGGAAACCCTGTTTGATGGAGACAATGAAAGTGCATTATGGCAGAAGATCAGTCTGAATATTGATGGGAATTATCAGGATTTCTATATTGTAGGGGTGTATCAGTATGAAAGCGAGGGAACGGTCAGTGACAGTTCGGAGGATGTTACGACAAATGCGTATATTCCGCTGACAACCGCCAAGGAAATCATGCATTCCGATGATGGCTATACGCAGTTTACCATTGTGACAGACACTTCTGTTTCCAGTGTATCGGATTTCGCAGATCAGATCGAGACGTTTTTTACACCTTATTATATGAGTAATGACAATTATGAGATTGCCACATCTACAATGGAGTCAATGACGGAGTCTATGAGTGAAATGATCCGGACCGTGTCACTGGCGATTTCGCTGATCGCGGGTATATCCCTTCTGGTGGGCGGCATTGGCGTTATGAATATTATGCTGGTTTCCATTACAGAAAGGACAAGAGAGATTGGAACAAGAAAGGCGCTGGGAGCGACCAATGGATCGATCCGTCTTCAGTTTATCATAGAATCCATGGTACTTTGTGTGGTGGGTGGCTGCCTGGGAATCGCGCTGGGACTGATCCTTGGATCTGTGGCGGCATCGGTACTGGGATATTCCGCAACGACACCGGTGGCAGCAATTATGATTGCTGTACTGTTCTCTATGGTCGTCGGGGTATTCTTTGGATATTATCCGGCCAACAAAGCGGCCCGGCTGGATCCCATCGAGGCACTGCGATACGAATAAAGCGAATAGAATTTGCCTGGCAACTTTGTGAAAATAAAATAACACCTTCGAAAACGGCTCCAAACGCTGCTTTCGAAGGTGTTTCTTTATGCTTTCTGTTTCTTTTTGCGGTGACTTTCAAAGGAATCTTTCCAGATGGCAGGATGGAACAGGATCAGCAGCGGAAACAGCTCCAGCCGGCCGGCCAGCATATCAAACATCAGTACAAGCTTGGAAAAGACATTGAAATGTCCGAAGTTCTGTGTTGGTCCTACCTTGGAAAGACCGGGTCCCATATTATTGATGGTGGTGAGAACTGCGGTAAAGTTGGTGACCAGATCCTCATCCTCGAAGGAGATCGCAAAGACGGAAAGAGAAAAAATAATCATAAACGTAATAAAAAATACATTGATGGAACGGACGACCTCGTGGTCCACCGGTTTGCCCTCCACATTAATTTTGCGGACGCTCTTTGGATGGATATAACTGTTTAATTCCTTTAAAACAGTTTTAAACATAATGACAATCCGCGACACTTTAATACCGCCGCCGGTACTGCCTGCGCAGGCACCCACAAACATCACAATGATCAGAATGGTCTGGCTGGTCTGCGGCCACAGGTCAAAATCAGTGGTGGAAAATCCCGTGGAGGTGGCAAGGGACGCAACCTGAAAAACGGAATGTGTCATTGCTTCAAATCCGGTTGGATACATGGTACGGACATTTAAGAATATAATCGTTACGGCGATCAGGATCATGGCGAGATAATAATGAATCTCCTCCATAGATATCGCCTTGCGGAAATGACGGTACAGGATATAAAAATAAAAGTTGAAGTTGATACCAAACAATATCATAAAGATGGCAACTACCCATTGTATATAGGGTGAATAGCCCATTATACTGTCATTTTTGATACCGAAGCCTCCGGTGCCGGCAGTACCAAAGGCGGTAGTAAGCGCATCAAAAACAGGCATTTTGCCTGCCAGCAGAAAGATAAACTCAATAACCGTCATGCCAAAATAGATGGTATACAGGATCATTGCGGTATAACGTACCTTTGGTACCAGCTTGCCCACAGATGGTCCGGGGCTTTCTGCACGCATCAGGTTGATACTGGAGCCGCCACTCAACGGGAGGATTGCCAGAAGAAAGACAAGAACGCCCATGCCGCCGATCCAGTGTGTAAAGCTTCGCCAGATCAGTGCAGTGTGCGATAAGCCTTCTACATTGCTGAGAACCGTGGCTCCGGTGGTGGTAAAACCGGAGATTGTTTCAAAAAGTGCATTTTCCCATTGGGGAATCTCGCCGCTGATCCAGAAAGGGATCGCACCAAAAAGACTCAGAATGATCCAGCTTAAGGAGGTGGCAAGACATCCCTCCTTCAAATAAAAGACTGTGTTTTTGGGTTTGCGGTATGTCATAAGCACGCCCAAAAGCATGCAGACACAGGCGACGAGAAAGAAATAGCGTCCTTCTTCCTCATGGTAAATAAGAGATGTAACACAAGGAAGCAGCATAAACGCTGCTTCTATTTTTAGTACATAACCGAGAATATATTTTAATATCGAATAATTCATAACCCTTCATCCTTTATTTCAGAATATCCTGAAGATCATTAAAACCGGTATGGGTAGTTACTACCATAACCGTATCTCCGACCTGAATGGAATCAGAACCGGTCGGGATCAGAATGGATCCGTTGCGGCTGATAAAGCAGATTAACAGATTGTCCTTGAGAGACAGATCCATTAAAGGTATATCTGTGACAGCAGATAGTTCATTGACGCGGAATTCAATGGCTTCTGCACGGGAATCAAACATATGGTACAGTGTTTCGATATTGCTGCCCATAGAATCCTTTTTGGCGCGGACGTATGCAACGATGGTCTCGGAGATGATATACCGGGGGTAAACAACGCTTCCCAGATCCAGACGGCTGATCACGTCCTTAAAATTCATCCGATTGATCTTTGTGATGACTTTCGCTTTGGAAATCTGTTTGGCATGGAGAGTCAAAAGTATGTTCTCCTCGTCAATACCGGTCAATGGAACGAAAGATTCAATCGAATCAATGCCTTCCTCTT
This sequence comes from Jutongia huaianensis, assembly GCF_014384985.1. GTDB lineage: Bacteria > Bacillota > Clostridia > Lachnospirales > Lachnospiraceae > Jutongia > Jutongia huaianensis. The sequence continues at coordinate 124,058 of NZ_JACRSX010000005.1, forward strand.
CCAGCAGGTCTTCGTCTGTACCATCTCCGTTGATAATGGTAGCTTTTGGAAGAAGCTCACTTAAGACTTCACATCGTTTCAGATCCTGCTCCACAATCTTGACGGAAACGCCCATCGGCAGGAGCTGCTTTGCGAGATAGTATGCCGCTTTGCTGCCGCCAATGATCATGGTACTTTTTACCTGATTTGTTTTGATGCCGATATCCTCCAGAAAAAAGCGACCGTGTCCCTTCGGTGCGACAAAGGAAATCTTATCTCCGCCCAGAAGAAGGGAATCGCCGGATGGGATGTACATGGCACCACTGCGCTCAATGCCACAGATCAATACACTTGTGTTGATCTTTTTACTGAGCATTGCCACGCTCATTCCGTCTAATATATTATTTTCGGGGATTTGAATCTTGATCAGCTCAGCCTGTCCATGGGCAAAAGAATTGACTTCTAATGCGGTTGGCAGATACAGGATCCTTGCAATCTCTCTGGCAGCCTCCAGCTCCGGATTGATGATCATGGCAAGTCCAAGCTTGTCCCGGAGATAACTTGCCTCTCCGCTGTAATCCGGGGTGCGGACGCGGGCAATCGTGGAGCAGTTTGCAACCTGATTTGCCACGGTGCAGCACAGAAGATTTAATTCATCCGATTCTGTTACAGCGATCAGCAGATCCGCAGAGGCAATACCGGCGTCCATCTGAACACGGTGGCTGGCACCGTTTCCGGCTACGCCCATAACATCATAAATGCTTCCGACTTCCTGGACCTTTTTGGCATCCTGATCAATGATCGTAATATCGTGTCCTTCTTTTACAAGCTGTTCGATCAGTGTAAGTCCTACTTTTCCGCAGCCAACGATAATAATATTTAGTCCCTGTTTCGCCGGCTTCTTTGCGATCAACATAAATCTTACCTCCCAAAACAAATACCCGGACGACACACAAAAAACGTGGAAGACAGGGTGACATATCTAAACACTCTATACTATATTCTTTTTTTACACAAGTTTCAAGAAAAATTTGTCCGGAATCATAAGAAAGAATTTTCTGCATAGGATGAAGTAAGGTATGAAATGAGGAGAAACACTCAGTGGAAAAGAAAAAATATGAAAAATATCGGTTAGGTTCATTGTCAGAATGTCTGGAGGAACGCGCCGTTTTGCTGGCACAGTATATGATCGAACATAAAGCAACGGTCCGGCAGACAGCGGCAGTATTCGGGGTCAGCAAAAGCACGGTACATAAGGATCTGACGGAGAAGCTTCCGGCGATCAATCACGCTCTGGCATCGCAGGTACGGGAGGTACTGGATGTCAATAAGTCTGAACGCCATATCCGGGGAGGACTTGCCACGAAAGAAAAATATCTTCTAAAAGAAAAAGAACAGGAGAAATTCCGGAATGCTTATTAAATGCATGGAAAATTCTCCTGCTTCAGGAAGCTCTCTGTCAGAGCTTAAAAACTGTATTATGACTGCTTCTCATTGATGGCACGGATCGTTTCCTGGATATCTTCCCAGGTCAGCTGGTCTGTGCTGAATGAGAGAATGGAATGCAGCGGGGTATCATTATACATTGCCCGCATCATCATTGCTGTTCCGCCACCCATACTGTCATTCTCTTTGTCAGCGGAATCAATAAAGCCGCTTTTGACCATCAGATCATCAAGAGGAGACGGATCGTTTGCGTGATCATATACATCACCGCAGGAGGTAATATCTGTTACGATAAACGGCAGTTTCTGCTCATTTTCCAGATGAAGCGTCAGACGCTGACGTACATCCCTGGAGGAAGCGGAGAGTAACAGTTCATAGTCTCCGGATGGTGCATACCAGTCATGGATCTGTGTATTGTAATAGGAAAAGGAACGTTCATCCAGCTCCAGGGTGATCGTTTTGGTTTCGCCCGGCTCCAGACCGATCTTGGTGAAGTTTCGCAGCTCCTGTTCCGGACGGATGGCATCGCATGCAGCATTTTTTACATAGAGCTGGACAACCTCTTTACCGTATACATCACCGGTATTTGTAATATCTACAGATACCAGGATCTGATCCTGCGGTTTTGCCGTAATGGAAGGGATCACATTTGGCTCGGAACCCTCTGCATTATTTGTGGCAGAGCTGCTGACAGACTGGCCGTTGACGATGAGCTTGGCATTGGAGTACCGGAAGCTTGTGTAGCTGAGACCGTATCCGAATGGGAAAAGGACATCCATTTCCCGTTTGTCATAGTAACGGTATCCTATAAAAATGCCTTCGCTGTAATGGGACTCATTCTGTGCTCCGGGAAAATTCAGATAGGTTGGATTGTCCTGGACACGGAGCGGGAAGGTTTCCGCAAGCTTGCCGGACGGATTTACTTTGCCGTAGAGCAGATCTGCTGCGGCAGCACCGCTCGCCTGGCCGGAAAGATACATTTCAAGTACGCCCTTTACCTCGGAAAGCCAAGGCATACGGATTGGAGAACCGTTGTGCAGGACAACGACGGTGTTTGGCTGTACCTTGCAGATTTCATGGATCAGATGGTTCTGGCTTTCCGGCATATCCAGATGGGTCCGGTCAAAGCCTTCACTTTCAAAGGAATCCGGCAGTCCCGCAAAAATCACAGCGACCTCAGCAGCCTTTGCTGCGTCAACCGCTTCTTTTAACAGAGCTTCGTCTGTCTCATCCTGTTCAGAACAGAAGCCCTTGCTGTAAGTAATGTTTGAATTATCCTTCAGGGCCTCCAGTGCACTTTCCACGCGGAAACAATTAATATGACTGGAGCCGCCGCCCTGAATACGGGGGATTTCCGCAAACTCACCAATGATGGCGATCTTCTGGGATTCCTTTAGAGGAAGGATTCCATCGTTTTTCAGAAGAACAGCGCTGTTGCCGGCCATTTTGCGGGCAAGCTGATGGTGGGCTTCCTTATCATAGGAAGCATTTTCTTTCTTATTAAAATAATATTTATCTACCGCAGTCAGGATCCGTTCTACGGTTTTGTCTAAAGTATCCATAGAAACGGTACCTTTTTTGACTGCTTCTACGATCTGTTTGTCAGTTTCTCCGTGACAGTCCGGCATCTCCAGATCCAGCCCGGCATTTAAGGATTTCACGCGGTTATTCATGGCACCCCAGTCTGTCATAACAAGACCCTCAAAGCCCCACTCATCCCGGAGGACTTTGTTTAACAGCCAGTCATTTTCGCAGGAATAAGTGCCGTTGATGCGGTTGTAGCTGCACATAATGGTCCATGGCTGCGCTTTTTTGACAACCTGCTCAAAAGCGGTCAGATATGTCTCACGAAGCGTACGCTCGTCCACCTGGGCACTGACATTCATACGACGGGTTTCCTGATTGTTCGCAGCAAAATGCTTCAGGCTGGTTCCGACATTCTTTTCCTGAACGCCATTTACAAAGGCCGCACCGATCTCTCCGGCTACATAGGGATCCTCGGAGTAATATTCGAAGTTTCTGCCTCCCAGAGGGGATCGTTTCATATTGATACCCGGTCCCAGAAGAACGGCAACATCCTCTGCCTGACACTCTTCTCCAAGGGCATTGCCTACCTCCCGGACGAGATCGCGGTCAAAGGAGGACGCCATAGAGGAAGCAGTAGGAAAGCCAACGGCGAGAATGCTTTCGGCCCATCCCATATTGTTTCCGACCTCTTCCTGCTTGCGAAGTCCGTAAGGTCCGTCAGAAACCATAATACTCTTTAAGCCGACCCGGTCCACCGCTTCGGTGTGCCAGAAATCTGCACCGGAGCAAAGGCTTGCTTTTTCTTCCAGTGTCATATCCTGTATCATTTTTTTGATGTTCATATATGTCTCCTTTCTTATTATATATAAAATTTATAGAAAGAATTATTCAATAAAACGGAAAAGCTTGACAACCATCAGATTAGATGGTAAGATGGAAAATGCACTTATTGTGGCAGATTATAAACTCAAACAGGTATAACGTATATTATATCATAGTTTATGAGGATTGAAAAGCCACAAAATACTCTACAAAATTAAGGAGTGAAACGGCGATGGAGAAAAACAGAATACGTCCGGTAAAAGTAGGCAATGGTGTGAGAATGAGTTATGCCCATCAGGGAGAAGTTCTGGAGATGCCAAACCTCATTGAGGTGCAGACCAATTCTTACCAGTGGTTTTTGGATGATGGTCTGAAGGAAGTATTTCGGGATATTTCCCCAATCTCTGACTTTGGCGGTCATCTCAGCCTGGAATTTGTTGATTTCAAGCTTTGCAGAGACGAGAGCAAGTACGATATTGACCAGTGTAAGGAGAGGGATGCTACTTATTCAGCACCTTTAAAGGTTAAGGTTCGTCTGCACAACAAAGAGACTGAGGAAATCAAGGAACACGAGATCTTTATGGGTGAATTGCCTCTTATGACAGCGACAGGTACCTTTATCATCAATGGTGCTGAGCGTGTTATCGTAAGTCAGTTAGTACGTTCCCCAGGCATTTACTATGCGATCGGTCATGACAAGATCGGTAAAGAGTTATTTTCATCTACAGTAATCCCGAATCGTGGTGCGTGGCTGGAGTATGAGACGGATTCCAATGATGTCTTCTTCGTCCGTGTAGATAGAAATAGAAAAGTTCCGATTACTGTATTCCTGCGTGCTCTTGGACTGGGCACCAATGCAGAGATCAAAGAGCTTTTCGGTGAGGAGCCAAAGATCCTTGCAAGTATCGAGAAGGATACAACAGAGAATTATCAGGATGGTTTGCTTGAGCTTTACAAAAAGCTTCGTCCGGGCGAGCCGCTTTCCGTAGACAGTGCCGAGAATCTTCTCAATGGTATGTTCTTCGATCCAAAGAGATATGATCTGGCAAAGGTCGGAAGATATAAGTTTAATAAGAAGCTGCATTTCAAGAACCGCATCGTAGGATGCAGACTGGCAGAGGATGCAGTAGATACTGTGACCGGCGAGAAGCTGGAGGCAGGTACACTGATCACAGAGGAGATCGCAGTCCAGCTTCAGAATGCTGCAGTTCCTTATGTGATGGTTGAGCATGAGGAGCATGTGACAAAGGTTCTTTCCAACCTGATGGTTGACCTTCGTTATTATCTCCCGGATGTGGATCCGAAGAGCATTGGTGTGACAGAGGATGTATATTATCCACTGTTAAAGCAGATCCTGGACGAGAACGAGTCTCAGGAGGATATCATCGAGGAGATCCAGTACAATATCTCTGAGCTGATTCCAAAGCATATCACCAAGGAAGATATCTTTGCTTCCATAAACTACAATATTCATCTGGAGTATGGTATTGGTAATGATGACGATATCGATCACCTGGGTAACCGTCGTATCCGTGCAGTAGGCGAGCTGCTTCAGAACCAGTATCGTATCGGTTTGTCACGTATGGAGCGTGTTGTTCGTGAGAGAATGTCCACACAGGATCTTTCTTCCATCACAGCACAGTCTCTGATCAATATTAAGCCGGTAACGGCAGCCGTTAAGGAGTTCTTCGGAAGTTCCCAGCTGTCACAGTTCATGGATCAGAATAACCCGCTGAGTGAGCTGACTCACAAGCGTCGTCTTTCTGCATTAGGACCTGGTGGTCTTTCCCGTGACCGTGCCGGATTCGAGGTACGAGATGTCCATTATTCTCATTACGGACGTATGTGTCCTGTAGAGACTCCTGAGGGACCAAACATCGGTTTGATCAACTCTCTGGCATCTTATGCACGCATTAATGAATATGGTTTTGTCGAGGCTCCTTACCGTAAGGTGGACAAGACAGATCCTGCAAATCCTCGCGTAACCGATGAGGTAGTTTACCTCTCTGCTGATGAGGAGGATAAATATACTGTTGCACAGGCGAACGAGGCACTTGACGCAGAAGGTCATTTTGTGCGTAACAGTGTATCCGGTCGTCGTCGTGAAGAGACATCTGAGTTCCCGAAGAAGGATATCGATCTGATGGACGTATCTCCTAAGATGGTGTTCTCTGTGGCAACAGCCATGATCCCGTTCCTGGAGAACGATGATGCGAACCGTGCCCTGATGGGATCCAACATGCAGCGTCAGGCAGTACCGCTTCTTGTGACAGAGGCTCCTGCGGTTGGTACCGGTATGGAGATGAAGGCTGCGATCGACTCCGGTAACTGTGTGATCGCAGAGGCAGATGGTGTGGTTGAGCGTTCCGCTTCCAATGAGATCATTGTGAAGGAGACAAACGGCACCATTCATAATTATAAATTAGCGAAGTTCCAGCGAAGCAACCAGGGAACCAGCATGAACCAGAGACCTCTGGTCAACAAGGGAGACGAGGTAAAGGCAGGTCAGGTCCTTGCAGATGGTCCTTCTACCTGTGGTGGTGAGATTGCCCTTGGTAAGAATCCGTTGATCGGTTTCATGACATGGGAAGGTTACAACTACGAGGATGCGGTTCTCTTAAGTGAGAGACTGGTTCAGGAAGACGTTTATACTTCTGTACACATCAGCGAGTACAATGCCGAGGCAAGAGATACCAAGCTGGGTGCAGAGGAGATTACCCGCGATGTGCCGGGCGTTGGTGACGATGCACTGAAGGATCTGGATGAGAGAGGTATCATCCGTATCGGTGCTGAGGTTCGTGCCAATGATATTCTTGTCGGCAAGGTTACTCCAAAGGGAGAGACAGAGCTGACCGCAGAGGAGAGACTTCTTCGTGCGATCTTTGGTGAGAAGGCAAGAGAAGTACGTGATACTTCCCTGAAGGTTCCTCATGGTGAGTTTGGTATCGTTGTGGATGCCAAAGTATTTACCAGAGAGAACGGTGATGAGCTTCCACCGGGAGTAAATGAAAATGTTCGTATCTACATTGCCCAGAAGCGTAAGATTCAGGTGGGTGATAAGATGGCTGGTCGTCACGGTAACAAGGGTGTGGTTTCCAGAGTACTTCCTGTGGAGGATATGCCATTCCTTCCAAACGGACGTCCTTTGGATATCGTGCTGAATCCTCTGGGTGTGCCTTCCCGAATGAACATCGGTCAGGTCCTGGAGATTCATCTGAGTCTGGCTGCCAAGGTACTTGGTTTTAATGTAGCAACTCCTGTCTTTGATGGTGCAAACGAGCACGATATCATGGATACATTGGAGATGGCAAACGATTATGCCAATACCCCGCTGGATCAGACAGAGCTTGAGGCAGAAAAGGCAAAGGCTGCAGCGGATGGCGTAGAGTATCCGGCAGACGTTGTTCCTTTCGTTGATAAATATAAAGATATTCTTGATCCGGAGGTTATGAACTATCTGGTAGAGAATAAGGATTACCGTCAGCAGTGGAAGGGTGTACCGATCCGCCGTGATGGTAAGGTTCGTCTTCGTGACGGACGTACAGGTGAGTACTTCGATGGTGAAGTTACCGTTGGTTTCATGCACTACCTGAAGCTGCATCATCTGGTTGATGATAAGATCCATGCACGTTCTACCGGTCCTTACTCACTGGTAACACAGCAGCCTCTGGGTGGTAAAGCCCAGTTCGGTGGACAACGTTTCGGAGAGATGGAGGTATGGGCGCTGGAGGCTTATGGTGCTGCATATACACTTCAGGAGATCCTGACTGTGAAGTCCGATGATGTGGTTGGACGTGTGAAGACATATGAGGCGATCATCAAGGGAGAGAATATCTCTGATCCTGGTATCCCTGAGTCCTTCAAGGTACTCCTCAAAGAGCTGCAGGCACTTGCTCTTGATGTAACTGTTCTGGATGAGAACGGTAATGAAGTACCGATGACGGAGAGTGTAGAAGAGGATAATGCTGAGGACATCAAGCCATTGATCGATGGCGATGCCAACTTTGCATTTGGCAGTGGTGAGTCCTTTGAATCTGCCGGTTTTAAAGAGGGAACTGCAGAAGAGTTAGAGAATGACGACATTTTTGGTGATTTTGAAGCTTCAGAGGAGCCGGATCTGTTATAAGACGAAACTTCGGATTTACACAACCTGGATGTGGAAGAATGGAGGTTACTATGATCGATAGTACTGTAAAGGAAGAAAAGCATATCACATATGATGCGATCAAGATTGGTCTTGCATCTCCGGAAAAGATCAGAGAGTGGTCCCGTGGTGAGGTAAAGAAGCCGGAGACCATCAACTACAGAACATTAAAGCCGGAAAAGGACGGACTGTTCTGTGAGAAGATCTTTGGACCGAGCAAGGACTGGGAGTGTCATTGTGGTAAATATAAAAAGATTCGTTATAAAGGCGTTGTCTGTGACCGTTGTGGTGTCGAAGTAACAAAGGCCAGCGTACGTCGTGAGCGTATGGGTCACATTGAGCTGGCAGCACCGGTATCACATATCTGGTATTTCAAGGGTATTCCAAGCCGTATGGGTCTGATCCTTGATGTGTCTCCAAAGAACCTGGAAAAGGTCCTTTACTTTGCGTCATATATTGTACTGGAGGCGCAGGATGGTATTGGTCTGCAGCAGAAGCAGATCCTCTCTGAGGCAGAGTATCAGGAGGCAAGAGCAAACTATGGCAATGCATTCCGTGCCGGCATGGGTGCTGAGTCTATTATGGAGCTTTTGATGAGCATTGACCTTGAGGAAGAGTCCAATACCCTCAAGGAGGAGCTGAAAAACGCATCCGGTCAGAAGCGTGCACGTATCATCAAGAGACTGGAAGTGATCGAGGCATTCCGTGGTTCCGGAAACAAGCCGGAATGGATGATCCTTACTGTTATTCCGGTAATTCCACCGGATCTTCGTCCTATGGTACAGTTGGACGGAGGACGATTTGCAACATCTGATATGAATGATCTGTATCGTCGTATCATCAATAGAAATAACCGTCTGAAGAGACTGCTGGAGTTAGGTGCGCCTGATATTATCGTCCGCAACGAGAAGAGAATGCTCCAGGAGGCAGTGGATGCCCTGATCGACAACGGTCGTCGTGGACGTCCTGTTACAGGTCCCGGAAACAGACCTCTCAAGTCTCTGTCTGATATGTTAAAGGGTAAGCAGGGACGTTTCCGTCAGAACCTGTTAGGTAAGCGTGTTGACTATTCCGGCCGTTCCGTTATCGTCGTTGGTCCTGAACTTAAGATCTATCAGTGTGGTCTTCCAAAGGAGATGGCTATTGAGCTGTTCAAGCCTTTCGTTATGAAGGAACTGGTAGCAGACGGAACAGCACACAATATTAAGCAGGCCAAGAAGATGGTTGAGAAGCTTCAGCCGGAGGTATGGGATGTGCTGGAGGAGGTTATCCGTGAGCACCCGGTTATGCTGAACCGTGCCCCTACACTTCACCGTCTTGGTATTCAGGCATTTGAGCCGACACTGGTAGAGGGTAAGGCAATCAAGCTTCATCCACTGGTATGTACCGCGTTCAACGCCGATTTCGATGGTGACCAGATGGCTGTGCATCTGCCGTTGTCCGTAGAGGCTCAGGCAGAGTGCCGTTTCCTTCTTCTTTCACCAAACAACTTGCTGAAACCGTCCGATGGTGGTGTGGTTGCCGTTCCTTCACAGGATATGGTACTTGGTATCTACTATCTGACACAGGAAAGACCGGGTGTAAAGGGCGAAGGCAAGTTCTTCAAGTCTGTCAATGAAGCGATCACAGCTTACGAAAACGGCGTGGTTACACTTCACTCACGTATTACAGTCCGCAGAAGCGGTGTTAATGCCGAGGGACAGGTTGAAATCAAAAACATTGAGTCTACTCTGGGACGTTTCATCTTCAACGAGATCCTGCCGCAGGATCTGGGCTTTGTAGACAGAAGCAATCCGGACAATTTCCTGACACTGGAGGTAGACTTCCATGTAGGTAAGAAACAGTTAAAGCAGATCCTGGAGAAGTGTATCGATGTACACGGTGCAACAGGTACTGCTGAGACAATGGATCATATTAAAGCATTAGGTTATAAGTATTCTACCCGTGCAGCAATGACCGTATCAATTTCTGATATGACCGTGCCTGCTGCAAAGAAGGATATTCTGGCAGATGCAGAAAAGACAGTTGAGACGATCACGCGTAAGTTCCACCGTGGTCTCCTGACCGAGGAGGAGCGTTACAAGGCAGTTGTCAATACATGGTTCGCAGCCGATGATAAGCTGACCAAAGCTCTGATGGCTGGTCTGGATCGTTATAATAACATCTTCATGATGGCTGATTCCGGTGCCCGTGGTTCTCAGGCACAGATCAAACAGCTTGCCGGTATGCGTGGACTGATGGCAGATACATCAGGACGTACTATCGAGCTCCCGATCAAGTCAAACTTCCGTGAAGGTCTTGACGTATTGGAGTACTTCATTTCCGCTCATGGTGCCCGTAAGGGTCTGTCCGATACAGCCCTTCGTACCGCCGATTCCGGATACCTGACCCGTCGTCTGGTCGATGTATCTCAGGAGCTTTCAATCCGCGAGGTAGACTGCAGCGTGGGACGTGATGAGATTCCGGGTATGGAGATTGGGGAGTTTGCCGATGGCAAGGAGCTGATCGAGTCTCTGGAAGAGCGTATTACAGGAAGATTCTCCTGTGAGAATATATATGATGACAATGGTGAACTGATCGTAAAGGCAAACCATATGATCACACCAAAGAGAGCAGCACGTATTGTCAAGACAAAGGCAATTATGGATGCCGGTTCTAAGGCGAGAGTCAAGATCCGTACAATCCTGACCTGTAAGTCACACATCGGTGTCTGCGCAAAATGTTACGGTGCCAACATGGCAACTGGTGAGCCGGTTCAGGTTGGTGAGGCTGTTGGTATTATTGCTGCACAGTCCATCGGTGAGCCTGGTACACAGCTTACCATGCGTACGTTCCATGCCGGTGGTGTAGCCGGTGATGATATCACACAGGGTCTTCCTCGTGTCGAGGAGCTTTTCGAGGCCCGTAAGCCGAAGGGACTTGCAATTATCGCTGAGTTTGGCGGTACTGTAAGCATCCGTGATACCAAAAAGAAACGTGAAGTGGTAGTAACCAATAAAGAGACAGGTGACAGCAAGGCATATCTGATCCCTTACGGTTCCCGTATCAAGGTGCTTGAGGGACAGGAGCTGGAAGCCGGTGATGAGCTTACAGAGGGTAGTGTAAATCCACACGATATTCTTGCGATCAAGGGTGTCCGTGCCGTACAGGATTATATGATCCGTGAGGTACAGAGAGTTTACCGTCTGCAGGGTGTAGATATCAACGATAAGCATATCGAGGTTATCGTTCGTCAGATGTTGAAGAAGATCCGTATCGAGAATAACGGTGATTCCAATTATCTGCCGGGTGTTATGGTAGATGCTCTTGACTATGAGGATACTGTAGAGGCACTGACCAAGGAAGGCAAGGAGCCTCCGGAGGGAAGTCAGGTTATGCTTGGTATTACCAAGGCTGCACTGGCAACCAATTCCTTCATGTCAGCCGCATCCTTCCAGGAGACCACAAAGGTTCTGACCGATGCCGCGATCAAGGGTAAGATCGATCCATTGGTAGGTCTGAAGGAGAACGTTATCATTGGTAAGCTGATTCCTGTTGGAACCGGTATGAAGAGATATCGTTCCGTAAAACTGGACTGTGATGAAGAGGCAGAGCGCGAGATTGCAGCAATCCGTGCTGCCAAAGCTGCAAAGTCTGAGGATGAGGACAAGAAGGACGACAAGAAAGATCGTGCAAAAGAGAAAGAGGTTGTGATCGAAGAGGAGCCTGCAAAGGATTTTGCTTCTTCTGACGGAGAATTGGTATATTCTACATCCACAGAGGATGATGGCGATATCGATGCATAATTATTCATAAAATTTTAAGGGACATTTTATCTGCGGATAGAATGTCTCTTTTTTGCTTTATAGAATATTTCTATTATTTATGGAATGTTCCACGCTAAATTGTGAAATGCACCATTTATCAGGGGCTGTAATGAATCTGTAATGTTGCAAACTGCATAAAAATGTGTTAGTATGAACGTATAGGTATAGTGGTTTTGCCTATAATGCAAATTTATATTTTAATAAAAAGGAAGGATAATACAATGAGGAAATTAAAAAAACAATTATTGGCGTCTTTTCTTTCGTTAGCAATGGTTGTGAGTTCCGTAAGCGGAATCGGCATTGCATCAGTGAAAAAGACCGTCAAGGCAGCAGAAACGGATGTGCCAAGTAATATTGGCGAGGAACGTACATTGCCAAGTGGTTTTAAGACCAGGGACAATGGCGAGATGAGAGACAATATGGATTCCGCCGCTTATATGAAAGAAATGGGACTTGGCTGGAACTATGGTAACTCTCTGGATCAGTCTATTGATACCAGCAGTATGACTGAGGATGAAAAGAAAAACGTAGACGTAAATTATTGTGAAACATCTGCAAACAATTCTGCATTAACACAGAAAAATGTAGATACGATCAAGGCATATGGCTTCAACAATGTCCGTATTCCGGTGGCATGGTCCAATCTGATGGATATTTCTGAGGATAAAATGACATATACTATCAATGAAAAGTATTTGGAGCGTGTGGAAGAGGTCATCAATTACTGTCTGAATGACGGATTATATGCAATCGTCAACATTCATTATGACGGTGACTGGTGGGGACAGTTTGGTGACAAGGATCCGTCTGTTCGTGAGCAGGCATGGGCCCGTTACAGACAGATCTGGACACAGCTGAGTGAACGCTATAAAGATTACTCAGACCGTTTGATCTTCGAGTCTGCCAACGAAGAGCTTGGAGATCGTCTGAACGATAACTGGGTTAAACGTGACACCAGCAATAAAACAGGTGTATTGTCCGTTGATGAGCAGTATGAGACAATGAACAAGATCAATCAGGAATTTGTAAATATTGTTCGTAAATCCGGTGGAAATAATGAAAAACGTTATCTGTTGATCGCAGGCTACAGCACCAATATTGAAAGAACCTGTGATGTTAGATTTAAAATGCCGACTGATCCGGTTAAGGGAAATGGAAAAAACAAGCTCAGCGTATCTGTTCACTATTACACTCCTTGGAACTACTGTGGTGGAAGCGAGTATCACCAGACCGAGGGCAGCGCTCCGCGTCTTTTTGACTGGGGTACGGATGCCGATATCAAGGAAATGCATGATAATCTTGATATGATGAGCAAGTTTACGGAGCAGGGGTATGGTGTAATCCTTGGCGAGTTTGGTGTCCAGACAACTGCAGCGGATGGTATTCCGAAATATATCAGTGAGTTTGGAAAATATGCAATCGAAAAAGGAATGGTTCCGGTACTGTGGGATAATGGTACATGGCTTGACCGTGAAAATAATGTGATCGCATTTGACAATGTAGCAGATGCCATTATTTCCGTAACAGGAGCAGAGGGCACCTTTGCAAAAACGGATGTAAATACAGGTAAACCAAAGTATACAGAGCAGACAGATGAAAGTGCATTAACCAAGATCTTTACCTGGGAGGGAAGCTGGAAGAAGAATGGTGGAGACAATAATACCTACTGTAATCCAAAGCTTTCCGTACAGACCAATGATGGAACAAATGACTGGACGTTCCACTGTAATACATATGGATACTGGGCTGTTATTTACTCTGAGGCTTTAAAGAATGTAAAGCATTTATACATTCGTGCAACCTGTCAGGACAATGATATTGACAGTGCGGCTCTTCAGCTTGCACCGGCAGAATTTAGAGCCTCTTATCCTCCGGAAAAGGGACTGTTCGATGAAAATGAAGAGATGTTTAGTGCAAGCAAGGCGGCTCTTGAAAAATGTAAAGCGGGAAAAGCAACAGATGTCAGTGCGGAAGATGAGTGGAGTGGTAAAATCTTTGCGCTGGAAGAGGGCTTCCTGCAGGGAAATGGGCTGTTATGGATTTCTGCCAGTAACAAACCGGTTTTCACAAAGATTGAGCTTTTCACAACGGATGATTTAACACCGGCAGAGTCTAATGCACCGGTCGAAAGTCCAACAGTAACACCAAGTCAGGTGCCATCTGCCGTACCAAGCGCACCGGCTGCACAGGTGCCATCTGCCGCACCAAGCGCACCGGCTGCACAGATTCCGACCCAGACAGCAATTGCAGCTGCACCGGCAAAGGGCGATGTTGTAAAGGACAAAAATGCGTCTTATACGGTTTCCGATGTTAAAAATAAAACGGTAGAGTATAAAGCACCTGCAAGCAAAACAAAGACATCTGCGGCGATTCCGGCGACAGTTAAGGTGAATGGTGTATCTTATAAAGTAACCTCCATTGCCAAAAATGCGTTTAAGAATAACAAGAAGCTGAAAAAGGTAACAATCGGTGCCAATATTACATCAATTGGTGCCAATGCATTCTCCGGTTGTAAATCACTGAAGAATGTTGTGGTGAAATCCAAAAGCCTGAAGAAGGTAGGAAAGAATGCCTTCAAGGGTATCCAGAAAAAAGCAGTATTCAAAGTACCGGCAAAGAAACTGAAAGCATATAAGAAGCTTTTTGGAAGCAAGGCCGGTGTCAAAAAATCAATGAAAATTAAAAAATAGTTTATATTAACGTAAGGCTAGGGACCTGGCAGAAGGATGCCGGGTCCCGTTTTGTATATTAAGAAATATAATATACTATAGACTAAAATGTTTCAGGAGGAAACGATCATGTCAGACAACAATACCAACAGAAACAATCCGCTGTGGGATACTGGGAAAACTATGGAAGAAAGACTGGATTATCTGGTAAAGGAATTAACTTTAGAAGAGAAATTCTCCTGTCTTGGTACAGGCAATCCTGCGATCGAACGGCTGGGTATTCCATCTTTTTTCGTGGGGTGTGAGGGTGCCCACGGTTTGCAGATGCGCCATGATCAGAGCTTTGATCAGGGAGAGCCGCAGCCAACGACGATTTTCCCGAATCCTATTGGGATGAGCGGTACATGGGATCCGGAATTGATCCAAAAAGCCGGAGAAGTTGTAGGAACAGAGGCGAGAGCTGTCTTTGAAAAGGACGGACGAAGGGGCGGCTTGTGTCTGTGGGCTCCAACCATTGACATGGAGCGCGATCCCCGCTGGGGGCGTACCGAGGAGGCGTACGGAGAGGATCCGTATCTGACGGGAAAGATGGCATCCGCCTATATTCGCGGGATGCGGGGAGAAGGAGATAATATACGTTGTGGAGCTACATTAAAGCATTTTTATGCCAACAATGTGGAGGATGGACGTGTCTGGAAGTCTTCTTCTATTGATCCGCGGAATAAACATGAGTATTATCTGGAGCCATTCCGTCGCGCCGTAACAGAGGGTGGCGCCGAGGCAATGATGACCTCTTACAATGAGATTAATGGTGTACCTGCGATCCTGAATCATGAAGTGCAGAAAATTGCCAAGGAGCAATGGGGAGTACATCATGTGGTGTGCGATGGCGGCGATATGAAACAGACCGTAGACTGTCATCATTATTTTGGATCTCATACGGAGACCATTGCCGAGGGATTGAAGGCGGGCATTGACTGCTTCACGGATGATATTGATGCTGTGATCGAGGGGGCAAGAGAAGCTTATGAGCTGGGGATGATCGATATGACAGATATTGACCGTGCTTTGCGGTGTCACTTTAGCACTCTGATCCGGCTTGGCCTGTTTGATCCACAGGAGACTAACCCAAATTACGGACTGAATCTCCCGGA
This sequence comes from Jutongia huaianensis, assembly GCF_014384985.1. Taxonomy (GTDB): domain Bacteria; phylum Bacillota; class Clostridia; order Lachnospirales; family Lachnospiraceae; genus Jutongia; species Jutongia huaianensis. The sequence continues at coordinate 139,605 of NZ_JACRSX010000005.1, forward strand.
GTTTCAGAAGCTGGCGAGACAGGTCACCGGGGAATCCATTGTGCTGCTTAAGAATGACGAAATCGACGGACAAAAGCTGTTGCCATTGGACTGCAAGCAGGTGACATCCCATCATAAGCTCGCAGTGATCGGACCTTCCGCCGAAGAGTGGTTTCTGGACTGGTACTCCGGCATTCCGCCATATGCCGTGACGCCGCTGCAGGGCATCCGTGATGCTGTCAATGATCCGGAAAATGTAATCTTTGAGTCTGGTGTGCCAAAGTTAAAGATCGCCTGCGGAGATAAATATCTGGGGCTTTTGGAGGATGGAGAGACTCTTGGACTGGTAGAAGAAGAGGAGGCAGAAATCTTTGAGTCCGTTTTATGGGACAAGGAACAGTTGACATTAAAGGCAGAAAGTAATGGACGATATCTGACGGCTCTGGATGGCTGTGATGAAGATGAGATATATCGTGGTGGTATTTTTAAGGCTTCAGCAGACAGAGCATTTGGATGGTTTGTCAAAGAGGTATTCCATGCACAGATAAATATTACGGATTTAAAGGAGTCAGAGGAAAAGGGAATGTCTCTGGCTGTTGGAAGCCGGTTTGCAGAGATTCTGGAAAATGAAGAAGAATTTCTGCTTAAGGCATGGAATGGAGCAGGTCTTTATGTGGACGAGCAGAACCGGATCCGGGTTATGGACGAACAGGGCTTTGCAGAGGATGGAGAAGTGCGTCGTATTGTCAGCTGCACAGATATCCAGGGGCACCAGGTATTTGCAGGGAATTTAAAAATGGACAGAAGGGGCGGCATCTATGAGACGGTGACAGGAAGAAAGTACCGTACTCTTCCGGCACTTTGTCCGGTTCTGGTCAAAAATGGTGTCAAAGAAGCGCAAAAGGCAGCAGCTCAGGCAGAAACGGTGGTTTATGTAGGTGGAGCACATCCGTTGATCACCTGTAAGGAAGAAGTGGATCGGAAGGATATCGATTTTCCGGTGTATCAGAGACAGCTTCTGCAGGCGGTGTACCGGGAAAATCACAGGGTCATCGCAGCGCTTGTGACCAGTGTGCCTTATGCCATTGGCTGGGAAAAGCAGCATTTGCCGGCAATCCTTACGATGGCAGGTGGCGGTATGGAGCTGGGAAATGGTCTGGCAGATATTCTGTTTGGAAAGGAAGCGCCGGCCGGGCGGTTAAATATGACATGGTACTGTGATACAGAGCAGCTTCCGGATATGGATGATTATGACATTATCCAGAAGGAAAGAACATATCAGTATTTTAAGGGAGATGTGCTTTATCCTTTTGGTTATGGCCTGACATATGCACCGACAGAGATAACAGCACTTACAGCAAAGGCTTCTGAGGATGAAAAATATATTGATGTCGCATGCACTGTACGGAATTTGGTACAGACGGGCAATGCACTTCCGGCACAGGATGAAGTGGTTCAGATATATTATACGAAGAAGGAGCCGGTTGTGAAACGTCCGATCCGGACTCTGGCTGCATTTGAAAGAGTGAAGCGGATGGAAGCAGGGGAAGAGAGGAGAGTTTCATTCCGGATTCCGGTTGAGGATCTGATGTATTACGATACGATCCGGCGAAAGAAGCTTTTGGAACCGGGAATTTATGAGATTCAGGCAGGCCATTCTTCTGCTGATATAGACGCTGTGGTTACGGTTGAATTGAAAGGGCAGGAGAGAGGATTCCGGGATGGCGGAAGCTGGCAGCCGGCAGATCACTATGACCGGTCACAGAATGGATTTTTGTGGGAAGGCCATATGGGGTATGACAGTGTTGCACATACAGCGGATGCACATGCACCGGAAGATCTATTTGAAAAAGTAGGCGGCTTGTGGCAAAATATAAATGAGGTGACTAGGGAGGAGCAGGTCGGAGAACGGATCGATGACTGCCTGATCCTGGAGTATGACCGCGTCTGCCTGCCTGCGGAGACGGCATATCTTGTTTTAGATGCAGATGCCGTGCCGGAAAGCACTGTAGATGTATTTATCAATGGGACGCATAATGCAGCATATATTGTGCCGGATTTTGAGGAGCTTTCCGGTGTCGGAGATAATCCCGGATGGGCGGCGGCAGCGACAGCAAAGAATGCACCTCACGGCAGAATATTCCGCCAGCATCTGATACCGGTAGACAATCTGAAAGCAGAAAAGGAACCTGTAACTTTACGACTTCGCTGTCAGGGAGATCTAAAGATCTGCCGCTGGAGGTTTGTAAAAGAAAGTACAAAGTAAATTTAAATCACATTACGTGTAGAACGGAGGATGATATGGAAACAAATTTTATCTGGAAAGAAAGAAAAAGGAATGCTCTGGGTCTGCCATGGACATTCACGAAGTATGCCCTGACGGATGACAGGCTCTTTATCACAAGCGGTCTGTTAAAGACTGTTGAAGACGAGGTGCGTCTGTACCGAATTATGGATCTGTCCCTGAGCCAGACACTGTCCCAGAAGATTTTTGGAATCGGAACCATTCAGGTTTCCTCAGCGGATAAGAGTATGAGAGACTTTGAGATAAAAAATATCAAGAAGCCAAGAGATGTCAAGGAGCAGTTATCCAAGCTGGTAGAGGAAAACCGTGACAAAAAGCGCGTGACAAACCGCGAGTTCATGGGAGAGGATGCCGATTTTGACGATGATGACGACCGGTAGAAATGATTCCCGTTATAAAAAATGTCAAAAAACTCTTTTCATACGTGGGAGGAGTGTGTTATACTAGAAACAGCGATGTGGCAGTCCGTGGGCGAAGTGCGTCCGTCTGTCGATATCAACAATATAATTACAAATATAGGAGGTAACTTTACAATGGCAAACAAATGGGTGTATATGTTTAGCGAAGGCGACATGACCATGCGTAACTTACTTGGTGGTAAGGGTGCGAACCTTGCAGAGATGACCAACATCGGTCTTCCTGTACCACAGGGTTTTACAGTAACTACAGAGGCTTGTACACAGTATTATGAGGATGGCCGTCAGATCAATGACGAGATCATGGCTCAGATCATGGACGGCGTAAAGAAGATGGAGGAGATCAACGGCAAGAAGTTCGGTGACTCTGAGAATCCACTTCTCGTTTCTGTCCGTTCCGGTGCCCGCGCATCTATGCCTGGTATGATGGATACAATCCTGAACCTTGGTCTTAACGATGACGTAGTAGCTACTATGATCAAGGGTAACCCGGATCCAACATTCGAGCGTTTCGTATATGATTCATACAGACGTTTCATCCAGATGTTCTCTGATGTCGTTATGGAAGTTGGTAAGAAGTATTTCGAGCAGCTCATCGACAAGATGAAAGAGGAGAAGGGTGTTAAGTATGACGTTGATCTGACAGCTCAGGATCTTAAGATTCTGGCAGAGCAGTTCAAGGCTGAGTACAAGAATCAGTTAGGTAAAGACTTCCCATCTGATCCTGTAGAGCAGATGAAGCTGGCTGTAGAGGCTGTATTCCGTTCATGGGACAACCCTCGTGCAAACGTATACCGTCGTGACAATGATATCCCTTATTCATGGGGTACCGCAGTTAACGTAATGCCTATGGTATTCGGTAACCTGAATAATGAGTCCGGTACAGGTGTTGCATTTACCCGTGACCCTGCAACAGGTGAGAACAAGCTGATGGGTGAGTTCCTGATCAATGCACAGGGCGAGGACGTAGTAGCCGGTGTTCGTACACCAATGCCAATCGCTCAGATGGAGCAGGAGTTCCCGGAGGCATATGCTGAGTTCGTTAAGGTTTGTGATACTCTTGAGAATCACTACCATGATATGCAGGATATGGAGTTTACTGTTGAGAACAAGAAGCTGTACATGCTTCAGTGCCGTAACGGTAAGAGAACAGCTCCAGCTGCATTAAAGATTGCTTGTGACCTTGTAGATGAGGGACATAAGACAGAGGAAGAGGCAGTAGCAATGATCGATCCTCGTAACCTGGATACACTTCTTCATCCACAGTTCGATGCTGCTGAGCTTAAGAAAGCTACTCCGATTGGAAAGGGTCTTGGTGCTTCTCCGGGAGCTGCTTGTGGTAAGGTTGTATTTACAGCAGAGGACGCTGTAGAGTGGGCTGAGCGCGGTGAGAAGGTTGTACTTGTTCGTCTTGAGACTTCTCCAGAGGATATCACAGGTATGAAGAGTGCACAGGGTATCCTGACTGTTCGTGGTGGTATGACATCACATGCAGCCGTAGTTGCCCGTGGTATGGGTACATGCTGTGTATCTGGTTGTGGCGACATTGTTATGGACGAGGAGAACAAGAAGTTCGAGCTCGCAGGTAAGACTTATACAGAGGGTTCTGAGATCTCTATCGATGGTACAACAGGTAACATCTATGATGGTCTTATTCCAACTGTTGATGCTACAATCGCTGGTGAGTTCGGCCGTGTAATGGCTTGGGCTGACAAGTATAGAAAGCTTAAAGTTCGTACAAACGCTGATACACCTGCAGATGCTAAGAAAGCTCGTGAGCTTGGTGCAGAGGGTATTGGTCTTTGCCGTACAGAGCATATGTTCTTCGAGGAAGACAGAATCGCTGCTTTCCGTGAGATGATCTGTTCTGATACAGTAGAAGAGAGAGAAGAAGCACTTGCTAAGATCCTTCCATATCAGCAGGGAGATTTCGAGGCTCTTTATGAGGCACTTGAGGGTAACCCGGTTACCATTCGTTTCCTGGATCCTCCACTTCATGAGTTCGTTCCTACTGAGGAAGCTGACATCAAGAAGCTTGCAGAAGCTAAGGGCAAGAGCGTAGAGGAGATTAAGGCAATCATCGATTCACTTCACGAGTTCAACCCAATGATGGGTCATCGTGGATGTCGTCTTGCTGTAACATATCCTGAGATTGCTAAGATGCAGACAAGCGCTGTTATCCGTGCAGCAATCAACGTAAAGAAGAATCATCCTGATTGGACAGTTGAGCCAGAGATCATGATCCCACTCGTTGGTGATGTAAAAGAGCTTAAGAATGTTAAGGATGTCGTTGTAGCAACAGCTGATGCTGAGATCGCAGCAGCAGGCGTTGAGATGAAGTACGAAGTTGGTACTATGATCGAGATTCCTCGTGCAGCACTGACAGCTGATCAGATTGCAACAGAGGCTGAGTTCTTCTGCTTCGGTACAAACGACCTGACTCAGATGACATTCGGTTTCTCCCGTGATGATGCCGGTAAGTTCCTGGATGCTTACTATGATGCTAAGATCTACGAGAGCGATCCATTTGCTAAGCTTGATCAGACAGGTGTTGGCCAGCTGATGGAGATGGCTGTAGAGAAAGGTAAGAAGGTTCGTCCTTCACTTCACTGCGGTATCTGTGGTGAGCACGGTGGAGATCCTTCATCTGTTGAGTTCTGCCACAAGATTGGTCTGGATTATGTATCATGTTCTCCATTCCGTGTGCCAATCGCACGTCTTGCAGCAGCACAGGCAGCAATCGCTGACAAGAGTAAATAAGAAGCAGTATGTTCACTGTTGCGATATAACGGTTACTCGTGATGATGTGAAAGCCTTTATGGCACAGCGTGATGAGTACACGAAAGCCAACAGATTTAAGGATATTACCGTTAAAGTATTTATCTGACATGCATACTATCAGCAAGGGAAAGTATTACACAATGCTTTCCCTTGTTTTGCGATAAAAGAAAGCAAAATTTGGGAATAAGTCTTAATTGTTAAAAACGGTTAGGATTTGTTCCCATTTTTTATTTTATACAATATGCAAATCTGGAGGTGATGAAGATAGGATTTTTGAACATCACAGATACGAGAAAAGAAGTTCGACACATGATCAAGAGATTAGAAAAAGACAAGCAATATAAGATTATTGAGGTGTCTGATATCAAGTCGAATTAAAAAAATCCAAAGTACTGTCATGCGTGTGTTCAGTATCGGCGGATCGGTAAAAAGCAGTAATAACAAATTAAAAAAATACGGAGGGTCAGAATTATGTGTAAAGTAATCGCTATATGCAATCAAAAAGGTGGTGTGTCCAAAACCACCACAACAGTGAATCTTGGAGTTGGCTTAGTCAGAGAAGGAAAGAAGGTGCTTGTGATCGATGCAGATCCACAGGGAAATCTGTCACAGAGTCTTGGCATTATGAATCCGGATGAGCTGGACGTAGCACTGCCTGACATTATGGAGCAGATCATTATGGATAAGGATGTGGATGTGACAGAGGGAATTGTTCAACACGAAGAGGGACTTGACCTTATGCCATGCAACATCAATCTGTCCGGTGTGGATGTATCGCTTGTGAATGCCATGAGTAGGGAGTTTGTTTTGAAAACTTATGTCGAAAGTATGAGGGAGTTCTATGACTACATTCTTATCGACTGTATGCCGAGTCTTGGAATGATAGCCGTAAATTCCCTTACGGCTGCGGACAGTGTGTTGATCCCGGTTCAGGCAGCCTATCTTCCGGTAAAAGGACTGGAGCAGTTGATCACAACAATCTGCAGGGTGAAGAAACATCTGAATCCGTCGATTCGGTTTGAGGGGATATTAATCTCCATGCTGAATGCAAGGACCAATTATGCGAAGGACATTATGGAACTGATAAACGAGTATTACGGAGATTCCATTCCTATCTTTGAGAGTAAGATTCCGTTTTCTGTAAAAGCCTCTGAAACATCAGCGGCTGGAGTAAGTATTTTTTCGCTGGATAAAAAGCATCCGGTAGCAAAAGCTTATGAAGAACTGACGAAGGAGGTAATCGCTCATGAGTAGAACAAAGGCTTTAAAAAATGTGAAATTGACGAGTTTTGATGACCTCTTTGGAGGCAAGGTTGTGGAGGAAACTGCAGAAACGGGCGATGTGAAAGAGATACCGATTTCTGAGCTGCATGAGTTTCATAACCACCCGTTTCAGATCCGTTCGGATGAAGAACTGGAGGAGATGATCGAGAGTGTCAGAGAGCATGCCGGGACTGGATCTGGGTGTAACCGCTTGCCAGACAGTTGTATCCCAAAGCGGATATCACGGTGGATGGATATGAAAAAACAACATTTCCGAATGATTTCTTTGATGCTGCTGTTGGTAATGTACCCTTTGGTCAGTATAAGGTGGCAGATAAGAAATATGATAAACATAACTTTCTGATCCATGATTACTTCTTTGGAAAGACCTTAGACCAGGTGCGTCCGGGTGGAGTGATCGCTTTTATCACCAGCAAGGGAACGATGGATAAGGAAAATCCAAAGGTACGCAGGTACATTGCACAGAGAGCAGAACTGTTGGGAGCGGTGCGGCTTCCGAATACTGCATTTAAGGCAAATGCCGGAACGGAAGTGACATCGGATATCATTTTCCTGAAAAAGCGTGACCGTATCATGGACATTGAACCAGACTGGGTGCATTTATCACAGGATAAAAACGGCATCGTCATGAACAGCTATTTTGTGGAACATCCGGAGATGATTGCTGGTTCTATGGAAATGGTCAGCGGGCCGTATGGGATGGAAAGTACCTGTGTGCCGGATGATACACTTCCTTTTCAGGAGCAGTTAGAAAAGAGTCTATCTTTTATCGAAGGTTCTTATGAAGAAATCGAACTGGAGGAGATGAATGAGGAGCTGACGGCTGAGGTGATCCCTGCCGTACCGGAAGTAAAAAACTTTAGTTATGCACAGATAGAGGATCGGTTGTATTACCGTGAAAACTCGGTGATGCGTCCGGTGGAAGCCTCCGAGGGAATGCTTGAGCGGATCAAGGGCATGGCTTCCATAAGGGACTGCACACAGGAACTGATTCGGCTGCAGTTAGAGGATTATCCGGAGGAACAGATCCGGTCTGCACAGAAGAAGTTAAATGATCTGTACGATGCCTTTGTAAAGGATTATGGAAGGATTTATTCCAAAACCAATAAGCGTGCCTTTCATCAGGACAGCAGCTACTGTCTGCTCTGTTCCTTAGAAAAGCAGGACGAGGAAGGCAACTTTATCGGAAAAGCGGACATGTTTATGAAACGCACGATCAAGAAAGCAGAAGTGGTGACCAGTGTGGACACGGCAAGCGAAGCACTGGCGGTATCTCTGGCAGAAAAAGCAGCGATTGATTTTGAATATATGTCGGAACTAAGTGGAAAAGACCGGGATACGCTGATTCGTGAGCTGACCGGAGTAATCTTTAAAAACCCGATCAGTGAGGAATGGGAGACAGCAGATGCTTATTTAAGCGGTAATGTGAGAAACAAACTGGAGACAGCCGAAAACTTTGCAAAGAATGAATCCATGTATGCGGTCAATGTGGAAGCACTCAAACGGGTGCAGCCAAAAGAACTGGATGCCAGTGAGATCGAAGTAAGGCTTGGAGCTACATGGATCCCGTCAAAGTACATCGAGGACTTTATGCGAGAGGTGTTTGAGACACCGGAGCATTTACTGGATCGGGATGTGATAAAGATTCAGTATTCCGATGCGACCGGGCAGTGGAATGTAAAAGGGAAAAATGCAGACTATGGAAATTCTCTTGTCAACATGACCTATGGAACCAGCCGGAGAAATGCGTATCAGATTTTAGAGGATTCCCTGAATCTGAAGGACAGCCGTGTGTATGACATTATAGTGGAGGATGGGAAAGAGAAGCGTGTGCTGAATAAAAAAGAAACCACGATCGCTGCACAGAAACAGGATACCATGCGGGAAGCTTTCAGAGACTGGGTATTTCGTGACAGAGAGCGGCGCGAGGTGCTGGTGGAAAAATACAATGTACTGTTTAACTCCACCAGACCAAGAGAGTATGACGGCTCGCATTTAGTCTTTCCGGGAATGACACCGGATATCGAGTTAAAGGATTACCAGAAAAATGCCGTAGCACATGTGCTGTATGGAAACAATACCCTGCTTGCCCACTGTGTCGGTGCCGGAAAGACCTTTGAAATGACTGCGGCTGCAATGGAGAGCAAGCGGCTGGGGTTATGCCGGAAGAGTCTGTTTGTCGTACCCAATCATCTGACCGAGCAGTGGGCAGGCGATTTTTTACGATTGTATCCGGGAGCCAATATTTTAGCGGCAACCAAGAAAGACTTCCAGCCTGCCAACCGCAAAAAGTTCTGCTCACGGATCGCTACCGGCGATTATGATGCCGTGATCATCGGGCATTCGCAGTTTGAAAAGATCCCGTTATCCGCAGAAAGGCAGACAGCAATGATCGAGCGGCAGATCGAAGAGATCACGCAGTCCATTGAAGAGATCAAGGCAGAGAGAGGGGAACGCTACACCATCAAGCAGATGGAAAAGATGAGAAAAAACCTGCAGACCAGACTGGAGAAACTAAATGATACTTCCAGAAAAGATGATGTTGTGACATTTGAACAGTTAGGAGTGGACAGGCTTTTTGTGGATGAAAGTCATTTTTACAAAAATTTGTTCCTTCACACAAAAATGCGGAATGTTGCGGGAATCGCACAGAGCGAGGCACAAAAATCTTCCGATATGTTTGCCAAGTGTCAGTATCTGGATGAACTGACCGGCGGAAAGGGAATCACTTTTGCAACGGGAACACCAATTTCCAACAGCATGACAGAATTATATACCAACATGCGTTATCTGCAGTATGGTACGCTGCAGCGGATGGGACTGGGACATTTTGATTCCTGGGCATCCTCCTTTGGTGAAACGCAGACTGCCATCGAGCTGGCACCGGAAGGAACCGGTTACCGGGCAAAGACACGATTTGCCAAGTTTTATAATCTGCCGGAACTCATCGCACTGTTTAAGGAGTGTGCGGACATTCAGACACCGGATATGTTAAATCTGCCGATCCCAAAGGCGGAGTATGAAAATGTGGTGCTGCAGCCAAGTGAGCATCAAAAGGAGATGGTAGCCTCGTTAGCGGAGCGGGCGGAAGCCGTCCGTGACCGCAGAGTAGAACCGCATGAGGATAACATGTTAAAGATCACGAACGATGGAAGAAAGCTGGCACTGGATCAGAGACTGGTCAATCCGTTGCTGCCGGATGAGGAACATTCCAAAGTAAATGCACTGGTGGAAAAGGCATATGAGATATGGGAGCAGACTGCAGATACTAAATCGGCACAGCTTATATTTTGTGATCTGTCTACTCCGAAGAATTTGGGAAAGACTACTGCAGCCGATGGAGAAGAAGTGCCGGAAGCGGAGATGTTTGATGATGTATATCATGACATCAAACGAAAGCTGATCCGTAAAGGTGTTCAGGAGAAAGAGATCGCCTTTATCCATGAAGCGAATACAGAATTAAGAAAGACGGAGCTGTTTGGCAAGGTAAGAAGCGGACAGGTTCGTTTTTTGATTGGTTCCACGCAGAAGATGGGAGCCGGAACGAATGTGCAGGATCGTCTGATCGCACTACATCATCTGGATGTTCCGTGGAGACCATCGGATGTAGGACGGATTTTGCGGACATTCAAAATAAAAAAGAATGTGGAGGTAACAGACAATGGCAAAATCATTATTTGAGGAACTGGGCGGCAAATACGAAAGGCAAGGGGATTATTTGATACCGTGCTTAACTGTACCCGCCGAAGAAGAACAGGCAATAGGCATCTGGGGGCAACGGCATTTAGATTATCTAAAACAGTACCGTAAAGTTACATACACCAATCTTCTTACAAGCGGCAGGCTAAACGCCTACCTTGCCGACATCAACAGACAGGCACAGGAACGCTTTGAAAGGCTCATAGAGGGTATGAAACAGGCACAGGGCATAACGGAACAGCTAAAGGCAGAAAACGCCTTAGAATGGACAGGATGCCTCAATAACATAAGGGCTTGTGCGAGGGAGATTGTGGAAAAGGAAATTATTTTTGCATAAACAGATGATTAGTGGCAGGGGGAAATCCTGCCGCTTTTTCTGCTTTAGTTTGTCAGCTTGACAAATAAAGGGTTAAGGAATATAATTAGATTCAGTATTATACAAGGAGTTAATAAATATGCGGCAAGGTATTCTTAAATAAACTGTCAATTTGATAGTGGGAACAAAAAGTAGCAGTCCCGTTTCACTTTTAATATGGGGCTTAGTTTTTTGTACCCAGTTTAAGAATACTTTTATCATGTAATTTTATATGCCCGAAAACATATAAGTGTTTTGGGGCTATTGGAGTTATTTACCCAGTGATAGGAGTATTTATCACTGGGTATTTTTATGCCCTTTTTTGGGTGTTGATAGGAGGAAAATCACATGAAAATAATTAACTTAGGCATTCTGGCTCACGTTGACGCAGGAAAGACAACATTAACGGAAAGTTTATTGTATACCAGTGGTGCAATTGCAGAACTAGGGAGCGTAGATGAAGGCACAACAAGGACAGATACAATGAATTTGGAGCGTCAAAGGGGAATCACTATCCAGACAGCAGTGACATCTTTTCAGTGGGAGGATGTAAAAGTCAACATTATAGATACGCCAGGCCATATGGATTTTTTGGCGGAAGTATACCGTTCTTTATCCGTATTAGACGGAGCAGTATTATTAGTTTCTGCAAAGGATGGCATACAGGCACAGACCCGTATACTGTTTCATGCACTACAGATAATGAAGATTCCGACAATTTTTTTCATCAATAAAATTGACCAAGAGGGGATTGATTTGCCAATGGTATATCGGGAAATGAAAGCAAAGCTTTCTTCGGAAATTATAGTGAAGCAAAAGGTTGGGCAGCATCCCCATATAAATGTAACGGACAATGACGATATGGAACAGTGGGATGCGGTAATTATGGGAAACGATGAACTATTAGAGAAATATATGTCAGGGAAACCGTTTAAAATGTCAGAACTGGAACAGGAAGAAAACAGGAGATTCCAAAACGGAACGTTATTTCCCGTTTATCACGGAAGCGCTAAAAACAATCTGGGGATTCGGCAGCTTATAGAAGTAATTGCCAGTAAATTTTATTCATCAACGCCTGAAGGTCAATCTGAACTATGCGGGCAGGTTTTTAAGATTGAATATTCAGAGAAAAGGCGGCGTTTTGTTTATGTGCGTATATATAGCGGAACATTGCATTTGAGGGATGTTATTAGAATATCTGAAAAAGAGAAAATAAAAATCACAGAGATGTGTGTTCCGACAAACGGTGAATTATATTCATCCGATACAGCCTGCTCTGGTGATATTGTAATTTTACCAAATGATGTTTTGCAGCTAAACAGTATTTTGGGGAACGAAATACTGTTGCCGCAGAGAAAATTTATTGAAAATCCTCTCCCTATGCTCCAAACAACGATTGCAGTAAAGAAATCTGAACAGCGGGAAATATTGCTTGGGGCACTTACAGAAATTTCAGATGGCGACCCTCTTTTAAAATATTATGTGGATACTACAACGCATGAGATTATACTTTCTTTTTTGGGGAATGTGCAGATGGAAGTCATTTGTGCCATCCTTGAGGAAAAATATCATGTGGAGGCAGAAATAAAAGAGCCTACTGTTATATATATGGAAAGACCGCTTAGAAAAGCAGAATATACCATCCACATAGAAGTCCCGCCAAATCCTTTCTGGGCTTCTGTCGGGTTGTCCATAGAGCCGCTCCCTATTGGAAGCGGAGTGCAGTATGAAAGCAGAGTTTCACTTGGATATTTAAATCAATCGTTCCAAAATGCGGTTATGGAGGGGGTTCTTTATGGCTGCGAGCAGGGGCTGTATGGATGGAAAGTGACAGACTGTAAAATCTGTTTTGAATATGGATTGTATTATAGTCCTGTAAGTACCCCCGCAGACTTTCGGCTGCTTTCCCCTATCGTATTGGAGCAGGCTTTAAAAAAAGCAGGGACAGAACTATTAGAGCCATATCTCCACTTTGAAATTTATGCACCGCAGGAATATCTCTCACGGGCGTATCATGATGCTCCAAGGTATTGTGCAGATATTGTAAGTACTCAGATAAAGAATGACGAGGTCATTCTGAAAGGAGAAATCCCTGCTAGATGTATTCAAGAATACAGGAACGATTTAACTTATTTCACAAATGGGCAGGGAGTCTGCTTGACAGAGTTAAAAGGATACCAGCCAGCTATTGGTAAATTTATTTGCCAACCCCGCCGCCCGAATAGCCGTATAGATAAGGTTCGGCATATGTTCCACAAGTTAGCTTAACAGCTTGCAAAAGTCATATAAAATGAGATTTGAAAGGATTAGAGACTAATTATGATGAAATGCGAATGGATATTGTGTCCTGTTTGTGGGAGCAAAACCCGTAATAAAATTAGGAAGGACACTGTTTTGGAGAATTATCCCCTTTATTGTCCAAAATGCAGACAAGGCTGTCTGCTTGAAGTCGTGAGGGAGCAATACACAGACTTCTACCGTGACAAGGAACGGTGGCGTTATCTGCAAAAATTAGATACAAAGAATAGACTGCTATCTCTCGACGGATTTACGGACAGCGAGGGGAATCCTCTGGACTTTATCACTGATGAAGCGGTGGACATTGCAGAAACCGTTGTCAATGCGGTCATGGTGGACAGGCTGAAAGCCGCCCTGCCTTTGCTGTCGGATAGTGAACAGGAGCTGATACAGGCAATCTTTTTTGACGGACTTTCCGAGCGTGAAGTCGGGGCGAGGTTGGGCATAACCCAGAGCGTTGTAAACAAACGCAAAGCCAGAATCCTAATAAAACTAAGAAAGATAATAGAAAATTAAAATTTAAGGCGTTCAGCCCCCTTGTTTTTTCCTTTGGGAAGATGAGGGGGCTTTTCTCTGCCCTCTCAATCAATTCTGATTGGAGGAAGTAAGAATGGCATACAACCACGGACGGGAGGACAGGAAATGGCGTATCTGGAAAGAAGCGGAGGAAAAGCTGCTGCGTGAGTGCGGCGTTGATGAAGCGACCATTGAGCAGATACGCATGGCGGACAGGGCAGACTTCAATTCCAACAGGCGGTTTTACCGATGGACGAATGACGTTGCGGAATATCTTGAGGACATGGCAGGCAGGGAGCGGCAGGCGGAAGTGGGTACGGTTGCGGAGTTACTGGAAGAGATTGAGAGCGAAAATCTCTATCAAGTATTAGTCACGGTGGACGGGCGTACCTTGAAAATCGTCCTGCTGAAAATGCAGGGGTATTCCACAAAGGAGATTGCCCCGCTTGTGCATTTGACGACTGGTGCCATCTATGCGAGGTTAGACCATCTGCGGAAGAAGCTGCGGAAAATTTTATAGCTTCTAAAACAGCCTGCCATCCTGCGGGCTACTGGGTGAGGGATGGAAATCCCCTCACTCATTTTTTGCAGGAGGACAACAGGATGGCATACAGGGTTAAGGCATACACGCTTCGGGAGGAATCCACGGAAAGCGGCACAAGGTATTTTATCAGCTTTAAGGACGGGCAGGGCAAATCCCACGAGTTGGAAGTGTCGGAACAGTTCTTTATGGAGTTTCGGCAGATGGAGCGCAGGAACAGGAATCTTTTCTAATGGGACGAGCGGCACAGGGAGTTTAACGAGGTATGGGACGAAACCCTTTACAGACGGGCGTTGCGTGTGCCTAAGAGCCTTGATGAACGCATGGTTGAGGAAGAACGGAATGAAACGCTCTATAAGGCGGTTGGGAGCCTTCCAGAGATACAAAGGCGGCGTTTCCTGCTCTACTACGAGTATGAGTTCAATTTTTACCAAATCGCCGCTATGGAGCATTGCACCGCTTCGGCAATACAGAAATCTGTTGCGATTGCAAAGGAGAAAGTAAAGGCGGAAATTGAAGAAATATCTCCAACCGTGACCGACACCGCCCGAAAAAGAAATCTGTTTTTTATTTGTGTGGGATTGGCGGCATTACATACTCTCACTTTTTTCCGTGGGAGTAAATCTATTTTTAAGGAGGTCAACGCCTATGTGCAACGAAAACAAAGACACCGCCCGAAAGGAGGAAAGCCATGCAGAAGTTACAGACAGTCAACGCCGAAACGCTCCTTTATGAACCGCTTGAGAAACCATCCTTTGTGGTGGACAGCCTTATCCCGACAGGCTTATCGCTGTTCTGCGGCTCACAGAAGATAGGCAAAAGCTGGCTCATGCTGAAGCTATGCTTATGCGTGTCGCAGGGAATCCCTTTATGGGATATGCCGACAATGGAGGGCGATGTGCTTTACCTCTGCCTTGAGGACACGTTCTGCCGCATACAGGACAGGTTATTTCGTTTGACGGACGAAGCAAGCGGGCGGCTCCACTTTGCCGTGGCAAGCTGCAAGCTGTCAGACGGTCTTATCGTGCAGCTTGAAGATTATCTGAAAGATTACCCAGACAGCAGGCTCATTGTCATTGATACCTTGCAGAAAGTCCGTACAGCTTCAAAAGACAATGCCTATGCAAGCGACTATGGGGACATCTCCCTCATCAAAGACTTTGCCGACAG
The DNA here is from genome assembly GCF_014384985.1 of Jutongia huaianensis. Taxonomy (GTDB): domain Bacteria; phylum Bacillota; class Clostridia; order Lachnospirales; family Lachnospiraceae; genus Jutongia; species Jutongia huaianensis. The sequence continues at coordinate 154,949 of NZ_JACRSX010000005.1, forward strand.
GCACTCTCTGGCGGTCATTGTCGTACACCACATCCGAAAGCAGAATGACAGCGACGTGTTCAACAAGGTGTCTGGGACGACAGGATTAACGGGGAGTGCGGACGCTACCTTTGTTCTGGAAAAGGAGAAACGTGCGTCTGACACCGCCAAGCTGTATGTGACGGGCAGGGACACGCCTTATCAGGAATACACGCTGCGTTTCCGTGATTGCCGTTGGGAGCTTGTGGAGCGGAAAACGCAGGAGCAGCTTGCGAAAGAAACGATACCAGATGTCCTTTTTCGGTTGGTGGATTTTATGAGGGATAAGGAAGAATGGATAGGCACGGCAACGGAACTGTTAGCCGCTATGGGGGAAACGGAAACCATACCCACGGTGATTACGAAATGGCTGAATGAATACCGCACCACATTTTTAAGCGAGAACCGTATCTGCTACCAGTACAGCCGCAGGAAAGACGGCAGGCGGATTGCCCTTGCAAGGAGGGCGGGTGACAGCGGTGATGGTGGTGACAGCGATATTAGGATACCCCCCTGTTACTGTCATTGACGCTTAAAGCCATGTAAAGCTGGCGGCTCTGCCCTGCGGGTGACAGCAGTGACGGTGGTGACAGTGATTTTAGGATACCCTGCCGCTGTCATCCCTACGGGAGAACACCCCGTAAACGCAAAATGCAGGCGTGAGATTTACTCGCCCTTTTCGGTCGTGTAAAACCACCCCTGCGGTCAGAAAAATCATTCCGATTTTTCCGACTGCGTTTACAGGGTGTAACACACTACACTTTGCCCTGCAAAGTCGTGTGCCAGACGTTCCCTCTGGACTCCCTTAAGGCAGGGCTGTGCCCTGCTATCCTACGCCTTACGGCTTCGGATAAAAGAATGGCGGCATGACGGTGACGGCTCTTGCGAGGGGGGTATCCCAAAAACACCGTCATCATCGACATGACCGTCATGCAGGGGGTGAGGGTGACAGTTGCGGCAGTCGGCAGGGGGTATCCCAAAACTGCTGTCACCACCGTCACCGCTGTCACCCCAAAGGACGGTCACCCGCCGAAAGAAAGGAGGAATCCGCCTATGCCTTATGCAATCCTGCGTTTCCAGAAACGAAAAGCGGGCGGCGTTGCGGCTTGTGAACGCCACAACGAGCGGAAGAAAGAAGCCTACAAAAGCAACCCAGATATAGATATGGAACGCTCTAAAAACAATTACCATCTCATAGCACCACCAAAGTACACCTACAAGAAAGAGATTAACCGCATGGTAGCCGAAGCGGGGTGCAGGACAAGGAAAGACAGCGTGATGATGGTGGAAACGCTCATCACAGCTTCACCAGAATTTATGAACCAGTTACCGCCCGAAGAACAAAAAGCGTATTTCCAGACGGCTCTTGACTTCATTTCGGAGCGTGTTGGAAAGCAGAATATCCTCTCCGCTGTCGTCCATATGGACGAGAGAACGCCCCATATGCACCTCTGCTTTGTGCCGATTACGCCAGACAATAAGCTGTCAGCGAAAGCTATCTTAGGCAACCAGAAATCATTATCCGAGTGGCAGACCGCCTACCATGAGCGGATGTCCTCACGGTGGAATCAGCTTGAACGGGGGCAGTCCTCAATGGAAACCAAGCGGAAACACGTCCCCACATGGCTCTATAAATTAGGCGGCAGGCTTGATAAACAGTATGAAGAAATCGTGTCTGCCCTATCCGACATCAACGCCTTTAACGCAGGGAAGAAAAGGGATAAAGCGTTAGATTTACTCTCTGCATGGCTGCCAGACGTGGAGAAATTCTCTAAGGAAATCGGGAAACAGCAGGCGTATATCGACAGTTTGAAAGAGAGAATTGGGCAGGAATCAGACTATGCGGGGCGTATGCGTGATGAAAAGTACGAGCAGGAACTAAAGGTGCAGAAAGCGAATCAGAAGATATTTGAATTGCAGAGAACCAACGAGCAGATGGGGCGGCTGCTGTCAAAAATACCGCCCGAAGTGTTGGAAGAATTGCAGAAAAATCATAGAAGCAGAGCGAAAGAAAGGTAGATATGTGAATGAAGAAACAGGATTTTAAGGTGTTAAAGACCAAAGACTTGTACCCGTTCCCCGACAATCCGTTTCATGTGGCAGAAGATCTGTTTGATATTTCATCGGAGCAGCTTGCCTGTGTCAATGGAGCAGAGCCGGGAACAGGGCTTATCCGGTTTGGAGATAAGACCGTGCCTTTTGACAATACAATGGAAAAGGACAGCAGTCTGTACCAGTTATTTAATACGAATTTTCATGAGATGGTGAAAGATAAAAATGTAAAGCAGACAGTGGAAAAATAGGGACAAGTGAATTGACGAAAATCGTTGAATTGTGACAGGAAAAATGATATATTAGTAGCATGGCGAAAGCCATAGGAAAGTACCCATGACAGGGTGGTAGCCTCCCAACACCAATGACCGGCTTGCCGGAATACATAGGAAGGGAGGTGGCGCCAATGACAGCTTTTGAAATCCTTTCGATTTTCCTGGGCATATTGACATTGTTATGTGCCTTCGGTAGTCTTGTTATAGCGTTGCTTGCCTTTCTCGACAAGAGAAACAAGCGAAAATAAAAATGCCTATCCTGTCTGCAAACAGGATAGGCGGTGTCCGTAAGGACATTTAACCTTGATGGGAGCATCCACTTTGGAGTGGGTGCTTTCCTTTTCTAATATCAATATATCACATTTCTCCAGATGATTCAACAGAAAATTGAAAATCTCACGAAGTCCTATGATGAGAAATCGGAGGTGGTGATCAATGGATCAGCTTGACAGAGAGGTCATTGAATCCTTGAGTGAGCCGGCAAAGAGAGTATTTGGGAGTCTGGATTACCGTTCCAGACAGCGAATGTTAAAGAAAGCCAGAGCAATGGCGAAGGAAGAAAAAACAAGAAACCAAAAGAAAAGCCGGGTAAAGAAAAAGGGGATTGAAAAACAGAATAAAGCCAAAAGAAAGAAAAAGGGCAGTTCATTCAAAAATGAGCGTGTCCTTTTTTCTATTTATGAAACAAAGGAACTTATGGTGCAGTCCATGCAGTTGCTACTGCTTGGAAGCAGCGTGGGAGACAATGCTTATGAAGAAAAAGAATCCGCTCATACGGATGATACACAAGTTGCTTTATCCAGAGAGATCGTTCAAAAGAGCAGTCGGGTGGCAATGGGAGGTATGCGGACTTTAGTACAACGAAACCGACACAAAAAAGCACAGAGAAGGGCTGCAGGAAAATCTACACAGAAATCTGCACAGGCGGTTCAGACAGGTGCAAAAGCGGGAACGCAGGCTGCAAAAACACTTGTTAAGACAATGCAGAGCATCGTGAGATCAGTGGCAGCAAATCCGGTTGTGTGGATCGTGCTGCTTGTCATTATCTTGCTTGCTGTGATTGTCGGGGCAATCGGTACTATTGTTGGTTCCGGTGGAGCTGCTAATGAATCACAGGATGGAACCTATCAGGCACAGGTATCGGAAAAGACAGAAAGTTACCGGGAGATGGTTTCAGAGTATTGTGAAAAATATGGTATTGATGATTATGTGGATCTGTGTCTTGCCATGATCGAGCAGGAGAGTGGAGGAAATCCGCCGGATGTGATGCAGACAGCGCAGTCTTATTATAATGTGAATCCGCCTATCGACAGTGCAGAGGAAAGCATAGACTGTGGGACACATGAACTGTCAGACTGCCTGACAAAAGCAAAGTGCAAAGATCCCAATGACATCAACGGAATTTCCCTTGCCCTGCAGGGATATAACTTTGGCAATGGCTATATTGACTGGGCACTCAAAAACTATGGCTGTTATACCAAAGAAAATGCACAGATATTTTCAGCAAAGATGTGTGCCGAGCTTGGTTATGCTTCTTACGGGGATATGGAGTATGTGCCTCATGTCCTGCGGTACTATGTGATGAATGAAGAAACGAGCGTATCCAATGAATCTGCCAAAACAATCTTAGAAGAGTTAAAGAAAAACAATACGGCACCGGCGGAGGCATGGGATGTGATCGAGAAAGGTGCCTCCCTGATTGGAAGTGTGCAATACAGCATGGAGAAGCGGCAGGCAGACGGAAGAGACAAGCCTGAGTTTTTGGACTGCTCTTCTTTTTCGGCATGGGCATTTCATAAGGCAGGAGTGACCAGTGTGCCATATGGCTCAACGACGGCAACCTTTATCGGCTCCAAAAAGTTTCACGATATTTCTGCTGATCAGTTGCAGCCGGGCGATATCGGACTAAAAAGCAGGACCGGTGAAACCGGCGGAGCAAACCATGTAGGGATTTACTGTGGAAAACTGAAAGATGGCAGAGTAGTATGGCTTCACTGTACCAGTTCCAGTGGATCCTCTTTGACAGGGAATACCGAAGGTGCGATGTTTGGGGGATATACGAATTTTACATATTTCAGGAGACTAAAGAAGTGGGACAAGAAGTAGCGTTTGGACAAATTGTCCAGACACAGAGGCAGAGGACAGAAAGCAAGCGTTTAGACAAAATGTCCAGACGCAGAAAGAGAGGAGACTATGCTTAGAAAAATACGGCGATTTTACTGGAAACAACGAGACAGAGGACTTGGCAGGCAGACTGTTATGGCGGCGGTGGGCGCAGCTTTATTTTTGATGATCATTTTGGGAGCAGTGACAAAAAATGTGATTATGCCAAAAAATGAGAGTCAGAAAAATGTTGCGAGAACCGAGACTGCCAGTGGAACTGCTATCGGAGCCGAGCCAGCATCCGGAGGAGGTGTTGCGATAGAGAATATAGAAACAGGCGTTGAGTCGGAGGGTGAAAAAACGGATTCCACGGCAGATGATTCAAATAATGATGTGTCTGTAGACATGACGGATCTGGAACCCTTTTTGGGGTTTATGTCGGAGACAGCCTATGAAGAGTTAAAAACGCAGTTGGTTCAGAGATGTCAGGAAAGAAATTGCAGCTCAGTCAGAAAGCTGACTTATCAACAGACACAAGCCTTTGATGTGACAAGTTTTATCCTGTTGACCGATGGCAGTGTTTATCAGTGCAATTACAATCTGAAAAGTTGTCAGGTGTCTATTTCTAAAACGGATTATACGGAAGTCCAAATCAATCAGATGAAAGAAAAGCAGTTGCAGGAGGAAAGAAAAAGTGAAACTGGATATTGAAAAATTGGAAAAAGCATTTGCCCCGGTGGGCGATGACCGTGTGAAAATGATCGAAAAACTGAAACCGGAGTATGCAGCGATCTTTCCCTCTTTTAATCAGGGACAGGAGATGAAAGAAAAATCTTCTGTCCCTGAACCGGTTTCAGAGCAAACAGTGGGAAAAGTATTGGCTCTGGAAAAAATGAAAGAGCGTTATCAAAGTCCGGAATACATCCCGGTAACCTTTGACATGGAAACACAGATGGTGGCAGAATCGTCGAATCTCTATATTGCCAATCTTCCAAAGGAGCCGCAGGAATCCAAAGACTTTATCCGGTGTATTTCTTTGGATAAGACAAAGGTAAGTATTTCGGAGGATGGAAAACGGCTGCAGGCATACCTAAAGCGGAGCGAAACTTCTGAGGTTCGGGAAATTGATCTGGAGGGAAAAGAACTGCGAAAATACAGCAAAAAGAATGAAGACATTGCAGCGGAGTGTCTGAAGTATCAGAGAAGCAGAGGGAAAGAGAGGCGGCCGGTGCCGGAAGAGATATTGCGGCACAAACCGGATGTAAACCTTAAGAAACGATAGGAAAGCAGTGTGAAATAAATGATCAGATTTTTCACACTGCGAATTTATAGTTTTGGCTCAAACTTTGTGGGCTGAGAAAGGAATATAGAATCCATATGAAACGAAAGAAAGAACACTCCCGTGCAACGCATGTTGCCGGTGACAGCAGAAAAAGAAGATTACACCAATTATTCAAAGTGTGTGCGGTTTTGTTACTGCCCACGCTTTATTTATTTTACAGTCTGAGCGGCTTGTATCTTATGGATGTGGAAATATCAAAATTGAAAGAACAGATCGTCTGGTGTCTGCTGCATCCGCTGAAAGTTTATAATGACAAAAGCCTCAGTATGGTTCTAGTGGGAGGTTTGCTGTGGATGATCTGCAGTTTTCAGGCGTACAGTAAAAGTGACCATAACCGGATGCCCGGCAATGAGTTTGGTTCTGCCAAATGGGGCGAAGTGCGGGCATTCAATGAAAAGTATGCCGCAAGGACAGAAGAAACAAAGTCCGGTCTGTCTCCGGAAAACAAAGTGTTACCACAGACGAGGATGGTCTTGTCACAAAAACCTCCTACGACCCAGAAACTGGAGACGAAAAAGAAACTATAGAGGCAGTGGGGACGGAGTATGAATCCAAAGACAAGGGATATGTATCCACGGATGCCTTGAAAACCATGATGCTGGATGAGTATGGTCGCACCGCTATTGACATACAGGATGCTTTTGGCAATACAATCATCAGCAAGGATGAAGCATCCGGTACATGGACAGAAAGTGTTTATGAATATGGAACGGAAACTGGGGGACAGGAAGACGACCCGGACTTAGAGCAGGAAGAAAATGATCGTTTGCTGGAGGAACGGACGTATACATTCCAGCCCGATGAAAAGAAATTTATTGTTAATGAAGACGGCAAAACGATTCCTAATTTTTATATTACGGGCAGAGGAAACAAAGTCCTAAGTGGCAGTAAATATTTTTATGATGACCTAGGTGAACAGATAGGCAGTGCCAGTTTCAGCAATGGGGAACTTGATGCAAAACACTGTACTTCATGGAACTTTACTAAAGAGGACACAGAAGTCATTGGTGAGGAGGATGTCGCCCAGACGATTACTACCAGTTACAGCAAGGAACTAAATCCATCAGCATATCAGTCGGAGGTGGATACGGACAATTATTATGACCAGTTTAATGATGACGTGCTGAGCGAGAGTATTACAAAAACTGTGGCAGACGCAGAAGGAAACATCCTGTCCGAGACAAGAACAACCATCCGGGGAAAAAACCGTTCCGAGGTTGTTTCAACATATGAGACAGACAATTTTGGAAGAAATGTCAAGGAAAACATAGTTACGAAAAAACAGCAGGATGGTAAATGGCTTCCAATCTACGAGACACAGACTCTGTTTACTTATGATGATAACGGAAATATCAGCCGGACAGAGACAAAGAGCCGGAAAGAGGGTGAGGCAGATTGGCAGACACAGATTGTAAAAACAGACTATGACGACCAGGGAAATGTCACAAGGGAATATACTCCAAGGGGTGCGAAAGAAGGAGTTTCCTCAAACTACACTTATGATATTCTTGGCCAGATGATAAAGGCAGAATATCCATTGGAAAAGGAAGATGGAAACATCCATTACCAGACCACCATTACAGAGTATGATACCGCAGGAAATGTTATAGCACAGAATAACAAAATAGACGCTGACAGGACAGCAAGAACCGAGTATAGTTATGACAAACGGGGCAGTCTTGTTATGGTAAAAAACTGTATGGAAGATGGAAAAGCACAATATGTCCAGTATGTTTATGATATCATGGGAAACAAAGTGCGCCAGTTTGCCGGCATGACCAGCCCTTTAACCATATCCGTCTCCGAAATATCCGATAAAAACGGAGAAGCTTCTGGTAGCGGGACAGAAGCAGGAAATGCAGCGAAAGGAAGTGAATCCGGAGAAACGAGAGAGGAAGCAGATACCTTTTCCTATGCAGGAAAAATTTACCGCCTTACTGTCAATGGAAAGAAAAAGACGGACACTATTGCCGAGACAAAGTATGAGTATAATGAGAAAAATGAACTGGTGGCACTTATTGACCCGGAGGGGAGAAAAGAGAGTTATTCTTATGATGAAAACAGCAATCTCACAAAAACCGTAGATAAAAATGGCAATACCCTGAAAAACACCTACGACTATCAAAACCGCCTGACGGAGATGGTGGCAAAAGAGAAGAAGACAGGGAAAGAAACCGCTCACACTTATACTTACAATGCCTATGGGGATGTGGAAACCCGGGATGATACCAGATTTAGCTATGGTGATGTGTCTGGGCAGGTTACTAGAGAGACAACAAAACTTACCAAGAATAAGGACATTGTCAAAAGTTATGCCTACGACAGTGCCGACAATAAGTCTGCCTTTGACGTGACTATAGGCGGGGAAAATAAACTTTCTCTCCGCTATGCTTATGATGGGGAATCCAAACTGGCTTCCGTTACCGATGATAAAGGTAATCAGATAGTGGGATATGCCTATGACGACAATGGTAACCTGTCAGAGAGGAAAGTGTCGGGAAATAACCTGACCACCACTTACACCTGCGATTACCAGAACCGCCTGACAGGAATGAAGAACCAGACGGGCAGTGCCGGGGTGGTATCTGAGTACAGCTTGGAATACTTAGAAAACGGGCAGAAGTCCAAGGAAGTTTTTTCGGTTCTTGACAAAGATGGAAAGAAGCGAAGCAGCACAGCCGCCTATACCTATGATTTGCTGGGGCGTATCAGGAAAGAGACCAGAACCGAAAGCGAAGACATCACCTATTCTTACGACAGTAATAACAACCGTAAGGAAATGAAGGTGGGAAATAAGATCACTGCTTACCGTTATAATAAAAATGACGAACTGCTCCGCACAGACACCTTAAATACGAATACGGAGGAGGATTCCGTTGTTATCTATAAAAATGATAAGAACGGAAACCAGCTTGCCACGGTCAACCGTTATGAAATCCCAAGCGACAAGAAAGACAGCACGTATATTGATATCGACGTAACGTTGGGAGATAATCGTCTTAATGAAAATGTAGTCAATCATTACAATGCGCTAAATCAGTTGACACAGACGCTTACGAAAAATTATAAGGTAAACTATACTTACGATGCCGAGGGACTGCGTACTAGCAAGACTGTGAATGGAGAAAAAACAGTTTTTGTCTGGGACGGGGATCAACTGGTAATGGAACTCTCTGACAGCGGCAAGGTGCAGAAGCGGTATATCTGTGGAAATGACCTTGTATATGCGGATCAGGGAGAAGGAACAGAGAAGCAGTATTATGTCAAAAATCCTCATGGCGATGTGGTACAGTTGACGGATGAAAGTGGCAAAGTCATCAAGACCTATGAGTATGATTCCTTCGGGAATGAAGTGAACCCGGATAGAAAGGATGAGAATCCTTTCCGCTATTGTGGTGAATACTACGATAAGGAGACGGATGCCATTTATCTCCGAGCCAGGTATTACCAGCCATACTTGGGAAGATTTCTAACAAGGGATACCTATACAGGTGATGAGGAAGATTCTCTGAGTTTACACTTGTATACTTACTGCGGAAATGATGGGGTAAATAGGGTAGATCCGAGTGGGAATATTTGGGAGACTATATTTGATATAGTGAGTCTGGGAGATAGTATTTACTCAATGTGTACAAATCCGTCATGGGAAAATGCGGGATATTTACTATGGGATGCAGCCTCTCTTATTCCGGGAGTACCGGGTTCTTATGTAGCGAAAGTACCTGCGAAAACAGCTAAAGTTGCGAAGACTGCAGCGAAAGTAAGCAAAGTGGGAAAAGGTACAAGGGCAGCTTCAAAGTCATTAAGAACAGCAAGCAAGGCGAAACGAGCAAAAGTTCTTTATAAGAATAAAAAATATATCAACAAGGCAAAAAAACTAAAAGTAAAGAAGACAAAGATTAAAAAAGTTTCTATAAAAATAAATAAAAAAGTCGCAAGGAAAACAAACAAGCGTTCAATGTATATGGGAAGGACACCGGGAAAATCATCTCGAACAGGGAGACTGGTTATTGATCGGATGAAAAAAGAAGGAAAAATAACAACAACAAAGGGAAAAACTTGTTTTAAGGCAAGTGACGGTAAATGGTATGATTTATCAAAGGCAGATATGGCCCATAAAGTAGATGCAGTATCATGGTGGAATTCAGTAGGAAGAAAGTATGGTGCTAAGTCGAAGGAAGTGCGAAAATTTATGTTAAATCCAGATAATTACTATTTAGAGCATTATAGTATTAATCGTTCGCAAGGACCTAAATTAAAGCAAACCTATTTACCGCC
>NZ_JACRSX010000006.1 GCF_014384985.1 Jutongia huaianensis
AAATCTTTTTGTCTTCTGAAATATCTTTTTTAAGATGTAATCTACATCTTTTATTTAGAATTTTCAGGGTTGTTTTACTGTTCAATTATCAAGCTTCTCTCAAGCGTTCCCGCTTGTTTCTTACTGACTCTTTTCTGCGTCAGCGAGATATATATTATCACGCTTTTCCGAAGTTGTCAACACTTTTTCAAAACTTTTTTTAATTTTTTTTAAAATCTTTTCCAATGCCCTCCAATTCAGGCCTCAAAGCAATCCAAAAAATGGATTTTTTTCCGGCCAGATCCCTTTTAAAACACTTTACATACGGCATCCTTTCGCTCCTGTGAACGTTCTTCCCCGGTATATTTTTTGCTTTATCCGGTGAATTTTGGTCCTCTTCAGTCTTCAGACTTCGTTCCGTTTCACTGTTCGCTTTTCACCTTTGTTTCTCCTCTGATTCCGCAGAAATCATAAACCTGCCAATCATCCGCGAATTACCGTGCTGCTGGCTTTAAATGCGTCTTAAATCATTTTAAAGCGTCTAAATCACATCATTACACCTTCTTTAAAGCAACACCCAATTTTCTGTATTGTTCAAATGATTTTACGCATAATTAACGCCATAATTTCTAAAAAGAAAAAGGAGATACCCTTTCAGGTATCCCCTTCCTTTTGAAAGCTCTTATTATTATTGTAATAGAAGTGAACTATTATTTAACGGTAGCTTTAACCTTTACAGATTTAGAACCTACCTTGATTGTTACGGCTTTTTTCTTAGCCTTCTTAGCACCCTTCAGAGTAAGAGTAGCTTTACCCTTAGCAAACTTAACGTCTGTAAGCTTAACAATCTTGCCCTTTACAGTAATTGTATCAGCAAATGCTTTCTTCTTATTCTGAACCTTAGATGCCTTAATTACTAACTTAGTAGTCTTACCCTTCTTAACAGTGATGGCTTTCTTAGCTGCCTTAACCTTCTTGGCTGAGTTGCGGACATAAACCTTGATCTTAGCAGAAACCTTCTTATCACCATTTGTAGACTTCAGAGTTACTGTTGTAGAAGCACCCTTAACGGCCTTCTTAGGAGCCTTGATTACAACCTTCTTGCCCTTAACCTTAGCTGTAGCAACCTTCTTAGAAGCTGTTGTAGCTGTAACTACTGCAGCCTTTGTAGCTGGCTTAGCAGCTGTTGCTGTGAATCCAACCTTAACAGTCTTACCAGGAGCAACTACTACTGTCTTCTGAGCAGCTTTGATCTTGGATGTACCAACTGCTGCAGGAGTTGTAATTGTCTGCTTTGTTGTAATCTGAGCAGGTGTTGTTGTCTTTGCCGGAGCTGTTGTCTTTGCCGGAGCTGTTGTCTTTGCTGGAGTTGTAGCTGTAGCTGCAGGTGTCTCTGTCGGCACCTCTGCAGGTGCTGCATCATAAACCTCGATTGTTGCACTTGCACCGAAATCAAGACCGAATCCTAAGAATGTACCACCATTCCAATCTGGAGCCGCAGGAGCCTCTCCATCCTCATACTCCTCAGAAAGGTCAATACCGATCTCTGTCTCGCCAAGCTTATATTCACCAAAGAATGTTGACTTATCTTTCACATTGCCCCAGAATTCACCATTTTTAATGTATGAATTGTTAAGACTAGCTTCCTGATCACCCAGTTTGCATTTACCATTCCAGCAGAAATCCCAAAGTTTCAGAGTAGCACCTTCAGTAAGAGATGTTACCTTGTAAACAGGCTGCTTGAATGCGGCGATCTTATTAGCGATCTCCATTGGGAAGAATGTACGGCTAGAATGATTTACACCATCAACCGTCATATCATCTCCATCATGACCATAAAAATCAACAACTTCACCGTTGAGCTTTGTCACAAGATTCTCGTTTGTATCTTTGTTATGACCATCACCCTCCTTTGGTGTAGTGATCTCTAATACATACTTGCTTGGTGTTGCTGTAGTTTCCTCGGCACTAGCCTTGCCTGCAGTTACGTTTACTCCTGTAACTACCATAGCAGCAGACAGAAGTAAGGAAAGAGCTTTCTTCATTCCCTTTGTTAACTTCATTTCTTTTCCTCCTTAAAATTTCCCCCAATTTATTCTATGGGTTGTTTTGATTTTTTAAGAAGTGTACATAATTATCGACTCCGCAACTGCCGATAACTATACCACTTCCATTACGCATTATATCATAACAACTTTCTTCAAAATGTGATATAGACAAATTCACCAATCCGAAGATTGTTTTTTTGTGTTTTATGTCCAAAACCGTCACACTTTCGTATTATTTTGTGCATTTTTCATAATGCTTTTATTTATTTTTTACTTTTCTTGGCATTTTTGCATAACATTTAACCGGTTAATTGAAATATACCAGTTCTTCCTTCGGTTTTTGTGCCGCCACAACTTCTTCTGCATAAAATACCGGTCCCTCTTCTCCGTATTCTTTGCGGAATTTAAACTCCAGACGTGCCGTGATCGTGACATAGCTGCCATTTGCAAAGTCAGACCAGTCATCGGCTTTGCAGAGAAATCCGATAAACTGCACGTCATCGGCGCAGCAGGTCATGGCATGGCGTCCAAATACCACATAACCCTTTTCAAGTCCTCTGGTTTTCTGGATCCGTCCTGTGAGATGAAGTGTCTTGCCATCATAAACAGACTGATGATCGATCATATCCACATACCAGAGGCCAAAATCGTCTTCCTTGATATCAATGATATCCGCTTTGACGTCAAATGGCATTTCGTCCTTCATCTCGTAGAACGCATCATCCTCTGACTCATAAACGATCTGCGCTCTCGGATTTACTGCTTTTACGCTGCCGCGAATGGCATTTTTGTTGGTATTTTCTACGGTGCAACGGTTGACGATGACCATCTCCGATACCTTGTAATGCTCTACCATCATAGACGGCATATTCCGCGTATATAATAAAAAGGTTTCGTCATTTACGACATCTATGGTCTGGAAGTATACCTCCCGGTCAAAGCAGATATCCTCCAGGAAATCATACATCTCCGGGATATGTTTTGTGGACCACATTCCATTGTATTCTATAATAATACGATCCGGGCGGTGCTTTTTCAGAAACTTTTCTATTACCTTGCCATTGAAGGACTCCTCGTCCTCGATATATTCACATGCCGCATGGGTCTGATCAAGAAGCGCCTGAGGATATTCTTCCTCTCCTTCTTCACAGACAAGAATCAGTGTTTTGGATTTGTCGTCAAAAAGCTCATCCACCAGCAAGTCGCGGATCAGACTTGTCTTTCCTGCCTCAAGAAATCCCATGATGACGTATACCATCATCTCCTGTTTTTGCTTTCCAAACATAGCTATCCTCTCTTTGTTGTGTCATTTGTCATTACAATAAACTAATCGTTGCGTTGTGTTTCTTCTATCATACATGGAACAATTCTTTAATCTTATCCTCGTTGAGATTTGCACCGATGACACAGATACGTCCTGTATAATCTGCCGCACCACGGCGAAGCTCAGTCTCCTCCGGTACCAGATCGAAGTGGAACCACTCTCCCTCTACCGGTGTCACGATACCTTTGGCACGAAGTACCTCTCCGTACCCGTCGCCCTTTGCCAGCTTGTCCAGAATATCTTTCAGCTCCTCCTCGGTAAACTTATGAGCAGTCTCTACGCCCCAGCTTGTAAATACATCATCTGCGTGATGATGTCCCTCATGATCATGGTGATGACCACAGCCACACTCTCCATCATGATGATGCTCATGGTCGTCATGATGATGGCCGCAGCCACACTCTCCATCATGATGATGCTCGTGCTCGTCATGGTCATGATGATGCTCATCATGATCGTGGTGATGACCACAGCAGCATCCGCCATCATGATGATGGTGCTCATGCTCTTCCATAAGCTCTTTTTCCAGAGAATTTACCTTTTCCATTGCCTCAAGGATGTTCTTTCCATTGATATCATCCCAAGGTGTTGTAATGATGGAAGCCTCATCATTCTTTTCACAGATCATCTTTACACAGGTGTCCAGCTTATCATCAGACACCTTCTGGGTACGGCTGAGAATTACTGTTCCTGCATATTCGATCTGGTTATTGTAGAACTCTCCGTAGTTCTTCATATACATTTTGCATTTCTGGGCATCTACAACAACAGCGGTACTGTTGATCTCAACGCCCTCTCCGATATTCTGTACTGCTTTGATAACGTCAGACAGCTTGCCTACACCGGACGGCTCAATGATCACACGGTCCGGAGAATACTTCTCCAGCACTTCCTTTAATGCTGCGCCAAAGTCGCCCACCAGCGAACAGCAGATACAGCCTGAGTTCATCTCTGTGATCTGGATGCCGGCCTCCTTCAGGAAACCGCCATCAATGCCGATCTCACCAAATTCATTTTCTATCAGTACAAGCTTCTCTCCTGTAAAAGCTTCTGCGATCAGTTTTTTGATCAATGTGGTCTTTCCTGCTCCTAAAAATCCCGAAATAATATCAATCTTTGCCATAATAATCCTTCCTTTCTTACTTCTTTGTCTATAATATATTATACATTTGTTGTCAACACATCAGGATTATATACTCCTGATATGAACGCCACAAAATCCGTCACCGGCGAGATGCACTATGAGCCGCATACATTGCGATACTGGCGGCAATCGGCAGATTCAGGCTGTCAATCCTGTGGGAATGCGGGATAATAACTGATGTGCCTATATTGAGAAATTCTCCCGGCAGACCGGTTGCCTCGTTGCCAAAGATCAGAGAATACGTCCCTGACGGATGGATCTCCGGCAATGTAATCTGTGCCTGCAGCATAAACGGATACAATTCTCTGTCTCCAAACTGCTGCCGGTACTCCTCAAAGGTATCAAAATACTGAAACTCTGTGGAAAAGATCGCTCCCATAGACGCCCGCACGACTTTTGGGTCAAATGCATCCACTGCCGGGCGCACGATTGCCATCTGGTTTAGCTCAAATCCAAGGGCACTTCTCATAATGGTTCCCATGTTTCCCGCATTGGACGGATTGACCAGCACGATATGAGAGGCGTCTTTTTGCAATGTTCCAGGAAATTTGCGGAATTCTCCGATCACGTAGCAGTTTTCCTTTTGGGAGAGTACGTGAAATATTTTGTCCGTCTGCTGGACCGGTATGCCGGCTTCCCTGCATATTGCCCGCAGCTTATCATATGTGTCTCCTTCTTTCATTGCGGAGTGAACATATACTTTATTGACATATTCTGTCTTGTATCGAAGGAGTTCAAAGGTCAGTGTAATTCCCAGAGAATACGAAACGGGATCGTCCTTGCGATATCGTTTAAATCCTGCCATAGTAATCCTGCATCCTTTCTGCGTTATTTATTCATTTAGAAAGCCGGCAGGCTGTCTGCTGCCGGCTGTGTTATTCTGCAATAAAAATATCTACGGATATGGAACCTGCATCCGAACAAAACGGAATGCTCAACATCTGGTTTCCCTGCCCCTGGTAGCTGCTGCCATCGTAATATCCCGGCGGGGTAATGTCGATCCGAATATTGTTGCTGGCAAATACTGTCGCTGCATTACCTGCGATCATATTCCCCAGTTCGGAGATGGCACTCTGTCCGATCTCATCAATCGTATTAACCGGCTGCATCATCATTTTGGAAATGATTTCTAACGCTGCCGGATGCTCCATGTTGAGTATAACCTTGCCACTCAGGCCTCCTACAATGCCAAGTTCAATAATAGAAGCATCATCCGGGTACTCTTCTTTCTTTACTCCGGGTTTTCCAATCTTGAGATCCATCTTGCATACGTCCTTTACAACCTTGCACACAGATAAAATAAATGGATTAACATGCTCTGCTTTCACCATTTTCGTTCCTCTCTTTCGTACAAATACTGCCATTTGTCCTATCTTTTAGTATAACAAATCACGTTGTCTCTGTAAACATCCTTTCCTACAATGTAAAGTCGTTCCAGAAGCTCTGATTGATGTCCACTTTTTTGTCCTGAAGCCATTGATTATACTTTTTGACAAACATATCCGACTGGCGCTGCCGGATGATCTTTTCCTTCTGCTGATCGATCATATCCTGTGTGATGGAGATATCCTCCTCCGTCTGCAGTGCCGAACCGGATGCCGTTTTTGCTGCCTCCTTCCGGATCGCTTCGCTTGCTTCCTCGTCTGTCACATTGGTATCTGCTTCATCTGTCGCAACATAAAACATCTTTTCTGCCAGCAGATTCTCCTGATAGATCTCACTGATCTTCTGGACAGAAAGACCGTATTCCTTTTTGTCGGCCGCCTTGGCATTCTGCACCAGACTTTCCGCCTGACGAAGCGCCTCGTCCTGCTCGTCTGCCGAGAGACTGACCTCCTGCTGCTGAGCTACATCGGAGATCACTTTCAACTGCGTGATCATATTGACAATCTCCTGCTTTGCCTGGTCACCGATGGTTTCATTGTCATCCAGCTTGTATTGCCACAGCTCCTTGCCAAAGCTGTCCTCATACTGGCATTTCAGAAAATAACAATATGCCATCACTTCACTGTAGCGCACCTGATCGTCTCCGACCATCATTACGACAGTACCGGAGGACACCGTTGTTCCTTTTTCTTCTCTTGATGATTTTTTATGGCCACAGCCGGTAAATACAAGAGCTGCTGCCATGGCAATACATAAGCCTGATATCCATTTTTTTCTCTGCATGATGCTTACTCCATTCTTTCTTTTGCGTCTTTATCCTGCCCACTGGAAGCTGTCATTTCTGTATCATGTCCCTGAAGCTGTCCTATGGCCTTCACAACACTTTCTGCTGCCTGAAATATTCTTTCTGTCTGCCGGCGTTTTTCTTTTGCTGCGGCTTTGCCCGTGACTGCCGCTTTGCCATCCCCTGTCTCCAACGCCCTGCGGACATACAGGAAATGTGCCTCTCCCTTGGAGATATAACGGAGATCGCCATCAAACGCCTGTATCATATCCGGTATCCCTGTAACATCCAGAGACAGCTCCGGCTGCATGTAAAACCGGATTCCATCCGGCTTCTGGGTCACCTGAAGAATACCGCTGCGGTGCGCATCCGCTTTCAGTACAGCGATCCGCAGAAGATTCTGTGCCGCATGAGGAATGTCACCGAAACGGTCCACCAGCTCATCCTCCATGTCTGAGCGTTCTCCCTCATTGTCCAGTGCCGCGATCCGTTTATACATATCCAGCTTCTGATACTCACTTTTAATATACGATGCCGGAATGAATGCGTCAACCTGCAGGTCAATATTTGTCTCCATTTCTTCTCTCTCCGGCCGTTCTCCCTTCATAGTACGAACGGCTTCGCTGAGCATTTTGCAGTAGAGCTCGTATCCTACTGCCTCCATATGACCTGACTGGGCTGCTCCCAGCAGATTACCGGCTCCCCGGATCTCCAGATCCCGCATGGCAACTTTGATGCCGGAGCCCAGATCTGTATATTCCCGGATCGCTGCCAGTCGTTTCTCTGCCACCTCCCGGAGAATCTTGTCTTTTTTGTACATCAGAAAGGCATATGCGGTCCGGTTGGAACGTCCCACACGTCCTCTGAGCTGATAAAGCTGGGACAATCCCATCTGATCAGCATTATCTATAATGATAGTATTTACATTAGATATGTCAAGCCCCGTTTCAATAATGGTGGTTGCGATCAGCACATCGATCTCCCCCTGAATAAAACTCATCATAATGCGCTCCAGCTCCCTCTCACTCATCTGGCCGTGAGCAAATGCCACATTGGCATCCGGCACCAGACGGGCGATCTCCATGGCAACCTCGTCGATATTACGGACACGGTTATATACATAATATACCTGTCCTCCCCGCACGAGCTCCCGGTTGATGGCTTCCCGGATGATCTCTCCGCTATGCTCCATCACAAAGGTCTGGATCGGCAGACGGTCTACCGGCGGTTCCTCCAGTACACTCATATCACGGATTCCCACCAGACTCATATGCAGGGTCCGCGGAATCGGTGTCGCCGAAAGAGTCAGTACATCCACGTCCCCCTTCATCTGCTTGATCTTCTCCTTGTGGGTCACACCAAAGCGCTGCTCCTCATCTACGATCAGAAGCCCCAGATCCTTGAAGGAAACATCCTTGGACAAAAGCCTGTGGGTACCAATGACAATATCCACTTCGCCCCGCTTGAGCTTTTCAATGGTCTTTTTCTGCTGTGCGGCTGTGCGAAACCGCGACATCATTTCCACATTGATCGGATAATCTCCCAGTCTTTCCCTGATGGTATTGTAATGCTGCTGTGCCAGTATGGTGGTTGGCACCAGAAATGCCACCTGTTTATTGTCATTTACCGCCTTGAAGGCAGCCCGAATCGCCACTTCTGTCTTGCCGTACCCCACATCGCCGCAGATCAGACGGTCCATCACCCTGCTGCTTTCCATATCCCGTTTTGTCGCCGCAATAGCTTCCAGCTGATCTGCCGTCTCCTCATAAGGAAACATCTCCTCGAACTCTGTCTGCCAGACGGTGTCCGGACTGAACCGGTATCCCGGCTGCTCCTGACGCTTTGCGTACAGCTCCACCAGCTCTCTGGCAATCTCCTTAACTGCTCCACGGACTCTGGTCTTTGTCTTTTTCCATTCCATGGTGTTGAGCTTGTTAAGCTTTGGCTTTTTGGCTGCATCCTGACTGGCATACTTCTGCAGAACATCCAGTGCCGATGCCGGAACGTAAAGATTCCCACCGTCTCCATACTCAATTTTGATGAAATCCTTGGCAACATTGTCTACCTTGATCTTCTCAATACCACGGTAAATACCGAGACCGTGGTTCTCATGAATCACAAAATCTCCTACATTGAGTTCATTGAAGCTCTGGATCACCTGACCATTGTGCTGCTTCTGACGTTTGCGTCCCGTTCTGGTCCGTGCGCCAAAGATATCACTCTCAGTCACCACTACAAAACGAAGCTGCGTATAGGAAAATCCTTTTGAAAGACGGCCATAGCTTACCATAAGCTCTCCCGGCTGCAGCTCCCGGTCCAGCGTCTCCCGGTAAAATGCCGGCACATCATACTGCTCAAAGTCTCCCGCCAGACGTTTTGCCCTGGTTCTGGAGGCACAGAGCATCAAAATGCGGTAGCCCTGCTCCCGCCAGCGTTTCATGTCCTCCACCAGGAGTTCGAAATGCTTATTGTATGAAGCGATGGTCTGGCACTGCAAATGAAGGCTTTCCTTCACCTCCACCCCTGCCGGAAGCCCATCCAGCATGGATAAATATACCGTTTTCTTCTGCTGAAGCATAGCATTGACTGTCTCTGCACTATACAAGACTTCCATTTGTCCCGGCAGTAAAAGTCCCTTTTCCAGACGGTTTTCCATGCTTTCCCGGAACTCTGTCTCCACCGCCTGCATCGCCTCCAGGCAGCGCACCGGTTCATCTACCGCAAACAGCGTTTCCTCCGGGTCGAAGAAATCAAAAAAAGAACCCGCTGTTCCGTCAAAATAGGTAAGAAAGCTTTCCAGTCCGGCTCCACTGCGTGAGTACTCCACACGCTCCTTCCATTCCCGCATAGTATCCGCGAGACGGTTATATGCCTCAAAATCCCCTGCTTTTTTGAACTTTGCCTGCAGCTTATCCCGGTCTTTTTTGATCTTTGCAAATCCCTGACGCAGCTGCGCATCATTTAATATAATCTCCATTGCCGGAAAGATCGTGATCTGTTCCACACGCTCAATGGACCGCTGGCTTTCCACATCGAAGGATCGTATCGTATCGATCTCATCTCCCCACAACTCAATCCGGTACGGACATTCCTCTGTGGGAGAATAGAGATCAACGATCCCTCCCCGGATAGAATACTGCCCCGGCTGTTCCACCTGGCTCTGTCTCTCATATCCCATATCTGTCAGGCAGCGGCTCAGATCCTCCAGATCGATCTGCGCTCCCTCCTGCAGTCTGCGGCATGATTTCTTATAGACAGATAAGGACTGCACATATTCCATCCCCGCCGTCATGGTGGTGATTACTGTGCCGCCCTCCTGGTCTAATAATAATTTGATTGTCTTTAATCGTTCTGTTTCTACTGCATTGCCATGGACATCTGCACTATAAAAGATAACATCTTTCGCCGGATAAAATACGGCGTTTTTGTCGTACATCCGGTAATCCGCAAGAATTTCCCGTGCCTTTTTCTCATTGGCGGTAATGATCACCGTCCAGCTTTTCTCCTGAGATAATCCACTCACAAGATGGCTTTTCTGTCCGTCGATGCAGCCTGATATCCGGATTGGCATTCTGCCCCGCTCAATACATTCTCTGGCGCTGCCGTAGGCATTTAACTCCTCCAGAGGCTTCCATAGCGTTTCCATGAATGGCTGTCCTTTCCTTATATAAAGTTATTTGTTGTTATATTTGTTCATAGCGGAAGTTACATCCGCCGTAATAATCTCGCAGCATGCTTTGGTGGTCTTTTCCAATGCCTCCCGGATCACCGGTTCTTCTTCTCCGGGAAATCTTCCCAGCACATAATCCGCCAGATCCCAGCCCTTCGGCTTCTCTCCTACGCCCACACGGATGCGTGGAAAGACCTGGGTTCCCAGATGTGCAATGATATTTTTGATACCATTATGTCCTCCGGCGCTGCCCTTCGGACGAATCCGAAGCTTCCCCGGTGCCAGATTGATATCATCGTAAATAACGATCAGCTCCTCCTCCGGATCGATCTTGTAATAATCCACCAGCTCCCGGACACTCTCTCCGCTGAGATTCATATAGGTCTGCGGCATCGCCAGAAGAACCTTCTGTCCCTCGATCACACCTTTGCCACAGACCGCCTTATGCTTTTTGATATCCATGGAAATCCCGTAAGTATCCGCCAACACCGTCAACGCCGAAAAACCGATATTGTGACGGGTGCCATCGTATTTCCTTTCCGGATTTCCTAAACCTACTATTATATACATTTCTTTATCCTTTAATAATTCTTGTGTGTCAGTTTCTCACCCATGTGCACGGTACGTCCCTCGTAACTCTTTAACAGCTCCGTATCCATAACGTAACGGTTATCCATCGTCTTCATAATATCGCGGATCTGCACTTCCGCTGTAACTGCCGGATCGGCCATATTATAGATGACATTCGTCCGGAACGAAAGAACCTCCGGTGCAAGCACATCCTCATCATTGGCGGAAACCACCAGACCCTTGTCTCCATTGGTAAATTCCACGCAGACACCCGGCTGCAAAATATTGATGCTCTGGATCAGTGCGGTCACTACCTCCGGATCAAAGCCCTGCTCCGGATCAAGAAGTATTCTGACAGCCTCAATCTCGGATGCCGGTTCTTCCTCAAAATTCATAGCGGTCAGAGAATCATATGCATAGGCTACTTTCAGTATGTCTATATTTAAAGATTTATATGTAGCCGCATCATCACCATTGGTTTGATGAAGTGCATTGATGATCCCCTTCACGGTACGTTTGATCTCCGGGTCGAGATCATAATCATTATCAATCAGCTGAACCGCTGCATAATGATAGGTCCGGATCTTTTTTTCATCCTCCTGGGTGATCTCGTTTTTGCGTTTGCGGCGGATATGCGGTGGGATCAACAGGCTGCCCACATCATGCAGAATTGCCGCTACCACAATATCCAGCTGCTGCTTAAACTCCATATGAAGCTTGTGAGAGATCATAGCGCAGAGGATTGCCGTATTCAGAGAGTGCTTATATACATAATCCTCATTACTTCTCAGGTTCTGTACAAAGCTGATCTTGTGATTCAGGCTGCCGTAACGGCGGATGATCTGGTTGGCAAACTGATACATCCCCTTTGCCTCTCTCTGCTTTGTCACAGCATCCAGGATCTCCCGGATCGTAAAAATGGACATTGCCTGAAAACGCTCAAACTCGATATCATCTGCCGACATCGGCGGTACAGGTTCTGCCGGCTCCAGAATATACACCCCGATCAATCCAAAATTCTGAATACTGACAATACCCTGTCTGGTCAGCTTGGAATTGCGCTCATACAGCATAACACCATCTCTATTGTAAATAGGCTTTGCCAGACGCATTCCCAGTTTTAAATCATCTGATTTTATAAATTTCATAAATACATTCTCCCTTCTGCCTAATTTCCCTTCATCCCCAATTTATTTCTTCTGTGTTTTCTCTGCAATATTGTTGGTTACACGGTTATAAAGCTCCAGTGCCGCATTGTAACCCATCTTCTTCTGTCTGTAGTTGACTGCGGCAGACTCACAGATGATCGCACAGTTACGACCCGGACGGATCGGAATAGAATGACAGACAACCTTGTTTCCAAGGAACTCAATATACTGCTCCTCCAGACCCAGACGATCATATTCCTGATTTTTGTTGTACTCTTCCAGCTTAATGACCAGATTGATCTCCTGCTCATTTTTTACACTCTCGACACCAAACAGCGTTTTGGCATCAATAATACCAATACCACGAAGCTCGATAAAATGACGGGTGATATCCGGTGCACTTCCGATCAGGGAGGCATCGCTTACTTTTTTAATCTCTACAACATCATCGGACACGAGACGATGACCTCTGTGGATCAGCTCCAGTGCAACCTCGGACTTACCGATGCCGCTCTCACCCATGATCAGAACACCTTCACCAAACAGGTCAAGAAGTACACCATGAACGCTGCAGCGCGGTGCAAGCTCTACATTGAGCCAGCGGATCACCTCCGCCATAAAGGCATTGGTCTCTTTGCCGGTGCGAAGCAATGGCACCTGATACTTGCTGGCAAGCCGGATCAGCTTGTCATCAATGTGAAGATCACGACAGAATACAATACACGGCGGCTTTGTATGACGCTCACTGCCTGCCATGATGATCTCCATCATTTCCAATGTGTAATCCAGACCCTTCTGCTCCATATATGTGTGCTCTACATGACCAATGATCTGTATCCTTCCGGAATCAAAGTAATCAAAAAAGCCTGCAAGCTGCAAAGCCGGACGGTTCACGTCGGTCTGCACGATCTCGATCCGTGAAACATCTACATCCTTGGTTACATTTTCCAGTTCCATTTGTTCGATTAATTTTTCCAATAATACACTATATGTCTCTGCCATTCTGTTCTCCTTTAATCTGTGCTTCCTGCCCGCCGGTCTCCCCATCTGCCGGATGGAAGAAATCATACACCTTGCGCGCAGCCCCTAAGTTCATGGTTTCTGTTTGTGATAACTCCTCTATGTCTGCGCTCCTGACTGCTTCAATGGAGCCAAACTTCTTCATTAATGCACGGCGTCTTTTCCCGCCGATCCCCGGAATATCATCCAAAATAGACTTTACCTGCACCTTGCTCCGCAAAGAGCGGTGATACTCGATAGCAAACCGGTGTACCTCATCCTGTATCCGGGTCATCAGGTGAAAGCCTTCGCTGTTAATATCAATCGGAAGCTCCTCCCCCTGAAAATAAATTCCTCTGGTACGGTGTCTGTCATCCTTGACCATACCACAGACAGGAATGGTTAAATGAAGCTTACGAAGCACCTCCTCGGCAATATGCACCTGCCCCTTTCCACCGTCCATCATGATCAGATCCGGATAGCGGGTAAAGCTGCCATTTTCCTCATCAAAGCCCTGCTCTGCCAGCTTTTTCTCCTCTTCCAGCCCATGCTCAAAACGTCTGGTAAGAACCTCCCGCATGCTGGCATAATCATCCGGTCCCTGAACCGTTTTGATCCGGAACTTCCGGTAGTCGCTTTTGCGGGGACTGCCATCCTCAAAAACCACCATAGAGCCTACTGATTGAAATCCGCTGATATTCGAAATATCGTAGGATTCCACTCTGTGTACTCCCGTGATACCGATCCAGGAACAAATTTCCTGCATGGCACCGATGGTCCTCTCCTCTGCCCGGCGGATCTTCTGGGCATCCTGTTCCAGAACCATCAGCGCATTTTTGTGTGCCAGCTCTACCAGCCGCTCCTTCTGTCCCTTCTTGGGTACCAGAATACGCACCTTGTCGCCACGACGTTCACTGAGCCATCTGGCGATAACCTCTGCATCTTCTATCTCATATTCTAACATGAGTTCCTTGGGAATAAAAGGTGTTCCTGCATAAAACTGCTTAAGAAATGCCTGTAGAATCTCCTGCCGGGTGGAGCCGTCTACACCACCTAAATGAAAATGATCTCTTCCGATCATTCTTCCTTCCCGGATAAAGAATACCTGCACCACGGCTTCGCTCTGATCCTTCGCCAGAGCAATGATATCCCGGTCAAGACCATCAAAGCTGGTAATCTTCTGATGAACAGAAGCCTTCCTGACACTTTCCATCAGATCTCTGTACTGTGCCGCTTCCTCAAACTGCATTGCTGCTGATGCCGCCGCCATCTTTTCCTGCAGATACTGCAGTACCCCTGTGTAATCTCCTTCCAGAATCTTCAGAGCTTCCCGGAAATGCTCTTTGTAATCCCCGGAAGAAATATATCCCTGACATGGCGCATCACACTGGCCAATATGATAATTCAGACATGGGCGTTCCTTGCCGGTATCTCTGGGCAGCACCCGCCGGCAGCTTCGGATATGATAGATTTTACGAAGCAGTTCCAGGGTATCCTTTGCAGAGCCTGCACTTGTATAAGGACCGAAATATTTCGATTTATCCCGTTTTTCCTGTCTGGAAAAGACAAGTCTGGGAAAATCCTCACCCACCGTCGCTTTAATAAAAGGATAGCTCTTGTCATCCTTGAGCATGGTGTTGTATTTCGGACGATGCTCCTTGATCAGATTGCTCTCCAAAACCAGAGCCTCCACCTCAGAGTCCGTAATGATATACTCAAAATGATCAATCTGGGATATCATTTTTTCTATCTTGGGTGAAACATTTCTGCTGGGCTGAAAATACTGCCGTACCCTGTTTTTCAGGCTGATGGCTTTCCCCACATAAATAATCGCATCCTTTGCATCATGCATCAGATAGACTCCCGGCTTTCCCGGCAGTTTTTTTAGCTCCTCCTCAATATCAAACACTTTTATTTTTTGACCTTTCCTTTTTTTACCCCGCTATAGGGACCAAATACTTTCTTTTTGCCATTTAACTTATATGCCCGCACCTTTACATAAAAGACACTGCCTCTGGAAAGATCTGTCAGGGCAGCTCTATGCC
Source organism: Jutongia huaianensis (assembly GCF_014384985.1). Lineage (GTDB taxonomy): Bacteria > Bacillota > Clostridia > Lachnospirales > Lachnospiraceae > Jutongia > Jutongia huaianensis. Next base: position 15,098 of record NZ_JACRSX010000006.1, read on the forward strand.
CCGTCAATATTACAGAAGCTGCTCCCTTGGGAATCTTTTTACTCGTTGCAAAACGGACCTGATATCCCTTCGCTCCTTTGGTGCTTTTCCAGGTAATCGTCAATGTCTTTTTTTTGTTATTTTTAACAGCCACACCGCTTACCTTCCCCGGTGCTGTCACCTTTTCTGTTGTTTTTTCTTCTGCGTCTGCCTTTCCTGTTGCCTTTGACTTTGCTGCAGTTTTCGGTTTTGTCGTCGCCTTCGGTTTCTTTGTGGTTTTGGGCTTTGTCATCGCTGTCGCCTTCGGTTTTGTTGTCGCAGTCGGCTTGACGGTTGCAGTAGCCGTCGGCTTCGGGCTGCTGGTAGACGGCTTTGGAGTCTCCACCGCATGAGGAATCTGGTTGCCGGAATCATCTGTCAGATAAAGATCCGGACTGCTGATATACCAGATATAATTGGATTCTTCAATCCCGATACTGGCAGAGGTGATAGGGATTCTCCCGGCAAAAATGCCGGCAGCAGGATCGGCACAATAGAATATCCCATCTGTATAATCTGTCACCAAAACGGCATGCTGCTGATCGGACTTCTGTTTGTATACAACAATCCCCTCCGGATGCTCTGACAGTTTGACCGCCAGATCTGTGGCATTTCCGGAAAAGCTGTCATGTGCTACCATCATACCACCACAGGTAAAGTTCCATTTTAAGCCTGTCCCTTCGACCCATGCCGCAGAACGCATCATATCCGTTGTAATGGAGGCCCAATTCGCATTTCCGTTCATCATTGCCCCGCGGCGCACCAGCATAGTCGCAGCCACCAGCGTACAAAGACTGCTGCCGGACGGCTGTTTTAAAAATACACTGTCCTGATTAATATCCGAAAATGTCGCAGCATCCGCATTTTTCACATCCACATGCCAGCCGGCCAGAGCAACACAGGCTGTCAGCAATACCGCCAAGTATTTTTTGTTCATTCTTTTCATGAGTATCTCCTCAGATTTATAATTTAGGTATTATTATAACGACCATTTAAGTCAAAAAAGAGTCGGGGTAAAAAAATACCCCGACTTTCATTTTATCATATTTACCTATGCTTTACAAGCTGTCAGCGGGATTCCCGCTATCGTCCCCGTTGTCATTTTCGGCCTGTGGTGTCATAAATTTCCGGATGATTTCCACGATACCATCCTCATCATTGGATGACGTAACATAGTCCGCTGCCTCCTTGACTTCTTTCTGGGCATTTCCCATTGCAACGCCTTTCCCCGCATACCGCAGCATTGGCAGATCATTGAAGCTGTCACCAACACAGATGACCTTTTCCCTGTTGATCTCCAGGAATTTCATTAATTTGTCCACCGCTACTGATTTATCTACAAACTTCGGCAGGATCTCTACATAATAAGGATCGGAACGGAACACATTGAGTTTGTCTCCGAAGCGTTCCTTCAATGTCTTTTCCACTTCCTTCATCTTGTCCGGTGCTCCGGAAAGAAGAAGCTTGTTTACCGGGAAGTCGATCGCACGAACCAGATCATTGACCTGACGGATCGTGATATCACATGCCTTGGCATCTGCTTCAATATAAGAATCTATGCCATTCCCCGCCAAAAGCTCTTTTGCTTCGTCATGATAAACGGTAATGCCAAGCTGTAACTCCTTAGCTGCCTCATAGACCGGCTTGATCATATCCCGATCCAGTGTCTGATTGTAAATGCACTCTCCTGTCTTGCAGTTGACTACCGTGGTGCCGTTATACGCAATCACATAACCGCCAAACTGCTCCAGCTCAATGGCCGCTGCCGTACGCCGGATGCCGGAAATAGACCGGCCGGAAGCGATCGCCACGGTCTTTCCCCTCTGCTGCAGCTCGATCAATGCCTGACGTGTATTTTCCGATACCTTTTTGTCTGAGCCGACCAGCGTACCATCCACATCAAGAACGAGCGCATTATATAAGTCTCCCTCCGGATCCTTAATGCCTTTCACCTGTCGGAAGATCTTCATAAACTCCTTGCCGGTAATGGTCTCGTGAGCGATCAGAAACTCTGCCAGCTTATCCAATGCTTCTCTGTCACCCTGTAAAAGCTCCTCTGCCTTGGCGTAACATTCCTTCAGGATACGCATAACCTCCTGATCGATCTCCGCCTCTGTGGCATCACCGCAGTTTAACACGGCACGTCCATCAAGATAACGGTTCTGGATCGACTCCAGACCGATCAGTCCGAACTTTTCTGACATACCATACTGTGTCACCATGGCTCTTGCAAGCTTAGTTGCCTGCTCTATATCATTGGAGGCACCTGTGGTAACAGAATCAAATACGATCTGCTCTGCTGCGCGGCCGCCAAACAATGTGGTGATCCGGGTCAGTATCTCATCCTTGCTCATCAGATACTTTTCCTCCTCCGGCACCTGCATTACATATCCCAGAGATCCCATGGTTCTCGGTACGATCGTAATCTTCTGAACCGGTTCCGAATGCTTCATCAGAGCCGTTACCAGAGCATGACCCGTCTCATGGTAAGCAACGATCTTTTTCTCCTCCTTGCCCAGAATACGATCCTTCTTTTCCTTGCCGGCGATCACAACCTCAACCGCCTCAAACAGGTCTGCCTGGCAAACCGCCTTTCTGCCTGCCTTTACCGCCATAATGGCCGCTTCATTGATCATATTGGCCAGGTCGGAACCTACAGCACCACTGGTCGCAAGGGCAATCTCATCAAAATCTACCGTTTCATCCATCAGAACGTCCTTGGCATGTACCTTAAGAATATCCACACGTCCTTTCAGATCCGGCTTCTCCACGATCACGCGACGGTCGAAACGTCCCGGACGAAGAAGTGCCTTGTCCAGCACCTCCGGACGGTTTGTCGCACCCAGGATCACAAGACCCTTGGAGCTGTCAAAGCCATCCATCTCCGAGAGGAGCTGATTTAATGTCTGTTCTCTCTCGTCATTGCCGCCACCATACTGGCTGTCACGGCTCTTACCGATGGCATCAATCTCATCAATAAAAATAATACAAGGCGCCATTGCCTGTGCCTGCTTAAAAAGATCTCTTACACGGGAAGCTCCCACACCCACAAACATCTCCACAAAATCAGAACCGGACAGAGAGAAAAACGGTACTCCGGCCTCCCCCGCCACTGCCTTTGCCAGAAGTGTTTTACCGGTACCCGGAGGTCCTACAAGAAGTGCTCCTTTGGGCAGTCTTGCACCAATCTCTGTATACTTGCCCGGATTATTCAGGAAGTCTACCATCTCTGTCAGGGAATCCATAGCCTCCTCCTGACCTGCTACATCCTTAAAGGTCACACCTGTTTCCTTCTGCACATACATTTTGGCGGTACTCTTGCCAATGCCCATCATGCCGCCGGAATTGCGCGACATCAGACGGAAGATCAGAAAAAGTCCTCCCCACAGCAAAAGTACCGGAAGCAGATAGGACATCAACATATAAATCATACTGGAACTGTTGTCCGTCAGATCCTTTTTAAACTCAACTCCTGCTTTATTTAAACGCTCTACCAGACTATAATCCATAGAAATGATCCCTGTATAATAGGTAATCTGATATACGCTGTCTCCACTGCTCTGAGGAATAATCTTTAACCGGTCTGCTGTCAGCGTGACGGATTTCACCTGTCCATCATCCAGCATCCGGATAAATTTATCATAAGTAATCTCCCGGTTGGTCATCTGCTGTACCTGGTGATTCATCATGGAAAATACCAGAAATACACCGACAGCCACCAAAAGGCAGATGATGATCCCTCTGCGGTTCTGTTTTTTCTGACGGTCGTCATCGCCGCCATTCTGTCTGTTTGTATTATTGTCCAATGCTATATCCTCCTCAATAGCCAGTTCTGTATCAATATTGCCACAAACCGTCCTGGAACGATCCTGCAAATATATCATAGCTTTATTATAATGATAGTGTTCCCATAAATCAATATATCAACCTGTGAAGAAAATCTGAAAATTCTGTAAAAAAAGAATTGAAACATTTCCTAGTTTGGGAGTATACTGATAGATAGTTTTTTTATTGACATCAATCATTGCACATTACAAAATGGAGGAAAAAAACATGGCAGTCAAATATGTCTTTGTTACAGGTGGCGTTGTATCCGGTCTTGGAAAGGGTATTACCGCAGCTTCGCTGGGACGTCTTCTGAAAATGCGCGGATACAGCGTGACAATGCAGAAGTTTGATCCCTACATCAATATTGATCCGGGTACCATGAATCCGGTACAGCACGGAGAGGTTTTCGTTACTGACGACGGTGCGGAGACAGATCTTGATCTGGGTCACTATGAGCGTTTCATCGATGAAAGTCTTACAAAACAGTCCAATGTTACAACCGGTAAGGTATACTGGTCTGTATTAAATAAGGAACGCCGGGGCGATTATGGCGGAGGTACCGTACAGGTTATCCCTCATATTACCAACGAGATCAAAAGCCGTTTCTACCGGAACGATGGCTGCAAGGATACACAGATTGCCATTATCGAAGTGGGTGGTACCGCAGGCGACATCGAGAGCCAGCCGTTTCTAGAGTCTATCCGTCAGTTCCAGCATGATATGGGACACGATAACGTTGCTTTGATCCACGTTACATTGATCCCTTATCTTCACGCTTCCGGCGAGATGAAGACAAAACCAACCCAGGCCAGTGTTAAAGAGCTGCAGGGAATGGGTATTCAGCCGGATGTGATCGTCTGTCGTACAGAGTATCCGTTAGAGCCGGGACTCAAGGACAAGATTGCACTTTTCTGTAATGTACCGGCATCCCACGTTCTTCAGAATCTGGATGTGGAAACCCTTTACGAAGCACCTCTGGCTATGGAAAAGGAGCATCTTGCCGACGTAATCTGCGAATGCTTGAAGTTAGATTGCCCGGAACCGGATATTACCGAGTGGGAAAATATGGTAAATACCATTAAGAATCTGGAAAAAGACGTCACGGTCGCACTGGTTGGTAAATATACCTCTCTCCACGACGCATATATCAGTGTCGTCGAGTCTTTAAAGCACGGCGGTCTTGCCCACAAGAGCAATGTCAACATTAAATGGATTCCTTCCGAGGATGTCAATGAAGAGAATGTAGATGAGCTTCTGGAAGACGTCAGCGGTATTCTCGTACCAGGTGGTTTCGGTGACCGTGGTATTGACGGTAAGATCCTTGCGATCAAATATGCCCGCGAGCACAAGATTCCATTCCTCGGTCTCTGTCTCGGTATGCAGCTTGCGATCGTGGAATTTGCAAGAAATGTAGTAGGATTCAACGATGCGCACAGTATCGAACTCGACCCTCAGACAACACATCCTGTTATCCATCTGATGCCGGAACAGGATGGCATTGAAGATATCGGCGGCACCCTTCGTCTTGGCTCCTATCCTTGTGTGCTGGACAAGTCCACAAAGGCATACGAACTTTATGGCGAAGAGACGATCCATGAGAGACACAGACACCGCTACGAGGTCAATAACTATTACCGCGAGGATCTCCTCAAGGCAGGCATGACCTTCTCCGGTCTTTCTCCTGACGGTCGTATCGTAGAAATGTTAGAGCTTCCGGATCATCCTTGGTTTATCGCTACACAGGCACATCCGGAGTTTAAATCAAGACCAAACAGACCACATCCGTTATTTAAGGGATTTGTCGGTGCTGCATTAGAGTATCAGGATAAATAATACAGACATAAATTATATTAAAAACCGTATGTATGGCAGATATCAGATCCGCCGCACATACGGTTTTATTTTCTGGCGTGGGTGGGAAGCCCAAGTAACTAATTAGTATTTTCGGTATTCATTGATATCACGGGCTAAAATCTTAATCCCGCGGATATAATCATCAAACATTCCCTCCCGGTAGCACTCCATCAGGATCATCCCTACCGGAATACCTACGATCAATCCCAGCATCCCTGCCAGACGATAACCAACCAGCATAAATACCAGGGTTTCAAACGGGCTCGTCCCGATGTTGTCACCAATCAGCTTCGGTTCCAGCGCCTGACGCACGATCAATACCACCACATAGATCACAAACAATATGGCCGCATAAGTATAAGAGCCTGTCACCAGACGGTAAACTGCCCACGGAACCAGAACAGTCCCGGCTCCAAAGAACGGCAGAAAATCTACAATAGCGATCACTACTGCCAGCAGACCACTATAGCTGATTCCCATAAAAGCAAACGGAATCACTGTGATAAAGAAAATCACGATCATAATCTGGAAATGCGCTTTAAAATAACCTCCAATGGCGCGGATAAAGATTTTCTTGATCTTATCCCAGATACGCTGCACTCCGGCCGGTGTCTTTTCCTGCAGAAGCTTCGTGAAGTGATCCTTCTCCACTGTCATAAAATAGGAAGCCAGAATTGTCAGAATCGCATATACAAGAAAATCCATCAGGGAACTCGCCAGTGAGCTTACCTTTGACAAAGAACCGGATTTCACCATTTTAAGCAGTCCGTCGATCGCCTTCTGGATATAGCTATCCAGCATGTTCTCCCGTTGATCAAACGCCAGTTTCACATCTGCCGGAATAATATTGTACTTCTGATGGAGCAACCGGAATAAATGCTGCAGATTCTGTGTGACGGAATCATACACCTCCGGAAGCTCTGTCACCCAGGAACTAAACTGCGATGCCACCAGCACCGCGAGTCCATAAAATGCCGCGATCAATGCCGCCAGCACCAGGATGATCACAAGTGCTGAGCCATGCTTTCGCATGATCTTGATCCGTTTCTCCAGAAAGCGGATGATCGGATTGGCGATCATCGCAACGATCCATGCCACGATCAACGGCATCAGAAAACGCACAAGCTGCGGCACCACAAAGATCAAAAACAGAACACCTGCCAGTGCAACACCAAGATTAACAAGGATCCGTCGATGCAAATCCTTCCGGTCCTCCATACAGATCAACCTCCTCTTTTACTCTTTTCCAAGGCAAAGTGCGATCACAATGCCAATGATAAACGTGATCACTCCGGTCACTCCATCGAGCACTGTCATACCTGCCAGAGATACACTCATAAGAATGACAACCGGCGAAGCCACCACAAGCCCCATAATACCGCTGTATGTCAATGCTTCATACTTCTCCATCAGCATTTCGATCAGCTTTGCCACCGCAAAGATACCAACAATCACCCCGATACCAAACGGAATCAGCACAAGACAAATGTGAATCACCTGTGGAATATCAAATGCCACCAGTGCTGTGATCAGATTTTTGACACTACCGATCACCGGATAATAGTATCCCATCGTCATCAGCATCATAGACCCGCTGACACCCGGAATGACCATTGTTGCTGCTGCGATCACTCCGACAACCACAAGCTTAATCAAAGACACCGGCGTCAGTGTCAGAGCTACGTCTGCCCCATGACCGCCGAAGATCTGCAATAAAATAATAGAACCGAAAAGGACAAGAAATACCAGTCCATGAGACACTCCAAGCTTCGTTCCCTTTAAATGTCCTGTCAGTATCGGCACTCCTCCCAGGATCAGACCAATAAATAACATACAGGTCTGAAACGGAATATGCTCAAACATCGCTACAATCGCAAACGCCAGACCAACAATACCAATTGCCATCCCCACAAAATACGGAAGCAGTGTCTTAATGCTTTTGACCGGCTGTTGGAACAGATGTGTCACACTGTAGATCAGCTTATCATAGATTCCCATAGACACCATCATTGTGCCACCGCTGACGCCCGGTATCGCATTGGCAATGCCGATTACAACACCTCGCAGTATATCCTTAAACAAATTCATAACCTTTTCCTCCTGATCCTTTCTCAATAAACTACATTTCATTCTATGTAGTGTTCGCTAAATAAACACATCATAGCACATAATTATTTTGGTTACAATTCTTTCTGCATTCTTCACAAAATATTAAGATTTGCTCCTCTATCCAATCGGAACCTTTAATGATAAAATAGGGGTATCATATAAGGAAGGATTTTTCTATGGTTAAAATAAATAAAACAATCAAACAAAAAACACGCATAATATCCTGTATTCTGGGGCTTTCCCTCTGTGTCACACTCTGCCCTCCGGCAGCGGTGATGGCCAGTGAGACCTCTACTGATGGACTTGACCGGATCATCACCCGGACGGATCGCTCCGATGACCACAATATGATCCATTCTTCAATGGAGGATGCTTCCGGACAGACTTATACAGATTCCGGTGCAGATGACACAGGGCGCAGTCTCAAAAAAGCTGCCGATCTGCCCGCCCGTTATGATCTGCGTGACTATAATCTGACCACCTCCATAAAGGATCAGGGGGTGACCAATATCTGCTGGGCATTCTCTGTGATCAAAACGATTGAATCCAACTGCATCAAGAATGGACTCTTTTCGCCTGAGACAGCTGACTTTTCCGAAAACCACCTGGCATGGTTTTCTTATCATCCTTCCACCGACATCTCTGACCCCACCTGCCGGGACGGGATTTCCTCCGCAGCAAATACTTCGGATGCTTCCTTCCTTCCTAACCCATTTGCCTACGGAAGTGTCTCCGGTACGATTCCTTATGACAATGGTGGCTCTGCTCTTCTGGCCAATTTTACTCTGGCAAAATGGTCCGGCGCAGAGCTGGAAAGTGCAGCTCCGTTTACCGGCGATACCATCGAGAACGAAACAGCCATGGCTTACAATATGGTACAGAACGGAAAACTGCGGTATGACTCCTACGCTCATCTGCAAAACGTTTACAATTTTGACGAGTACCTGATCGGCCGAAATTACTATTACGACAATCCTTCCATGATCCCTGAGATGAAGCAGGCGATCCTGGATTACGGTGCTATGTCCGTTTCCTTATTTTATGACCGTTCCTTCCTTCACCAGTCTGCAAACGGCTATGCCTATTACCAGAATTATTATACCGGTTCGAAAGCAGTCAAAAATGCAAATCATAGTGTTACGATCATAGGATGGGATGACAATTTCTCCGCATCGAATTTTTCCCGGACGCCATCCGGAAACGGTGCCTGGCTCATTGCCAACAGCTACGGTACTTCCAGTGGAGACAACGGCTATTTCTGGCTCTCCTACTATGACCCGTCCATCTGTGACTGTTCCAGTTTCCTGATGGAATCTCCGGCCAATTATAACAATATTTACCAGTACGACGGCTTTGGCTGGGGAACTGTCACATACTCCGACGACGCCAGTCTCAAGGTCGCCAATGTATTTCAGGCGAATGCAGATTCCAACCAGAAGCTGCGTGCCGTTTCTTTTTATACAATGACTAACGATCAGTCATACCGCATCCAGGTGTACCGCGGCGTAAAGTCGGGACCTACAGATGGGGTACTGATCGACGCATGTACCACAACCGGAACCGCCACCCGGAACGGATACCATACGGTTTCTCTGGCAGCTCCTGTCAATCTGGAGGCCGGCGAACAGTTTTCTGTCGTTGTGACTTATATCCAGGACGGTTCCGATACTGTTTATGCCCCCATGGAGGGCAAGGACACTACAGATTCTTCGTTAAATATTTCATATAGCTCTGAGACCGGACAAAGCTATATATATACCAAGAAAAAAACGACCGCAGCCAACAGTACCATCCACTGGATGGACACCTCCGCACTGGGCTATAATAACGTCTGCGTCAAGGCTTTTGCAGACAATACCACAGAGACAGCCGATGCTCTCCCTTCCGTCAAAAAAACCATTACTCTGGGAAAGGGCGAAACCTACCGTCTGCCGGATCATTATACCGGCTATACCAGCAACGACCCTGCGCTTGCATCTGTCAGCGGCACCGGCAAGGTTTCTGCACTGAAACGCGGAAAAACATCCATCCTTGTGTCCGACGAAATGGAAACCGTTTTATATCGTTTCAATATCAAAAAAGCACCGTCCAAGGTAAAATTTAAGCCTTCCACAAAGAAAAAGACCATAAAAAAAGGAAAGCATTTTACCTTAAAGGTAAAGCTTTCCTCCGGTTCTGCCAGCCATAAGCTTAGATTTCATTCTTCCCATCCGGGAGTTGCAAAGGTTTCCCTGACCGGCAAAGTTACAGCACGCCGCCGCGGAAGTTCCACGATCAGTGTAAAAACTTATAACGGACATAAAGCAAAATTGAAATTAACTGTTGTGAAATAAACATTTGCCATCACTTGGCCGGTTCTTTCCCATCCTTGTCTTTATCTGCCACATCCATAAATGCGGCAAAAAAGTCAGGACACATATCCATCAGCGTCTGCTCCTGCCGCTCCTGGCTGACCAGATCTAACACCGGCTTCATAACCGTCCGGAAACGCTCCGGATCCTTGGATAATCTCAGGATCTCTGCTGTATTAACCGCATCCGCCAAAGCTGTATGCTGTGCCCCCTGAAACTCGTAGTCTGCGGCAGACACCGCATAGGACAGCTTGATCCTGTGATGAAGTCCCAGCAGGCGGCGAAACTCCTCCTGAAAGTCCGTCCAATGGCTTTCCATCCTCTGTATGATCTCCCCCGGATAACTTTTAAACAGGGCTTCATGCTGAAACTGCCGGATATCGGACATACTCCAGGAATAAAACTGCGTCTCCTCCGGACCTATCCACGCCGCAAAATCATCCATTGCCTCAAAAAACTCCGGCGCATCCTTTACCTTGTCATCGGTAATTCCTGTCAGATCAATGATCACGGCGTCCATCGGACCAAACTCCGGCTTCACATAGCTTTGGTATGTATCCACCACCGCAAAGCTGTCATCCATCCGAACGGCACCAATCTCGATCAATTCACTGGATAATTTATTCTTTCCACGCCATTGCTTTTCTATTTTATTCATTTCCAGGTCTATCATAATGTGTTGCATTTTATTACTCCCTATATTTTGTTATATTCGACATTTTGTGTATCTACATATAGTGCCTAATATTGACTTTTTCCCATTTTTATGGTAATATTTATGTGTAGTGCTAACGATTGTTATCGAATCATCCCCCCTGTTTTTGATTCATGACAATCCCGTAATCAAAGGAGGCGAACTATGAGTCAATCCGATATCAATAAGGTGAGACGTTCTGTAGGTATGAACATTGGCAGTAAAGTTAAAATCCGCGCAAACCGCGGCAGACATAAGATTGACATCACCGAAGGAACCATCAGCAAAACGTATCCAAGTATCTTTCTGGTAGAGATTGTGAATGATCTGGATGCAACAACCCAGACAGTTTCTTACAGCTACACCGATGTGTTAACAAAAGATGTCCAGATGCAGTTACTGTAACTGATAATTCAAAAGCCATCCATTCATGGATGGCTTTTTTAGTGCAAAACAAAACACAGCTCAGAAAGTACCGGTTATTATTTTCTGCCACAACAGAACTTATACTTCTTACCACTGCCACATGGACAAGGATCGTTTCTGCCAACCTTCTTTTCCTTTACGATGGTGCCGGATTTCTTCTGCTCCATATAAAGCTCTTTTCTGCGCTCCGGTGTCAGAAGCTCGTCCCATGCCGGAAGCTCATACAGCCAGTCGGCCTTTGCCTCAACCATATGGTAATAAAGCTGCTCCAGATCAATATCCAGGCTTACCTGTGTATTCTCATCCATATCCTCGATCGGATTTGGTGTCTTCAGACTCTCATTGATTCCATCCAGAAAACCAACCATGTACTTCAATTCCATGTTATATTTCTCAGCAAGCTCCTTCACAGTGCCGGAAACAACCTCGCCCGGATTGGCCAAAAGCTGCTCATATACAGCCTTCTCTTCATTAAAATACTTTGCCCAGATTGCCTGGCCTGCCTTTGAATTAATATCTACGCCATATGCGTACTCTCTCCAGTCCTGCAGTAATGCCATTGTAAAAAACCTCTCTTTTTCTTAATTTGGTATCTTTTATGATATCATTTGACGGAATATGTGTCAATCTGCTTGTCATACTTTTTGCTTGGTGTTAAAATGGAAATAAGTGGTTATGTATTCTTTTCTTTCACCTTTCAGAGTCTGCATATTTACTACAGTTCAGATATCTGAGTATCACATTAACCACTATAATTTTGAAGATTACTTTAGAATGGAGGACAAAATGAATTTTTTGCCAACCGAAGATCACGTAAAAGTCAGCGGCAGAACAATTTATCGAGACAACGTACGTTACCTGGGATATTCTGCCACTTCTATATCCTTTTGTTTTACCGGCTGCAAAGCACAGGCAGTGATGATCTCTGATCCCGCAGACTGGCCGGAGGAACAGCACGCCCGGGTCGGCATTTTTGTAAATGACAATCCGGAGCCGTCCAAACGAATCGAGCTCAAAGAATTAAGACAGACGATTGACCTTTACGAAGCAAAAACACCGGAAACCGTTACCATTACGATCATGAAGTACAGTGAGCCGGAATACGCCATCTGCGGTATCGAGGAGCTGATCATCGACACCGACACATTACTGGCACCTCCCGCTCCCAAAAACCGTAAGATCCAGATCATCGGTGATTCTATCACCTGTGGTTACGGCGTTGAGGGAAGTGCGTCAGATCTACTGCATGATACTGCCGTAGAAAATCCTACCAAATCCTACTCCGTCAAAACCGCCCGTGCTCTGGATGCAGATTTCGAAATCGTTGCCTGGAACGGCAAGGGCGTTATTTCCGCATATATCGGAGAGGGCGATCAGGCTGACGACTCCTGGCTGGTACCGATGCTGTATGAGTACACCGATGCCGGCTGCTGCCAGCAGTTCTTCCACGAACCACCGTCTATGTGGGAAAAATGGGATCACACCCGATTTGAACCGGATCTGATCACCGTATATCTTGGCACCAATGATGCCAGCTATACCAAAAACTATCCGGAGCGCAAGAAAGCATTCAGTCTGGTATATCAGGGTTTCCTTCGCAATATTCATGCGAAGCACCCCCAGGCAAAGATCCTGTGTATGCTGGGTACTATGGATCAGACACTCTGCTCCACTGTTCAGCATGCCGTAAAGGAGTTTTCCAAGGCAAATGAGGATGTTTCCATCAAATATCTGCAGCTTCCCTTGCAGGATGAGGAAAACGACGGTATCGGAACCTTCTGGCATCCGACCGAAGCCACCCATGAAAAAACTGCTCAGCTTGTAATTGCCGCAGCAAAAAAACTGATGGGATGGGAATAACGCAGAAGTTAAGAAACAGCACAGACCGATAAGGTCTGTGCTGTTTTTAGCAGCTTCTATTAAAACATTCTCATTTTGATAAAATCTTCAAACCTTGGCAACGCCATAGAAATTTTTCCATACTTTCTCGTGTCGATCACGCCTTTTCGTTTCAGCCGCTCTCTGTACACGGAAAACTGCTCCGAGCTCATCTCCAGCTGTTCTCTGAGGTCTTTTACCTTGATTTCCCCACTTTCCGCCAGTTTCTGCATGATTTCTTTGTCTTTTTCCGACATTTCCGACCATATTTTACTATATACATATTCCTCAAGATATTGGTCATATTCCGGCAATATCTCCTGCACGGTCTTGGTATCCCGATGTTCCCAGTAAAGATATCCAAGCACCTGAAATGCAAACGGATATCCTCTCGTGAGTGCCGCCATTTTCCTTGCACTTTCTTTGTCTAACCGGAATATATCCATATAATGCTGACACACTGCAGTCAGACTTAACGGCTCCAGAATAATTTTGGGTGCCCGATACAGAAAGGTCAACGACTTATCATTCTGCAATTCATATATATTTTCATACAGTCCTGTCATTAACAAAAAGATTGGATAGTCCTGCCGCATGAAAATCTGAAAAGCGCTCACAAATACTTTCATCTGTTCTGAGTATACCACCTCATCAATTGTGATCAACAGCCTCATTCCCTGCTTCCGTATCTGATCCAGCATTTTCGCTACCATATCTTCTACATCCGTCACCGGCGCAGCATTTTCAATTGTAACCCCAAGACCGAATGCAGAAAAATCCAGTCTGGCTTTCAAAAAGCATTCATGCAGCTTCGGAACAGCATATAGCCTAGACGCAAGACTTTGCAGCAAATCTCGGGTCGCATTTAATTCGACAACAATCCAGTCATTTCGTTCGGAAAGAATCCCCGCAATGTTGGTCATCATCACCGTCTTTCCCGACCCCCGGACTCCTGTAACCATATATATCTGATTGGTTACGGGATCTGCCACATAATCTTCCACGATCTGATCTGTCTGCACAATTCTGGACACATATTGCAATGGTTTCTTTCCAAAGGTCAGAGTAAATGGATTATTATTCACGACTAAGTCTCCTTTCTCTGCTTTTTAAAATGTATGAGATTATTGCAAATATATTCTTTTATAACTTTCTATTTATTTTATAACCTTTTATAACTTTTATTGTATTTTATAACTTTTTATAACTTTTTGCAAGCGTCCAATCCTTATTTTGAAGACAGCCCGGATAGGCAAACACCGTATGATGCTGCCCTGAGAGCACTTGGAGAAGATGTTCTTAAAGTATTTCCGTTCAAGCCGGTTTAGCGCGATGAAGTCAATTTAACGCCTAAGCTGAATATTACGGTGCGGTAACACCGCAAATCCGGCAGGCGGGAAACCGCCTGTCCGGACTTCCGGAAACCAATTATTATGCGAGTTTACTCGCGTAACGCTTTGTCCAGTCCATAGACTTCCCGCATTGAGATGTCATGCTCTACATCAATACTTGTGATGTTGACACGGTAGCTGTCATGAGCAATACGGTCAATGATCGCATCTGCCAGAGGACTGGCATCTCCACCAAGCTGGTCGTACCATTCTTCAAAACCATACTGAGAACAAAAGATCGTGGAGGATTTCTTACGTCTTCGATGCAGAAGTTCAAAAATGTCTTTTTGTTCGACTTGCATCCATTCTCGAACACATAGTTCCTTGTTTTCACAAATTGAAAACCCAGATCTACACCTACAATAACCATTTTATCATCTATCTGAATCATTTAATTTCTCCTCTCTGCATTTTCCACAGAAACCCTTTTTGCTTTTCTCCACATTCTTTTCTACGCAACACTGCCCTCCTCCTCAACATGTCCCCCTTCATCTCGGTCATATCTTCTGCCAGTTCTGACTTAATGGTTTCGTCACTGGCGATTGCCCGCAGACACGCTGTTTTCAATGGTGCAAGCTTCAACACTTTCTTGATCGCTGTTTTCTTTGCCATAACCTCCATTGGTCAGCTTAAATAGTGCCTATACATCCTCTCTCCTCGTCCTTCCATTGCTACTGATGTCAAATCATTATTTTCCACTCTGTTTCGAAGACAAATCCAAAATCAAAAAAAGCTCCAAACCCTTATAAATAAAGGGTTTGAAGCTTATTATGCGGATGACAGGGTGCCAGACGTCCGGTGGACGTCTGCCCGGCACCGACCGGAGCGGCAGCGGAGACCTTGAATCCCAGGATTCAAGGTCTCCATCCGCAAAAAACCCCGGAACCTTCGTTCCGGGGTTTTGATGCGGATGACAGGACTTGAACCTGCACGCCTCGCGGCACAAGAACCTAAATCTTGCATGTCTGCCAATTCCATCACATCCGCAGCTATGAAATTATCTGCCGCTTCTACTCCGAAGCGGCAATAATTATTCTAACATTTCCGAAAAATATTGTCAAACAACCTTATTTTCCCTGAAATGCCCAAAACTTATTGAGGATAAAGTTAATCGGTACACCGATGGCAGAATTGATCAGGGGTGCAATATATTTGGAAATGTGCAGTACATCGATCCATAAATAGGACAACACATTACTTAGTATAATTCCGGTAAATGCATATGAAAGATACATTTTAAACAGGGCTCCAAGCAATTCCTTCCAACCGGTACCTTCCATATCAAAAACCAGCTTGTTATTCCAATAAAAGGACCACAGAACACTTAAGATAAACGCTACCGTATTGGCGATAACGTAGTCCCATCTCTGAAAGATCTGTGCCCGTCCCAGTACAAACAGCACGGCAACATTGATCACATAAGAAACCAGCGTATTGGTGACACCCACGATGCCAAATTTGATGAATTGGATCAGCAATTCCTTTTTCGTTTGTTTCTTTTCTTCTGCCATGTTTTCTCCCTCATATTATCGTTTGTAAATACTGTCTGTCAGGAAATCTATTTCCATTTTTTCCTGCAGAGCAGAAATTTCTTTGGCAATCAGCTCATTACGCTCCTGCAGCTGCTCTGCCGTAAAGTCATATTCCAGGCCACTGTTGACATAATTGCCGCGATTGGTAATATCGTAACCGTCTAAGCCTGCGATGGATACCTTCGCGATTCCCATATGCATCAGGAAGTGGAGACACATCAGTCCGGAGTTTTCCATAATCGCCGGCTCCTGGCATGAGTAGCTGGCAAAATTCAGCATATGATCATATTCCTTCGCCTCCCGGAGATTGGATGTAATGATCTTTTTCACCGGCTGATTTACTACATTTTTGTAGCGTCTCATATGGCATACAAAGACATAGTCACAGGAAACCTCCGTCGGAATGAAGTTGAGTCCGATCACCACAGGCTTCTCCTTCTGAATAAATGCCTGCACCAGATCCTTTTGCTCCTCCAGGCTCTTTCCCGGTCCTATCAGCAAAATCTGTCTGCCTGCCAGCTCTTTTTCCAGCTGCTCCACGGATTCCCGGTCGTCCACATAATTCTCCTGATATTCTTTATAGATCTTTTCTGCTTTGTCCTTATTGTAAAGTGCCTTGTCCTCCTTTGGAATCGACTTTAAGATCTCATTGTATGATTTTACGGTCAGTGTTCCCTTGGAAGCAAAATAAATGGCATAATTCGGATGGCATCCATTAGCGGCAGAGAGATATAACGGCAGGGAATATCCCCAGAAATGCTCTCTGTAAATATCGTTCAGATATTCGTCAATGATCTCCAGCATCGGCTCAATGCGGTACTGCTTGTCAAAGTTTTCATTCATATATTCTGCAAAAAGCTCCAGATTAAGGTTTCCGGCTCCACGTCCCATACCAAATACACACGCATCCAGAATAATATCCCGGTGCAGATGCATCTCCGTAAAGGCTGACGCATTGCCCATGGCCTGCTGCATATTGTTGTGGGAATGATAACCCAGCATGATGTCCTCCCGCAGGTTGTGATCGGCAATCTGTGCCAGGCGGACAAAGTCTTTTTTCTTGATCAGTCCAAAGCTGTCCACAATATAAAAGGCACTGATGGGAAGCGCGTTAAATTGCTTGATCAGATCAATAAATTCGCTGTCCGAATAATTGTCGGTTCCTACTGCCTGTGCAAAAACTTCATAGCCCAGCTTCTGGAGTTTCTGAATATAATCGTAGGCTTCCTGAATCTTGCTTTTTTTGAAGATGACACGGAAAACATCAAAACCATCCTCGGTACGTTTTCCCAGCTTTTCCAACGGAATCGGCCGTCCCATATCAATCATGCCGACATAATGAGTCCCCGGATTTTTCGGAGTGATCATCTTCCTCACGCTTTCATTTCCATCAAACAGGGAATAGTCCTCATCATAATCACATTCCCGGACAAATCCGATCTCAAAATATTCGATGCCTGCCAGCACGATCTTCTTGCCAATATTAAAAATTGCCTCGCGCCCGAAATGCCAGTCATTGACATAACCGCCATCCCGAAGCGTACAATCCAGTAAATTTATTTTACTCATGAAAAAGCCTCCTTTTTCTTCTGCTTTTACAGCAATTCACCAATTGCGTGAATACATTTTATGTCTTTATGATCTTCTTCGCCAATATACACAGCACTACTTCCGTAGTTTTGTGCCATGACGATATCGCTTTCGTAAGTATCTCCGACCACAACTACTTCCTCCGGCCGCAGATCATTGTCTTTGCAGATGATCTCCATCAGAAGAGGATTTGGTTTTCCTACGGAATAATCCACTTCTCTTCCGAGACTTCCCTCCAAAGCTCCCACCATTGCACCACATCCCGGCATGCGCTTTGCGTTTTCTCCCGGATAATGACGCTCTTTGTTACAGGCAATAATTTTGTCTGCATGGAATGCCACCTGAAGGGCATCTGTCAGCTTCTGATAATCAAATGTCATATCATATCCAACGATCACAACCTCTGCCTGATCCGATACCGTAATATCAAGTTCCCCAAATTCTTCCTCCAGAGCCTTACTCCCCATAATATAAACGGTATGATAGCCCATCTGCTTCGCATAAAGAGCGGCTGCATATCCGGAGGTATATACCTCGTCATAGCTGCATTTCAGCCCCATCCCGGTGAGCTTTTCCCATATCTGCTTTCTGGACTTGGTGGAATTATTGGTCATAAAGAAAATCTTTTTTCCTTCCTGACGATATTTGTTTACCACCCGGTCTGCCCCCGGAATGAGCTTGCTCCCATAATAAATGGTTCCATCCAGATCAAACAACACGGCTCTGATGTTATCCATGGTATCACTTTTCCTTTCGATCGGTTTTATCGGTTTTTTTTGTAAAATTGATGCGTTCCTCCTCAATAACTAGAGGGCGCCTCATCATTCTCTTATTGATGCTCAACACATATTCTCCCAGAAATCCGATAAAGAATAACTGTACCGAACCGAGAATACATACTGCCAGCAGGATCGGCGTCATACCTGCCACAAAGCGGTCCCAGTAAAGGAGCTTCAGGATCAGATAGACAAATGCCACGATCAGACTGATCGCCGACATAATAAATCCCACAATAGTTGCCAGACGAAGTCCTGCCTTCGTGTAGGAGGTAAAGCTGAGCATTGCCGCATCGTAAAGAGTAAACCAGTTGTTATGTGTTTTGCCGGCACGTCTCTTTTGCTGTTCATATGCAACATCTACCCGCTTGTAGCCAAGCTCTGCCACAATTCCCCGCAGGAACGGTGTGGGATCATCCAGATTTCTCAAGACATCCACAAAGCCCTTGTCATACAGGCCAAATCCGGTAAAATGCTCGATCTGCTCCACATCAGACATTTTTTTGATCATCTTATAATAACAGGTCCGCAGGAAACGCATGATCTTATTCTCTTTGCTGGTAGTTTTGATGGCACAGACAATTTTGGCGCCCTTTTCCCACTCTTCTACAAGACGCGGGATCATTTCCACCGGGTCCTGAAAATCGCAGCAAAGACAGATGGTACAATCACCACTTGTCTGGCAGATTCCGTAATACGGCGAATTAAACTGACCAAAATTCTTCGCATTAAAAATTGCCTTGATCTTCGGATTTGCTGCACAGATCTCTCTCAGATATTCCCTGGTACGGTCTGAAGAATCATTATCAATAAACAGAATCTCATAGTCATAAGACGGAAGATTCGTGGTAATTTCCTGAATCACTGCCTCACTGATGGCTTTTACATTTTCCTCCTCGTTATAGCAGGGAATCATTATACTAATTGTTTTCATGCTGCCTCCATTCCGATCTCATCCACTGTATCGTCTCTGCGATGCCTGACTTAAAGTCTGTCTGCGGCTGAAATCCCGTATCCTGTGTAAGCTCCGAGATATCTGCACAAAGGTACATCACCTGCTTCGCTCCATAAGGTATCTCACCAAAGCCCAGCTCCGCATCCGGATCGATCTGATCTCTGATCTCCATAATATATTCTTTCAATGGATGGGCTTTTCCTCCACCAATACAGTATACCTTTCCATTGTGTCCCTTTTCTCCGATGGCGATCATGGCTCTTGCCGCATCTGCGCTGTAAAGGTAGTCCCACTGCTGCTCTCCGGCAGTCAGTGCAGGCTTTTCCCCGGCAAATAATTTACGGATCGTGGTGGTAACCATCGTCTTGTCACTGTCACATGGACCGTACACGCTCAGAATCCTCGTCCACACATGACGTATCCCCAGCTTTTCACACTCGATCCGGCTCATCTGGCCGGCACAAAGCTTGGCAATACCATATCCGTTTTCCGGAAATGCCGGGGTCGCTGCCGACAGATCTCCTTCTACCCTGCCGTACTCCGCCTGGGAACCGGAGCCCACAAAGGCTTCACAGCCCAGTTTTCCGGCAAGCTGTACGGCATCAATGGTATAACGGATATTATCCGTCTGCAGCCTTGTATCATTCCGGGCGTCTCCAATCGTGGCTGCCCAGCCAAAATGATAAAATACATCGCAGGCCGGAATGTCTGCGGTATCCAGCTGCTCCAGCTTATCCAGACTACATTCTATAATGTGCACCAGATCATTCCGGGGTATTCTCGCGGTCCTCGCAGAACCCGGTCTGCAAATAGCGTAAACCTCAATCTGGCTTTTGATACATTCCTGTATCAGTGCAATCCCTATCGCTCCGGTGGGTCCGGTCACGGCAATTCTGTTCATCTTACGTCTCCCGCCTTTCCATCGATCATCAATCCTCTACCGGATCAATTAACAGATTCTTTAACACCTCTTCCCGTGGCAGGAATGGTGCCAGATCCTCCAGTGGAGGGCTGACAAGGCTGCCATCCTCCAAGCGTTTCGTGGCACTCTTTGGCTCAAAGTTCTGGCTTGGTGAAACAAAAATTTCACAAAATACCGGTCCCTCCTGGGCAAGGGTCTGATCGACTGCTTTTTTCATCTCTTCATTGCTGTGCGCCTGATAATAGGTATAACCAAATGCCTGGGAAAGCTTTTCAAAATCAGGGAATGACAGATCTCCGCTTTCCGGTCCGATACCAACCTTACAATGATTGGAAAATAAATTATTCTGGGTCTGGCGGATGGAATGATATCCCTCATTGTTGATCAGGAACAGCTTGATCGGCAGCTTGTTGGTCAGAACCGTCTGCAGCTCCTGAAGGTTCATCATAATACTTCCGTCCCCTTCAATACATATAGTATCTTTACGATCATTTGCCACACATGCACCGATGGCTGCAGGCAGACCGTATCCCATACTTGCAATGGCACTGTTGATAATAAACCGGGCATCCTTCTGGATCACATAATTATGGCTGCCCACAACGCAGGCACTGCCGTTTGATACTACGGTCAGATTCTTCTCCGGCAGGCTGCTGCTGAGATAATTGATAAACGCATAAACGTTGGCGTATTTGCCGTCCTCCTCCCAATGCTTCGGAAGGGTTACCGGATAATCTTTCTTCCAGTTCTGACAGCGCTCTACCCAGTCCTTTCCTTCAAAGACCGGACTCTTTGCACCCTCCAGTGCCGTAGCCATTTTCTCAAAGAAGTCTTTGGCATCCCCGCACACCGGCATATCCACATGAATCGTTGTTTTCTTAAGCTCTGCCGGGTCTACATCTACATCAATCACATAAGCTTCTCTTGCCCATGTCTTCCAGTTATATCCAACCTGGCGGATGGACAGACGGTTTCCTACGGCAAGCACAAGATCGGCATTCTGTACGGCAAAGTTGCCGGCACGGTCTCCCATAATACCACCGCGTCCCACATAAAGAGGATGTGCTGTCTCAATGGCATCAATGGAATCCCAGCAGGTTGCCACAGGAATTCCTAACAGCTCTACCACCTTCCGGAATGCCTCGTAGCCTTCCGAAAGACGAATACCATTTCCCGCGTAAAGTACCGGACGCTTTGCCTGGCGTACTTTGTCGATCACCGTGCGGATCACAGATTCCTCTACCGGCACCGGCATTGAGCCCTCATCCTCTGCCGGATCGTATCCCTTCAGGTCATCTGTCTCAATATAACATCCCTGATAATTGACCGGAATATCGATCCAGACCGGTCCTCTTCTGCCGGTTGTAGCCAGATGATATGCCTTTTCCAGCGCATAACGGATCTGCATCGGATCTTCGATCATTGTCGCATACTTACACATATTGTCCACAGACTTCGTAATATCAAACTCCTGATCTCCCACAGCACGGAGAGGAAGTCCATCCGTATACTGACTCATATAACGTGCTGTCGTATCATATCTAACCTGGCCGGAAATTACAAACATCGGTACAGAATCAAGCCATGCACCAACAACACCAGTAATCGCATTGGTTCCTCCCGGACCGGTAGTCACACACAAAGCTGCCATTGTGTTATGAATCCGCGAGTACGCTTCTGCTGCAATAGCACAGCCCTGCTCATGATGATTGTACAGACAGTGCATCCCGTCCTTATGACCCAGTGCATCATTTAAATGCATGGCACCACCGCCTGTTACCATAAAACAGTCCTTTATTCCGTGATCTACCAAAAAATCTGCTACATAATCTGCTAATCGTTGTTTCATGCTGCCTCCATTCTGACCGTCTATTCCAGTCATCCTTTGAAATTTATTTCAAAATATCCCCGGCAGCCATGACTGCCGGGAATCTGTATTTTGTATTTCACTTATTGTACTGCTTCTTTGATCTTACGGATCATATAATCGATCATTTCATCGGTCATACCCGGATATACTCCGATCCAGAAGGTATCTGTCATGATCTGGTCTGTCACAGGCAGATCTCCGATCACACGATATCCCTCTCCGGCTTTCTTGAGCTCACTGAAGCAAGGCTGCTTGAGCATATTGCCGCCAAAGAGCATACGGGTCTGAACACCCTCCTTCTCCAGATACTGTACGACGTGATTCTTTTCCACACCCTCACGGCAGGTCAGCAAAAATCCAAACCAGCTTGGATCTGAGTTCTCACATGGCTCCGGAAGGATCAGCTTGTCCTCCACCTCTTTCAGTCCTGCTTTCAGACGGTTAAAGTTATGCTTTCTGCGCTCCACAAAGGATGGGAACTTTTCCAGCTGTGCACAGCCGATCGCTGCCTGCATATCAGTTGCTTTAAGGTTATATCCAAAATGAGAATATACATACTTATGATCATATCCAAATGGAAGCTCTCCGTGCTGTCCGTCAAAACGGTGTCCGCACATATTGTCACGGCCGGAGGAACAGATACAGTCACGTCCCCAGTCACGCATGGAGCGGATGATCTTATTCAGAAGAGGATCATCTGTATAAACGGCTCCACCCTCGCCCATGGTCATATGATGTGGCGGATAAAAGCTGGAGGTTCCAATGTCACCGATAGTACCGGTCTGCTTTGTCACACCGTCAATGGTATAGGTAGAACCCAGCGCATCACAGTTATCCTCTACCAGCCACAGATTATGCTTGTCGCAGAATGCCTTCACAGCCGCCAGATCAAACGGATTACCCAGTGTATGCGCGATCATCACTGCCTTTGTCTTATCAGAAAGCGCCGCCTCCAGCTGTGTTACATCAATATTGTACTGTGGGATCGTCATATCCACGAAAACCGGAACAGCACCATACTGGATCATTGCCGCAATCGTGGTTGGGAAGCCTGCTGCCACCGTGATCACCTCATCACCACGATTGATCTTGCGGTCTCCCAGCAAAGGAGAAGTCAATGTCATAAATGCTACTAAGTTTGCGGAAGATCCGGAGTTTACAAGAGCACAGTAACGTACCCCAAGATACTCTGCAAACTTCGTTTCAAATTCATCTGTATAACGTCCGGATGTAAGCCAGAACTCCAGTGCGGAATCTACCAGATTGCACATTTCCTCGTGATCATACACACGGGATGCGTATGGGATTCTGTCTCCCTCGTGATATTCTTTTTTATTGTGATAGGTGTCACAATACTCTGCCACCATCTTTAAGATTTCATCTTTTGCCTGCTGTTCTGTTTTGTTTTCGAACATACTGCCTCCATTCTGTGCTGCCTGCACATCTTTCATATTTGTTTTATGCTTGCGAACCTCTTACGATTCTTTTTGTGCGTAAAATGCCTCAATCTCCCGATCCATCTCCGCCGGAATATCTCCGCCTGCAAGCCATTCCTTGCTGAAACGGCAAGTCATGTCCATACATTCTTCAATATGCCAGCGCGGAGCCCATCCAAAGACTCTTTTTACCTTGCTGCAATCCAGCTTCAGGAAATTGGCTTCATGAGGGGCATTTTCCTCTGCCTGATTCTCCCAGGCTGCACCGTCTCCCCAGTATTTACAGAACAGATCTACAAGCTGTCCTGTGGTGACACAGTCACATTCATCCGGTCCCACATTATAGAAGCCCGCATAGCTTTTGTCCTCATACTGCTTCTGGGCAATGAGCAGATAAACTCCCAGAGGCTCCAGCACATGCTGAAACGGTCTGGTGGAATATGGATTTCTCACACCAATGGAGCTGCCCTTCTGCATTGCTCTGACGCAATCCGGAATAATGCGGTCATTGGCAAAATCGCCGCCACCAATCACATTACCGGCTCTCGCTGTGGATACCGCCAGATCTCTGTCCTGAAAGAACGAATTGATATAACTGTGCGTCACAAGCTCAGAACAGGATTTACTGTTGGAATATGGATCATAACCATCCAACGGCTCATTCTCCCGATATCCCCATTCCCATTCTTTATTTTCGTATACCTTGTCCGTAGTTACGTTGAGAAAGCTTTTGACACACGGATTCTGACGGACGCATTCACAGATGTTGACCGTTCCCATGACGTTTGTCTCATAGGTATATACCGGATCCTTATAAGAATCACGGACGATAGGCTGTGCTGCCAGATGCAGCACGATCTCCGGCTGTGCCTCCTGAAATACCTGCTGTAAATGTGCCAGATCACGAATATCTCCGATCACCGAATTCATATGCGGCTCCAGATCCGCGATTGAAAACAGATCCGGGTCTGTCGGCGGCTCCAGGGAATATCCCGTAAGCACCGCTCCTGCTTTGATCAGGATACGGCAGAGCCAGCTTCCCTTAAAACCGGTATGACCTGTAACCAGCACTCTCTTTCCTTTATAAAATGATGTATCCATTGTTTTTTCCTTTCTGCAATTAGTCTTCCCATTTCTTCCACGGAGCATTGCCTGCCCGCAGATACTGCTCCAGCATGTCCATCTCACGCTTGTTATCCATACACTGCCAGAATCCCTTATGCATATAGGACATTAACTCACCCTCTGCTGCCAGACGCTCTAACGGCTCTCTCTCCAGGATTGTTTCGTCCCCGTCGATATAATCAAAGATATCTGGCTCCAATACCATATATCCGGCATTGATCGGCGCTCCGTCCGAAATGTTCTTCTCGCGGAAGGACTTCACGGCATTATCTCCGCCAATGTTCAGCACACCCTTCTGCTGCTCCTGCATTACGGCAGTCAGCGTTGCCTTTTTGCCATGCTCCTTATGGAACTGAAGCAGCTTGGCAATATCTACATCACAGACACCGTCACCATACGTCAGCATAAACGGTTCGTCACCCACATACGGCTGGATCCGCTTTACTCTTCCTCCGGTCATGGTTTCCAGACCGGTATCCACCACGGTTACCTTCCAAGGCTCACAATGATGGTCATGAACTGTCACCGTCTTCTGACCGCTTGTATAATCAAATGTCACATCACTGTGATACAGGAAATAGTTTGAAAACCACTCCTTGATCATGTGCTGCTTATAACCGGCACAGATAATAAAATCGTTAAATCCATAGTATGAATATTCCTTCATAATGTGCCACAGGATCGGATTGCCTCCGATCTCTACCATTGGCTTCGGCTTATACTGGGATTCCTCAGATATGCGGGTTCCTTTTCCCCCTACTAATAATACAACCTTCATTTTTTAGCATTCCCTCCACTTTCTTTCTATTGTAATGAACAGATCCATCTATTGCTGTGTGCTGATCAATATCCCTTTCAGATAATACAGCACCGGTACGGCAAACAATACAGCCACAAATACCGCATAGACAATACCAAAAATCTCATACGCCACACTGCTCAGGATCACAATGCCCTTCTGATTCTGTGTGATCTTTCCCTTTTTCAGAAGATATGCACCGGCCAGACACACAAGCAATGTAATAAGCGATATCGCAATTCCTGCCTTTCTGCCACTTGGACTGTACTTCAACACAATGCTGTCGCTGCCCTTTTCCACCGGAACAGACATCATTCCGTCAATGGAACGAATGGCTACCTTCTTGCCATTGACCTTGCAGCTCCATCCCTTATCATAGGAAATTGGCAAAAATACATAATCCTTGGTTACATTTTCCATTTTCAGACGTACCCCCGCATGCTTCTGCTTTAACAGGGTAATGTCTCCATTGTCCTTCTGAATAGACTCAGCCGCAGACTTCAGCATATCATAATCCAGCCATCCCAGATGAAGCAGAGAGGCATCCACATCACCACTAAACTGTACCTCTACCGTCTCATTTTCAAAACTTCCAAGGCAGATCAATCCATTGCCAAAATCCTTTGGATAGCTGATATTTTCCGACGTGTCGGAGTTCGGAATATAAATCTGCTCTCCGTTTACCAGTATGGATACCGGCTGCTCTGTGCTGTTGGTTCCATAGAAATACAAAACCTTTCTGCCGGCTCCAACCTGTGTACTGTACACGCTTCCGTTAATATCCGCCGAAACATCCCGGATCAGCGTATCACTGCTTCCGGTTATCGCCTGGTATAAGGCATTCTGCGTATCAAACTTTTCTCCGGATGCTGCAAGCTCCTGTGTATCTGTCTGTATTGCAAACGGCAGCTCCAGATTATTCTGATATAATCCAATCTGCTCTCCATTGCCATTGTCTATATTTTCACACAGACGATACATGCTTCCCGGCAGCTCCCGATAGCTGAGATCATACTGGATATGTAACAGCGTATCGGAAAAGATCGTTCCTCCGGCATCCAATAACTGCGTCCAGTTAATAGAGTAGCCCAGTGCCGAAAAGTTTGGCTGCAGATTGGGACTGATCACATGCCAGTAGTTAGAAATCGCCTGTTTGCCAAGCACCAGAGGATAATGAATATGGTCAATCTTATAATCGGTATTTTTTATTCGTTCAAACGCTTCGGTTTCCGTCTCCATATTTTTGGCAACATTATTGGCCTGCTCCAGATATCCGGAAGAAAAAACTGTGGAGTTCTCTTTGTTTGGTGCAAAGCTGACCACAGAGGTAACTGCAAGCTGCGCACATAAAACCACCAGCACCGCAAGTCTGTTCCTGTGACTCTTTAACAGAAATACATATATTCCGGCAAACACCGCTTCCACCAGCAGGCACAGAAAACCGTCCCCCAGTGTTGCATATGCAGCCTGACCACAATATGCCTCGTATATTTTGTAAAAGATCCTGCCTGCGGCAATACATACCACAAGACTGATCACGACAGAAAGCCACCGGTCTGTAGATGTCTTCGAAGGTTTACTTTCTCTGTCTCTGTGATCCTGATAAAGCAGCATTGCAAAATCAATCAATACAAAGGAGATCACATAGATAAAGCGGACCGGCCAGCTTGCTCTGCTGCCACCGTGCCACAAAAGCTCCACCGAAGGAATGATCACCGATAAAAGCAGGGCGATCACTACAAAAATATGACCACGGTACTTTTTGACATATCCGGAAGATCTTGCTGCCAAAATTACAAAACCAATAATCGCTGCAACAGGAAGTGCCATGTTTACGCACATTCTCTCAACCATGCTCCACTCATAGTCACTCCACTGTGCCTGCAATGCAGTCATATATGTGTTTAAGAAATTGCCGTCACCACTGCGGGGCGCCTCCATAATACTCCGTAATGCCGGAAGGACGATTACTGCACTCAGAAGCAGCGAGACCACGACCGATACTCCCAGACGCAGAATCCATTTCTTTTTGATGGCCTTGTCTCTGTCATCCTCCAGAAATGTTCTGGCACCGGCGGATAACAGCAGATAGATCAATGTAATACAGCCTGTATATACATTTACCATCATAGCCATCGTAAAAAATACAATAAAGAACAGAGAGCCCCTGTCCTCAAAAATACGGTCTATACCAATCATGATCAACGGAAGCAGAAATGCCGCATCCATTACCAGCATAATCTGAAAATGAACCAGAGATGCTGCCCCAAATGCGTACAATACGCTGCCGATCACATAAGCGATCCTCTCTGTGTCATATTTTCTCAGGTAAAAATACATCGCATAAGCAATCGCGATCATTTTTAATATCATAAGAATATTGACAAACTGATACAAATAGGAACGGGTCGAAAAATATAAAAAGAGATTTAGCGGGCTGAACAGGGCTCCCAGAGAAACGGCACCGGAAATATTCATGCCCAGACCGGAATTCCATGTAAAAAACGGATTTGCTTTTCCATGAAGGACATCCCATACATAATACATCCCCGCAGGAATCGTCTGCTGTACCATGTCTCCTCTGGCAATGGACTGGCTGCCAAAGGGATAAATGCCGTTTACACTATATGCTGTCAATACCGCTATGGTAACGATCAGCAAAATAATCCCCAGATCCCATAGGGTTCTGCGGCTCGCCGGACTGGTCAGCTTGTTTTTTATCTTATCCGTTTTCATATAATACTCCTTTTCCCTGTCTATCATCGTGAAAATACTCCAATTTTCATTATAACATCCCGTCTGCCATATGACAACCACCGATGATCGGCAGATCTGCCGTTACTTCTTCCTGTGAAGAACCGGTGCCAGAAATGCCATCACAAATTCATTTTTTACCAGGATCAGGATCAGCAGATATACGACAGCACTTGCCAGAACGGCTGCTGCCAGGATCACAAAGGAAGACTGGAAAACCGAGGTGCATACCGTTCCGATCAGACCGATCGCGATCACTCCAAGAACAGGACCTTTAAGCATGTTCCATATTCCATGCACCCTGATGTTTTTATCCATATACGGGATCTGTATGCAGATTCCGAGAAACTCTGAAATCGCGGTTGTCGTCGCCGCTCCATTCAGACCATACCGCGGGATCAGCACCAGATTGAGAATAATATTGATCAGTGCCGATACGATTCCTGCCCGCAGGCAGACACTTTCCCTGCCGCTGGGAATCATGATCATATTGCCCATCCAGCCTCCGATAAAGGAACACAGCAGCGCAATGGTCAAAATGTGAAGGGAGGTTACGGCTCCCAAAAAGTCTCTGCCGGCGATCACCTCAATGATCGCTCCCGTTACCACATTTAATCCCGCCAGACATGGAAGGCCCAAAACAATGATAAAATTTAAAGAATATTTTAAAAGACGGTTGATCTCATCATAATTCTTTTTGGCAAAATTTTCGGACAGCTGCGGCATTACAACCCATGCCACAGATGCGATCACCGTATTGACCAGATTGTAAATTTTTACAGAGGTACTGTACAGGCCGACCTCCGAAGCGTCTTTCATCAGACCGAGCATGGTCATATCTGAATTGCAGTAGATCGTCTGTGATAAGATCATGGCAAACAGCAAAAAAATGGGCGGAAGATGTTTTTTGAGATTTAAATTCCGCGTAAAACGAATGTCACAAAACTTTCTGCGGTAAGGAATATTGATCAGATATGCTCCACTGGAGGCAATGACACTGATCACCGCATATTTCAGATAATCCTCCGGACGGTGAATAAAAAGAAACAGCAGTACGATGGAAAGACACTGCACTGCCACGGTTCTCACCGTAATATACCGGAAATCCTCCATCGCTGTATTGATCCAATCCGTTCCCAGTGTCGTAAACAGGATCGACGCACTCTGAATGCATATCAAAAGACGGTAATTTTCCAGCGGCTTTGCCACGATCAGGGTTACTCCCAGAGCGAGATATGCGATCAGCGTAGAAAACAGATTAATAGAAAAGATCTGACTTGCCATATTACTCAGCTCACTCCGGTCTTCCCTTACCTTCGCACACTCCCGGACCGCATAGGTCGTCACCCCCAGAGATGCGATCAACGAAAAATAACTGATAATGGAAGCACCAAAATCAATTTTTCCTACATTTTCTCTCATTAAGACGCGGGAAATATAAGGAAATGTGATCAATGGATATATAATAGAGCATATTGATTTTATGGTATTAAATACCGCATTTTTGTTTACATTTTTTGTTTCTTTCATATTTTTACTTCCTGCATATAAAATTCTTAATTTCCATCAGCTTATTGACCATTTTCATAAAATGATATCTTCTGCGGTACAGCTTCTGATATTCCTTCCAGTACGGCTTGTCCCGGTACTGTTTTGATACCAGCTCCTTGAGATTTTCCGTAGCGGAATACTGGGCATCCGTCATGGACAATTCCCAGTTGATCATCCATTCGGTAAAGAAGTTGATCAGAAGATTTTTCTGAATGATTTCCATATCCTCTGCGCTAAGTGCCTGATTTTGTTCATAGGGCTCCAGCAGCTTCATGTAATTGACATAAAAGACCTGATACAGTCCATAGCTGACATCCTTTTTGGCCGGTGACAGAGATCTTCCGATCCTCTGATTGCATACGACAATGTCATTTTTGCGATATGCTGTTTCATAGATTTTACGAACCTGCCACAAAGACAGCTCACAGCCCGCCGTATCCTTCTCCAGTGCTGCGCAGTCATCCTCCCAGATAGTAAATCCGCCGATCCAGGTGACATAATGCCCTTCTGTCACAACAAAGTCCCGGAAAGAAAAATGCTCCCGGCTTTGTCCCTTTCCCTGTCCGTTGCTTAAAAAAATGCATGGTCTGCTTTCCTGATATTCCTCTGCCAGATTACAGAGAAGCCTTAAGGTATCCTTATTCAGACATAAGGTATCGTTATTTAATTTGCGGAGAATTCCGGTTCCCCGGCTGAGTGCCAGCGGAAAATTCCGATCTCTTACATTTTGTTCATTCCGGAAATAAACAATATGATCAGACTGACCGGCATATTGTCTTCCCATTTGCTCTGTATCGTCGTCGGAAGCATTATCCGATATCACGATTTCCACCTTTCCTTCCCGGAATTCCGGCTGTGCCATAATGGATTCCATGGTTATCTTCAGCTGCTCTACCCGGTTATAGGTTGGTATACAAATACTAACGAGTGGTTTCATTCTCCTTGTCCCCCATTTTTTTTGGAAGTTCCTCCAGATACTTTACAAAATCCTTCTGACTCTCGACAAACAGATCCCGGTGCTCTTTCACAAATGCCTCGTCAATCTGCGAAAAATCGATCTCCAGCAGTTTCCCGCGAAGCTCCTCGTCAAACCGGTATCCCAGAACCTTTGCCGGCACTCCCGCGACAATCGCATAGGGCGGCACGTCCTTTGTCACAATCGCTCCGGCTGCCACAACGGCACCTTGATGGATATGCACACCGGACATGATCATGGCACCGCAGCCGATCCATACATCATCATCCACCCGGATATCTCCCTTAGACCGGGCATCCATCCCATCCCGCGTGATCAGCTCCTGTACCGGATATGTCAGTAAATGATCCATGGGATGCTCTGCACTCAGAATAAACTTCACGCCATTGGCAATAGAGCAGAAGCTTCCTATGGTCAGCATGACATCCCGCCGTGTCATTTCTATGTCAATGGGACCGTAGGTATATCTTCCCACCCGGACACAGTCAATATCATAAACATTCGTGCATCTGGCTCCGTTATGTTTGTTGCGAAAACGCCAGACAACCTTTCGTTTCCATACCAGATAAATAAATTCTAAAAAACCTTTCATATATCCTCCTCTTTGAGCAGCCTATAATAAACCTTTGCAGCCTGCAGAATATTTTTCATCCGAAACTTCATAACCCTTCTGTGATCTCCCAGACTTTTGGTAGCTTTGCCATGATTGTGAAGCACCTGGATATCCGGCTGAAATACAATATCCACGTTGTTCTTCCGGCACCAGAAGCTTAAAATGTATTCTTCATAATAAAAATAAGTCTCCGGCGAAAAAATAACCGGCTTGCGGTCCATAAGCTCTCTGGAAAAGATCAGGCACGCTCCCATCGGCGCAATATTCTTCCGATAGGACAGATCTGTCACGGAAAGAGCGACATCCTTACTGTTTTTCCCCAGCAGCGCATAATAAAGCGGATAAAACCACAAAGCCAGTGTATTAAATAAAATAGTTCTTCGCACTCTATTCTTCGGAAGAACCATATTTTCATCAATGGGACTCTGATGGATTTTCAGAGTTGTGTGAAATACATCGGGACTTAAAATGCCAAAATGACTTTTTTCATATTCCCCGCGTACTTTCCGGATAAACTCCCGGTCCCGAAACAGCAGATCATTATTGGCAAATACCACAAAGCTGCTATCCCAGTGCTTCACAGCATAATCGTAGGCAATATTATTTCCCGCAGAAAATCCAAGATTTTTTTCATTATGGAGAATATACACCTGCTCATTGGACTGATACATCTCCTGAAGACGTCCCAAAGAATCATTGACAGAAGCATTATCCATCACAACGATCTTCACACAGTCACTGTGTTCCAGTGCCAGGATCGAGTCAACACACTCCTGGGTTTCCTCAAAACAATTATAGTGTAAAACAATGAATGTAAAATATTCTTTTCTCTCCATTATAACCTCCGGTTTCCTGTCCGTTTTCTGTCTGCCATACGATTCCTATGAAAGCTCATTGGATTTCTCGGATCTGCTGTAAAATTTATTGATCAGTCCGGCGATCACAGGCGGCCAGAATTTACAATACATAATGTAATTTTCTTTCTGCCGTGCATTGTCTCCAATAATCGCAGTCGTTGCAGACTCTTCATGGATCCGGTGGCTCATCAGAGGCTCCCCGCAATAGACAAACTGCCCCTTCTGTCTGGAAATATTTTCCCACGCCTCCCAGTCTTCACAGCTTCGGAACCCATTTTGAAAGATCGGTTTCTGCAGATTGTCCATGCAAAAGGTCACCGCCGGACAACAGATCGGATCACCCAGAGATAAAATTCTCCGGCGGACAAACCGGCTTCCCTGAAATCCTTTGACCTTAAGGGGCGCCAGCATTTTTCTTTTGATATTCAGATTGACATTTTTATATACCTTTTCTCCGTTTCGCAGTTCCGAATAGCCGGTAAATCCGATCAATGGGTGTGATGCCTTTTCCATCTCTGCCAATACCGTCTGAAGATATGCCGGTTCATATGTGTCATCCTGATGGGCGATCGTGGCATACTTTGTATGCACATGCTCCAGTCCAAAATTCCAGTCCTGGGTAATACCGGATTCCCCTTCATTGATATACAGCTCGATCTGATACTGATCTGCCATTTTCCGGATCCGGTCATTTGGCGTTGAAGTCACCATAATGATCTTTGAGCGCAGCTTCTGGCCACGCAGGGATTGAATACATTCTTCCAGATATTCACTTTCTTTATATGCACATATGACAAAGGTATGTTCTTTCAATTGATTTTCCATTTTATCAACGCCGCCTTCCACTTTCATCTGTCTCTTGCAAATTATAACCAGGATATGATCCGGAACATCAGGGTGTCCAGATGAACCCTGTGCAGCAGCATGGTAACACCAACGCCCAGACGTATTTTGCTGCTCTGTCCTTTTGGTTTAAAAATGCCATAATAAGGATTTCTTTTGTAGTCCGGAAACTTCTGCTTCATATCTCCGAGCCAGAACTGATATTTCTTCTTCATCTTGGCCGGATGACAGCCATGACCATATGTGATCAGAGCATTCACCATATTGGCTACATAGGTGTACTCGATCATCCGTCTCTTTTCCTCGGAGATCTTCTGCAGATCATATTTTTCCAGAAATACCCGGAACATCTCCGCAACGTATTTTTCATGCTCTCTGTCATAGGTCAGGGATTCCGTTGTGGAGAATGCATTAAACCGGTAATAATATCCAAAATAGTGAATGATCTTGTATTTCACATTTTCATAAAAGATAGCAATACTAAAATAAATGTCTTCTCCTACCCGCACCTTGGAAAAGTCAATGTCGTGCTCCCGGATAAATGCTGTCCGGAACATTTTGGCACATGCCAGCGGATAGCAGACAAGCGTCCAGGCACTGTCTTTAATATCATGTAGAACCTTTTTTCCCTCAATATCCTTGGTAAATCCGGCCACCACAATATCATATGGCTCCTTTTCCACCTCTGACATAAATCTGAAAATATAGTCCTGCGCAATATAATCATCGCTGTCCACAAACATGAAATACTCTCCGGAAGCCTGTTTCAGCGCACGCATCCGGCTTCTTCCCTGTCCCATGTTCTCTTCATTTTCTAATACAACAATCTTCTCCGGATATTTTCCCCGGTATTCCTCCAGAATCTCCCGGCTGTTATCCGGACTGCAGTCGTTGACACAGATGACCTCATAGCTTCCGTAATCCTGACTCATCACACTGTCCAGACATTTCCGCAGATATTTTTCTGCATTATATACCGGAATAATAATTGATACTTTATCCATAATCTGTCCCCCGTTATCTCTCCGCTGCATAATGTAATACAGCACCTGCTGCCGTCGTCAGAACCAATGCCAGCCCCATATGCACATACACATCCATTCGCCCGCCAAAACAATAAATCAATAACTGCTGTAACGGAAAAGCACACAGGTATATCGTATAGGAAAAACGTCCTCCAAACGCCAGTCGGCTGCTGCACTGCTTTCCCATAAATGCCAGATATACCAGCACATAAGGATAAAAGATCCAGACTGCGGCAACGGGCATGGATAAAAGGAAGCTGACCACCATCCCTGCCAGCGAGAGGAGAAACAGCCGGAAATCAACCGGTACCTTATCCCGGTATACATATAAAACGTGCCCCAGCAAAAAGAAATATACCGGACGGAGTGCTGCGCTTAAAAGTCCGATCCCAAGCATTGAACAAATCCGGAAGCCGATCACCGCAGCAGCCAGATACAATGCCATCACACCGAGAATTCTCTTTTTTTGCAGAAGTCCCAGCCGGTAGATCACATAACACGCCACATAGCAGAGAACCTCTACCGGCAGTGTCCACAATGCCCCATTGACCACACTTCCATAGAAATTGTGCGAAAAAACACCCGGCAGATTATGCTGCAATACAAATATGGCATTGAGAAGATAACGCCACGTCATGCTGCTGGTGAAATATTCTCCCAGAGGAAGTGTCGTAATACATGCACCCATAATGATCGAAAGGACCACTACTGCTGCCAGAGGCGGCCACACCCGGCGGAAACGTGCCTTAAAAAACTTCCCGGCTTTTTGGGTCCGTTCCATGCTTTTGGCAATAAAAATACCGCTGGCCAAAAAGAACAGGCTGACTGCCATGGTTCCAAAATCCAGCTGCTGCCCCGTGATCACCCGGATCCACTCTCCATTGGACCCATTCAGATCAAAGGAATGATGTACGATCACAAGCCAGGCAGCCAGAAATTTCATCAGATCCAGATTGTTGCTTTTCCGGCGAAGCTGACTTTCCAGATAAAGGCCTTGTTTCTTCTCTGTAATTCCACTCATATTGATACTCATTCTCCCATATTAAGGTACTTCGTTATTTTTCTTCTTTGATTTCCGCTTCCAGCTTCTGATAAGTATCGTACATATCCTTCCGGATAATGGCAATCTCCTGTGCTGTCTTTTTTACCTTGTCCTGAAGATTGCTGACCGCAATGGATAAGGAAAAGATCACAACGATCGACAGACAAAAGCCCAGGAAAAACAGCATATTGACCGCCGATGTAATCCCCAGTGCTCCCGACAGCAGGATCAGTAAGCGTGGGAAGATCGTGAGCACCAGAACACACAGTGCCACAAGCAGCCATAATAATGCATAGCGGAAATCTATAATCTTTTTTCGAACTAAATTAATAATATACATCATCGCTATCAAGATAACGACGATCAACAAAATTTGAAGCTTTACAGACATTATCCTTCTCCTTTATTTTTTCATTCGGGCGATCACTACGGCAAAACTTACCTTGATCATATAATAAACACTGTTCCTTAACGAAATAGAGGAGATTCCCTCTTCTCTCTCGTTCATCACAACCGGTATTTCCGTCACTTTATGCTTCTCAGACAATACTGTCACAACGCTCTCCGGCTCCGGATAATCCTTTGGATATTCATTGGTGAATTTCTTTAACAGCTTCCGGTTGATCATCCGCATTCCCGACGTAGGATCTGTCACCGTTTTACCGGTCAACAGCTTAATGAGCAATGAAAAATATCGTATACCTATCCGTCGAAGTCCTGATGACTGGAACCCTTCCTTTTCTATAAAACGGGAACCGATCACCATGTCAGACTCTGTCTCCTCCAGAACCTTTGCCATCTGAGCAAGAAATTTGGCACTGTGCTGTCCATCCCCATCGAATTGCACAGCCAGGTCATAGCCATGATAATAGGCATAACGATATCCCGTCTGAACAGCTCCGCCAATGCCCAGATTGACCGGAAGGTTCAGATAGCTGAAGCCCTTTTCCCGGCACATCCCCAGGGTGTTGTCTGTGGAGCAGTCATTCACAATAATATAATCAAAGTCAGGTGCGTTCTCCCTGATATCCCGCACCGTCTTCTCCAGATTTCCCTCTTCATTGTATGCCGGAATGACAATAATCTTTTTCATATAAATGTACTCCTATCATTCATTATTTCCATTTTACAGGAACTCTGTAATCATGCAGCTTGCAAGTGCAATGGATATCACCATAGACGCTCCCTGAATATAGCGATCCACCTTATCGCTTCTCGGAATGGTCAGGAACCGGATCTGTCCCAGTGTCAAAAAGAGCGGTGTCACGATCGGCCAGAGATAGCGTCCTTGACATCCCTCAATAGAGGCAGAACCTACGGCACTAAACATTACATACATTGCCGTTGCAACACAGCATGCGGTGATAAACGCCAGCGGTAAAATCGCGATCTTAACCGGACAGCCTACGGTTTTCACATCCTCCTTGCGGCGGTCAAGGATCGTTACAGCCACAAGCCATATAATACAAGGCATTCCCAGTGTCGGAATACTCAGATAATATGCTGTCTGGACAATAAATGTCTTAAACATAGTCGGGTTCAGATATTGATAACGCAGGAAGAACAGAAGCACCTCCGTATATTTCTTTGGATTGGCCATAATATACTGAATCTGTCCAACCGCATTGACATCCTCGCCTCCGCGGATATCGCCTCTGCCCAGACCGCCTCCGAAGATCAGAACCGAGAATCCGATAACCGCCAGAATGACAATGCCTCCAAAGAAGCATCGGTAGATCCGGCGCCATTTGACATTTTTGAACTTGCAGGCAGGCAGAAAGGCTGCCAGACCCAGAAGCGGAATATATACCGGCTTCACGATCATACCGATCAGGAACGTTCCAAAGATCAATATAATATCCTTAAGGGTCAGTATCTTTTCGGGATGCTGGTATTCCCCGATCAGATAGGCAATGGAATAGGCGATCAGCGAGATCAGCCAGTAGTCATAATTATAATTACATACAATAAACACCGCTCCCGGCATCAGTGCCACGGCTGCCATGATCATTTTGCCAGACTTCAGATGACGCATTCCCAGATAGATGATCACAAGATAAAACAGGGCACTTGCAAGTCTTCCCAGAACGATCATCGCCGACAGCGGAATCCCCAGACCTCTCGTGATAAAAAACACAAGGATCACCGGAAGATATACCAGTGAGTTATATTTTATGGATACTTCTTCCTGTTCCGTTTTCGTTACACGGGCTGCCGGATCGTTAAATATATTCTTGATACCGGACACATTGGAATCGGAGTAAATTTTAAGCTGGCCGGAGAAACAGGTCATATAAAAATCTTCCTCCGACAACGCCAGCGTATTATTCTGGAGATGAGAGGCTCCCGCCGCATTCAGATAATGGATCTGGTCATCCCACGACACATTGAGACGCAATGGCAGAAGCAGGGTAAGTCCCAGACAAAGAATCACGCCACAGCGCAGGAATAATACTTCAAAGGTTCTCTTTTGGGCCAGAAACAGATATTTGATGATCTCAAAGCCGATCAGGCCAAGCATCGCACCATAGATCACACTTTTGGAGGTACACTGCCAGCTTCCGTGATGAACTGCCATGACATAGAGATTCCGCAGAACCCATCCACAGACAACCGCACCTACATACAACAATGCCATGATCAGAACATGCTTTGGATGGTGCTGCAGATAAGAGCCGAGATTTTTGAAGGAGTCTTTGCATTTGTTGATAAGCAGCTCGGTCTTTTCCCGCTTCGCAAGCCAGCAGGATACAAGGATCAGCACAACCACAAATGCTGCCACCTTCTTTTGCAGAGGACCTTCCTCGCCCCCCTGTGTTTTCTGAAGATGATCAATGTATACGGAATCCAGCGAGAAATCCTGATCGGAAGAAATCCGCAGGCGATTGACCGGTTTGTGATTCAGATATGTCTTTTCTGCATACTGCCCCGCCGGTACACCGATCGTAATCTCCTCCACCTTCTCGTCATTATAGAATGACTGCACCTGGAAATTGGTATCCACCGCAGCCTCTGCACTGAGATTCAGCCACAGGACACGGATGGCTCTGTCATCAAATGTATAATCAATATAATGGGTGTCTGCATCTTCAATATGGTAATTATTGTCGGCCACCGTATAGCCTGCCACAGACTGCTCTCCCGGATATTCCAGAATGCTCTCCTGAGAATATACATTCAGGGAATGATATACGATCATTCCAAATAATACTGCGATAATACACAATATCGTCAGGTTTCTGGGATAATGTATTACCGTCTGTTTTCTTGTGTTTCTGTTGTTCTTACCCTTTGTTTTCTTTTTTGAAGACATTCTGTTCCCCCATTCTGCCACCCTTGCAGCAAATCAAATATCGACGCCCCGGACTCCGGTTTCTAAAAACTTTTATCCCTGATGTTTTCCCAAAATAAAATCTGATGAGTTACTTGTTAAATTGATATTGTAATACGGATCTCCCTGCCGGATCACCGTTTGCCACCGTTCCTTCAACAGCGCCATCTGCTCTGTCTCATCCGCATATTCCCCATTGGCATTTCGTTTTTCTTCCCAGTTGATCATATCACTATGGGAAAATCCAACTCTTGCATAAGGATCCACTACATTGACTTTGCCCAGCTCTCTCAGCTTCAGGGAGAGATCAAATCCCGCAAACCAGGTCAGCAGAGCATCATCCATGCCTCCCACCTGATCATAATATGCTCTCCGTACCATCATACATGTATCAGACACGGCAGACACATTATGCATATAATAAAAATTTCCCCAGAAACCGTCATGGTCATCATTTAGCAGGTAGAAGTTGTTGCTTCCCAGTCCGTAATATCCCACGCCCAGTGTAATACCGGCATCCCGGATCACATTTTTGGGATAGCTAACAACACCGGCGGCTGCGCCAACTTCCCCGCGCTGCGCCACACTTAACAGCTCCTCCAGCCAGTCATCCTGTCTGCAGATACAGTCGCTGTCCAAAAATAACAGATACTCTCCCTTTGCTTTTGCGACAACCTCACTCCACTTCATACCATTCCGGCGTACCAGAATCTCATAATGAGAATAGGATGTGATCTCACGGATCCTCTGCCCGCATTTTTCACTCTCTGCCTCCGGTGAATTCTCCGACAGGATAATGGATACCAGCGGCTGTCCCGAAAGCTCATATTTCACACGGTAAATGACCGGATACAACTCTGAGCTTGCAACAGTTGCTTTGATCTGCTGCCTCTCCAGATGTGATTCTATCGCCCGTTTGCCGGCATCAATGCAGTATGTCTTGGCAGAAATGTCTGAGGCCACGGACAAAGCATGATTTCGCCAGAAATAAAGCACCTTCGGGATATGCACGATCTTTGCCGCTTTTTCGGTTAAACGGAGCACAAGATCAAAGTCCTGACTGCCGTCGTATTCTGTACGAAACATTCCATCAATCTGATCTAACAGTGTTCTTGCAAAGCATGTAATATGACAGATATAGTTATTGGACCGTAAATCATCCGGCGCAAAATCCTGTTTGAAATGATAGCTGTCCGGCTTCTTTGGATTTTTTGAAAAAACCGCCTCATCCGTATAGATAAAGTCAGCTCCCTGATCGACTGCCTGCTTCAGCTCATATAAAGCACTCTCGTGAAGCAGATCATCATGATCAAACAGCACCACATAATCTCCCGCTGCCATAGCAACACAGGCATTGGTATTTTCTGAGATACCACCGTTTTTCTCAAGCTGCTGATACTTTACCCTGGGATCCTTCTGACGGTACTCCTTTACAATCTCCCCTACCTCGGAATGTTCTGCATCACTTCCATCCGCAAGACACAGCTCCCAGCTGCCGTAGGTCTGCTGCTGTACCGATTCGATCATTTCCCTTAAGAACTTCTCCGGGGTATTATATAATGGCACCAGAATACTAAAACATGTAGCTGTCGTATACTTCTGGTCCCTTTGACGCTGCCGTTCCTCCGGGGTGATCTGCAGACATTTATAATACTGCTTCTGTGCAATCTTATCGCAGATCCTCCCATGCACCCATCTCATCTGTGCCTTGAATCCATGCTTGCGGATCCCCAGCATAATGGCGTAGCACTTTCTCGGAATATAAAACAATCTGCTTTTTCTCAGATAAATACGGATCTTCGACAGTTCTTCGTTATTTCTCATTTTCTCACTCCAGTTTCCATTTTGAATTCATATTGCAGATTCCCGTTTTGCCCGTGGTATTCTGTACACAAAAACGGATCGTGTCGTGAATTCGGTCAAGTATCTCACCATTTTCATCTAACGCATCCACATCCAGCATAAAATCGCCTTCTAATAATTCGAGCTTCTCAAATTCTATGATAAATTTACTTTTTCCATGAATCTCCTCTGTGCAGCTGTTCTCGATCAGACTGGTACTACCATAATAATGGGTATCGTCATCTCCATAGATCCGGACCGCAAATTCTGCCTTATGGATTTCCTCTGCTGCCGAAAATGTATACTCGGCTCTCATATAATCACCGGTCTCAAATACACTCTCCGGCTGGTTATTCCGGTCATACAGTGTCACACCGGTAAAGAATAACTTCCCGGAACCGGAACGGATCACTTCCCGTCCGCAGAATGTATTCTGGTCATTCTCTGTCCCCGTCTCTCCATTTAACGCCTGCATTCTCTGCTGTGACCGCTTTTCCAGTTCTTTCAGATACTCGGCATGAACCTCCATCGGCTTTCCGATCTTGCGGATCTTGCCATAATCAATCCAGATACAGCGGTCACAGATCTGCTCGATCTGTCCCAGCGCGTGGGAAACGATCACGATCGTAGTGCCTGCGTTTTTAATTTCTTTGAGGCGTTTAAAACATTTTTTCTGAAAGCTCATATCCCCGACAGCCAATATCTCATCAATCAGAAGTATGTCGGCTCTTACATTGATCGCAACGGAAAATCCCAGCCGCATATACATTCCGGAGGAATAAGTCCGCACCGGGTTGTCAATATATTCATCCAGCTCAGAAAATGC
This sequence comes from Jutongia huaianensis, assembly GCF_014384985.1. Taxonomy (GTDB): domain Bacteria; phylum Bacillota; class Clostridia; order Lachnospirales; family Lachnospiraceae; genus Jutongia; species Jutongia huaianensis. The sequence continues at coordinate 56,312 of NZ_JACRSX010000006.1, forward strand.
AATAATATCATCGATCTTCTCATCAATCTCCTTTTTGGTCATTCCAAAAATAGAAGCATTGGTATAGATATTTTCCCTGCCGGTCATATCCGGATGAAAGCCTGCTCCAAGCTCCAGCAGACTGGAGACTCTTCCGTTGACCTTCACCTTTCCGTCCGTGGGATACATGATCTTGTTGATCAGCTTCAGGGTTGTACTCTTGCCACAGCCGTTTCTGCCGATCAGTCCTACCGCTTCCCCCTTCTGAATGGAAAAGCTGATATCATCCAGCACCCAGTGATCCTCATACCGATTGCGCTTCCAGAACAGCATTTTGTCCTTCATGCTGTTGCCTTTATCTGCATATATCTTGAACTTCTTTTTTACATTCACCAGCTCGATTGAATTTTCGTTCTTCATATCACCGTCATGCCTTTCTTATAATTCTTCCACGAAGCCTCTCTGCAGCCGTTCAAATACTAAACAGCCCACACAGACGAATACAACGCCTGTTACAGTCGCCAGAAGAAGCGTCTGCATCTGCGGAATCTGCTTATAATACAGGATATCGCGATACGCCGTGATGATCGGTGCCATCGGATTTAACTGAAAAATGGACTGTAACTCCTTCGGAATAAAAGACAGAGGATATACCACCGGCGACATATACATCCACGCCATGGATACAATGCCCAGAATGTGCTCCAAGTCTCTCAGATACACGGTGCATGCCGAAGTGATCAGTGCCAGACCCAATGCTAAAATATATTCTATGATCATGATCAGCGGCAAAAATAAACATGCCACAAAATTGAATCCATATCCTGTCACGAATAAAACCGCAAAGATAACGATAAAGCTGAACAGCATATTCACAAAACAGCTCGTAACGTAGGAAATCGGAAGTATAATCCTCGGAAAATATATCTTCTGGATCATATCCTGATTCATTACGATAATATTGGCTCCCCCGGTCAGGGAAGAACTGAAAAATATCCATGGCACCAGCGCAACAAATACGAAAATGTAAAACTTCTCGATGCCGGCACGCATTACAACAGAAAATACTACCGTATATACAAGCAGCTGTAACAACGGATTAATAAATGTCCAGAAAAAGCCTAAAACAGATGCCTTATATCTTCCACGCAGATCCTTTTTGACCAGAGAAATCAACATCTGTCTATACGCATACAATTCTTTTAACTTGTCCATTCTCTCTAAAACCCTTCTACTACCAATTTACATAACTCATTTAAGTATAGCACACTCCTCATATTATAGGCAACTCCTATTTCCCCGCAAACCCTGTTAAAAACTGACAATCGCGAAAGCTATCACCTCGCATTATAAATGCAGAATAACAGTTTTCGCGATATTTATCATTGATATTAATCATATTTAATCTCTACCAGTCTGAGCCCCCTGGCCGGTGCTGTCGGACCTGCCTTTGCCCGGTCACAGGCAGCAATGATCCCCTCGATCTCCTCCGGCCGGATATGACCTCTGCCAACCTCCACCAAGGTTCCTGCAATGATCCGCACCATATTGTAGAGAAAACCGTTTCCCCGGACACGGATGGTCATAAGGCGTTCCGGTGACCGTTGTGACTGCTCTACAGCTGCAGTTTCCGTCGGCTGGCAGATTGGATCTGCCCCAGTCACCTCGGACGCCGGCTTACTTCCTCTTCCGGTGACCGCCAGCGGCTGCTCCAGCACTTCCAGACTGTAGATTGTCCGTACCGTAGTCTGCACCTGTGCCCCCGCCGCACAAAAGGAAGCAAAATCATGCTCTCCCAGAAATGCCTGACACGCCTTTCGCATGGCATCCAGATCCAGATCCCCATATAGAAAATATGCCGTATTCCGGTAGGCAGGCAATGGAAACGTACGATTTAATATATCATATTCATATGTTTTGCGGCAATCACAGTGTCTCGGATGAAAATCATCTGCCACCTGTAAAGAGGACTGGATCACGATATCCTCCGGCAGCCGCTGATTCAGTGCGTAGGAAAACTTCTCCGCCGGAATCTTTGATACCGTATCAAAAACCGCCACATTGCCCAGCGCATGGACGCCGGCATCGGTCCGGCTGGCACCGGTCACCTGTATTTTCTCTCCGGTAAGCTGTGTTAAAACACGGTTTAATTCGCCTTCTATGGTCTTTGCATTGGGCTGTACCTGCCAGCCATGATAATTTGTTCCATCATAAGCAACCCGCAGAAGAATTCTGCGGGTTGTGTGCAGCTCTGATGTCATTTTGTCCGAATTCTCTGACGCCATCTGATCCATCCTCCTGATCTGTCTATACTAGATTGCCACAACCCTCGTCACCACAACAAGCAGCACCAGATAAACCGCCAGCACACCATACCCCTTATAGTCTCTGCTATGGTACTTGAGCGGCTTCATCTTCGTCCTTCCGGCACCGCCGTTGTAACAACGGGCGTCCATGGCATAGGCCAGCTCGTTGGCGCGCCGTGTCGCAGATACAAATAACGGCACCAGAAGCGGGATCATATTATGCAGCCGGTGCATCAGATTTCCCGACTCAAAATCAGCGCCTCTGGACATCTGCGCTTTCATAATCTTGTCCGTTTCCTCCAGCAGGATCGGAATAAAGCGCAGGGCAATGCTCATCATCATGGCAACCTCATGTACCGGTGCCCCAAAACGCTTTAACGGTCCCAGTAAATGCTCCATGGCATCCGTCAGCTGATTTGGCGTGGTAGTCAATGTCAACAGCGAGGATCCTATGATCAGCAGGATCAGACGAAGTGCCATAAAGACGCATTTATAGATACCTTCTTTGGTGAGATTTAATATACCAAACCGCCATATGGTTTCTCCGGGTGTCCACAAAAGATTTAATGCCGCGGTAAAGAGCAGCAGAAATAAAATCGGCTTCAGCCCCTTGATCACATAACGAAACGGCACCTTGGACAGCTTCAGCACCAGCGCAAAAAACAGTCCTGCCACCAGAAAACCGATCACATAGCGAAAGCAAAACAAGGAAATGAGATAAACAAGCACTCCCACAACCTTCATTCTCGGATCCAGCTTATGGATCAGGGATTCCCCCTGATAATACTGACCTATGGTGATGTCTCTGATCATGACTGCCTCCTCAAATAATCTGCAATGTTTTGTGCTGCCTGCTCCGGTGTGATCCCATTGACATCAAGATCCATCCCTCTGTCCCGCAGTTCATATAGTATATTGGTAGACTGCGGCACATCCAGACCAATCTCCCGGAGCTCCTTCCGATAACGGAATACCTTTTCCGGTGCTCCATCCAGTACAAGCTCTCCCTGGTTCATCACCAGAATGCGCTCCGCATAACGCGCTACATCATCCATACTGTGAGAAACTAATATTACCGCAATATTTCTTTCCCGATGAAGCTTTTGCAGCAGTTCCAGAATCTCTGTCCGCCCCGCCGGATCAAGTCCCGCTGTGGGTTCATCCAGAATCAGCACCTCCGGCTGCATGGCAAGAACTCCGGCGATGGCCACACGCCTTTTCTGTCCTCCGGAAAGAGCAAAGGGTGCCACATCCAGCAGATCATCACTGATCCCTACCTGCTTCAGGGCATCAAAGGAACGCTTCTCGATCTCCAGGTTGTTCATCCCCAGATTTCTCGGTCCAAATTCCACATCCTTGATCACGGAAACCTCAAACAACTGATGCTCCGGATACTGAAAAACAAGTCCTACCTTCTGACGAAGCTCCTTTTTAGAAAAACCTTCTCCCTGGATATCCTGCTCATTGTAAAAGATCTGACCGGACGACGGTTTTTCCAGACCGTTTAACAGCTGTGTTAAAGTAGACTTTCCGGAACCCGTATGACCAACAATCCCCACAAACTCATTATCATGAAGCGTCAGATTTATATTTTTTAATGCCCATTTTTCCTGCCCGGTTCCCTCTCCGTAAATGTAATTCACATTTTCCAGCCGAATCGACATGTTCATTCACCTTTCTATCGTTAGATCCACAATTTTTCCAATGCGTCCACAAGCTCCCTCTGATCCAGAATATCCTCCGGCAAAGAAATCCCCTTCTCCCTGAGCAGCATTGCAACCTTTACTGCTTCCGGCACGGCCAGCCGGTGCTCCTCCAACTCCCGGCTTCTGGCAAAGATTTCCCGCGGTGAGCCTTCCATCACAACCTTGCCGCTGTCCATCACATAGACATAGTCGGCTCCTGTGACTTCTTCCATATAATGAGTGATCACGATCACAGTAATTTTTTCTTCCCGGTTGATCCGGCTGATGGTATCAATGACCGCTTTCCTTCCACCCGGATCAAGCATTGCCGTAGACTCATCGAGGATAATACATTTCGGTTTCATCGCAAGTATGCCGGCAATCGCTACTCGCTGCTTCTGTCCTCCGGAAAGCTTATTGGGGGAATTTTTGCGGTAGGCATACATTCCGACATTTTTCAAAGCCTCTTCCATTCTCTTCCATATCTCATCCGTGGGAACACCGATATTTTCCGGTCCAAATCCCACATCCTCCTCAACCACATTAGAAATAATCTGGTTATCAGGATTCTGAAATACCATCCCCACGGTTTTGCGGATGTCCAGGTCCTTTGTATGATCTCCACACTCCATGCCTCCTACATAAAGAGTTCCCTCCGTCGGGGTTAAAAGAGCATTTAAGTGCTTGGCAAACGTCGATTTGCCGGAGCCGTTTGCTCCCAATACTGCAATAAAGTCCCCCTCCTTCACCTGAAGAGACACTCCATCCAGTGCCCGGTTGATCCCAGTCACATTTCCCTCTTCATCCCTCCGGGAATACTCATGTACTAAATCCTTCGCATCAATGATCGGCTGCATGTTCTCACCTTTCCTGTATCGTTAGCAATTTCTACAAAGACAACTTTTAAAACAAAAGGCGTGCACATATCATGCACGCCCTCTATTTTCAAAGATTCAATTATACCAGCTCGATGAGTACCTGCATAGCAGCATCTCCCTTACGCTGACCAATCTTCACGATACGAGTGTAACCACCATTGCCGTTACGCTCAGCATACTTTGGTCCCAGCTCATCCAGTACGATGTTGGAAACATCAACTGTCTTTGTGCCATTCTTACGACCCTGAGCATCTGCAGGAACCTCTGTGATCTTGTACAGAGTCTTCTGCATCTGACGTCTTGCGTGAAGTCTGGAAGGCTGATCCTTTTTGATCTCCTTCTCAACATTGTCATAAACAGTTACTTTCTTACCGTCTACAACCTCTTTTACTCTCTTACCATCTTTATCCTTACGTGCTACCTTAGCAGTAACAGTTACGGTATCGAAGTTGTTGCACTCCTTGATTCCCAGTGCAATGATTCCTTCTGCAATCTTGCGAATTTCCTTTGCCTTAGCCTCTGTAGTAATAATCTTTCCGTAGTAAAGCAGATCTGTTACCTGATTACGAAGCAACGCTTTTCTCTGGCTGGAAGTTCTTCCAAGTTTTCTATAGCCTGCCATTTGCTTACCTCCTAATTATCCTCTCCTAAATTCAGAGAAAGACCTAATTCATTTAACTTTGCTAAAACCTCGTCCAATGACTTACGTCCAAGGTTTCTTACTTTCATCATGTCCTCTGATGTACGGTTACACAGTTCCTCAACTGTATTGATACCTGCTCTCTTCAAGCAGTTGTATGAACGAACGGAAAGCTCCAGTTCGTCAATGTTCATCTCAAGAACTTTCTCCTTGTCATCTTCCTCAGATGGTGCAATGATCACTGCTTTCTTTGCATTCTCTGAAAGGTTGATGAATGAGTTCAAATGAACGCTGAGCACCTTTGCCGCCAGACTGACAGCATCGCTTGGCTCGATCGTTCCGTTTGTGAATATCTCAAGTGTCAGCTTATCATAATCTGTAATCTGACCAACACGAGTATTTTCAATCTGAATATTTACTCTCTCTACCGGAGTGAAGATAGAGTCAATGGCGATAACATTGATCGGCAGGTCATCTCTCTTGTTCTTGTCAGAGCTGACATAACCACGTCCATTGACAATCGTCATCTCAATGTAGAGCTTGCAGTCAGGACCACCGCTAAGTGTAGCGATTACCTGATCAGGGTTCAAGATCTCGATATCGGAATCCACCTGAATGTCTGCTGCTGTAACTACGCCTTCGCCGGAAGCCTCGATATATGCTGTCTTAACTTCATCGGAGTCGCTGTTGTTTTTGATTGCTAAACTCTTGATGTTCATGATGATCTCTGTAACATCTTCCTTTACTCCAGGAATGGAGCTGAACTCATGAACGACGCCATCAATCTTGATATGACTAACAGCTGTACCCGGCAATGATGAAAGCATAATTCTTCTGAGAGAATTACCCAAAGTCGTACCGTATCCTCTTTCCAGAGGTTCTACAACAAAACGTCCATATTTCTTATCTTCTGAAATCTCAACAATCTCAATATTTGGTTCTTTAAAATCAAGCACTCCAGGACCCTCCTTTTGGGTTTATGCTCACATGCTATCCGGTTATTACTTAGAATATAACTCGACGATAAGCACTTCATTTACAGGAACATCAATCTGCTCTCTTGTAGGAATTTCCTTAACCGTACCAGTCAGAGTCTCATGATCAGCCTCAAGCCAATCAGGGATCAGTCTGCCCTCGGTTGTCTCCAGAACATCTTTATATCTCTGGTATCCCTTAACCTTTTCCTTGATCTCGATCTTGTCGCCCGGCTTCACTGTGTAAGATGGAATGTTTACGCACTTTCCATTTACAAGTACATGCTTGTGACCAACGATCTGACGAGCTTCTTTTCTGGTACGTCCGTATCCCATACGGAATACTACGTTGTCCAGTCTCAGCTCAAGAAGAATCATAAGGTTCTCACCGGTTGTACCGTATTTTAACTTCTGTGCTTTTGCAAAATTGTTACGGAATGGTTTCTCAAGAACACCGTAGATGAATTTTGCTTTCTGCTTCTCTTTTAACTGTAATGCATACTCACTTGGCTTTCTGCCAGCGCGAACATTTCTCTTAGACTTCTTATCAAGTCCCATATATGCAGGCTCAATACCAAGAGCTCTACATCTCTTCAGTACAGGCGTCATATCTCTTGCCATTTCTATATCCTCCTAATCTGGTAATCATTGATTAAACACGACGACGCTTCGGTGGGCGGCATCCATTATGTGGTACAGGTGTTACGTCTCTGATGCTTGTTACATCGATACCGCATGCCTGCAGTGCACGAATTGCTGCCTCACGGCCTGAACCAGGTCCCTTAACCATAACGTCAACAGATGTCAAACCATGTGGCAGAGCTGCTTTTGCTGCTGTCTCAGCAGCCATCTGAGCTGCATATGGAGTTGACTTCTTGGATCCTCTGAATCCTAATCCGCCTGCGCTTGCCCAGGAAATAGCATTTCCTTCTGAATCTGTAAGCGTAACGATTGTATTATTAAAGGAAGACTGAATGTGTGCCTGTCCATGTCCGACATTCTTCTTGACACGCTTCTTTGTTGCCTTCTTTGTTGCTACTTTAGCCATTATCAAACCCTCCTAGTTAGATTTTGGTAGAGTGTCTAACTGTTCCTACCTAAATTACTTTTTCTTATTAGCGACAGTACGCTTAGGACCCTTACGAGTTCTGGCATTTGTCTTTGTCTTCTGTCCACGAACCGGCAGACCTTTTCTATGACGAATACCTCTGTAACATCCGATTTCCTGTAATCTCTTGATGTTCATAGCGATCTCTCTACGAAGATCACCCTCTACTGTCTGTGTCTCATCGATGACATCACGGATACGGGATACTTCCTCGTCCGTAAGATCCTTGACACGAGTGTCAGGATTGACATTAGCTGCTGCCAAAATACGCTTAGAGCTTGCAAGTCCGATACCGTAAATATAGGTAAGACCGATCTCTACACGTTTCTCTCTTGGTAAATCTACACCACTAATACGAGCCATGTGTACTTTACACCTCCGTTAATTTTTAAGTTTTACTATAGTTTCGTGGCAGGTAAAACTGCCGGTCACACAGGAATGACTCCCGTGCTTTCAGTGATTTCGATGAGGGAATAGATGGTTCCTTCATCTTCAGCCGCTTTAAATTGTAATCCCACTGCATAGACATTTTTCTCTATGACAGCACTATTGCTGCCCCTCGGGATCGCCTGCGAATTGACGATCGATCTATGCCGCAGTCATCATCTGCCGTGGCAGGACCATCCAACAATGAAAATGACACATCGTACGGATGAGACGGGTAATCACTCCGTCTACAATGTCATAGTACGAAATAACGTACTATAATTACAGAAAGCAAGTTCTATCTTAACAACAGAAAAGCCAAAGTATCTGCTTTGGTTTCTGTTCTCTCATTAGCCCTGTCTCTGTTTGTGTCTAGGATTCTCACAGATTACTCTGATACGACCCTTTCTCTTGATGACCTTACATTTTTCGCAAATCGGTTTTACTGAAGATCTAACTTTCACAGCAATAACCTCCTTTCAGAAAAGTCCATTAACCACTATATCACAATTTTTGTGTCAATGCAAGTACAAGTTTTATTTTTTGTAAAAAACGGGGATATCTCCACCTTCTCGGTAAAGATATCCCCGTTTATGAACTGGTTTAAAGAATTATTTATCTCTCCAGGTAATACGTCCCTTGGTCAGATCGTATGGAGACATTTCCATTGTCACCTTATCTCCCGGCAGGATACGGATAAAGTTCTTACGAAGCTTTCCGCTGATATGTGCCAGCACCTGATGACCATTCTCCAGCTCTACCTTAAACATTGCGTTTGGCAGCTTCTCCACTACGATACCTTCAATTTCAATTACATCTTCCTTTGACATATTTCCTCCATTCTTACGCCTTGATCGTTTCATAATTGTGATCCCATTCCGGATAGGACAAGAGCTCCGGCTCTCCCTCGGTGATCAGGATCGTATTTTCATAATGTGCGGAATTCAGAGAATCCTGTGTAACCACTGTCCAGTCGTCCTCCAGCACCCATACCTCCCAGGTGCCCATATTGATCATTGGCTCGATCGCCAATGTCATACCCGGACGAAGCTTCATGCCTCTGCCAATTGGCTTGTAGTTTGGAATCTGTGGATCCTCGTGAAGATTTTCTCCCACACCATGACCAACCAGATCACGAACAACTCCATATCCGTTTGCCTCGGCATAATCCTGAACTGCCTTGGAAATTTCAAACAGGTGATTGCCTGCTTTTGCAAACTTGATGCCCTCAAAAAAGCTCTGACGGGTCACATCAATGAGACGCTGATTCTCCTCGGATATCTGGCCAACACCATGGGTTCTGGCCGCATCGGAATGATACCCTTTGTAGATAACACCTGCATCAAGACTGACAATATCGCCCTCTTTCAGAATTCTCTTTTTACTCGGAATCCCGTGAACGACCTCGTCATTAACGGATACACAGATGGATGCCGGATATCCCTGATAATTCAGGAAGGACGGGATGCAGTCATAGCTGCGGATCACTTCCTCACCTTTCCGGTTAATGTCCATCGTAGAGATCCCCGGACGAATGATCTTTTCCATCTCCTGATGAACAATGGATAAAATCCTTCCGGCCTCTCTCATAAGCTCGATCTCGTGTTCTGATTTAATTGTAACTGACATAGTATGCCTTCTTTCCTCATCTATTATAATGAATTTTTAGTCGTCGCGCCGACACGGCTGGAAATCCGCCGGTGTGATCTTATTTCTGATCCAGGATTGCACAGATATCCTGGAAGCCCTGCTCTAATCCTGTGGTTCCATCGATGACACGAAGAATGCCTTCATTCTTATAATAATCGATCAATGGAGCTGTCTGCTTGTGATAAACTTCCAGTCTCTTCTTTACAGTCTCCGGCTCATCATCCTTACGGATCACAAGCTCTTTTCCACATTTATCACAAATTCCCTCTTTCTTTGGAGGAATATTTACAATATGATAGGTTGCACCACATGAGCAAACTCTTCTGCCACTCATTCTGTCGATAATGACCTGATCGTCAAGATTGATCTCGATCGCATAATCAACCTTCTCGCCGGCAGCTGCCAGAGCCTTTGTTAAAGCCTCTGCCTGTGGAATTGTTCTTGGGAATCCATCCAGTACATAACCGTTCTTGGCATCGTCCTGATGAATTCTGTCAACAACGAGATCACAGGTAAGCTCATCCGGAACAAGCTCGCCGGCATCCATATAACCCTTTGCTTTCTTTCCAAGCTCTGTACCGTTTTTGATATTCTCACGGAAAATATCACCGGTAGAAATATGAGGAATGCCATACTTCTCTGAAATTTTGCCAGCGTGTGTTCCTTTTCCGGCACCAGGTGCCCCCAACATAATAATCTTCATGAATATATTCTCCTTTCACTTGCATCATACCCTTTACGTCTAAAAAAAGACGTCTATAGAATATGATACCCCAAGGTGGTTTATTTTTCAACCGTTTTTTACGGCATTCTACGGTAATCCTGTATCGGATGCCGGGAAATGATCATCGTTCCTTTTCCTCCCAGGTACGATCACTGATAATATACCGCGGTCTGTGCTTCACTTCCATATAGATCTTGCCAATATATTCGCCCAGCACCCCCAGACAGATCAGCTGCACTCCACCGATAAAACAGATAATACTGATGGTACTTGCCCAGCCCACAACGCTATGCTTCATATAAAACATAATGAAGGTCCATATGATCGCCAGAAAGCTCAGCAGGGAGATAAAGGTTCCGATCCCGGTGATAATACGGATCGGTTTAATACTCAGGCTCGTAATGCCATCAAAGGCGAGTCCCAGCATTTTGCCCAGAGGGTAATGGCTTTCTCCCGCAATTCTCTCGTGACGTTCATAATATACGCTGGTGCTTTTAAATCCAACAAGCGGAAACATTCCCCGAAGATAAAGGTTTACTTCCTTAAAATCTGAAAACTCCTGCAGCACCCGCGAAGAAACCAGACGATAATCTGCATGATTATATACCACCTCAGCACCCATGGCATTGAGCAGCTTATAAAAGCCCTGTGCCGTAAATCGTTTGAAAAAGCTATCCGTATCCCGTTTGCTGCGGACTCCGTAAACGATCTCGCATCCATCCAGATAAGCATCCACCATATTATTCATAGCGTTGATATCATCCTGTCCGTCACAGTCAATGGAAATCGTAATGTCGGCTTTGTCCTTCGCCTCCATCAAACCTGCCAGCACCGCATTCTGATGACCCCGGTTACGGCTCTGGGATATTCCGATAAAGTGTTCGTCCTTCTGCGCCAGCTCTGTGATGATCTCCCATGTGCGGTCCCTACTGCCATCATTAACAAAAAGAACACGGCTTTCATTGGAAATCTTCCCCAGATCTGCCAGCTCATTGATCTTTGCCAGAAATTCTCCACTGGTGATCGGCAGCACCTCTTCCTCGTTATAGCACGGTATTACAATATATAAAATTGGTTTCTCCATTCTGTACCTCTTTTCCCTATTAAAACAGATCTTATCTCAACAATCCGTTATTTCTATTGTTGCAAACCTTTTCTATTATACCCAAAATTATCCACTGATACAATATGCGCCGTCTCACATTTGTGCAAAACAAGAAAGATCTCCGATACCCGTGCAGTGGCTGTGCATAGATATCGGAGATCCTGATTACCTTTTATTAAATGCTTTGGCAAAAGTCTAAAAACACTTTACTTTGCCCTTGCATGCATCATTACAAAACCTTCGGCAGAAATTACTCGCTGATAAAGCCTCTGTAATGGCGAACAAGCATCTGTGACTCGATCTGCTTCAGTGTCTCAATAACAACACCTACGATAATGATCATAGATGTACCACCGAAGGATACGTCTGCACCAAATGCACCGGATACAAAGATCGGAACAAAGGATGCGAAAGACAGACCTGCTGCACCAATAAAGATGATGCTGTTCAATACATTGGTCAGATAATCCATCGTCGGCTTACCCGGACGGATACCCGGAATAAATCCCCCTTGCTTCTTCATATTCATAGCAATCTCCTGCGGATTGAAGGTGATTGATGTGTAGAAGTATGCAAAGAAGATGATCAATACAATATAAATGACAAGACCTAAGGTATACTTAAACTCGCCCCAGCTCTCTAAATTACACCACGCATTCTGATTCAATACCTTCAGGCACTTCTGGAAAAATGTTGCGCCTGCACCGGATGCCGGCTGCACACCTGCAAAGTTCGCAATAACGATCGGCATAGAGAACAGGGAACCTGCAAAGATTACAGGGATAACGCCTGCGGTGTTTACCTTCAGCGGAATATGAGAAGACTGACCACCAACAAGCTTACGTCCTCTGGTTTTCTGGGAATACTGCACGCTGATTCTTCTCTCACCATCGGAAAGATAGATGATGAATACAACCATGCCTACCAGTACGCCAATGATAATAACAGCAGCAAGCAGACTGTTTACTGTTGTTGTTGCGTTCTTTACAAACTTATTGAACAATGTACTCATATCCTCAGGCATACGGGATACGATGTTGTATAACAGGATAATGGAGATACCATTTCCTACACCGTGTTCTGTAATCTGCTCACCAAGCCACATCAAAAGAGCAGAGCCTGCTGTCATGGATACGATACAAACTGTGATGGATGAAAATGTAGCACCACCGGTCAACAGGTCCTGACTTGCAAAGCCGATTGCCATAGCAGCACTCTCCATCAGTGAAAGTGCGATTGTTACATATCTCGTATACTCAGAGATTTTCTTTCTTCCCTCTTCGCCGTCCTTGTGCAGCTCCTCAAGACGAGGAATTGCGATGGTGAGCAGCTGTAAGATAATGGAAGATGTGATATACGGTGTAATGTTCAATGCGAAAATAGACATTTTCTCAAAGGAACCACCGGTCAACTGATTAAAGAAATCCAGGGAGTTCTGATCTGCAAACCACTGTGAAATATAGTCAGCATCTACGCCCGGGATTGGAAGCTGGCATCCGATACGCACTACAACGAGAATGAAGAGTGTGTAAAGGATCTTTTTTCTCAAATCCTTAATCTTAAATGCATTGCGGACTGTTTCGAACATCCTTAGATCACCTCAGCTTTTCCACCAAGAGCTTCGATCTTCTCAGCAGCACTCTTACTGAATGCATTTACCTGAACTGTAAGCTTCTTAGTTAATTCTCCATTTCCGAGTATCTTAACTCCGTCCTTAGGATTACTGATAACACCTGCCTCAAGTAAAGAATTTACAGTAACGACTGCGCCATCTTCAAACTTGTTAAGCTTATCTACATTGATTGCAACGATTTCCTTAGAATTGATGTTTGTGAAACCTCTCTTAGGAATACGTCTGTACAGTGGCATCTGACCACCCTCAAAACCTGGACGTGGTGCACCTGAACGAGCCTTCTGACCCTTATGTCCCTTACCTGCTGTCTTGCCGTTTCCGGATCCATGTCCACGACCTCTTCTGAAATTGTTGCTCTGCTTTGAGCCATCTGCTGGTCTGAGTGTTGATAAATTCATTATAATTACCTCCTGATTATAAATACTAACGGGCTGTGCGCATCCCCGGTCATTTTGCGGATTGACCGATTCAGACGCAGGGTATGACCAATACCCCTTAAATGAGAACGGTGATCTCATTTACCCTCGCAATTGTTACATGTGTCTGTAAAATGACACATCATATAATATAGCACAATCTCTCCGAAAAGAAAAGACCTAATCAAAAAAAATGCCCCATGATTATGAGACATTTCTTTCGTTTGACATATATCCTGTTTAGATCTCTTCTACCTTTACAAGATGCTTTACATGCCAGATCATTCCTCTGACAGCATCATTGTCAGGAAGCTCAACAGACTTATTGAGTTTCTTTAAGCCAAGAGCCTCTACTGTTGCACGATGCTTTGGAATGGCACCGATCGTAGATTTCACTAATGTAACCTTTAACTTTCCTGCCATTTTGATCCTCCTTTTAGCCTAACAGCTCTTCTACAGAAATACCACGAGCCTTTGCAACTTCCTCAGGAGTCTTAAGATTCTTAAGTCCCTCGATTGCTGCAAGTACAACGTTCTGCTTGTTGTTTGAACCAAGAGACTTTGTACGAATGTTCTTGTATCCTGCAAGCTCAAGTACGGCACGCGCCGGACCACCGGCGATGATTCCAGTACCTTCTGGAGCCTTCTTAATCAATACAGATGCGCTACCGAACTTACCATTGAAGTCGTGTGGCACACTTCCGTTCTCATCGATAGGAACTTCAACAAGGTTCTTCTCTGCAGCTTCTTTTCCTTTACGGATAGCCTCAGGAATCTCTGTGGCCTTACCCAGACCAGCACCTACATGTCCGTTCTTATCGCCAACTACTACTAATGCAGTAAATCTCATATTACGTCCACCCTTAACTACCTTGGTTACACGCTTAATCGTTACTACATTATCTTCCAGCTCACCTAACTGGCTTGGGTCAATAATTGTACGTTTCATGAGTTCTCCTCCTAATCTTAGAAATTCAAGCCTGCTTCTCTGGCTGCCTCAGCCAAAGCTTTTACCTTGCCCTGATATACAAAACCGCCACGGTCAAATACTACTGTGTTAATTCCTTTATCTAAAGCTTTCTTGGCGATGATCTCACCAAGCTTTGCTGCTGCATCTACGTTATTTGTCTTCTCAAGACCGTCCTTCACATCTTTCTGAAGGGTAGAAGCGAAAACCAGAGTATTTCCTACGGTATCATCAATAACCTGTGCGTACATATGATTATTGCTTCTAAATACAGCTAAACGTGGTCTCTCGGCTGTGCCTGAAAGACGATTACGAACCTTCATGTGTTTCTTCACACGAACATCACTTCTTGACTGCTTTTTAATCATCGTATTTTCACTCCTTTATATTATTTTTTACCGGTCTTACCAACCTTACGTCTGATTACTTCATCAGCATACTTAATACCCTTACCCTTATAAGGCTCCGGAGCTCTCTTTTCTCTGATTTCAGCAGCGTATTGGCCAACCTTTTCCTTGTCGATTCCCTTAACAACCAGTGTGTTAGCGTCCTCAACTACAACTTCGATTCCTTCAGGATCTTCCATCTCTACCGGATGAGAATATCCCAGGGACAGCGTAAGAAGCTTTCCCTTCTTTACAGCTCTGTAACCAACACCGTTAACTTCGAGCTTCTTCTCATATCCCTCTGTTACACCAACAACCATGTTGTTGATCAGAGTTCTTGTAAGACCATGAAGAGATTTCATCTTCTTAAGATCGTTTGGACGGTTAACGATGATCTCGTCTCCCTCTTTCTTGATCTCCATCTCTGCAGGAAGCACTCTCTCAAGTGTTCCCTTTGGTCCCTTTACAGTCACTTTATTATTTTCTGCAATATCAACTGTTACACCAGCCGGTACCGCGATAGGCATTTTTCCGATTCGTGACATGCCGTGCACCTCCATATTCTTGGTTTAATGGGTGGCTGACTATCTGGTATGACTACCAGATAAATGCCAGTACTTCACCGCCAACGTTTTCTTTTCTAGCTTCCTTGTCTGTCATTACACCCTTGTTGGTAGAAATGATAGCAATTCCAAGTCCTCCAAGAACCTTTGGAAGCTCATCTTTGCCAGCATAAACTCTAAGACCCGGCTTAGAAATTCTCTTGAGACCGGTAATAATCTTGTCGTTCTTGTCTGCGCCATATTTTAATGTGATATGAATTGTCTTGATTCCGTCAACTTCATTCACGTCAAACTTCTTGATATAACCCTCTTTGAGAAGGATCTCTGCGATAGAGATCTTCATCTTTGAGCTTGGTACATCTACTGTATCATGCTTTGCAGTGTTCGCATTACGGATTCTTGTAAGCATATCTGCAATTGGATCGCTCGTCATCATCTTGTTTTACCTCCTTACCAGCTTGCTTTCTTCACGCCTGGGATCTGTCCCTTGTATGCTAATTCACGGAAGCAAATTCTGCAGATTCCGTATTTTCTTAAATAAGCATGTGGGCGACCACAAATTCTGCAACGACTATATTCTCTTGTAGAGAACTTTGCCTTACGCTGCTGCTTAACTTTCATAGAAGTCTTAGCCATGAGATTCCCTCCTTACTTCTTGAATGGCATACCGAACTGTGCCAATAATTCACGAGCTTCTTCATCAGTCTCAGCGGTAGTTACAACGATAATGTCCATACCTCTGACCTTGTCAACCTTATCATACTCGATCTCAGGGAAGATCAGCTGCTCCTTAATACCGAGAGCGTAGTTTCCTCTACCATCGAATGCATTCGGGTTAACACCTCTAAAGTCACGAACTCGTGGCAGTGCGAGGTTTACAAGACGATCCAGGAACTCATACATTTTCTCACCACGGAGTGTTACCTTACATCCGATTGGCATTCCCTCACGAATCTTGAAGTTTGCGACAGAATTCTTTGCCTTTGTTGTAACGGCCTTCTGACCTGTGATCTTTTCCAAATCAGCAATTGCAGAATCCAAAATCTTGGAGTTCTCTTTTGCTTCGCCGACACCCATATTTACTACGATCTTCTCGAGCTTAGGTACCTGCATTATATTCTGATAACCAAATTTCTTGGTCATTGCATCAACGATTTCGTTGTTATACATTTCTTTTAAACGAGCCACGTTAGATTGCCTCCTTTCCAGTTATTAGTCGATTACTTCACCTGTTGCTTTTGCGTAGCGGACCTTCTTGCCATCCTCTACCTTAAAGCCAACACGGGAAACCTTTCCCTTGCTCACATACATTACGTTTGAAATATCCAGAGGAGCTGACTTCTGAACGATGCCGCCCTGAGGATTTGCCTGATTTGGTTTTGTATGCTTTGTTACCTGGTTGATTCCCTCGATAATAACCTTGCCATCCTTAACGGATGTTACTTTGCCCTCACGGCCTTTATCTTTACCGGCGATTACTTTTACGGTATCGCCTTTTTTAATCTTACTTGTTGCCATTGTCGATACCCTCCTTATAATACTTCCGGTGCTAATGAAACAATTTTCATGAACTGCTTATCTCTCAACTCTCTTGCGACTGGTCCAAAGATACGTGTACCTCTTGGTGTCTTGTCGTCACGGATGATAACGGCTGCATTCTCATCAAACTTGATGTAAGATCCATCAGGACGACGAGTGCTGTTTACTGTACGAACTACAACAGCCTTAACGACATCACCCTTCTTTACAACACCGCCTGGTGTTGCATCTTTTACAGAAGCAACGATGACGTCACCGATACTTGCATATCTTCTGGTTGAACCACCCATAACTCTGATACAAAGAAGCTCTTTAGCACCTGTATTATCAGCTACTTTCAGTCTTGATTCCTGCTGTATCATAATTACCTCCATATTCTGCCGTCTAATACCCGGCTCACAATTATTTTGCTTTCTCGATAACCTCTACCAGTCTCCATCTCTTGTCCTTAGACAAAGGTCTGGTCTCCATTACTCTTACTCTGTCACCGATCTTGCATGTATTCTCCTCATCATGAGCTTTCAGCTTACGAGTTCTCTTGATGATCTTGTTATAAAGTGGATGCTTAACGTTATCAACTACTGCAACAACGATTGTCTTATCCATCTTATCACTTACTACTTTACCTACACGAGTCTTTCTAAGATTTCTCTCCACGATCGTGTCCTCCTTTCCATAGGGCTTCTATCAAATGAATTAGTTCTGGGATGCGAGCACTGTCTGAATTCTTGCGATATTCTTCTTGACTTCCTTAATACGGCTCGTATTGTCCAGCTGATTTGTTGCATTCTGGAACTTCAGATTGAAAAGTTCTTTCTTCGCAGCAACTAAATCTTCATTTAATTCTGTAACGGACTTACTCCTCAACTCTTCCATAAACTGCTTACTCTTCACTGCCCGCACCTCCTTCTAAGTCTGCACGAGATACGACCTTACATTTAACAGGCAACTTGTGAGTTGCAAGACGTAAAGCCTCTCTTGCTACCTCTTCTGATACACCTGAAATCTCGAACATTACACGACCAGGTTTTACAACAGCTACCCAGTACTCCAGCGCACCTTTACCTTTACCCATTCGAGTCTCGGCAGGAGTCTTTGTTACTGGCTTGTCAGGGAAAATCTTGATCCAAACTTTACCACCACGCTTAATATAACGTGTCATCGCAATACGGGCTGCCTCAATCTGGTTGGATTTGATCCATGCCGGCTCTAAAGCCACGATACCAAAATCACCATTTGTGATCTTGTTTCCTCTGAGCGCTTTTCCTGTCATTCTACCGCGGAACTGCTTGCGATGTTTTACTCTCTTTGGCATTAACATTATTTATCGCTCCCTTCCTTTTTGTTATTCTTGGTTGGAAGAACTTCACCATGGTAAACCCATACCTTAACACCAACCTTACCATAAGTTGTGTCAGCCTCAGCGAAGCCATAATCAATATCTGCACGAAGTGTCTGAAGAGGAATTGTTCCCTCGCTGTAGAACTCTGTACGAGCCATATCAGCACCGCCCAGACGTCCGGAGCAAGATGCCTTCACACCCTTTGCGCCTGTCTTCATCGTTCTGCCCATTGCAGACTTCATTGCACGACGGAAGGAGATACGATTCTCAAGCTGCTGCGCAATATTCTCTGCTACTAACTGCGCATGGCTGTCCGGATTCTTGATGTCCATGATCTTGATATCCAATGCAACCTTGCGATCTAAAACCTTTAATAACTCTTTCTTCAGGTTCTCAATCTCAGCACCGCCCTTACCGATTACGAATCCAGGCTTTGCTGTGTGAATGATAACTCTTACTTTATCTGTCGGTCTCTCAATCTCAATCTTTGAAATACCAGCGCTGTATAATTTCTTCTTTACAAATTCTCTGATCTTGTAGTCCTCTACAAGATAGTCTGCAAATTTGTCCTCTGCAAACCAATTGGAATCCCAGTCACTGATAACACCGACTCTTAAACCATGAGGATTAACCTTCTGTCCCATTTTAATCTCCTTTCACAGATCAAAAATTCTGATCTGAAGCAAACTTATGATTAGCGCTCGTTGAGAACGATCGTGATGTGGCTCATTCTCTTCTCAATACGGTATGCTCTACCCTGCGCTCTTGGTTTGATTCTCTTCATTGTCGGTCCTTTATTTGCATAACACTCTTCAATGTACAAATTCTCAGGATTCATACCATTGTTGTTCTCAGCATTTGCAACTGCAGACTGTAATAACTTTAAGATAATGCTGGACGCATATCTTGGATTATATGTCAAAATACCGATTGCTGTCTCTACATCTTTGCCTCTGATGGCATCTAACACATAACAAGCCTTCTGAACTGAAACTCTTGCATAAGATAACTTAGCTGAAGGTCTGGTGTCTTTCTGGTTCTCATTTCTCTCTCTCTTAATCTGAGATCTATGCCCCTTAGCCATTTGTGAAGCCTCCTTTCGATTCTCTGTTGATTTATCTCTCCGCTGTCATCAATGACTAACGGCCCTTCTTCTCGTCCTTACCGTGACCTCTGTAGGTTCTGGTAGCTACGAACTCGCCGAGCTTGTGTCCTACCATATCCTCAGTTACATATACAGGTACATGCTTTCTACCGTCATGTACAGCAAATGTTAAACCTACGAATGATGGGAAAATAGTGGAACGACGAGACCATGTTTTGATCACTGCCTTATCACCGGATGCGACTGCAGCGTCTACCTTCTTTAAAAGGCTTGCATCAGCGAAAGGTCCTTTTTTTAATGAACGTGCCATTGTATCCTCCATTCTGCCTTAACGGCTAATCCAATCTTCAAATAGACTGCTCCGGCTGATTATTTAGCCAAAGCCTTTCCGTCTCTTCTTCTTACGATCAGTTTATTTGACTTATTGTTCTTCTTACGTGTCTTTAAGCCAAGTGCAGGCTTGCCCCAAGGAGTACATGGACCCGGACGGCCGATACCTGTCTTACCTTCACCACCACCGTGTGGATGGTCGTTAGGGTTCATAACGGAACCACGAACAGTAGGTCTGATACCCATATGACGCTTACGTCCTGCCTTACCGATATTTACAAGTGCATGCTCACCGTTTCCTACTACACCGATTGTTGCACGGCATACGATAGGAACCATTCTCATCTCACCAGAAGGAAGACGAAGTGTTGCATACTTACCTTCCTTAGCCATCAGCTGTGCGCTGTTACCAGCGGAACGAACAAGCTGACCACCTTTTCCAGGATAAAGCTCAATGTTGTGAACCTGAGAACCTACTGGAATGTTCTGAAGTGGAAGTGCGTTTCCTACTGCGATCTCTGCCTCAGGACCGTTCATGATCTTCTGACCAACCTTCAGTCCCTCCGGAGCGAGGATATATGCTTTCTGACCATCTGCATAGCTGATCAGTGCGATATTTGCTGTTCTGTTTGGATCGTACTCAATTGTCTTAACAGTAGCTGGAATACCATCCTTATTTCTCTTGAAATCGATAATTCTGTATTTTCTTCTTGATCCGCCACCACGATGTCTTACAGTGATCTTACCCTGTGAGTTACGTCCGGCGTTCTTCTTTAAAGACACAGTCAATGACTTCTCAGGAGTTGTAGCTGTGATCTCAGCACGATCCATTGTTGTCATATGTCTTCTGGAAGGTGTATATGGGTTAAATGTTTTAATTCCCATGACATTTTCTCCTTTCAAATACTTATATTTGATCCGCCCGATAGGTTTTCCAGGCGATTTAGGTCTTACTCAGATCTTACAGTCCTTCAAAAATCTCGATATCCTTGCTGTCCTCTGTAAGCTGTACAATCGCTTTCTTATACTTAGCTGTCTTTCCCTGAGTTCTTCCACGGCGACGAGTCTTACCGTCACAGTTCATTGTGTTTACCTTTGAAACCTTTGTACCGTCGAAAAGCTTCTCAACAGCTTCCTTAACCTGGCTCTTTGTAGCATCAGGATGAACAGCGAATGTGTACTTTTTCTCTTCCATAGATGCCATAGACTTCTCAGTCACGATTGGCTTCTGGATAACATCATAATATTTCAAATCTGCCATTATGCGTACACCTCCTCAATCTTTGCTACAGCACTCTTTGTGATGATGATCGTATCATACTTCAGAATGTCGTATACGTTGATTGCGTTAGAGTAAACTGTTCTGACACCGGCGATGTTTCTTGCAGAAACCTCTACGTTGTCATTATCCTCACCGTCAAGAACAACGAGTGCTTTGTTTACCTTTAATGCATCAAGAACACCTACCATTTTCTTTGTCTTGATCTCATCAAACTTTAAAGAATCCATTACGAAGAATTTCTCCTCGTTTACCTTTGTTGTCAGTGCAGACTTAATTGCACCGGCTTTCTCTTTCTTATTCATCTTGAATGAATAATCTCTCGGTGTTGGAGCAAATACAACTCCACCGCCTGTCCACTGTGGAGATCTTGTGGAACCCTGTCTTGCATGACCTGTTCCCTTCTGTCTCCATGGCTTTCTTCCGCCACCGCTTACCTCAGAACGTGTCTTAGCTTTCTGGGTACCCTGACGTTTATTTGCAAGCTGTAATACAACAGCCATATGCATCAAATGCTCATTTACATCAACAGCGAATACGCTATCGTTAAGATCAAGCTTTCCAACTTCGCTGCCTTCCATATTATAAACAGATACGTTAGCCATCTGTGTGTTCCTCCTTTCCAAAAGAATTATTTAGCAGTTTTAACGCTTTCCTTGATGGTCACAACAGATTTCTTTGGTCCAGGAACAGCTCCCTTAACCAGGATCAGATTCTGCTCTGCGTCTACGCGAACGATTTCAAGGTTCTGGATCGTTCTCTTTACGCCACCCATCTGACCAGGCATCTTCTTACCCTTGAATACACGGCTAGGATCAGAACAAGCACCATTGGAACCTGCGTGTCTGTGGAACTTAGAACCATGACCCATAGGTCCTCTGTGAAGACCATGTCTCTTGATCGCACCCTGGAAACCTTTTCCCTTTGTAGTGCCGCTTGCGTCGATCTTGTCTCCGGCTTCAAAAATGTCAGCCTTGATCTCCTGACCAAGTGTGTACTCCTCAGCGTTCTCAAACTTAAACTCTTTCAGATATCTTTTTCCGGATACTCCAGCCTTTGCGAAGTGTCCCTGAAGAGGCTTGTTTACGCCATGACTTCTCTTTACTTCCTTCTTACCTGTAGAATCCTTGCTGATAACCTTATCCTTCTTATCAACATATCCTACCTGTACTGCACTGTACCCATCATTTTCAACTGTCTTTACCTGTGTTACGAAGCAAGGACCTGCCTGAAGTACAGTTACCGGAGTTAATACTCCGTTCTCGTTGAAGATCTGTGTCATACCGACCTTCGTTGCTAAAATAGCTTTCTTCATAATGTTGCACCTCCTGTTAATCTACAGCGGAATACGATTGGCGCACGCAGTTTTTACTGCCGGTTGGAATCGTATTCATCCTAGACGGTCTATAATGTGCAAGTTTGATTCAAAAAACTTCGTTTATATAAACCCTAAGGACTTTCTCTTTAAAATCTTACTTTTCCTTCATCTTGAGCTGTACAGCTACACCGGAAGGAATCTCCATCTTTGTTAATGCTTCGATGGTCTTCTGTGTTGGAGCGATAACATCAATCAGTCTCTTGTGAGTTCTCTGCTCAAACTGCTCTCTGGAATCTTTGTACTTGTGAACCGCACGAAGAATTGTAACTACTTCCTTCTTTGTAGGAAGAGGTACCGGACCGCTTACATTAGCGCCAGTCTTCTTTGCTGTCTCAATAATCTTCCCAGCAGCATGATCAATCTGATTGTGGTCATACGCCTTCAGTGTAATTCTCATTACGTTAGCCATAAAAAAAGCCGCCTCCTTTTCGCACTTTTGCGAGCAAACTGATCTGATTGGCATCGAATCATGCTCGTTGTAATAGCGCAACAAGTGGTGACTGTACACTTATCCGGGTGTGTCCTGTTGAATCACATCGGGTAACGCAGGACATCCCTTCTGTCTCTATCTGCTTTCGCAGAATGTTAAATTGGTACAGTGACTTGTCGCCAGTTTCCTAACTTGACATTCGCTCCACGGAAAACCTGTCATTCGTTACCAGATGACAGCAACCTCACGCTTCACAGCTATCAATGTCACAGCATTTGCTATTGTAGCAAGATTTTACAGGCTTTTCAAGGACTTTTTTTATTTTTTTTGTATTTTTTACTTTTTCTACGTTTTGCACAAAAAATGCCGTCACCGGAAACTTTTGTTGTGAAAATGCACAACTTCGTTTCAGATGACAGCATCCCTGTTCTTTATAATCGGTCAAACTTTCCGGCTTCACCGGTCAGCTTTTCTGCAATCTCTTTGTTTTCCTGCATCTGGCTTGCAATCTCTCCCATACCCTGTACCAGTTCTGTAGTATTAGTTGCCGCAGAGCTTACGCCCTTGGCACTTTCGTCCACCGCAGCACTGATCCCCTGGATGGCTCTTGTGATATTGTCCACCAGGATCTGCACCTCGTCTGCCATCTGATGAAAACGAGTAACAATCTCATCTACATGAACAGCATCTTTTTTGTACTGGGCACCGGAATCCACAAACCCATCATAATCTGTAGAGATATCTTCCATTACATAGGAAGCAATTGTTCTGGACTGCTCTGTCAATTCCTCTACAGCACCTACAACAACCTGATTGATATTCTGGATATTATTGGCTGCTTTCCGGCTCTCTGCTGCAAGATTACTGATCTCATCCGCAACAACAGCAAAGCCTTTTCCGGCCTCCCCTGCTCTCGCCGCCTCGATCGCAGCATTCAGTGCCAGCAGATTGGTCTGGCTGGATATGCTCAGAATTTCATCGGTCAGCTCATTGACAGTCGCAACACTCTTACTCCCTTCAATTGCCTCCTCCAGCTTTTTGATAATGCCATTTACCACAACGCTGGTGTTTTTCTTGGTTTCCACCGCAGTGGATTCCAGCTTCTCCGCACGCTCCCGCATATTTCCGGCGTAATCCAGCAGTTCCTTGGAAGCATCTGCCAGCTCAACGATATTTCCATTGACTTCTGTAGCATTATCACTGATATTGGACACAGTCGAAGAAATCTCCTGCATAGACGCTGACAACTGTTCCATCAAAGCAGAAATGTCTGCAGAACTGTCATTGGCTGTAGTCACATGCTCCGACACATTGCCTACGATCTCCTCCAGACTATTTGCACTGGTGGTAATCTCCTTCATAATACTCTGCAGAGTTTCCAGGAACACATTGATCCCTGTAGCAATCTTACCCATCTCATCCCTGCTGTCCACAGATATTCTCTCAGTCAGATCACCATGTCCTGACTGTACATCATCAATGACCTTGGACAGCTTACTGTCAATCCTCCCAAGAGGAAGACTGATGCTTCGGTGGCTGATCGTAACACCCAGCACATCCACAAAAACGCCACTGATCAAAATGATTACAACCATAAATATAGAAGAGTTATATTTGATCTTCTGCTTTGAAATGGCTGACTCCATTCCCTCCTTGTTGCTCTTAACCATATCACTGATCTCGTCAGAGATGGTCTTGCCCAATGTGCTCAGAGTACCATTGGCCAGATTTTCCGCTTCCTCATTACGATTCTTCTCGCTCAGACGGATTGCCTGCTCAAAGTTTGTAAGGTATTCCTCGTAGTCACTTTCAAACTGCTGGAACTGTTCCTTCTCTTTCTCACTCTGCATCATCTCTTCATACTCAATATTAGCACCCTGTATATCGCTGCGCAGGGAGCTTGCCTCCGTCGCCAATTCTTCTGTGGAAGCTTTTTCCTCTGCCAGACAATGAGCATAAACTACCCGGTGAAGAGACTGGAAATTCTCGGCAATCTCTCCCAGCTTACTGATATTCTGCGCATATCGTTCTGAGATCATCTGGCTGGCACGAAGCATCCCCTTCAGCTGACCAATGCAGAGAATACTGCACAGGAAAAGCATGACCCCAAGCATAGTAATGGGCAGCATAACTTTCCACTTCACAGAATTCTTATCTATTTTAACAGATCCTTTTTTCGGTACCGAAAGCTTCAGCTTCGGCATTTTCATTTTCGGTAAGTTTGGTTTTAATTTTTTCATTTTCATTTCGGTATCCTCCACTTTTCTTTTGTCGAAAACGGAGACAGGCACTCCCGTCTCCGTTCCATGGTGTATATTGTGAATTCACCTTCCCCGTATTATAACGGCATACGCCGTTTTCGATCTGCCTCCCTGCCCCCTGAAAACCAGGAAGCCTTCCGTCAGACCTCCGTGCTGTCAGTCTCGTCTTCCTCCAGCACAGTTTCATACTTCTCCAAAATTATATTTTGGATCATCTCCCTGGTCTCCGAATTGATCGGATGGGCTATGTCACGATATTCTCCATCTCCTGCGCGTCTGCTCGGCATTGCAATAAAAAGTCCCTTCTCTCCTTCAATCACCTTAATATCGTGAACAACAAACTCTCCATCAAGGGTAATCGAAACGATTGCTTTCATTTTACCTTCTTTTGCAATTTTGCGGATACGCACATCTGTTATCTGCATGTTGGAAACCTCCTTTGATTCCAGACAATATTGTTATCAAATAAGAAGAAACTCTCCTGTATTCATTCTGCGCCCGACATCAAAGTGCATAACGCTCGTTTTTCTCGATCACAATACGAATCTGTCCATTTTCGCCAATATACTCTGTATTTGCACGGATTGTATCTCTGCTTTCTACGATACAATTCTCAATGTGTGTATTGTCGCCAATATAAACATCATTCAAAATGATCGAATTCTTAATGACACAATTATTTCCAACGTATACTTCTTTGAACAAAATAGAATCCTCTACCTGTCCATTGATGATACATCCACTGGATACAAGACTGTTTCTCACATCAGAACCTGCATTATATTTTGCAGGCGGAAGATCCTGCACCTTAGAATATACATCCGGATACTGCTTAAAGAAGTAATCGCGGATCTCCGGTTTCAGAAAATCCATATTGGTGCGGAAGTAAGATTCCACAGAGGAAATATTACTCCAATATGTATCCAGCTTGTATGCATAAATCTTTTTGATGTCCTTGTAACGGATCAGGATATCCTTAACGAAATCATATCTTTCCTCCTGATCAGCCTTCTCGATCAGCTCGATCAGCAGACGGCGGCGTACAATATAAATACCCGCAGATACCTGCTGTCCCTTTGCCTGGATCGGCTTCTCCTCAAAGCTTGTGATACGCCCGTCCATATCGGTAGAAATAACGCCGAAACGACTCGGATCATCCTTCTCATTCATATCTGTTGTTACTACGGTAAAATCCGCTTTCTTGGCAATGTGATACTCAAGGACCTTATTGTAGTCCATCTTGTACACGCCATCTCCGGATGCGATAACAACATACGGCTCGTGGCTGCTCTTCAGAAATCCGATATTCTGTGCGATTGCATCTGCAGTACCCCGGTACCAGTAACTGTTGTCCGGTGTCGTGGTAGGAGTGAATACATATAAGCCCCCCTGTTTTCTACCAAAATCCCACCATTTTGAAGAATTCAAATGCTCATTCAGCGACTTTGCATTATATTGTGTAAATACAGCCACCTTCTGGATATGCGAATTCGTCATGTTACTCAATGTAAAGTCAATGCTTCGGAAGCTGCCGGCTATTGGCATAGCTGCAATTGCTCTCTTGTTGGAAAGCTCTTTCATCCGGCTGCTATTACCACCAGCTAATACAATACCTATCGCTCTCATTCTCTGTCACCTACCTTAATCAATGTCTCACCGCCGTCCAAAAGACCATTCGGATAATCTGCCGGCTCTGTGATGCCGGAAATTGCTGTGTTCTTTCCAATCTTAACGCCGTCCGGAATCACAGAATCCTCTCCGATGGTTACCAGACCAAACGCATAAACACTCGGTTTTACTTTGTTTTCCTTCTCTTCACCGATACCCAGCTCGCAGTTCTTACCAACAGTAACTCCCTCTGCAATGATAGACTTGTCAACCGTTGTCCCGGCACCGATCGTCGTAGAGCTCATAATGATGGAATCCCTCACTACCGCTCCTTTTTCGATCGTAACACCACAGCCGATCACAGAATTATGTACCTCGCCGTAAATCTCACATCCTTCGCCAATAATCGCCTTATCCACAACGGCATCCTTTGCGATATACTGCGGAGGAATACGATCACTCTTGGTATAGATCTTCCAGAACTCCTCATAAAGGTTGAATACAGGAATCAGATCGATCAGTTCCATGTTGGACTCCCAATAAGAACCAAGGGTTCCTACATCCTTCCAGTATCCATTGTACTCATATGCAAAAATACGCTTGCCCTGCTCGTGGCAGTACGGAATAATATGTTTACCAAAGTCACATGCCGGCTGATCCTTCAGCTTCAGCAACGCCTCGCGAAGTACAGGCCATGAGAAAATGTAAATACCCATAGACGCAAGATTGCTGCGTGGATGCTCCGGTTTCTCCTCAAACTCCTGGATCTTTTTATGCTCATCCGTAATAACCACACCAAAACGGCTTGCCTCTTCCAGCGGAACAGGAATTGTCGCTAACGTAACATCTGCATTGTTGGCTTTATGGAAGTCGAGCATAACCTCGTAATCCATCTTGTAAATATGATCTCCACCCAAAATAAGTACATAATCAGGATTATACTGCTCCATATATCGCAAGTTCTGATATATTGCATTGGCAGTTCCTGTGTACCACTCACTGCTGGTACTTTTCTCATACGGCGGCAGGATGGAAACACCGCCGACATTTCTGTCCAGATCCCACGGAATACCAATTCCAATGTGAGTGTTCAGACGCAACGGCTGATACTGAGTCAGAACTCCAACTGTATCTACCCCCGAATTAATACAGTTACTTAATGGAAAATCAATTATACGATACTTACCACCAAATGAAACTGCAGGCTTTGCAACATCTGCTGTGAGTACTCCAAGACGAGAGCCCTGACCACCTGCCAGTAACATTGCAATCATTTCTTTCTTTATCACGATATCACCCCTTGTTGTTCAGAATAATTGTATTATAACACACTTTTCATAAATTGGGAATAAATTTGACAAATAATTTGAAAATATTTTCTATTTTTTAGATATTTTGACTAATTTTTACCGGATTATTACATTTCACCTCCTTTTTCAAGCAAAAAAATGCACAACGTCTCCGGGCATTTTCATAGAATACAGAACAAACCTTTTTTCGCTTTCCCCCACAGAAATATCCAATAAAGGAATTGTAATTTTCCCCTTATTCGTTATAATAATGTAAGAACATTACATATTATATATAGAAGAAAGGCGTGGTTTTTATTATGTATCAGATTGACTTTAACCATCCGGCAAATGTATATTTCATCGGAATCGGCGGTATCAGCATGAGCGGATTTGCCCAGCTTCTGCACGATTACGGTTTTCAGGTACATGGCTCCGATGCCCACGAAAGCAAGATCACTGACCACCTGGAGTCACTTGGTATCCATATAATATATGGCCAGTCCAAAGAAAATATTACCGGGGATATCGACTTTGTTGTATATACGGCAGCCATCCATCCGGACAATCCCGAATTTAAAGCAGCAAAAGAACTGGGACTTCCAATGATGGAACGTGCCGAAATGGTAGGACAGGTAATGAAAAATTACCAGAATGCCATTGCAATTTCCGGTACACATGGCAAGACAACGACTACCTCCATGGTATCCCATATCTTTCTGGAAGCGCAGAAGGACCCAACCATCTCCGTTGGCGGCATCCTGAAAGCGATTGACGGAAATATCCGCGTAGGTCATTCCCAGGATTTTATTACTGAGGCCTGCGAATACACCAACAGTTTCCTGAAGTTCCACCCAACAGCCGGGATTATCCTGAATATTGATGCGGATCATCTGGATTTCTTCAAAGATATCAACGATATCCGTCATTCCTTCCGTCGTTTTGCCGAGCTTATCCCGGAGCATGGGGTTCTTATTGTAAATGGCGAGATTCCGGATCTGGCCGAGATCACAGAAGGTCTTGCCTGTCAGGTGATCACATTTGGTCTCACAAGTGACTGTGATTATTTTGCCGATAATATTTCCTTTGATGAGCACGGTTATGGACACTTTGACCTGATCCGCAACGGAATCAGAGAGACTCCCATCGACCTTCATGTCATCGGCCGTCACAATGTAGCCAATGCACTGTCTGCCATTGCACTGGCACAGTATTATCATATAGATATGGATTCCATCAGACAGGGGCTTCTTGCCTTTGAAGGAACAGAGCGTCGTTTTGAGTTGAAGGGTTCTTTCAACGGGGTAACTGTGGTGGACGATTATGCACATCATCCGACAGAGATCACAGCGACGCTGACTGCGGCAGAGAAATTTCCTCACAAGCATCTGTGGTGTGTATTCCAGCCACATACTTATTCCCGTACCCGCGCCCTTTTAAAAGAGTTTGCACAGGCTCTGTCCCAGGCAGAGAATATTGTTCTGGCTGATATCTATGCCGCCAGAGAGGATGATCCGGGAGATATTTCTTCCCGCACCCTGCAGGAAGAGATCAAAAAACTCGGAAAGGATGCCTATTATTTTCCATCTTTTGAGGAGATCGAAAAATTTTTATCAGAAAAATGTATCAACGGTGACCTGTTGATAACTATGGGTGCCGGAAATGTTGTATCTATCGGAGAAGATCTGATCAAAAAATAAGTTATCCACATTATCCACAATTTTTTGTCAAAAACTGTCGACAAATATTGTGGATAATTTTTGTTTATAAAACCCAGGAATTCACAGGGATTTCATGAATTCCGTCCACATTATTCACATTATCCACAATTGAAAATCCACAGAAACCCACTGTTTATCGGTGTTTGCAAGTTTTTTTCTTTGTGTTATTATAGGATACAGACTTGAGATATAAAGCAGTTTTCTTATAATGATTACTTAAAATAACTGCTGGGAACGGAGGATTTACATGGATAATATACTGCTGTGCTCCAATCATATACCATTGGTCACATCAATTCACAATACATTTATCGAGAAATATATGCTTCATGCAAACGGAAGTTATGTAAAAGTGTATCTGTACCTTTCCAAATGCATCCAGGCGGGCGAGGAAGATCTCTCCATCTCCTCACTGGCTGATCAGATGGAAAATACGGAGAAGGACGTGATCCGTGCATTGAATTACTGGGAGAAGCAGGGATTAATGAGGCTTACCAGAGGCGAGGACGGAGAGGAGATTCTCGGCATTGACGTTCTGAACCCTGATGAAACACTATCCGCCCAGGAAGAATCCCGCTCCTTTGCTGATCTTTCCGCTGATACCGGAGATACAACCGGCACATCTGCCAAAAGATCCTCTTCCAATAAAGATGCACACTCTTCATTGGAGGAAGCTGCGTCGGACAACCACTCTGCCACAGATGCCAGCACCGACAATGACGCAAAAGCTTCCGAGCAAAAACCGGAGCATTCAAAGACTACTGCGGCATCAAAGACACAGACAGCTTCGCCTTCTATCTCTACAGTGGAAGCCAGGCCAAAAAGCAGCCATAAAACGATTCAGGTAACGACGGAGCAAATGAACCGTCTCGCTGAAAATGATGACTTCTGCTGGACCTCCAATGTGGTGGAGAGCTATCTGGGGCGGCCGGTCAAACCGAAGGAGTTACAGCTTATTACATATTTATACGATACACTTCACTTTTCTTCCGAGTTGATCCTGCATCTGTATGAGTACTGCATTTCGCTCGGCAAGACAAGCACCAGCTATATTGAGAAGGTGGCGATCGCATGGGATGAAAAACAGGTAAAAACACCTGATGATGCACAAAACGCAACAATCGAGTACAACACCACCTATAATGCTGTTTCCAAAGCAATGGCACTGGGGCGCCCTCTGGCTGCCATAGAAAAGGATTTTGTTGACCGCTGGCAGAATCAGTGGAGCATGGACCTGAGTGTTATTCTTGAAGCCTGTAACCGCACATTATTGAAACTGCAGCATGGCGATTTCAAATATGCAGAGGCCATTGTAGAGCGCTGGCACCGATCCGGCGTACATACACTGGCAGATATCCAGAAAGCAGATGAGGCCTTTGCCAATGAAAAAGCGATGGAAAGAGCCGCCAAGCGCAACGGCAGCGATTCCGGAACAGTTCAGCATAAGCGTTCCCAGGCAGAAACCGCCGCTTTGGAAAGACAACTGTTACAGGTTTAATATTTGAAATTTAGAATTACATTTTCGCACAGGAAAGGACAAGATATCATGGGGATTTCAGCAAACCAATACGGAAGTATCATGGATCAGTATGACAGAACACGGATGAAAAACCAGCGTATCCTGGATCAGCGTACAGAAGCTCTTCATAAGGAAATTCCCGAACTAGAGGAGCTTCAGGGACAGATCATACAGCTTTCTTTCCAGCAGGCCCGTAATGAACTGCTGCAGCCGGAGCAGGCACAATCTACCGCTGCCCGGTACGCCCGGCATATGCAGGCTCTGTTTGAGAAAAAACAGGCTCTTTTGGAAGAACACGGGTATCCCAAAGATTACCTGTCCCCTGTTTACACCTGTCCTGATTGCCATGATACCGGATATATCGACGGAAGACCATGCCATTGCCTGACGAAGGCACAGGCCGATTTTCTCTATGCCAACGCAAACCTCAGCGACATCCTTTTAGAAGAAAATTTTGATACTTTTGACAGTGAATACTACGACGATACCACTGTTAATGATAATCTTTCTCTAACTCCAAAGGAAAATATCAATAAATTAAAGGATATTTGTCTGGATTTCATTAAACACTTTGATGACGCCTATGATAATCTCATATTTTACGGACCTACCGGCGTCGGAAAAACATTTCTGACCCACTGCATTGCCAAAGAGCTTCTCGACACGGGTCACACGGTCGTTTACTTGACTTCTTTACAGCTATTTGATATTTTAGAGAAAGGCAGGTTTGGCAAAGACGAGGAAAGTGAACAAATCCGCACCAAAACAGATTATCTGATCCATAGTGATCTGCTCATTATTGATGATCTTGGTACTGAACTCACAAACAGCTTTACAATCTCTGAGCTGTACCATTTCATTGAGGAAAGGCATCTACAGCAGAAATCAACGATCCTTTCCACCAATCTGACATTTCAGGAATTGTTAAACCGGTACGGCGAGCGCATTTTCTCCCGTTTCACCGGCTACTATCACTTCTGTATGATCATCGGAGATGATATCCGCCCTCTCAAGAAGCTGCGGGCACACACTCCGAAAAATATATCTTAATGATCCCCGTCTGACAAGGTATCAGGCAATCCGGACGGTATCATTAAACCCCAATATCATAAATTCACACATGTAAGAATGGAGGATTTCATAACATGAAACGACACGACAAACTGGCAGAAACAATACCTGTGGGTAATCTGGGAATTTTAGCATTGGAAAGCAGCAGGGAAATGGGAAACCGCGTCAACGACTACATTGTAGAATGGCGTCAGGAGCGTTCCCGAATGGAAGCACCGGCTTCTTCCATTGCTGATTACAGCAAGGATTCTTATCTGATCGACTGCGCCTGCCCACGTTTCGGTTCCGGCGAAGCAAAGGGGCTGATCCGTGAATCTGTTCGAGGCGATGACCTCTTTTTATTGGTTGATGTCTGCAACTACAGCCTGACCTATAAGGTATGCGGGCAGGTAAATCATATGTCCCCGGACGATCATTATCAGGATCTGAAGCGTCTGATCGCTGCTGTAGGCGGCAAAGCAAGACGTATCACTGTCATTATGCCGTTTTTGTATGAAAGCCGTCAGCACCGTCGTTCCAGCAGAGAATCCCTCGACTGTGCCCTTGCATTACAGGAGCTTACACAGATGGGCGTGGAAAGTATCATTACATTTGATGCACATGATCCGCGGGTACAGAACGCAATCCCTCTCAAGAGCTTCGAGACCGTTCAGCCAACCTACCAGTTTATCAAGGCGCTGTTAAAGAATGTACCGGACATTAAGATTGATGCACAGAATCTGATGGTTATCAGTCCGGATGAGGGTGCTCTGGGAAGAGCCGTTTACTATGCCAATGTCCTCGGCATTGATGTGGGAATGTTTTACAAACGTCGTGACTATAGCCGTATTGTGGACGGACGCAATCCGATCATCGCACACGAGTTCCTGGGTGCCGATCTGGAGGGCAAGGATGTGATCATCACAGATGATATGATCTCCTCCGGCGAGAGTATGATCGATGTGGCCACAGAGTTAAAGCGCCGGAAAGCAAACCGTATTTTTGTTGCCGCTACGTTCGGTCTTTTCACCAATGGAATGGACAAGTTTGATGAAGCAGTCGAAAAGGGACTGATCTATCGTGTTATGACAACAAACCTTGTATATCAGCCACAGGAGCTTCTTTCCAGAGATTATTATATCTCCGTAGATATGAGCAAATATGTAGCTCTGCTGATCGATACATTAAATCACGATCAGTCCATCAGCGATCTCCTGAATCCGACAGAGAGAATTCAGAACATTCTGGTAAAATACGGCCAAAGATAATGACCTGCTAATTGTAAACATAGTTTTTTCGGCGTTTTTGGAAAGTTCATAGTTTTTTTAGAAATTAAACAATTTTACATCACATCTGCTTTCTATAATGAATTCATAAACATAAATAAGCCGACTGACTAATGTTTGTTATAGATTCTTTTTCATTTTTTTCATTTTCGGTCATGAGGCAGCTCCCTCTGCCTTGTGACCACTCCTTTGAGTGTTACTTTGAAAAGCCCGAAGCAAAAGCTTCGGGCTTTTCGCGTAAAATAAATTTATCTATGCTGCAACATTTCTGTGATATAATGGCACATATAAACAGACAACGAAGTCAATATATAAACGAATAAGGTATCAGACAGAATTATTTTCAAGGAGGTGATCGTCATGATGACAGGATTGACATTAAGCGCAGTATGCATTATTGGACTTGTAGTAATTGTAGGGGGCATTATCATCGGGTTCCATTTCTGGGATAAGGATTGATATACCATCAAACCATTCCCCTTCTTATGTATATTCAATATGTAAAACAAAAAGTGTTACAGACCCCGCATTTTAGCAGTCTGTAACACTTTATATGTCATTTCACAATTATCCCGGCCATTCTCCAATACCATTATCAGATTGCTCCAAACATTTCCAGACACTCCCGGTTGGTTCCCCGGAAAATATCACGCCGGTCCGCAAACATCCGGCAAAGCTTCTCCAAACGATCCCAGTTATCTTTCACATAATACTCATAGCTGTGTCCCCAGATATAAAACAACTGCTGCTCTCCCGGTGCCGGTTCGCTTTCCAGAAATTGCTGCGCCAGCTCGAAAAGCTGCTCATCATCATGATGACAGGTCGCCTTTAACAGGATTGGATTCTCCGGTACCGCAAAACCATGTGTCGCTTCCACGGTACGACCGTATTTTATTCCATGACGCTGCAGATAATCTACTGCTGCCTGATCATAGGCACCATAGGCATACGCCATGCCTACCGGTTTCTGTCCATAGATCCGGGTAATATTATCAATATCTGTCAAAAATTCCTGATCCATCTCCTCCTCGGTCATATCCACAGGTGCCCGGTGAGTCAGCCCGTGAACTGCAATTTCATGCCCGGCATACAGATCTCTGATAGTTTCCTGATCCATACGGCAAATCTCTTTTCCTTCAATCTCAAAACGACTTTCACGGCTCTGTATGCCGGTATTCAGATTAAAAGTACACTTCATCCCGTAACGGTTCAAAATCTCCACCAGCTTCCGGTCTGATTCAATGCCATCATCATAACTAAACGTAATTGCTTTTTGATATTTCATAATGTTTCCACATTCCTTTCCTGCCATCTATCGCATAATGGTCTTTGGTCTTGATCTGCCTGAGTTCTACCCCCGCACAAGCTCTACGACCCGTAAAACATTCTCCTGCACCGTAAATTTTACTTCATATTCCCCGAAACTCATGCCGTAGATTCGCTCCGGATCCTTCTGATATCTTGGTCTGGGGTCCTGTTCTAAAACACCCCGAAGTGCCTGAAGCTTTTCTCCGGAAATCTCCGACGCAGCGACAGGCTCCTCCGGAAACTCCACTTTGACACGCCGCACCTGTGTTCCATCCGTAAAGCCCCCCTTGGCCCCAGGGTGACTGTCCGCATAAGGAAGATATGGCTTAATATCATAAATAGGTGTCCCGTCCATCATATCGACTCCTGATACCCAGATTACAGGCTTTCTGGAATCCTGCAGATCAATCTGCTCCAATTTTACACAGGACAGGCCAATGGGATTGGGACGAAACGGAGAACGCGTTGCGAATACGCCAACCCGACGATTTCCACCCAGACGGGGCGGCCGCACTGTAGGAGACCATTCCGACCGAACTGCCTCTGAAAACTCCCATACAAGCCAGAGATGAGAAAACTCCTCCAGCCCACGGAACGCATCCGGATTGCGATATTCCGGCTCCAAAACAATCTTTCCAATAAGTTCCGGCACCAGACCACTCTGTCTCGGCACTCCAAACTTTGTCGCAAAATCCGTGTGGATCCTGCCGATCATCTTCATTTCCATTGTTTCTTACCCCTCAGGATTTGTATTCCACAGAAAAAATAAGCCCGGCAATGCTCTCAGGCACTGACCGGACTCATCTGTTCATCAGTTACATCTCTGTACAACCAATCAGGCACGCACCAGTTCTACCTGCCAAAATCCCTCCGTGTGAGATGGTCCCTGTGTAATCTCAACTTTAAATTTATACATTGCCTCCTCCAGTTTACGCTGGAACTGAATCTCGGAAAGATCTGAATCTGGCTCCTGCAAGATGATTGTGTCACCAACCTTCGCATAACTATATGCAGAACCTAATGTCTTAAATGTTGCCTTCCAAGTTTCCTTTTTCTTTAAAAAATCAAACACAATAATCACCTCTGCTTTCTATAAATATATGTCAGCTTCAAAATCTCGTGTCATCTATCCGCTAGATAACTATATTATAACACATTTTTTCTAAAAAAGAAAGTAAATCGCAGTATTTTCATAGGAAAAATATAAATTTTACGATAAAACCATTCTTACGGCGCCATACATACCGGCATCATTTCCAAGTTCTGCCAGACGGAACTCCTTGCCCTTGAGTGCAAACATAACGTCCTGCTCGTACTTCTCCTGTACCACATCCAGAACAATCTGTCCGTTTTTGGAGACACCGCCGCCAATTACAAACGCCTGTGGATCTACCACGGCAGCCACATGGGAAAGTCCCTTGCCCAGATAGCTGGAGAATGTATCTACAATCTCCTTTGCCAGAGCATCGTTATTTTTGTATGCCTTAAACAGCTCCAGTCCGGTGATCGGATGATCATACTGGCGAAGCTCTGACGGTGTATCTGTCTGTTCCAGCTTCTCCTTGGACATTCTGGTAATACCCGTTGCAGAAGAATACTGCTCCAGACAGCCCTTCTTGCCACAGCCACAAGTGCGTTTCTCGTGAGGATTTACCAGCAAATGACCAATTTCTCCTGCCGCACCGTTGCTTCCGGTCAGGATCTTGCCGTTCAGGATGATTCCTCCGCCTACTCCGGTACCCAGAGTAACCATAACAATGCTGTCAAATCCTCTGCCACCTCCGCGCCACTGCTCTCCGAGAGCCGCTACGTTTGCATCATTGCCCACTTTGATCTTTTCTACACCTGTCAGCTTACGAAGCTCATCCGCTACGGAGAAAATGCCCCATCCCAGATTTGCACATTTCAGCACACGTCCATCCTCTGTGATCGGTCCCGGCACACCCATGCCAATACCAATAATATCACTTTTATCAATGGACTTTTCTTCATTTTTGTCAGCAATCGCCTTCGCAATATCCGGCAGGATCAACTCGCCGTTATTTTCCTTACGTGTCACGATCTCCCATTTCTCCAGCATATTGCCTTCCTGATCAAAAAGCCCCATTTTTACTGTAGTTCCACCTAAATCTACCCCATAAATATACTTCATCTGATATTTCCACCTTTCCTTTTTGAAGCACTGTAAACAACAGGCCACTGCTATATCATACCCGATTTTACCGAAATGGTAAAGCACTTAAGAACGGTAATCTCCATTAATCTTTACATAATCATAGGTGAGATCACAGCCCCATGCCTTTGCAGAGCCGTTTCCCTGCTTCAGATCAATGTCAATATAGATCTCATCCTCCGCCAGCACTTTTGCCGCAAACTCCTCGGAAAAATCAATACCTGCACCATTTCTGCACACCTCCAGAGTCCCTGCTGCGGACGAAAGATCTACATCCATGGTATCAATTGCAAAATCTGCGTCTGCATAACCAATGGCACACAACACACGTCCCCAGTTTGCATCCTCTCCAAACATTGCACATTTAAACAATGGGGAACGGATCACACTCTTAGCAACGATGATCGCTGTCTCCTGATCCGGTGCTCCCTTGCATGTACACTCTAAAAGTTTCGTTGCTCCCTCTCCGTCCTTTGCAAGCATACGCGTCATATTCATCATAACAATATACAACGCCTGCTTAAATACAGCAAAACCTGCATCCTCTGTGGTGCAGATCTCTTCATTGCCCGCAAGACCGTTTGCCATCACGCTGACCATATCATTGGTAGAGGTATCTCCGTCAATGCTCAGACAGTTGTATGTAATCTTGACAATCTCATCCAGAGCCCTCTGAATCATCTCATGGCTGATTGCCACATCCGAAGTAATGAAATTCAGAGTTGTGGCCATATTCGGATGGATCATGCCGCTTCCTTTTGCCATACCACCCAGATGACATGTCTTACCATCAATTTCAAACTCTACTGCCACCTGCTTCTTCACGGTATCGGTGGTCATGATCGCTGTGGCCGCCGCATCATTGCCGGACTCACTGAGACCATCCACCAGCTGCTTCATATGGTCTGCAAACGGAGCCGTAGGCATTGGAAGTCCGATCACTCCTGTCGATGCAACCACCACCTGATCCTCCGTAATGCCCAGAGCATCTGCTGCCAGCCGGGACGTCTCGGCTGCCACCTGCTCTCCGTTTGCATTGCCGGTATTGGCATTCTTGGAATTTACAAGAACCGCATGGGTCACTCCGTTTCCGGCCTCCAGATGCTTCTTCGTCACAAGGATCGGCGCACCTTTGACCTTATTCTGTGTATAGACAGCCGCTGTCTGGCAAGGTTCCTTACTGTATACCATGCCAAGATCATTTTTCTCCTTGTCCGGATTCAGTCCACAGTTGAGACCGTTCGCCTGAAATCCCTGAGAAGCGCAAACACCGCCGTCAATATATTTATAGCCTTCAAATTGTGTCATATTCATAAGTCGTCTCCATTCTGTAATCCTGCAAAAACCTTCAATTTCGCATATTTGCAAGCAAATATGCTTCTTGTCGGTGTTTGACGGGTCAAGCCATATTATTACAGTTTCTTGCCGGTCAAAAGTTCATATGCCTGAAGATATTTTGAAATAGTCTTCTCCACGATATCTTCCGGAAGAGTCCAGTCATTGTCCGGATTTGCCTTGAGCCAGTCGCGGGCAAACTGCTTGTCGAAGGATGGCTGTCCATGACCCGGCTCATATCCCTCAGCCGGCCAGAATCTGGAGCTGTCCGGCGTCAGCATCTCATCACCGAGAACGATATTGCCATTCTCGTCCAGACCAAACTCAAACTTGGTATCTGCAATGATGATACCCTTTTCTAAAGCATAGTCTGCGCACTTCTTATATAATGCGATCGTGTAATCGCGCAGCTTCTGCGCATACTCCTCGCCCTTACCCGGAAAATACTTCTCCAGATGAGCTACGCTCTGCTCATAAGAAATATTCTCATCGTGATCTCCAATCTCTGCCTTAGTAGACGGTGTATAGATCGGTTCCGGCAGCTTATCAGACTCCTTCAGTCCCTCCGGCAGCTTAATACCGCAGACTGTGCCATTCTCCTGATAGCTTGCCCAGCCGCTTCCTGTAATATATCCTCGAACAATACACTCGATTGGAAGCATTTCCAGCTTACGGCACATCATACTATTTCCATCAAACTTCGGCTGCCGGAAAAACTCCGGCATATCCTTCACATCGACTGAAATCATATGATTTGGCAGAATGTCCTGTGTCAGATCAAACCAGAACTTTGACATCTGAGTCAACACGGTTCCTTTTTTGGTCACTTCATTATGAAGGATCACGTCAAAACAGCTTATTCTGTCTGTTGCAACCATGATCAGACTGTCTCCGTTGTCGTAAATCTCCCGTACCTTTCCTTCCTTCATCGGCTTTAGCTCTTTCATTTTTCCTCCAATCCCACACACCGCCCTGAGACAAATGTGCGCGTGCGTCGTGTCGTTGTTTACATTATCCCTTTAAGTATAATATTTTCTGGAGAAATTGCAAGACAGGAATCTGCATATTTGCAAATCCCTGTCCTTCCGTTATTCTTTTCCTGGAAACCGTTACTTTATACACCTTTTTCTGAACCGATGTGCCGGTTTTGGCCGGTACCGCAGACGGAGCAGTTTTCGGAGTTACTGTTGTCTGAGGAGCCGGGGAAACCGTTGGTGCCCGGATTCAGGTAGCAGGCATATACATTCTCCGTGCTCCTTTCATATCTCACATTCCTGTTACTCTTTCTCTTCTTTATCCCGCACTTTGTCTGTACTACCGCATATATTAAATGTAACCAGAAAATATTCCTTATATTTTCGAAAACATTTAGAAAGGATGTATATTATGAACACAATGAATGGATGCCGCGGCAATGTAAACTGCCGCGGAAACAGAGGCTGTTCGTGTGGCATGGAAAACTGCGATCAAATGCAGAATTCCTGCTCCTGCGGCAGCATGCCGGATAACCAAAATACCTGCGGCATGAGTCAGTCCGAAATTGCAAACCAGTGTCAAAATGATTCTGCCGGGGACTGCTGTACAGACCCATTGTACGGTATGCCACTGGCCATGGGCTATGTGCCGTGGCAACAGTGGAATAAGATCTATGATCCCTGCGACGGCCTCGCAAACGGAACGATCTTCCCTGAACTGAATTTACAATTTTATGGCTGCATCCCTCAGGGCTGTGGAAAAGGAGGCAGATTATGAGCAAAGATCAAATGAGATTATTGAAATTTATTTCCCAGGTCAGCTTTGCTCTCACCGAAACAAATCTGTATCTGGACACTCATCCGTGTGATAAGGTTGCACTGAGCTATTATCAGATGGTAAAAAAACAGCGCCAGGAGGCAGTGGATGAGTACAGCCGCAAATATGGTCCTCTGCAGGCAGATCAGGTAAACTGCAAGGATTACTGGACTTGGGTGGAGACACCATGGCCCTGGGAGCGTTAAGGGATTTGAAAATTTCTATGAAATAAAATGAGAATGGAGTTTATGATATGTTTAATTATGAAAAAAGACTGGAGTATCCGGTTCATATCACACGAACCGATCCGAAAGCGGCAATGGTGATCATTAGTCAGTACGGTGGTCCCGACGGGGAGGCCGGAGCTGCACTGCGCTATCTGTCACAGCGGTATTCCATGGAGGACCGCAAGGTAGCCGGGGCTCTGACAGACATCGGCACCGAAGAATTAGGCCATCTGGAAATTGTCGCAACCATCATCCACCAGCTCACCAAAGATCTGACTCCGGAGGAGATCAAGGCTTCCGGTTTTGACAAATATTATATTGACCACACTCTTGCTATCTGGCCACAGGCCGCCAGCGGAGAGCCATTCAGCGCCAGCCAGTTCCAAAGCACCGGAGATACCATCACCGACCTCTACGAGGATATGGCAGCAGAGCAGAAGGCACGTCTGACCTACGACAATATCCTGCGGATCGTGAAGGATCCGGAAGTGGCTGATCCGATCCGTTTCCTGCGGATGCGTGAGATCGTGCATTTCCAGAGATTTGGAGAATGTCTGCGCCGCATTCAGGATCAGCGAAATCCAAAGAATTTCTACGCATATAATCCACAAATTGATAAAAAGAAATGTTAGCTGCAGGCAAACCTGTATTGCACCCGCTTTGTACCAATAAATAAAAACAGCTTATCCGGTCAGAAATGATATGCTCCCGTCCAGGTAGACAAGGAAAATAATAAAAACCCGTCACTTAACAGGAACATATCCACGTTCTGGCCGGAACGCTGTTTTATCCTTTGAATCTGTTGTTTGTTTATCGTTTACTTTTACAGTTCCTTATTTGTTTCTTTTGCGGAAGATTCCTCCTTGTGGTATCCTGTGTCGATCACAGCCTCCATCTCATCAATATGCTTCAAAAACAGCTCATCAATGTATGGATCAAAATGACTCCCCTTACTTTCTTCCATAATAGCGACTGCCTTTTCCTTTGAAAATCCCTCTTTATAGTGACGTTTGGACCGGAGAGCATCATAGACATCCGCCACTGCCATGATCCGGGCTGACAATGGGATTTCTTCTCCTTTGATCCCCTCCGGATACCCGGCACCATTATATTTCTCATGGTGATACATTGCCATATCATAAGCAATCTCACAATATGCGTCATTTTCCAGATCCTTCAGGGTATGCTTGAGGATTTTCGCTCCCTCCTGGGGATGTGTCTTCATAATGGCAAACTCTTCATCAGTAAGCTTTCCTTCCTTCTGAAGAATACGATCCGGAATGGCAATCTTTCCAATATCGTGAAGTCTCGCCGCAGCCGCCACCATATCCGCATATTCCAGCGTAATGATATCCCTGTAGCGTTTGTCCACTGCCATTACATTGACCAGCACACGCACCAGATTCCCGGTGTTTTTAATATGTAATCCGGTAATGCCGTCTCTTGCCTCGATCATAGCAGCAAAACTACCGATAATATCACGCTGGATCCGCACAACCTCTCTGGTCTTACTCCTCAGGTCGCGCTGGAGACGTTCTGTATAATAATACCGGTCCGTAATCTCTGCCATAGTCAAAGTCTGTCCATAATTGTTCTCACCTTTGGAAATATCATGCAGTGCCAGCTCATAAACACACTTTTCCGTTGTGTGATGTTTCTCTCCGTCCTCCGCTGCGCATTTATCCAGAAAAAGATATTCCTGCTTTTCGGCAAGCTTTTTTAAATCCTCCAGCTCTCGCTTTCCTTCTTCCTGCTCCAGACAATTCAATATCCGGTCTGCTTCCTCGTTGGAGTATATCACCTCTCCCGCAGTTCCTATAACGATCAGGCCGTTTGCCATATGATTGACGGCTTCCTCCTGGGCCAGCGTCAAGGTATCAAACAACCGATATTTACGCATCAGCCGTTCAAATATAAAGGCGGCTGCCAGATACGCAGGTGCCGTAGTATCATATCCATTGGTCAGGTGCAGCAGGAACAGAACCAGGCTGAGCATACTAAGCAGAACCATTCCCAATATCATCAAAAGCTGTTTCCTGATGATCGGTGATTTCGTCTGACGCAGCTTACGGATTGCCGCCCAAAGGATCACAATAAAATAATAAGCAATAAATACGTTATACAGATTATATAATACACCATGGCTCAGGATCAGATGCGGAAACATTCCCTCCCCGGTATAGGACACGGAAGAATAATATAAATGGTGGTACTCATTGGTGGACACCAGACCGCAGATTAAAATACAGATTCCAAAGAGGATGTTCCGGCGAAGCTTCGGCACAACCAGATTGCAGTACTCCATAATAAACATATACATAAAAAATACAACAAACGGCTTACCATAATAAGAAAACTTTGTTGCCTGTATCGCAACCTGCTGTTTCCCTGCCTGTATCTCCATAGTATATCCCACAATATTGATCAAGGACGAATACAACAAAAGCACTAATGCCATCTGCAGTTTGGAACTCTGTTGCCGGCTCACATAGAAAATTTCTACAATTAATGCAAAAATTCCAAAGTATTGTAATAATACCAAAAAATGATACATAAACAATTATCCCTTCCTAAACAGATTCTTTTCATTTGAGTTATAAACCAAATCACATTTCCCTATGAAATATTGTACCATAACTTAACTGTTTTTTGCTATTTTTATTTAAAACGAGAAAAAACAGGAAGTTATCTCCAATAAGTTGTAAAATCCTCTCAATTTTGCTAGAATATATTGGAAATGAGGTGCTGCAGATGAAAGAGACATATAAGATGAGACGGTGGATCAGTCTCTGTCTGATCATTATATTGACAGTCTCCGGGATGTGTTTTGAACGTGTCAAGACAGATCCTGATTTTGGCGTGTCTGTTTCGGCATCCCCAGATATTCTTCGCACGCTGCAGGTACAAAACGCCGAGCAGGATATGTGCTCCCCGGATCAGCTTGGAGATTCTATGCTGCGGGGTTCTACAGAGGTATTACGCCGGACCGTATCCGGTCAGAAGAACAGGATCTTTTCGAGAATACGTTCTCTGATCCGGCTTACCGCAACGCTTTGTGGTCTGCCAGACACGGTCTTTTTTCGGGAAGCCAGTATTACTGCAAGCAGTATTATCACATATGGTTCTGTTATCATTACATATATACATCAGCAGGACGGATCAAAGGGCTGATATATGCATAATTTCTAATGACACAGACTTCTTTTGGGAGAAAGAGGTTTCTTTCTGTATGAAAATTTCGGTATG
The DNA here is from genome assembly GCF_014384985.1 of Jutongia huaianensis. Lineage (GTDB taxonomy): Bacteria > Bacillota > Clostridia > Lachnospirales > Lachnospiraceae > Jutongia > Jutongia huaianensis. The sequence continues at coordinate 99,969 of NZ_JACRSX010000006.1, forward strand.
AAAAATGAAAATAAAAATCCTCAGAAGGTATGAAATGATATAACAAAATATTTCTCTGTGACAGAAATGGAGAAGCTGTGACAGGGATGCCATTTTCATACAGAAAAAGAGGGCACTGTAAATCAGCACCCTCTCTTCTATATAAAAGGCCTGCAGTCCAACAGGCTGCAGGCCTTTTATAAGCATATTGCAAAAAGAAAGGTGAATGAAAATGCATATATTAGGTATGATCTTATTAGGTATCGGAGGAGCTTTTGGTATTGCACTGGTAGGAGGCACCGTTGTTGGAATGATCGGCGTGATCATCTACAAAATATACAGAAGTCTCAGATATCATATTTCACTGTACGATTAATTGTACAGATATAAAATGACCCGGAAAGGAACGATATGATTTTCAACTCATATCATTCCTTTCCGGGTTTTGTTTTACTTACTCAAACTTCCCGCAAGCCGTTAGTGACAAGGCAATTTTCTGATAACCGGCAAGGATCATCTCGATCGCCTTGTACCCAAACATCCTTGTGGTCTGATTCCCTTTTGGAGAAAGGCTGGACTCTACCGCATGTACCAGTGCATCAATGGAGCTGGTCGCAAACACACCAAACGGCAGACTTTCCAGAGGCTCCGTCACAAGGACTAGCTCCTTATCCTTAACCGGCGGGATTTTGCCGTCATAGAGATCTAAAACCGGAGATACCTCTTTGAGTGCAAACAGCTTGGAAATATCAATGACAGTTCCACCGCCTACTGCGATCACACGCTTATGCTCTCCGTGAATATCCTTGTACATTGCCTCCACCATGTCATCCGAAGGCTCTCCCTGTCCGTATTTTTCCTGAAAAATGACATCACATTTCAGATTCAGTTCACCAAAAAACGATTTGTAAATATATTCATTCGTTACCACCAGATCTCCTTCTCCAATCTGAAACTCCTCCGCAAAAGCGCGGACCGTATCAAAATGATAGATTTCCGGTTTGATCATTAATTCCTTCATGTTGTACCCCCATTTCCATAAGAAAACTCATCCGTGATCACCAGTGGAGCGAGGAAACGGATAACATTTCCATAGATACCGGCACTCTCTACGATCAGACCATTTGCCGCACACTCCTGTACCAACGCTTTTACCAGAGCCGGAACTGTTTCTACACCGTAACACCGTAAATTATCGTATTCAAAAAATAAGAAGCCTTGTCTCCATGGATACTGCGATCCAGAAAACAAGACTTCTCCTTGCCTTTTATATGAATGATGTCCGTCCTTATCTTTAAGCCTTTGTGTCCTCAGCATAATAAGCCGCATACGCATCCTGAAGCTTCTTTAAAAGCTCCGGAGCCTTGCCGCCCACCGGCTTTCCATCCAGCTCAACAGCCTGTGTACAGAGTCCGCCGGAACTGCTGACGATCACCTCGTCTGCCTCTGCAAGCTCCTGCATGGTAAATGGTGCCTCTTTGGTTGGGATTCCATTCTGCTCTGCAAGCATCAGCAGATGCTTCAATGTAATACCCGGCAGGATCAGATTATCCCTTGGCGGAGTACACAATACCCCATCCTTGATCATCAGAATATTACTGTGGGCGCATTCTGTCACACGGTCTCCCCTGTGGAATACCGTCTCCTGACAGCCCTGCTCCATACAACGCTGATATGCAATGACACTTGGAATCAGATTTAACGTCTTAATATTGCAGTGAAGGAAACGGGTGTCCTCCATAGAGATCAGACGGAATGTCTGGTCAAACGGAATCAGCTCACAAGGCACCGTAAAGATCATCAGATTCGGCTTTACCTCCTTCGGCGGAAACTTATGATCACGGGGTGCCGTTCCACGGGAGCACTGCCAGTAAAGCATACCATGGTCATTATCATTGGCATCAATACATTTCTGAAGCTCGGCAACCAGCTTCTCCCTTGGCATATCAAACGGGATTTCCAACAGCCTGCAGCTATTATAGAAACGATCCAGATGATCCTTCTCACCAAAGATCTTATTGTTGGCAAATGTGGTGGCATCATAGCAACCATCTCCAAAATAAACCGCGCGGTCCAACATCGGAATTTTCATTTCCTCCAGTGCGCCAATCTCTCCATTATAATATCCTACATTTTGCATATCTATTTCTCCTTCCATTCCAAAATATCTCATGATGCTTCCACTTATTTATTCCAGTTGCGGATAATACGGTAGCCGCCTACCAGCAATGTCGGAAGCAGATAGAACAGGATAAAACCGTATGACAGGTAGGTATATCCCTGCTCGATCAATGTTACTACACCGATTCTGGAAAGGATCAGTGCTCCAATCAGTGTCGCCACTGTAACAATACCTCTCTTGGCATCAGTCAGTTTGGCAGCCCCCTTCTCCTCCAGAGCCACATCAAAACGATCAATGATCATGTGAATACATCCGGTCGCTGTCTCAACCAATGTCCATCCCATAACGATACTAAATACCGCCAGAAGCACCGGACCTCCATGTACCGCCTTGATCATTTCCACCCAAGGTGTTGCAACATCTGCACCGACAATAGAAGTATCTCCATAAAAGCACATCATTGCGAAATAAGAAAGGAACCACGGAATAACCATCAAAAGACCGGCGATCATACCGGAAATGAACGTCTCTTTCCTCTTGGTCTGACGTGTCAGCGAAAACATTCCCATAGGAATGGAATTGATATTGTAAGCCACATATAAAATACCTGTATAAATGCACAGAGGAATTGTCACAGAACCATCATACGCACTGGTATCCATCGTAGAAAATACCTTCGGAATATTGCTTCCCTTATTTACAATAACAAGGATCGTAAATAAAATATAGCCTCCATACAAAAGAATCGTTCCCACGGATTCAAACTTTTCGATCAGTTTGGAACCCTTGAAATTCAAAAATCCACAGATCAGCACGATCACAACAGATCCCAGAATATTCGGCATACCTGCCTGTTCAAAAATACTTCCCGTCGCCGCCGCCATAACCGCGATCAGCAGGATGGCGATCAATACCGTCAGAATATCCATCACCGGCCACAATGGTCCGATCACCTTCTGGATATAATTCTTGTAATCATACACCTTGTAAATACGGCAGATCTCAAAGGTCAGAAATGCAAAAAGCGCAAACCCGATCCCAATAGTAAGTCCGGCGATCCATCCCATACTTCCAAACTTTGCTCCATAAGAATAGATCTCACGGCCGGTCGCATAGCCTCCGCCGATCAATACAGACTGCAGCAGCACACCCGGCAGAACATAGCGGGCATACTTTCCTTCATAAAAATTTTTCAGTTTTCCCATAATTTTCTCACTTTCTTTCGTAATATCTTTTCTAAATTATAAGACAATTTTATCTGACTTGCCAATATGATTATCAGATATTATAATAAGTTAATCTTATTACAGGGGGCGTATTTATGAATTTAAAACAGTTAGAATATTTTATTGCCGTGGCAGAATTATTAAGCTTTACAAAAGCCGCCAAAAAATGCTATATCTCCCAGACAGCCATCACGCTGCAGATCCAGTCTCTGGAAAAGCGTCTGGGAGTTTCGCTGTTTATCCGGGACAAGCATCATGTAGAGCTTACCGCCGCCGGAAAGGTCTATCTCAACGAAGCCCGTGCCATCCTGATCCGTGCTGAGGAGGCTGCCAAGCTGGCACGTACCGCCTCTGAAGGTGTTACCGGCGAGCTTTCCGTTGGTTTTATCCGTGGTTATGAGCAGAGCCGCTTTTCGGAGACTCTGCGCACCTTCCGGGAGGCTTATCCTAATATTTCCCTCCACCTGATCCGCGATAACATGAGCGCCCTGTATCATCATCTGGAAGATAACAGCTGCGATATTGTCCTGAATCTTTCTCTCGCCGCACAGGGCTACGAGAATATGACACACCGATTTCTCAAGCGTTTTCCTCTGATGGCAGTGCTCTATCCCGGTCATCCTCTGTCCGGTCACAATCACCTTTCCTATCAGGATCTGGCACAGGAGGATTTTATTATTATGCAGCCCCATGGACGTGCCACAGACGAAGCGGAAGAGGTGCTCCTCTGCTATAACCGCGGCGGCTTCATTCCTCACATTATCAGCCGTGACCGCGAAGTACAGACCGTACTTCTAGAGGTCTCTGCCGGCTTCGGCATCGCAATTCTGCCGGAATATGCCGTCCGCTACTACTACAACGCCCGAAATCTCATTATTCTTCCTTTGCTGCGAAGCGATGGCACACCGGAGGAGGTGGATTTTGAGATTATCTGGAAAACAGAAAACAGCAATCCTTCCATCGAAAAACTGCTGCAGTGGATGGAAACCCACGATTATACGGAATAGACACCGGAAACGCTTTTCCCGCTTCTCTCCGGACTGCTCTGCCGCAGGAGGATCTGCTGTGATCTTCTCACTACGGCTTCGGACGGATCACTTCAAAAGCCCCATACAGATCTAAAGTTCCATAGCCCCACTCCTCATTTGGAAATGCTCTGCCCGACCGGTTTGCTCCGCGGATCAGATATTTCTGAACTCCCACACTATCCATATTGATATCATTTTCTCTGACAATCCCCCATTCTGCCAGCAATACTGCCGCTCCTGCCGTGACCGCAGCCGCCGCACTGGAGCCGGTCCGGTAACCGTAGCGCGGTGTGGCATCTCCTGCAGAAATCATGACATTTCCCTGTCTCGGCAGGGGACCAAAAATATTGATGCCCGGTGCCGCAATGTCTGGCACGACTTCTCCCCGCCAGTTATAGCCGCGGCTTGCATCCGCCACCACGCTGCGGTTCGCTCCATCATAATCAGAAACAGCAATGATCTGGGAATTATTCGCAGGATCACATATGGTAATGTTAGGATCCGGACGCAGAAAATATGTCCCCTGCCGGATAAAATCCCGGATTGGAAGCCACATATCGAACTGCAGCGGAATGTCCGTCTCATTAAATACCCGAATGCGCCAGATGCCCTCCTCCGGTCCAAAAAAACGGATACGGACACATTCATCCCCGCTTTCAAAGGACACCAGAAGATAATCAATATAAACCACAGTCTTCTCCAGCAGGAATCGGATCACCTGGCGTTCCCCGACTCTGGCATATGTCCTGCCACTGTATTCGCCACCGGGAGAGATCAGCCCCACCGAACAAAGCCCCGGAGCCTTGCACCACAGCTCTGTGGTGAATCCATCCTCCCGGCTGCCCACCCGGAGCTCCACATCTGTCTCCTGCCTTGCCCCCAGTTCCTCCTGATGAAAATGATGGGATGTATTTCCTTCATTGCCGCATGCCGCCACCACGATAAATCCCCGCAGATTCCCGTAGGACTGTAAAACCTCGCCCAGGGCCCCGCCCCGGTAATGACTCCCCAGACTGGTTCCCATTCCGATGCATACCACCATAGGCCTTCTTCTCCGGTATGCAATTCTCGCCAGGTAACGCACCCCCAGCATAATATCGTTTTCCATATAACAGGGCACATCCCCTGTAATTCCATAATATTCCCGAATATTTTCTTTGGCCTCCTTGCATTTGACCACCACAAGCTCCGACAGAGGGGCAATCCCCGAAAACTCTCTCTCCACATCCTCATTGCCGCATGCCACTCCCGCCAGAAAGGTGCCATGTCCTTCGGTATCCCTGCTTGGTACGATATCAAAAGGATTCTCCGCCTGTAATGCCCGGTTAATAGCTTTCCTTGCGTATTCCGTCCCATAGGAAAGCTCCTCCGGAAGATTTCCTTCCTGTCCGGAATCCGGGACATACGGTATACTCTGATCCCAGATGGAATAGATCCGGCTGCTTCCATCGGCATTCAAAAAAGAGGGGTGTGTGTAATCAATCCCCTCTGGTGTGTGTTAAAACAAAAAAGGGCAAAACCAGCGTTTTGCCCTCCAAGAATTGCTTCGCAATTCTCGTTGGCTTCCCTCTACGCTACGAGCATTTTCCTATACACCAAAAAAGGCAAAACCTGCGTCTTGCCCTTTTATCTATTTCCGCTGCCAGCCCCGGATCACAACCGCATAAATTCTTCTCCGGGTCTTTGCCGAAGAAACCGCCCCCCGTTTAACACCACGGATCAGACGGACACATTCCCGAATCTCTTCCTTCGTACCACTCTCCCTGTCAAAGCGTGCTTTCTCCAACTGACGATAATACTTCTCAATCAATCCATCCTCCAGACCCTTCGGATAGATCTGTCCCAAAAGTCGGATATATTCCTGATCTGTCATCTGTCCCGGTCTGCCGAAGCCACAGCAGTGAAGCATCTGTTCCAGCTGCCGGTTCATCTCCAGCAGATATGCCCCTGCTCCATGGCATCTTTTCAGACGGCGTCTCCTGTGAAGCCGCTGGCTGTACCAGAGCAGCCAGATTACAAATACGATTGCCGCAGCGACCGTTGTTTTTATAAGAACAGCCCTAAGCTCCGGCGAAATCACATCCGGATGCTTTGTCTGTTTTTCCCCGCCGCCGGCATCCGAAGTGGCATCACCGTTTCCTTTTCCGTTTTCAGAAAGATCACCGGAATCATCCGGAAGGTCTGTCTCCTGTGGTTTGTCCGTTTTTTTCGGTTTCCTGGTCACTTCCGGCTCTGCTGTATCGGAAGCCGCCTTTTGTGTACTCTCCGGATCATCTTGCAAAAACGCATCATCCCCATCCGTATCATTTTTATTTAACGACGGATCCTGATTATTATTCAGACCACCAGACGAAGAACCTGTGACCCTTGCTGCTCCCGGCGTCATATCCGCCACGATCCAGCCTGCACCTAAGCTATAAACCTCCGTCCACGCATGGGCTTCCAGATCCGGCACCTTTGCCGTATAGGTTCCATCCCCATTGTCCACAAAATCGGACGCTGGCACACGATATCCCGATACATATCGCGCAGGTACCCCCATAGCACGAAACAGCACTGCTCCGGCAGTAGCATAATGTTCACAATATCCTTTCCTCTGTACGAAAAGAAAATTTTCCACATAGTCCGTTCCGATTTCTTTCATCTTTAACTGCTGGCTGTACTCTGTAATCTGTCCAAGATAACTTCGCAGATCATCAATAACAGCACTGGCTGTTGAAGTATAAAACGATTCATCTGTACTGCTTGTCAAAGTAACATAATTGTATTTCAGAATTTTCTTTGCAAGCGCCTTTGTTTTAGAAAGTCCCATCTGAGGAAGCTGCAGATCCTCATTCATAATATACTGATAATATCTTCCAAGATTCCGGTCTGAAACCTGTATATAATTGCTTGATCCTCCGATCAGCGGGTTATCAGCATCCCCCGTAGTTACTTTTCTTACTTTGTAAGATCCGTCTTCCATATTATAAAAAAGCATATCTCCACTGTTGAGTGTACCATCCGGGCTGTCCTCGTCACCCTGTTCATAATATGGGACATATCCTTTCTGGAGCAGGTCCGCATTTCCCATCATATATGAGGTTTCCCTGTCTGTCTTCTGCGTTGTGATCTCATAGCTTTTAACATCATCACTTCGACGGAATCCCCTGTCGTGATCCAGCATCAGAGTTCCCATAGATTTATTGCTTAGTTTCGAGTAATACGGAAAATAAGCAAAGGTCGTATTATTGTCCTTTGCATATTCTATTTTCATTGTAGCTGCATTTTTCTTTCCCAGCTTCTCGGAATTTTCTAACACATCATCAAGGGATTTGTCACTCTTATTAACAACGGAATACACCTGATACTCCGTATAATCCTGTGTAAAAAGCTGATAACATTTCTCCGAATCAAAATAACTGTCGAGCTTATCCTTCCTTGGATTACTCCATTTACCGTTTTCGTATTTGGTACCGATAAAGCCCCGCAGATAAATATCTTCCTCCGGTTTCTCGTCCATCGTAATGGTCAGCACCGTTTTCCCTGTGTAATTCGGAGAAGAATTGGTCATAATTCCCGGCTGCTCAACCCCCAGCAGATCCTGCAGCTTCTGTACCAGCTTTACGCCAAAATCCGTAATTTCGCTTTCTGCCTTATGCTGCACTTTTAAAAGCTTTTCCTCTCCCTGTAACGCTTTATCCTTCGTGGCTATGGAAACTCTGGCTCCCACGCCGAAAATGGCCAGTATGCACATAAGCATCGCCGGATAAAACAGCCAGTGACGCACCCCGGCCACACTGATCTGACGAAAATGTCTGGAGCCGCCCTTATGATGCCCGTCTACGCACATCTGCACCCCCAAAATACCTGCCATTAACAGGATCATCGCCGGAATCGTTGGTGTCTTTCCCAAAAGCAGCCCCGCTGCCACCAGCAGTGCCGGTGGCAGTGTTCCCAGAAACATTCCGTGACGGTGCACAAAGGCTCTGGACATCAGAAGTCCCGACAACAGCTCCAGATCCAGCAAAAGCCAGGTTCCACTGGCTCCGTGACGAGATGCTTCATAGGGATTAAATGCTCCCTTCATCTGATAGTAATACACACTCTGCCGATATGCCACCGCATCCCGCAATGTCACGAAATCCTTCTGCAAGTGTCCCATATATCGGATAGACAAAATCCCCCATACAAGCAATGTAAGCATCAAAAGAAAAGCGGCTGCCGGATATTTGATCACCGGTATTTTGAAACGATATTTCACGCGGTATTCTATCCGGCGAAATGGTGCTGCCGCCAGAAAGGAAAACCACAGTGATGCCACAGCCAGTGCCACCGCAAATTTATATAAACTTCCTGCTTTCAGGAATGCAGAATACACACAGAGATGCATTCCAAAAAGCAGCATGAAAAGACAGATCCCCTGCATAATAAACGGTTTTCTTTTCACAGTAATCCCCCATTTCTTTCTCAACTCGCAAACTTTGGGCCGCAGGCACAAATTTGCCGTGCGAAAAATTTTATTTTTCGCACTATCCTCCATTTCTTTCTCAGCCTGCAAATTTGGAGCCGCAGGCACAAATTTGCCGTATGAAAAAACTTAGATATATGGTTTTTTCATACTATACCACAAGCTCCTTTGCTCCCAGCTGGCGTTCAATATCCGAAACATCACCGCTGTAACGTGCTTCTACCTCACCGTTTTTCTTTAGTGTCAGTTCCGTGGTCAGCTCCAGACAGGTGACCCCCGGTGTTTCATGATACTTCTGACGATACAGCTCTTGCAGATCTTTTTTGTCGTGATATACCGAAAGCTGTCCCAGTTGAAACAACATCTCAAATATATTTTCCTCATTTTCAATACGATATCTGCAAACGTCACCTTTCCGGCTGTCAAACCATATCACATGATGACGGCATCCTTCTACAACCATAGAATGGCTGACCGACGCCAGAATCTGCAGATAACTGTCTCTTTGTGTTTCGTCTTTTCTACGATGTACGGCCGCCGGCTGATAGAGATCCAGATAGAAGTCCACAGGGCACCCCAAGGGCATGGACTGCTCCCTCACCATCATTTCCTCTGTCTTGGCCGACAGCTTCCAGTGAATACTCCTCAGCTTGTCCCCCGGCTGATAATCCCGGATCTGGAACACCTCGGATGGATCGTCTCCTCCCCGTTCTTTGGAATGTTCCTCACTTTCCCCGGCAAAATCACGGCTCTGGCGGCTCACCATCACCGGTACCTCGCTGATCCTCGGCAGGACCAGCAGCGTCTCCGGTTCCAATGCTTTCCAGTATTTTGCAGACAACGGAAGCGCCACAAGTCCCAGAAAATCATAGCACCAGACCCTGCTAATCTCCATCCGGATACTGCCTACACATCTGCTCTGATACTCTGCCTTGATCTTCGCTGTCTTTTTGCTGCCTGCCAATGCTGTATAAAACCAGGTTTTCTCATCCTTCTGTCCCATAGGCAGCTTTCCCTTTACCTGCACAGCCACCCTGCCGCCAATCGGGAATCCCCCGGTAGTCACATGCAGCATTACCGGCGTTTTCTGTCCCTGCTCCACCACCGGGATCGGCAGTTCCATACGAATACTCGTATGACGCACCGCCGGAATCAATGTCAGCAGCAAAAAAACAGGAAGTGCAAGTTCGACATAAAACAGCATTAAAAAACTGGTACTTCCGTAAAGCACAGCCGTATATATCGTTGCTGCGATCACGATCAAATAGGTAATTAATCTTTTCACGTTAATAACCAGACCTTTCCCACTCGCCACTATTTTCTTACTTTTGGCGTCCGAACACTTTCCATAATCTGCCCCAATACCGTATCTGTAGTAACATGACCTACACGCGCCTTGGAATTTAATACCAGACGATGACCTGCTACCGCCGGAAATACCTCTGTCACATCATTTGGCACAACAAAATCACGGCCGGATAAAAATGCGGCTGCCTTTGCCATCTTTGCCAATGCGATAGTTCCACGGGGACTCATCCCCAGCTCCACAAGAGAATTCTCTCTTGTCGCTCTTGCCAGATCAACAATATACGCATAAATCTCATCGTGAAGAAAAACATTCTCCACCTCTGCCTGTATCATAGTCAGCTCCTGTGCCGGAATCACTCCCTGCACATCACTCAGCTGCATTCCATTACTTCTGCCTTTGGCAATGGCAATCTCATTCTCTGCATCCGGATATCCCATGGTCATACAGATCATAAAACGATCCAGCTGGGACTCCGGCAAAAGCTGTGTTCCAACACTTCCCACCGGATTCTCTGTGGCAATTACCACGAAAGGCTCCGGCACGCGCCTTGTCACACCATCCACTGTGACATTCCCCTCTTCCATAACCTCCAGCAATGCCGACTGTGTCTTTGGGGAAGTACGGTTGATCTCATCTGCCAGAAACAGATTGCACATGATCGCTCCCGGCTGATAAACAAAGGCTCCCTGCGCCTTATCGTACATAGAAAATCCCAAAATATCTGCCGGCAGTACATCCGGTGTAAACTGCATACGATGGCTGTCCATCTCCATAGCACCTGCAAATGCCATAGCAAGTGTTGTTTTTCCTACACCGGGAATATCATCGATCAGAATATGTCCCCCTGCCAAAATTGCAGACATGGCAAGCTTGACACATTCATCCTTACCGATCACTACCTTTTTTACCTCATTCATTACTGCATATGCTTCCTGAAAATATCTCTCGTCCATTAATTTAACACCAACCCTTTCTCCGTTTATCGAACTCCAGCCCCCGTATCTATAATCCCGAACATTACACCCTGTCCGAAAAGCTCCAGACGCGGCTGTCTGCGAGCCATGGCAATCCCTGTTTCCTCCAGCATCTGCGCAGAGCTTAAAAGACCAAAACATCTGGGGATCTCCAATTCTGCATTCCGACGGTTGCTGTCCACCTGCGCTCCCTCCAGATATACAATCGCGAACCGGGAGCTTACCAGCTGATAGCACTCTGTTTCATACTGTTCCGGCACCAGCTCCGGCCGGTTGCCGTACTCCACAATATAGTCCTCATACTCTTCAGAATAAATTTTGTCCTGACAATCCAACACATTCCCTCCCGGATTAAACTGATGCCACGGATTGCTCCATTGCCATGCAATTTCCGCAATCCTGCAAACACCTGTGATCCCGCATATTTGCAGGCAAATCTGCTTCCTGCCGGTGTTTCACCCTTACATCATTATCTTATGCAAAAGCCTCATATCCCGTGACGGAATATAATGTCTTAATCCGGACGCTGCGTCAGTAACGTCGCTTCGCCGCTCTCTCTCATCTCGATCTTCGGCGATCCATGATGCTCAATATAATCCTTTGTGATAGTCACCCTGCCAATAAGATCATCCTTCGGGATCTCATACATAATATCCAGCATAAACTCCTCTATGATCGCCCGAAGTGCTCTGGCACCTGTCTTTTTCTCTGCCGCCTTTTTTGCAATGGCCGCTACTGCCTCCTGATCAAACTGCAGATCTACCTCATCCAGCAGAAGAAGCTTCTGATACTGCTTAAGGATTGCATTTTTCGGCTCTGTCATAACTCTTGCCAGCATCTCCTCTGTCATTGCCTGCAGCGAAAAGATCACCGGCAGACGTCCCAGAAACTCAGGAATCATACCAAATTCTCTCAGATCCTCTACCGTCACCTTAGACAAAATATTTTCATCCTTGTCATAAGTATCCGACAGCTCTGCCTGAAAACCGATGGACGCCTGACTTGTCAGACGTTTTTTAATAATCTTGTCAAGCTCCGGAAATGCTCCACCACAGATAAACAGAATATTTCGGGTATCTATCGTGGTCATCGGTACCATGGCATTTTTGTTGGTGGCCCCCACCGGCACCTCCACCTCGCTGCCCTCCAGAAGCTTCAACATCCCTTGTTGTACCGACTCACCGCTGACATCACGGCTGTTGGTATTACGCTTTTTCGCAATTTTATCAATCTCATCAATAAAGATAATACCCTGCTGTGCCTTCTCCACATCATTGTCCGCTGCTGCCAGAAGCTTTGATAAGACGCTCTCCACATCATCACCAATATAACCTGCTTCTGTGAGACTGGTAGCATCTGTGATCGCCAGAGGTACCTGCAGGATCCTTGCCAGTGTCTTAACCAGATAGGTCTTACCACAACCGGTAGGTCCCACCATCAGAATATTGGATTTCTCAATTTCAATCTCATCCATGGTATCTGTCAGAACGCGCTTATAGTGATTATAAACTGCTACAGACATTACCTTTTTGGCATAATCCTGTCCGATCACATACTCGTCCAGATGCTTTTTAATAATATGCGGAGCCGGAAGATGGCGGATATCTATGATGCCTTTCGTATCTCCGTTTTCTCCCTCCCCCTTCTCTGCCTTCGGTTCTTCCTTCTTTTTCTTTTTTAACTTCTGATTCTGGGGAATGTCCTCAAATCCGTTTGGCCCACCGGTAAACATATCCATATATGGCGGCATGCCTCCCATCATCCCCGGAAATCCATTCATATTCCCCATGGAATCAAATGTTTTCTGCATACAATCTGCGCAGATGCAGATATTATTCGGAATATGAATCATCTTGCCTGCTTTGCTCTCCGGCCGCCTGCAAAGATAGCAGACCTGCTCATATTCGGAATTGTCATTCTGGTTGTTATTATCTTCTGCCATAAAATCCTATACCTTTCTGTTATTTATCAAAATCATAAAAACTTCTTCCAAAGCTTTCCCTTGTTTTCTTACGATTCTTTTTCATTTTTCTTGCGCTGATGCTGCTGCCACTGTCGGACATCTTTGCTCCGGTTGTGCGGCGGCTGCTGGTATAATCTGCCCCACGGCGTCTGCGTCCCTTCCGCTTGCTTGCCGAGAAGGAACGACGGCTGTTTAAGGACATACCCCCTGAGGCCCGGCGGCTTCTCGTACGGCTTCTGCGCTTACGCCGGGAATTCATCCGGTAATTGAGTACCAGCAGAACGATCAGAAGGATCACTAATGCTGCCACGATCACCAGAATGACTCTGTCCCGGAAAAAGGACACCATATTATAAAAACTGTATTTAATTCCGGACAGCTTCTGCAGGATCACCGCATGCTTTTTATTGTTGGTCTTAATCTGCCTGATCTCGGAATCCACGATCCGGCGGGATGCTTCATCCAGATGTGATGCCGACTTGGTGCTGTCATAAATGATATCCGTGGAACCCACCATACGTCCATCGTATGTGTATTTTACAGTTCCGATCACATTCTCGCCATCCTGCAGCTTCACCGAATTGTCATACTGGATCTGCTGCTTTGCCTTCCTGAGTGCCACTCCCTTCGGAAGGATTACTGCGGACTCTGCAGACAGACGGAGCGGGGACTGATCCGCATTAAAATAACTGTCGAAAGTATTGAACAGGTTTTCATTGACGTCACTGTTCTCACCATTGACCGCATGCTTGGAAAACTTCTCAAATGCGTAATCCAGAATCCTTGTGGTATCTGTATACTCATTTGGCTCCCCCTGCTTTGGGCTGTTACCCTTCATGATAACAGACACAAGCTGCATGCCATCCTTTTCCGCAAAGGTCACAAGCGTAGAATGTGCCATGGAAGTGTAGCCCGTCTTGCCACCGATCACATAGTCCTTCTCATAACGGCTGCTCGTTTCATAACCATTGATCATCTGATGATGGTTCAGAAGCTGGCCTCCGAGGATCTCGCTGGCTTTTCTCTTATTCGTTGATTTCACCTGATATGTTCTGGTGCCACAGATTTTCTGGAAAGAAGGATTCTTCCAGGCCTCTCTGGCGATACATGCCATATCATAGGCAGACGTATAATGGTCGTCATTGTGAAGTCCGTTGGGATTCATAAAATGGGTATCCTTAAGCCCAAGCTGTGCCACGCGCTGATTCATCATCTCCACAAACTTGTCCACACTTCCCGCCACATGATCGGCTGCTACCAGACACATTTCATTGGCAGACTGGAGCATGATGCCATAAAGCACCTGCTCGATCGTGAACTTCTCCCCCGGCACACAGTACATAGAGGAGCTGCCGGTCTCAATGCCGTGGGCTTCCGCCTCTGTAAAAGTGACCACATCACTCGGTGAGCTGTTTTCCAGGGTAAGAAGTGATGTCATAATCTTTGTGATACTGGCCGGATAGTGCTTTTTATGAATATTTTTTGAATAAAGCACCGTTCCCGTAGAAAGCTCCATAACGATAGCAGACGCACTGCTGAGACTTCCTTTGTCCGGTCCCTTAGGCCATTTTGCAGCCGCCTGTGCTGTAGAACTGCAGATACTTCCCACCATGATAATTCCCGCCATCAAAGCGGCAAATATTCTCTTCCTTTTCATCATAAACCTCATTTCTGAATTTTATATAATTTTCATCTCTGTGCCAGAGGCACAGCCTTCCAATGATCTGTTTCACCGCGTACTGTCATATAAGCACACTTGAATATAAGTATAATATTATTTGCATGAAAACGCAACTTATGTTATACTTGTCGTCGATATGGATTGTTTCCTTAGTTAAATGGATATAACGGCCCCCTCCTAAGGGGCAGTTGAGGGTTCGATTCCCCCAGGAAACGCTGAAAAGAGTGCGGGCGAGATTTCACCTGCACTCTTCTTTCATTATTCCGTTATTTCCATTTCTTCCCACTTTCATTTAAAAATTGAAGATAGTATTTTATTGTCCCTGTGATTCTCCCGCCTGTTTTATCCCCAGCAGCTCCATTAACCCCTGTCCTGCTGCCGCCCCCGGCACGGCCTGAAAAACATTGATAAACCGGCTGTCACTGCTCCGGTTGCGAAATGCCGGATAGAGAAATCCACATTCCGGCTCTCCCGGCTCGTAATCCTCCTCCAGAGAACAAACAATCCCCACCAGAAAATCGTAAATCTCCTCGGACTCCCACTGGCTGGCACCATCCGTGCCCTTCCGCGGAATGTCATATCCACCGTAAAACATATACACGGCACACCCGCCGCTTTCATGGAAATATTTTCCTGCTTCCTCGTAAAACATTTCCAACAGGGCATCATTTTTCAGCTCACTCTGATTTAACGACAGGAGCAGCTTACGCATGCTGTCATCCGTCATATCCTGTCTGCGGTACGGATACTCCTTTAGCTGTACATTCGTTTCCGCAAAGGGCACCGCCTTGGCAAGTTTTATATTTTTGTCCCGTTCGGACGATGTCAGATTCAGAAAATGCTGGTTAAAGGTGCCGTCAATATAGCCCTCCTCGTCCAGATAAGCTCCTGCAATACGGGCAAAGCAGTTTCTTTTGACTGTCATACGTCTCGTCAGCTCCAGCATATCCTCCCGGTTTATCATACCCATGGTTTATAAATCCTCCGTTTCTTTATAAGCTCCCCGATCCATCGTCATTTTCATCCCCATAAATTGTCGGTACCTACAAAAACATCATAAATTCTTTTGTATTGAAAACCCTTTTTATTTACGGTATCATCAGGAATCACAATTTTTAATTCCACCAATTGATTGATGATATTAGACGCACTGTTATATGATACTCCTGACATTTCCTGTACTTCCTTTTTCGTAAAAACAATCTGCTTCATGATCACCGGCATGATCCGATATACTGCAGTCCCCTTTATCACCTCAATAGACTGCATATCTTCTTTATAAATATTTTTGATCCGCTCCAGCTTATAAATGTAAGCATTACATTGCTCTATGACACATTGCAGAAAAAACTTAATATATCCCGCTGTATTTCCTCTTCTACATTCCATCAAGTATCTCTGATAAGACGGTTTGTATAATTCTAAAATTTCTGACATATACAAAATAGGAGTTCCCGACTCAAATAATGCCATCTGAACCGGGATCAATGCTCTTCCCAAACGTCCATTGCCGTCTTTATATGCATGAATCGTCTCAAACTGCATATGTGACAATGCAATGTTGATCAGCAACGGGTCAATAAATTCATCATTCATATATTGATATAAGTTCACTAATAACCCATAAACTTCCTCGGGTGCAGGCGAGACAAACGCTGCATTTTCCATACTGCAGCCTCTGGGTCCGATCCAGTTTTGTGTGGTTCTAATCTGTCCCGGAGTTTTCATAGACCCCCGTACGCTGTCCAAAATCAGCTTGTGCATGTTATTTACAAGCTCATAATCAATCTGTCCTGCAGACTTTAAATAAGTAACTGCATATTCCATTGTCTTCTTCAGATTCTGAATTTCCCGGTTCTCATCTGTTTTCTCCATATATTTTAAATAAAACATTTCATCCTGAGAAATCTGGGTTCCCTCAATCTGTGTTGATTTGTAACTCTCATTCAAAAGAACCGAATCCAGAAAAAAACTGGCATCAAACTCCAATGTATGAAGCAAGGACTTATATTCTCCGTATTTCTCATTTGCTTCCGAAATAAGCCTTAGCATTTCCTTATCAATCGTGTATTCCAAAGGCATCTTTTTTGCCTGAAATGGCTGCATAAAATCACCCCTTTTTTCATATATTACCACATTATTCTGAAAAAAATCACTAATTTTTCAAAAAACAGAAATTTTTCATTAAAATCCCAAAGATTTTCACTATATTTTCAAAAAACTGAAATTATATCTTTACGAACACACCAAAAATGTATTAAGATGAAAAAAACAGTTTTTTATGCGCAGAAATATAATATTATATTACAAATTTTTGATATATGAAAGGATGGTATGTTTTATGGAAATGACAAATATAAAAAATTTTATTTTTGATATTGGCGGTGTCCTTCTGGAATACCGCTGGGCGGATATGCTGATGGATCACGGACTTTCCAGAGAAAACGCCATTGCCATCGGAAACACGATGTTTAACGATCCTCTGTGGTCCGGCATGGATCTTGCTGCTGCCGGAGAGGAGCAGTCCATTATCGAAGCATACCGTAAGAAATACCCGGCATACGGTGATACGATCGCCTGGTTCATTAACCACTGCGAATATATGCATGTACCCAGAAAAGATGTCTGGGAGCGGGTACATACTCTGAAGGAGCTGGGATATCCTCTTTATCTGCTGTCCAATTATCCGGAGACCATGTTTCACAAGCATACCGACGATGCTCCGTTCCGACAGGACATGTCCGGCGGCGTGATCTCCTATGAGATCAAAAAGCTTAAGCCTTATCCTGAGATTTATCAGCACCTTCTGCAAAAATACAATCTGATCCCGGAGCAATGTCTTTTCTTTGATGACCGTGCCGAGAATACGGAAGGTGCCAGAAAGCAGGGCATTCACGCCATTACTGTCACCTCCCGCCAGTTTTTGATAGAAGAATTGGACAAAATAATAGCAGCAACGAAATAATCCTCATTGCTGCTATTATTCTAATCTGCCAATCTCATCAAAAATGCAGTGACATTTTTCTTCTTCAAAGCTGACATTGACATGCATATGTCCAAACATCCACGCTTCAAACTCTGTGGTATTTTTGATCTCATCCAGATAATCTGTGAGATAATCCTTTGCATAGAAATCCGGATATCCATCCATCTGCTCCAGAATAGAGGAACATGGACTATGAGTAATGATATAGTCCACCTTATGATCGTGAGCGGCAAGATTCTTTAGCCCCTCCTCCATCTCCTCCTCGGAAGGAAGCTCCCGTTCCCACCAGGACAGATGATTGATCCGGAACATTTTTCGCATCTTATACCAGCTCTCAATCCTCTCATCATCCGGCTCCAGCACGCCATCCGGAATGTCGTGGCAGCTTGCTCCGCCAAAGGTAAAAAAGCTTCTGTCATTTATATCAAAAATCTGTCCTCTCATCAGGTGAATCACAGATGGCCGGATAAAATTAACCTTTCCTCCGTGCCACTCCTCCACCGGCAGATTGTCCAATATATCATAATTACTGTGGTTGCCCGCCACAAAAAGCGTAGTGAACTTTTTATTCTCTAACCAGTCCAGATTGGCATGCTCTCTCGGACTGTCATCCCAGATGCCAAAATCTCCACAGACGATCACATAATCATCCTTCGTCAGCTCCACTCCCTCCGGAAAAACATAACGGTTCAGCCTGCTTTTCCAATCGCCGTGAGTATCGCCTGTTACAAATACCATCTCCATCAGCCCCCAATTTTATTTACACCTGTGTGTCAAATTTGAGTCATATATTCTATTATACATGTATTCTTCTTAAAATGCTACCAAAAAATACTTGAAATATGATGAATAAATGCGTACATTTCTCAAAAAATGGGGGAAAATCACATCCGCAAGGGATCTTTATATTATTCCGTCTGATCCGCAGCCCACACAGCCTTTGGTCCATGCTCTCCGGTACGGATCCGCACCACATCCATCAGCTCATAAACAAAAATCTTACCGTCTCCGTGCTCCCCGGTATGTGCTGTTCGGCAGATAGCATCTACCGTACGCCTTGCCCACTCCTGACTGGAAACCACAATTTCAAATTTCACCTTAGGAAGAACATTGATGTCCACGTCGTAGCCTCTCACCTTCTCCTTATATCCCATCTGTGTGCCACAGCCCATCACCTGTGAGATTGTCATTCCGTGAACCTGCAGCTCCTGCAGGGCATCCTTGACATCCTCCATTTTATCTTCATTAATAATCGCATCGATTTTGATCATAATCCTAACCTCCTGATTTTCTTTAACTCCCTAATCCAATCCGTTAAAGGACGGATATGCACTTTCTCCATGCTGGCTCTCGTCCAGTCCCACTCTCTCGTCATGCTCTGATACACGCAGCGGAGTAAACAGCTTGACAACAGATGCACAGATCAGCGTTCCGACAATAGCAACTGCGATCGTTGCCACAATGCTGATGATCTGCGCCAGGAACAAACGGTAATCACCGAAGATCAATCCATCCCAGCGTGCCACTCCATTGATAGACTTCTGTGCAAAAATTCCGGTTGCGATACCACCCCAGATGCCACCGACACCATGACATCCAAATGCATCCAGCGCATCATCATAACCAAAGTGCTTCTTTACTACGGACATCATAAAGTAACAGATCGGACTCACTACGATACCAATAATGATCGCGGACCACAGCGGCACAAAACCGGCACCCGGCGTAATGGCTACCAGACCAAGTACGGCACCTGTACAGGCACCGATCACGGTCGGTTTGCCATCACGGATCATATCGATCACCATCCATGAAAGCATTGCACAGGCTGCAGAGGTGTTCGTCGTCATAAATGCGTGAACAGCCAGCCCATTTGCCCCCAAAGCACTTCCCGCATTGAAGCCGAACCAACCAAACCACAGAATAGAAGCTCCCAGCAAAACAAACGGGATATTGTGGGTACGGTATGCGGTCTTTTCATATCCGCGGCGCTTGCCGAGCATCAGGGAAAGCACCAGACCGCTGACACCGGAGCTGATATGTACTACATTCCCTCCGGCAAAATCCACAGAACCCAGCACTTCACCGAGAAGACCTCCTTTGCCCCATACCATATGAGCCATCGGGAAATATACAACCAGAAGCCACAGAGCAATAAAAGCAAATAACGCTTTAAATTTCATTCTTCCGGCAACAGATCCGGTGATCAGTGCCGGGGTAATAATAGCAAACATCATCTGAAATGCAGCAAACAATAATGCCGGTATGCCGTCCGCATAAGCTCCGGGCTCCCAGCCTACATTATTCATACAAAAGCTTTTCAGATTACCGATCACACCACCGCAGTTGCCGCTAAAGGAAAGAGAATATCCCACCAGCACCCACATCAGGGAAGCAAGTCCCATAATAAAAAACGACGAAATCATTGTATTTAAGACATTTTTCCGGCGAACAAGTCCTCCATAGAAAAATGCCAGTCCCGGCGTCATAAAAAATACAAACGCCGTTGCTATCATCATAAATCCAGTATCTCCAGAATTCAACATATCCGTACCACCTTTCTGTCCATCACCATTCTCCTGTTTCTATAGTTACGATAGGATTGCGCATTCCTGTCCGAGCTTCATGCCTTCCAAAATAATTCTTAACCGGATTATTTCTTTTTAAGAAAACAAAAAAGGCACTTCTATCTAAAAAATAGAAGCACCTTCGCTCTTTACGAAAACAATCATAGCACAACCAAAAATCATTTTCAATAACTTTTTTCAAAAAAACTTGATAAAAATTCGTACACCGTTTTAATTTCTTTCAAATGCAAACGCCGGACTTTATTATTCAAACTCCGCTATCCCTTTATTTTCACAGGTTTAGAATAATAGCTGAACAACCTCTTTTTGCCACGCTTCCTGTAGGTTCTGATCCGGATGCGGAATGTCTTGTTGCCCTTCTGATAACGAATCCGATAGATCCCATGAAGTTTTTTGATGGAATTGGTCTTTAGGACAATCTTTTTGTAGGCTCCCCCATTGGTTGCTGCGTATAACTGCACCCGGTCCGCATTATATCTTTTGACACGAAGCAGCAAATAAGGAATGCTGCCTGCTCTTTTTTTCTGCACCGAAATCACCGGTGTGATAAGCCGGGTAACTGTTATGGTCTGCGGTTTCGTAAACGCTCCATATACAATTCGGCTGCCATCCGTCCACCAGGCACGAAGCTTATAACGATACCGGACGCCGGCCTTTTGCTTATTGTATGTATAAGAAAGTGTCTGCCCGGAAAGAGTCTGTATCCGGCGGTATGTCTTATTTTTGCCGGATGACATATAAATTTCATAGCCTGTCGCTGACATATTATAGCTCCAGGAAAGTGTCACATGACGATTGTCTCCGGACCGCACCCGGAGCCCCGCAATAGACAGATCTGATCTTTCCGATGGCTCCGCTGACGCATCGGTATCCGGCATACTTGTGGAAAGCACAGAAGGAGCCGGACTTCCCTGCGGACTCACCGTTGGATTCAGACTGATCATGGGTTTCGCTGTTGGGGTTGCCGACGGGGTCACACCGGCTGGCGGACTTAGCGTTGGGGTTGCTGTCGGGGTCACACCGGCTGGCGGACTTAGCGTTGGGGTTGCCGACGGGGTCACACCGGCTGGCGGACTTGGCGTTGGCGTCGCCGACGGGGTCACACCGGCTGGCGGACTTAGCGTTGGCGTTGCTGTCGGGGTCACACCGGCTGGCGGACTTAACGTTGGGGTTGCTGTCGGGGTCACACCGACTGGCGGACTTAGCGTTGGCGTCGCCGACGGGGTCACACCGGCTGGCGGACTTGGCGTTGAGGTTGCTGTCGGGGTCACTGTCGGTGTGCTGGTGGTAACTATCGGAAATGCACTTGTCTCCGGCAGAGCCTTGATCAGGGTTTGTTCACAATCATATGCGTGACCACACTCCCGACAGAGCATCCCGGTTATTGTTACATATTCATCCTCATAAAAGGTATACGGCTCATATTGGTGGACATGCTCATCAATATCCTGAAAGGTAAGCCCGGCTTCTTTTGCATAGCTTTCGGCTACACTGTCCTTTTTTCCGTACAGTACAACCGTATCATCCTGAAATGCGTTTTCTCCGATTTTTGTCACAGTCTCAGGAATGTATATGCTTTTCAGCGAGGTACAGCCCTTTGCAAAATTCTCCGGGATTTCTGTAAGATCCTCCGGTAAAACTATGTTCTCTAATTCCTTACAATAGGCACCGTCCCCTCTATGCAGCGTCATTCCTTTTCCAAAAATCACGCTTTTGACACCGGTGCACCCATTCAACACCTCATAGCTTGTTTTTGTCCCACCCGGCAGATACAACGATTCTATACCGGAACGAATGATAATCTGATTGGTATTTTGATATGCTTTTCCCATATATATCTGCAGATTTTCTCCCAAAAGGATCATCCTGAGATTTTTCACATCCGCAAATGCCATAGCTCCAAGCCGCTTTACATTACGCAGATCCTGCACCGGGTACAACGCAGTGGCTGCCTCAAATGCTGCAGCACCGATTTCCTCCACTCCGGAAGGAATCATCATATTCTTTACATTGCGCACTGATTCAAAAGCATACTGGGAAATCTTTGTAACACTGTCCGGAATCGTGTACTCTGTCCGCGTATCCTGACTGGGATAACGTACCAGCTCTGACATGTCCGTTGTAAACAAAACACCATCCTTTACTGTGTAAAATCTATTCTCCGGATCAATCGTAATCTCCTCCAGCTTTGTCCCCTCAAAGGGAACCAGCCATGACGTTTCAATCTTCTGAACCTGTTTACCAATATGAATTTTACTCAGACCGGAAAGACTGAAGGCCCCCTCACTAATCTTCTGAACATTATCACCAACCGTAATTTCTCTCAGCTTGCTGCATCGATTAAAAGCATAGGAGCTGATATTCGTAACATCATACACATTACCATCTTTGGAAACAGCATCCGGAATGATCACAATGCCATCGCCTGCCCCCTGATAATCTGCCGCTCCAAAGGATGTGTCCCCCACCATTGCCTCATCCCCTGAAATATTATAATAAATCCCCTGTGGATCTTTGTTATTCTCATCCAGTGTATAGATCACATTGCGATAAGAAACCGGATTTTCCGCTGCAGATGTCCTCTCAGAAACCGGATTTCCCAAAAAATCCCCCGATATCAATAATGCAATAATCAATATCCAGCTGATCCATCGTATGTGTTTTCTCTCAAACATCTCTCATCCCTCTTTATTTGAAATGATGTGAATGTTATCATCCACAAATCATATTTCACTCACCGAATTTACTCCTTTACAACCTGTTCCAAACCAAAGTATATCACAGATGCTTTTTTATTCTCAAGTGCAAGTGCAGGAAAACAGGAAATCATGTCATATTCAGCCCCTTATCCTGAAGCATTTTCCGGTACTCTTCCGGCTTGCTTCTCGGCACAGGGACTCTCACACCGCTGCAGACTCCATCAAAGACTCTGCTGCCCAGTGCCGTTACATAGTAGTTAATTCCATCAATCCGAACACGTTCCTTCTTCTGTGTGATTCTCCATATTATCCCAATGCCACATCCAGAACCATCATTAATGCAAACCCCAATGACGCTCCAATCGTACCGATATTACTGTGCATTCCATCCTGACATTCCGGAATCAGCTCCTCGATCACGACATACATCATAGCTCCGGCCGCAAATGCCAGAAGATATGGCAGCACCGGTGAGATCAGTCCGGCGATCAGAATCGTAATAAAGCCGCCGATTGGTTCTACGATTCCGGACAAAACGCCACATACAAATGCTTTTCTCCGGCTCATTCCCTCGCCGCAAAGGGGCAGGGAAATAATCGCTCCCTCCGGAAAATTCTGAATGGCAATGCCAAGTGCCAGTGCCAAAGCACCGGCTGCGGTGATACCGGCTCCCCGTATCAGGCTTCCTGCATAGGCAACCCCCACAGACATTCCTTCCGGAATGTTGTGAAGCGTCACCGCAAACAGCATCATTGTAGTCTTGGACAAATGAGGCTGCCCGGAATGAAGTCCCTCCGGTTCTGGGCTTTTTAAATGCAGATGTGGAATGACCGTATCCAGTATCAGCAAAAATCCGATGCCCAGCAGAAATCCCACCAATGCCGGAAGCCAGCCAATCCCTCCCTGCGCTTCTGTCATATCAATCGCCGGGATCAACAGAGACCACACAGAGGCAGCGATCATAACACCTGCTGCAAAACCAAGCAGCAGCTTTTCCAGCTTTGGCGCAATCTTATCCCTAACAAAAAATACCATTGCCGCCCCCAGAGAGGTCCCCAGAAACGGAATACTTAATATGATCAGTTCAGACATAAACTGCTCCTTTCTTAATATTTCATATCTTACACATAATTCTTATCTGTATATTAAATATATGCGTATAAATAAATACAGCGACAGTTAGTTGATGCTAACCGCCGCTGTATTGTAACACACACACATTAAAATTGCAAAATATACTCATATGCCTGTTTTTATTGTAACAACACCGCTATCATACGGCAATAATCCTTTTTGTGTAACCTTCTGCTTCATAAAAGGATTTATACTTAAACAGGAGTATTTCAATGAACAACATTCTGTGCTTTCCCCTTAAGAAAACACTTAACATTCCCGGAAGCAATATCGATCAGGCGCCCTCTTGCCTCCTTGGCAGCCCATGCAATGTGCGGCGTGATCACACAGTTCTCACAGGCAAGCAGCGGATTATCCGGTTTGGCAGGCTCCACAGATACCACGTCAACACCTGCTCCATACACCTTACCGCTGTGAAGAGCCTCCGCCAGATCCTTTTCCACAATCGTTCCGCCACGGCTGGTATTGATCAGAATGACCCCATCCTTCATCTGCGCGATGGTTTCTTTACAGACAAGATCTTTCGTCTGCTCATTCAATGGACAGGCAAGAAAGATCACATCGGACTCCTTCAAAAGCTGTTCTCTGGAAACATATTCTCCGATCGCCTTTCCTTCCGGCGTCTCATGGGAACCATTGGTGATCACTCTCATGCCAAACGCTTTCGCTACACGGCCAATGGCTTTGCCTGTCTGTCCAAAACCGATAATTCCCGCCGTCTTATGATCCAGCTCGATCAGTGGATAATCCCAGAAACAGAAATCACGTCCCCGGCTCCATCTGCCATTATGAACCTCTTTGCTGTGATGTGCTGCGTGAGAGCAGATATCCAAAAGCAGGGCAAATGCCTGCTGTGCAACTGCCTGTGTACTGTATCCCGGCACATTTGTAACCGTAATACCATGCATTGCAGCCGCCGCCATATCTACTACATTATATCCGGTAGCCAGCACACCAATATATTGAAGTCCCGGACATGCCTCCATAACCTCTGCTGTAATGACCGTTTTATTGGTCAGAGCAATCTCGCAGTCCTGCAGCCGGTCCACAATATCTGCCGTCTGATTTGGTGTGTACTCATATACAGTCAGATCACCTAATGCTTCCATTTTATCCCAGTTTAAATCACCCGGATTGCTTGTAAAACCATCTAAAATCACAATTTTCATTGATCTATGCCTCCTGTCTTTCCGTATTTAAATTATAAATTTGAGGTTACTATAGCACCTTTGTCCGAACTGTGCAAGAACCCTGCGGAATCATCCATAACTTTGTTAAAAGAAAATAAATAAATCATATAACTTGTCCGGCGATTCCTACACCCTTTACAGCGGTGGCAGCAGCAGACCATGACGATAATTTTCCTCTTAACACAGCATAAGCCTCTGTGTCCGATTATTAGGACACAGAGGCTTATGTTTTATTTTGGTGCAAGGCACATTCTACTCATATCCATCTTCATTAATAATGGTGGAGATCACAGAAAATTCCATGCTGTTTTCCTTTGTTGTCTTTTCCAGAGAAATGCTTCTGGCAATTTTTTTCATATCCCGTTCTGATAAGCCATCTCCTCCGATAATTTCCATACAGTATCCAACATTCTCGTCAAAGATCCAGATAGTGTTTTCTCTATTATCCTCTACATACATTCGTTCCGCCTTCGTCTGAGCCTCCGCAGGACGTATCCCCTTAAAATAATATGCCCTGTTTTCTCCGATCGTCATTTTTTCTATGTCTTTGATATATTTCATCCGTACATTTTTCGCACGATTGATATAATACACACTGACCGAAAAATCCTTATCTGTATATTTTTCCATAGATTTCCATATTTTTTTCTTCTTTTTAGGATCTGTTTCTTTTACAAGCTTCTTCCTTAGTTTATTATGCTCCGCCTCTTTATATTGAAAAAGAACATTCCCGTAGTAATCCGTATACTTCGTTGGACGTTTCCAGATAGTATAATCCTTTCCTAGCCTCAATGCTTCTTTATTGTATGACAGCTTTACATAATAATTAGGATGGGCATTCCGGATATACTTTGCCAAAGTATCTTTCGCTTCACGCTCCATAGTATATTCATATCCCAGAGTTTCTCCGTATTTCTTATAAAAATGCAATATGGCCACATGATCCTTTGCTTCCCTTTCCACGCTATAAGTAAAATGTGTATTCATCTTCTGGGATGCATAGCCTCCCACCGGAAGGATCACCACCAGTGCAGCGGCAACAATCGCTGCTGCCATCATAAGCCGCGGATGCTTATGCTCCGGCTGTCTTGCCTCACCTACCCCTGTAATTTCACTCAGGATCTCACTTTTTCTCTCCCCCGATACCCTGACATGATCATACATATCCCGATAATCTTTTATACTCATAATATTCCTCCTTTTCCCGCAGACGCGCAAACTTTAGAATCCAACAATTCCCGGTTCCAATGATTCCCGCAGCTTCTCCCTGCCCCGTTTCAGACGCATTTTCACTGCCGAAATGCTGCACCGCAGTATCTGTCCGATTTCACGTACACTGTATCCCTCATAATAATAAAGATACAGCACCAGACGATACTTTTCCGGTAACGCTGCTACTTCCTGCCAGATTTCCTTTTGATTCTCCTGCCAGCCAAATACTTCCTCCGGCATATTCTCATCGAACTCCTGCCTTTTTTGATTCCAACGAGACCGCAGATGATCCTTTGACAGATTGATCGCTACCCGCAGCAGCCAGCGCCTGACATGCTCCTCTGACGCAAATTCCCCCTCCTGACGGTACAGACGCACGAAGGTCTCCTGTGCCACATCCTCTGCATCCGCCGGATTTTTCACGTAGGTAAAGGAAAGCCGGTAAACGAAATCAAAATGCCTGTTATAGCAGCTCTCAAACTCCTCTTTATTCAAATTTCGTCTCCCCCTTTCACTTGATATACGAATGATGTTTTCAAAAGGTCACAACGCTGCTATTACCTCATTTAATTTTCCTGATACTCACACGCCACCCGTTTGCCGTGGAAAGCAATGCCAAAAAATCCAATCTCCGTGATGCCGTGATACTTCATATCCTCTGCATACCCACGATCCCGTATCTGGCGGACCGCGTCCTTTGCCGCCCCGGCAAGTTCCTGCTCTGTCTGGCTCTTCGCGACCTTAAACTCAATGATATATCCCTTACATTTATGATCTCTCGGTTCCAGCTGCAGATCAAAGCGTCCCTCTCCCGACTCCCGGTTGGACAATATATAATACCGGTCAGACAGGATTGCCAGCATTCCAAAATCGGAAGGGATCATCCAGAAGCGTCCTGCCTTATATGCACCGGGAATCATTCCATCTGCACAAAGCTGATTCACACGTCTGGGGGTAATATCCCACTGTCCTGCCAGTTCCTTTGCCCGAATAAAATCCTGCTTCATATGATCACTTCCTTCCCAAATTCTTTCTTGTCTGTTTTCTTTGGTATAGCCCGTTTTCAGGAAATTATCAAGAAATAAATATGTGGTTCGGGAAATTTAAGGAAATATAAATCATTATTTCTCGTAATTTCCTCAAAAAACGGCAGTGCTGCTTTTTGACAACACTGCCGTCAGGTTCAAATCTAAATTCACACTTCCGCTTACAATCTTTCGAATGCTACAAAAACTCCCATACTATCTTTCAATAATTCCAGCTCCTTTTTCAGGCGTTTGTCATTGCAGCTGCCTGCTGCTTCTTTGTATGTCATCGCCTCAAGCCGCACAGCTACTCTGGCCGTCTCCGTTTTCTGTCCGGAATCCCCGCGGTAAGTAATCTTGCAGGTAACCTCCGGGCTGTCCAACACTTCATTTTTAACGGCTGCCTCTGCGGTAAGCTCCTCGTCTGTCATGCCGGTGCTGTTATTATCCCACAGCCGCTTATAAAGCTCCTTCGACAATTTTTTCTCATCACAGATAGCCACTTCAACATCCTTTCTGTCCTGATCCTTTGCGGAGATGGTATAAGATTTATAATACTTCGCCTCCAGATTGTCTGCACCCTCCGGCACAACCTCAATATCCACGCCACTGCTGACCTGTTTCGGTTTTTCGCACTCCTCGCCTTTGATCACATATGGTTTATCCTTCGGCTGCAGGATGCGGAAACAGCCTTTGTTTACCGAATAGGTAATGGTATCCATATTTTCCCCCTCACATACCAAAGGCAGATCGATCATATATCCGATCTCTTTGTTTTGATCCGAACCGCTCCAGGATTCTCCTGTGGCTCCCCCCGAATAAATAGCAGTCTGCGTCTCTCCCTTTTTCAGTTCCTTTACCTCGGCAGCCTTCACCTTCATCACAAAACCGTTTTCCACATTCTGGGATGACTTATCGGTAGATATGTCCGTTTTATGGGACAGTCCCGTATTGGATAATATCTGCTCCGGCAGATTTCCAAAACCGATTCCTGCCACCAATGCCGCACATGCCACCAGCGCAACGGTCGGTCTTATATAATTTCTCTTTTTCTTCATAGGATATTCCCCCTTTTCAAACCTTACTTTGATCTCATTATCATTTACCTCCGGGGTAAGGGCCTGCTGTAAAATCTGGTCTAATTTTTTTTCATTCATATTACGAATCCTCCATTCGCCGGCAACCCTTTTCCTCCGGGCCGTCAGGCATAATAACTGCCAATTCTTTTTTCAGGATACTCTTTGCTCTGCGCATCCGGCTTTTCACGGTGCTTTCCGGAATATGCAGACATTCTGCAATCTCCTTAAACTTTAGTCCTGAAGAATAGTAAAGATAAACAATCGTGCGGTATTTTTGCGGTAATGCCTGCACCTGTCTTTGCACTATCTCTGTCATTTCCTTTTGCAAAAGCTGCTGCTCCGGTTCCTCCGTGCTTTTTCCCGGCATGTGAAAACCATTTTCCACATGCTTTTCGTAGCTTTCAAACGCTGCGATCCTGTGCCTCCATGCAAATTTTCTCCTTTTGTTTCTCCATATAAGGATGGAAACGGATAATGCATAACTTTTCAGAGAATCATTTTTATTTAATTTGTCAGCCTGCTCCCACAATGTCAGCATGGTGTCCTGGTAAAGATCATCTCCCTCTGCGCTTCCCCCTGCATTCATCCGGCAGAATCGTAAAATGTCTTTACCGCTTTCGGACACAAACCGGTCAAATTCCTGTCTTGTCACGTTTTCCTTTCCTTTCCTCTTCCCTTGACGTCTCGGTTAGAATCCTTACACTTTAATATTGTAATGATTCCGAAAAAAGTTTATAATTTTCGACAAAAAAACAGCCAGACTGTATGATCCTCAGATATTGAAGCCTTTGAGGACAGTACGTTCGGCTGTTTCTTCATAAGATTCCTTACCTATCACTAAAATGAAGCATCCACTACCTTCTGCTGATTAACATCAATCACTCCGTATGTGTTCAGACGCAGAGAAGGAATCACCGGCAGGCTTACAAAGCTCAGTGTCATAAACGGATCGATCTCCTCTGAGATCCCCCATTCACGCAGAATCGCTTTCATTTTCTCCAGTCTCTGATCCACCTCTTCCAACGGAAGAGTTGACATCAGGCCGGCGATCTGCAGCGGAAGATCCGCAACGATCTCTCCATCCAGTGCAATCGCCAGACCACCTTCATTTTCAATAACACGGTTCGCTGCACATGCTATATCCTCATCATTCGTTCCGGCAATGACCAGATTATGAGAATCATGTCCCACACTTGTAGCAACTGCACCCTTTTTCAGCCCATATCTTCCCAAAAAGCCTTTGCCAATATGACCGGTATTTTTATGACGCTCCAGAGCAACGATCTTCACAATATCCTCCTCCGGATCCACACCGTCTGCACAGCCCTCCCGGCATGTCCATCCGGCAATCCGTTCTGTAGTCAGAAGTTCATGCGCATTCAGATCGATCACACGGATACGCTCCCCTTTCTTTTCCATTGCAAGCTGTGACACATTCACCGGGTCGACATGGAAGGAATGGTATACCCGTTCCTGTATCTCCTGTCCCATTTCCGGTACAGAGCTTTTCACAAGGCTTTTTCCGTTCTCTGCTGCAAGGACACCGTCCTTGTATACTTCCAGAACATTCAGTTCTGTCAGGCTGTCAAGCACTGCAATATCCGCACAATACCCCGGTGCAATGGCACCATGGTTCACAAGTCCAAAATAGGAGGCTGCATTATAAGTTCCTGCCTTGATCGCCTTGACCGGATCAATACCTTTCTGTACGGCTTTTCGTACAATGGCATCAATATGTCCATCCCGAAGCAGATCACACGGATGCTTATCATCTGTCACCAGCATGATCCTCTGGGCATACGGTGCTTCAAATAACGGAAGCAATGCCTCCAGATTATGTGCGGCCGTTCCTTCACGCACCATGATCCACTGACCCCTTGCAAACTTTTCCTTCGCTTCCCGGACATTGGAGCATTCGTGATCGGAGCGTATCCCTGCTGCCACATAACCATTAAGCTCCTGTCCCGACAACAGCGGAGCATGTCCATCAATAATTTTCTGATGTTCCAGTGTTACATTTATCTTATCCAGAATCGCCGGATCTGCCTGATTTACTCCAAAGGAATTCATCATTTCTGCCAGACCGATCACACGATCGTTCTCATAAAACGGCTCAATATCTGCCGCTTCCAGACAGGCTCCTGCCTCATCCAGCCCGGTGGAAGGCACACATGACGGTACTACAAAGAACACGTCCAATGTCATATCCTGTGTATATCTGAGCATAAACTCAATTCCCTCGCAGCCTGCCACATTGGCAATCTCATGAGGATCTGTAATAACTGCTGTGGTTCCATGGGGAAGCACAGCCTTCTCAAACTCGGCAGGCGCCACCATCGAACTTTCCAGATGAATATGACCGTCGATAAATCCCGGGCAAAGATACTTTCCTGTCATATCCTTTTCGACCTCACCCTCATATGTTCCGATCCCGGCAATCATTCCATCCACAACTGCCACATCACCAATCTCTATATCCTCCGTAAATACATTGACAATGCCGGCATTTTTCAGAACCAGATCTGCCTTCTGTCTGCCGTTTGCCACATGAATGAGTTTTTCTCTGATTTTTTTATTCATTATGATCGTCCTCCGCTCCACATTTTTATTTATCATTGTACCCCCCGCACTATAATTTTGCAAGAAATTACACCATGCAGAAAGTTCATCATGGAACGCGCCCCGTCAGATGGCATATTATCGAAAATAATAAAAGATAATCGTAATGACGGTACATAACATCAAAAAAAGCCCGGCAATATTTTCGCAGTATCTGACCGGCTTCCCCTGCCACATTCTCAAGCCCAGATTATTGGACAGAAGCACCGCAGACATACAGGATAAACCAAACGCATAAAGCACCTTCTCCGGAGACTGCAAAATAACAGCCAATAACACTCCGCTGATCACCGCCAGTTCATGTATCACAAAATTACCGATCTTATAAAACTCTCTTACTCCACACCACAACAGCTCCGTTACAAGCCACACCCCAAACACACTCCAGACACTCCATTTCTGCCACATACACGGTATCCACAGAAGCAATGCCAAAACCACAATGGCACGGATCATGAATTGATTCCATCTGCCCAAAACAACCTTGTCTCTTTGCAACTGCTGCTTTATTTTCTTTTCTGCCTCATACTCTGCCTCCATTGCATGCAGCGCTTCCTCATCCTCCGGGGAAAATGCTTCTTCCAATTCAAAACCACAGATTCCCAAAAGCTGATTCATTATCTTCATAACAAACCTCCCTTTCTGCCTTTCAATCTTCCTGCTCGCGATACAGTATGACAAGAATACAAAACTCCTATGACATATAATGTCATAGGAGTCAATAAATTTAACGGTTTTGATCCATGCCTCTATACTGTGTCTGATATCCATGATTGTCCTGTGGACGCATATCATTAGGATACATCGTATCCGCATAAATATCTGTCTGAAGCTTCTTTAACATAGAAAAGACCTTCTGATACTCCGGTATATCATAAATCTTAAAACCTTCGTGATCATGATTGGAATGACCATTCCGGGTATCCGTGTTGTAGGTTGTATGTCCACATACCATGATCACATCCCCCACCCCGAGCATCTGATCAAAAATCCCCCTGTGGATATTGATATGGGAAAGATCCGTAAACGGTTTCATTTCATAATTATATGTAAACATCCCTCCGGATATATATACACCCTTATCTGTGATAATAAACTCCGTATGCTTATATTTCAATATAGAAAACAGCACACCGCCCACATAAAGCCATACCGGCATCAGATGCAGCAAAAAGAATCCCAGAAATGCCAGTCCGAAGCCTCCTGACATCGCCCCGGCCGATGCCATGCGGATCGTACCGATCATAGAACCATCCACAAGTGCCCATATCACTGCAACCGGAAGCATGGAATTAAATATGCTTTCCAAAAGAAAACATTTAAAATCCGGTCTTCCCCTCCATAAAATCTGTTCCTGATCTCCAACCATTAATTCTAAATCTGATTTGTTCATTTTCATCCTCTTTCATAAGTGCTTTGTTGTTTATGCGCCTGACACTGACATCGTAAAGGCGTTCCCTTTCTTTTGATTGTAACGGCACCCTTTTCAAATGTCAACGGAGGAAGCAAGATAAGCCTCCACATCCTCTCTGTTTTCCGCGATACCGTCCATATCAACACCTGCCGCCAGCACATATCCGGCCACCTGCCGCACCTGGCTGGACTGCGCCTTTCCTGTTTTACACCAGATTGCAAAATGCTCACAGTTATTATGGATCAGACTGTATTTTTCCTCGCCTAACCGGCTGTTCGCCCGCTGCACCGTCTCCTCCGGAGAAAAAACATCCCACTCCTGCTGCTGGAAGCGTTCCCCGTAGTAATCCATGATCCCATGAAAGAAAAAGGATGTGGCAGACCGGAGCTTGATTGGAAATCCCGGCGCAAAACTCACAACAAAATAATCTTCGCCTTCCTTCACAAAATCCTCTATAGGTGCTTCATGAACAGACACCCGGCCGCCAAAATCTCCACCTTCTCCGGCATAGTGGATCACTCTGCCGGCTCCCACATATATGCCATAATGCTCATACAACCGTCTGGATACACCGATCACATCTCCCGGCCGCACAAACGCATCTGCCATCAGCCGATCCATCTTCTCCCGCATGGCCGCAATGCTTCCGTTGCCCTTCTGCCTGCCATCCTCTCCTACAATACGTGCTTTCTGTGATAATGTTCTCTGCTGCAGTACCCATCCATTCCGGCTCTCGATCGTCCTCCAGAGAAGACTCTCCCCATGGGTCTTTCTTTCCACATTGGGGCAGTCTCCCATCCGGTCCACTAAATCCTGCTCCAGATCCAGAAATGCCGTAATATCATTTGTGAGGTTATTCGAAATATCATTATAATCTGCCGACATCATACTCCCCTTTTCTCAACAATTTTGATCACGGTTTCAAAAACCTTTTCCATCTGTGCTTTCAAAATATTTCCAGGTACGGTTGACAAAAAAATTATCAAACGCATCACCATATGTGATTTGCGGTGCTGCCTCCGGATATCCGTTTTTTACGCCTATAACATGCTCATCTACAGAATCCGTGACATTTCTTACCTGATCTTCTACATCTTTCTGGTCGCATCCCATAAAACAGGCGACACACAAAACCAACATAATTATGCCTGTCATCCCCAGCGCATCCGTCCTGTAATTGTCTACATTGTATGGATAGCCACCGAAAAATACAGTACGCTTTGTCTTTGATAATACCATGAACTCCTCTGCACTGACAACGGCAATCTCTGCTTCTCCCAGCTCCGTATCATACAGCCGGCTTACATCTCCGTTCACAATAAGATTGCAGTCCAGATATAATATATGCAGATACCTTGAAAAAGTGTCTCCCAGCAAAAGCAGGCGGTACACCGCTTCCACCGTATAATAATACCCAGCTTCCTCAGGCAGCCGGCCCCCCCACGCCGCAACAGACAGCAGGCGTATCGTCACTCCCTCCGCCTCCGCTGCCAGTACCAGCAGCTTCTGCTGATTCTCCCATGATATATCCTTATGTAATATCAGAATATCGTAACACCTTCCACTGTTCCGGTTACAGAGCATGGAATAAACCGCCACCGGTTCATATATTTCAATTGACTTTGTCATATTATTGACTTATTACCCGCAAAACCCTATAATTTATACAATTGCACATATTATTAAGGAGGAATTTTAAATTATGAGAAAGACATTCAAGAAACTTTTATCACTGACACTTGCGACTACTATGGTCGTTGGTCTTGCAGGCTGCGGCAATACAGCTTCCAATGGTGGCAGCTCTGATTCTGCCGACAAGGGCGGCTCCGGCAAGACATACACCGTTGGTATCTGCCAGCTTGTACAGCACGAGGCACTCGACGCTGCCACAAAGGGCTTCAAGACAGCTTTGAAGGATAAACTGGGAGACAATGTAAAGTTTGATGAGCAGAATGCGGCCGGTGATGCACCAACCTGTTCTACCATCTGTACTTCTTTTGTTACCAACAATTATGACCTGATCCTCGGTAATGCAACCGCAGCTTTCCAGGCTGCCGTTTCCGCTACCGACAAGATCCCGGTACTTGGTACATCTATCACTGATTATGGCACCGCTCTTGATATTTCCGACTGGAAGGGCGTAACCGGCAAGAACGCTTCCGGTACGACAGACCTTGCTCCTCTGGATCAGCAGGCAAGCTGTATCGCAGAGCTGTTCCCGGATGCTAAGAACATCGGTATCCTTTACTGCTCATCAGAGCCAAACAGTATCTATCAGTCAAAAACCATCACCAAGTATCTGGAAGATAAGGGATACAAAGTAAAGGATTATACGTTCTCTGATTCCAATGATGTTGCTTCTGTTACAAAGAATGCATGTGATGCTTCTGATGTAATCTATATTCCTACTGACAATACGGCTGCTTCCTGCACCGAGGCGATCAATAATGTAACAGCTCCTGCTAAAATCCCTGTATTCACCGGCGAGGAAGGTATTGCAAAGGGCTGTGGCGTCGCTACCCTGTCTATCAGCTACTATGATCTTGGATATGAGACCGGTGAGATGGCTTATGACATTCTTGTAAACGGCGAGGACGTTTCCAAGATGGAAGTAAAGTCTGCTCCAAAATTCACAAAAGAATATATCGAAGATCGTGCAAAGGATCTGAATGTAACAATTCCTGACGACTACGAAAAGATTTCTGCTGAATAATCACATTGGAAACAGCGGGCAATTAACTGCCCAGAAACGAGGAAATTATGTTTATATTAAATTATTTTGCTTCATTGAATCCGGTGGCATTTACAAATGCCCTGCCCGGCAATGTGGCACAGGGTCTGATCTGGGGTATTATGGCACTGGGTGTTTATATCACCTTCCGTCTTCTGGATTTCGCAGACCTGACTGTAGATGGCTCCTTCGCGACCGGCGGAGCAGTCACCGTAATGATGACTATAAACGGGCACAACATCTGGATTTCCCTGCTGTGCGCATGTATTGCCGGACTTCTTGCAGGGCTGTGCACCGGTCTGTTACATACAAAGCTCGGTATCCCGCCGATCCTTGCCGGTATCCTGACACAGATTGCGCTTTATTCCATCAATCTGAATATCATGGACCGCCACGCAAATCAGGCACTGAGTATTGACAAGTATGATCTGATTATCTCCTCCCGCCAGCTCAATCATGCGATCATCGTAGGCATCGTGTTTGCCATCGTATTGATCGCCCTTCTCTACTGGTATTTTGGTACAGAGCAGGGTTCTGCCATCCGTGCGACCGGATGTAATCCTGCCATGAGTAAAGCACAGGGTATCAACATTGATACAATGAAGCTGATCGGTCTTGCCCTTTCCAATGGAATTGTAGCATTGTCCGGCGGACTTCTGTCCCAGTATTCCGGTTTCTCTGATGTGAATATGGGACGAGGCGGCATCGTAATCGGTCTTGCCGCAGTCATTATCGGAGAGGTACTCGGAGATGCCATTCTCGGTAAGCACATGGATTTCAAGGGACGTCTTACTTTTGTAGTTCTTGGCGGTATTATTTATTATGTGGTAATCGGTATCGTCCTGTGGCTGAAGATGCCGAGTGATGACCTGAAGCTTTTCACCGCCATCATCGTAGCGATCTTCCTTGCAGTTCCTTATCTGAAAGGAAAAAGCAAAAGCTCCTTCAAAAAAGCAGGCAGGCGTTCCGCTGCGTCTTTAAACAGCGCATCTGCAAAGGAGGGCAAATAAATGTTAGAGATTCGTAATGTACATAAAACCTTCAACCTGGGAACCATCAACGAAAAACATGCCCTGAACGGCGTTGACCTCACCTTAAATGAGGGCGATTTCGTTACTGTCATTGGCGGTAACGGTGCCGGAAAGTCCACCATGCTCAATGCCATCGCCGGTACCTGGCCGGTGGATGAGGGTTCTATCCTGATCGACGGCGTGGATGTGACGGGACTTCCGGAGTTTAAACGTGCCTCTTTCCTTGGACGTGTATTTCAGGATCCTATGACCGGCACAACTGCAACCATGCAGATTGATGAAAACCTTGCCCTGGCCGCACGCCGTGGACAGCATCGTGGTCTGAAATGGGGTATCACCAAAAAGGAAAAAACAAAATTTCATGAGCTTTTGAAGACATTGGAGCTTGGTCTGGAGGATCGCATGACCTCAAAGGTTGGTCTTTTGTCCGGTGGTCAGCGTCAGGCAGTTACACTGCTGATGGCCTCCCTCCGGAAACCAAAGCTTCTGCTTCTGGATGAGCATACGGCAGCTCTGGATCCAAAGACTGCAGCAAAGGTATTGGAGCTCACCGACAAGATCATCGAGGAAAACCACCTGACAGCAATGATGGTTACACATAATATGCGTGACGCCATCGCTCACGGCAACCGTCTGATCATGATGAACAACGGCCGTGTCATTCTGAACATTTCCGGTGAGGAGAAAAAGAAATTGACCGTAGAAGATCTTCTGATAAAATTTGAAGAGGTCTCCGGCGAGGAGTTTGATTCCGATAAGGCGTTACTGGGATAATCATTAACATAAATAATCCGTTTTTCTAACAACTGTGTTAGAAACACACCGTTATTAAGGCTGTATATCTGCTGGTCCTTCCTCGTCAGATATACAGCTTTTTACTACTATAGAAAGAGAGACTTTTTATGTATCATTTTGGAATTATCGGAGCAGGAAATATTGCTCATAAATTTATCGAAGCAGTTCGTATGACAAAAAACGCCGACGTAACAGCGGTTGCCAGCAAGTCTTTGGAGCGTGCCAGAGATTGGGCCGAAAAGGAGGGGCTGAGCCGGTATTGCGACAGCTATGAAACACTTCTGGCCGATCCTGACATTGACATTATCTATATCGCCACATTATCTAACGCTCACTATGACAATATCAAGGCGTGTCTGGAAGCGGGCAAACATGTAATCTGTGAAAAGCCCATGACACAGACCGCTTCCCAGGCGCAGGAGATGATCACCCTTGCCAGAGAAAAGCAGCTTTTTCTTATGGAGGGCATGTGGTCACGCTTTCTGCCAAAATCCCTCCGGGTGCGCCGGTGGATTCAGGAGGGCAGGATCGGAGAGCTTCATCTGATGCAGGCAAATATCGGCTGGAAAGCCGACAAAACCTATAATAAACGATTATTTTATCCGGAACTCGGCGGCGGCTCCCTCTACGATATCGGAATCTATCCCATG
The DNA here is from genome assembly GCF_014384985.1 of Jutongia huaianensis. Lineage (GTDB taxonomy): Bacteria > Bacillota > Clostridia > Lachnospirales > Lachnospiraceae > Jutongia > Jutongia huaianensis. The sequence goes on from NZ_JACRSX010000006.1 coordinate 137,854, forward strand.
GAACTGCTGCCCTATTATGCAGACCAGAAGATTACCCAGATGCAATTTTTCAAAAAAGATTATTCTACAGGTGTAGATGAGATTGTCAGCCTGAATCTACAATTAGAACGGTGCATTGCCAATATCCAGTGTTCCTTTACCACCAAAATGCCGGAGGATGCCTATCTCTATGGCAGCGATGGCTATATCCATATCCCAAAGATCCATTTCGGCAACCGAGCACGCCTGTATGATCTGGAAGACCGGCTGGTGGAGGATTTCCATGAAGGTCTGGACAACGGCTTTTACTACGAGGTCTGCGAAGTCATTTCCTGCATCGAAAAAGGACAGACGGAAAGCTCCATCTGCCCATTAAATATGACATATGACAATGCAAAACTGTTTGATCATGTCCTGCGCTCCAGATAATTTATCCTTATATCAGGCACCTGCTGTCACTCCTTACGGGAGGCTCTCTCCAGACCCTTTCCGTACAATGCCGCCAGCATCTGCTGAAATAATGTGGCGATCAGAACCGGAAAGATAGCTTCTCCCGGAAAAGAGGTGGTTGCGATCACAGCTCCGGCACTGATATTGCGCATTCCGGCTCCGTACATCATAGAAACCTGTGTTTGCCGGTCCTGATGGAACAAACGGGCGATCACAAGACCGGCTCCATAGCCCCCTGCTGCCAGAAGAAACATAAAAACGGCTACCAGGATCCGCTGCCCATTCATGTGACGGACATACGGCGCAACCCCGGAGGAGTTTGAAGCAACGACAAACATCAACGCAATTTTAGAAAACGGTGCCAGTCTGGACGGCCATGTCTCCCTGACACGATCTCCGCTGACCTGATTTAATGTCATTGCGGCAATCGACGGAAGTGCAACCATGAAAACAAGCTGGCTGATCATATGGGTCATATCAATATGAACCTTCGATCCCACAAAAATGCTAAGCGTGATCGGAATGATCAACGGTGCCAGAACCGTATCTACCACCACAAGTGCCAGCGAAACCGCCAGATTTCCATCATAGATCATCACCCACATTAAAGCACTGACTGCTGTAGGAACCGCAAATTCCAGCACCATTCCCGTAACCAGATCGGGATTCCCCGGAAATGCAAGGGTTCCCACACCGCAGACAATCCTCGGAATCACCAGATGAAGCAGCGCCATCACGATCAACAGCGGTGCCGGATTCCGGAATACATTTGCCACATCACGGAATCTGGATTTGAGTGCTCCGGTAAACGTCATAAATGCAAATACATAGGGAACAAAGGGCACACCATGCTTTGCAATCTGTGGAAACAATACCCCAAACGCAAGACACGCCGGCGTAACCAGCGCCATCCATTTTTCTATAAAGCTGTTAAATCGATATAATGTTTTCATTTGCTGTCATTCTCCTTCGTGTTGTAAACGGACATTTCCCGATATAACTTCTTTGCGACAAAATCAATATCTTTAACTCCATAAATATATTCGTCTGCATTCTTCTTAAAAATGTTTAACACATCGTCATTTTCCATAACCGGCTGCAATACCTTCATATACTTCCGCTCTTTTATCATTTTATTATTTCCGGCGGCTTCATAGCTCTGAATGGCATTTTCCTGATGCAGTATTCTGACTGCCTTCCGGCTTACCGGCACACCCTTTTCCGTCCCCTGCAGCCGCACCATCTCTTTGCTGTTTAAAAGATAATTCAACAGTCTCGCCGCTTCCTCCGGATGATTTGTAAGGGAACTGACCGCATACATGGTTGCCGGCTTCACATACCATCCGGTCAGCTTCTGCCCCGGCACATCAGGATATTCTCCGATCACCGGCTCACCCCCGGCTGCTTTCAGTCCACCACAGCAATTTCCCGCATCACTGACCCAGAACATTCCCCCTGCAATCTTTCCCGATACAAACATCGTATCGGAAAACTGATCCACCGAAGGCATCACCTTTTCATCAATGAGCCTTTTATAGAAGCTGAGAATTGTTTTAACATCCTTTTCTCCGGGAAGAAACCGGCCATCCTCACCAAACATCTTCTTGCCTGTGGTCTGCTCATAATATGCGATCAAAAACAAAAACATCTGTTTTTTCGCCATGCCAATCGGATAAATTCCATCCTTTTTCATTATCTTCGCCGCTTTAAAATAATCATCCCAGCTTTCAGGAAGAGAAATGCCATAGGCATCATATATCTTTTTGTTGTAGTAAACGGTTGATGTGTTAAATGCAATCGGTATTGCATTTAATTTGCCGTTTTTTTCTCCAAATGCCAGATCCTCTTTTGTAAAATTATCCAGGTCAATATAATCCTTTAACTGATACAGGTCATAATATCCGGAACCGTCCCTGGAATACGTGTCGAGCCACGCATAATTGATCTGCATTACATCTGTCTCCGTATGGGATTTCATCCACACCTGCATACGCTTCTCATATCCGTTCCAGTCCCCATAATGATATTCCACATCAATATCCGGATTCCGCTTCTGAAATTCATCGACTCCGTCCATGGTATAAGCATGTCTGGCATCATTTCCCCACCACGAAAAGGAAATTTTGCTGCTGTCACTGCCGGTAATCACATCCACACTGCCACTCTTTTTACATCCGGTAAGCAATCCGCCGGACAAAAGAGTCATTACCATTAACATTGTCATTCCGGCAAATATTTTCTTTGCCATATTTTTACTATGCATTGTCTTCCATCCCTTCCTTGTATACCGTGTATTGATTTTTTCCATGTCTCTTAGAAATATAAAGCGCACTGTCCGCTTTCCGGGATAGTTCTTCAAATGTAAAATCTCCACTGATCAGACAAACTCCCGCACTCAACGATACATCACAGGCCTTATGCTCCATGGTAAATTCTTCTGCAAATACTTTCAGCAGACTGTCCATATCAGCATTCATACGCGTCTTCGCATATTCCATGTCCTCTTTTCGGAAAGAACGATAATAGGAAAACTCATCGCCTCCTACACGACCGATCGTTCCCGCCGCATCCAGCTTCTTGCGAAGCAAACGTCCCATCCGGGCAATGGCGAGATCCCCCTGGGCATGCCCCAGCTTGTCATTTACCTGCTTAAAATTATCAATGTCAAACATAACAAATAACTTTATGTTTTCCGGTGCCATACGTCCCAGTTCTTCTGTCACCTGCTTATGAAAAGCACGCTTATTGCATACGCCGGAAAGCGCATCGATCGCCGCCTCGTTTTCCAGCTTGGAAACAAGACCATCCACCGGCTGTGTTGCTCTCTTCAAAATGATCATTCCTATAGAAACAAAAACAAGAACACAGATTGATGTGATCAGATATACTGATCTTTTTAATTGATCATTCTCTTTCATAATCTTGTTCATCGAAACCGAACAGACAACTCTCCAGCCATTGGAACACTGATTTGACGTTACAAGATATTTTTTATTCATTGCCGAAAAATTACTCTCATCCACAAGCAGGGAAGCTGTCACCTCAGGAAGCTTTTTTCCTATTTCCTGCTTCCCGGAGGAATACAGGATCTGCTTTTCGTCGTTGATCAGCCGGATCGTAATGCCCTTTAGTTCCTCCGGATATTTGAATACGCTGTCTAATTCCTTACTGTAAAAGGATGCCACAAGGATGGCATGAGGATTTAATCTTTTCACATAATATAACCGGTCCGTATTGCCACCCACGCCAAATGCCCAGCCGGAATCCACTTTTTGATTCGTAATACAGCCGGCAAAGGTATCATAAAGCCCGCCCTTCGGAAATGCTCCGGAGGTAGTCTTCGACAGCCATCCCACAGAATGATCATTAGAATAAATAATAGAAAAATCGGAAAAATTCTCCATCAATCCAATATCAACGATCCGATCCGTTATCTCCTCTTCCGATATCACCCGGTGATATTCATCCATGCTCTCGTCCGTTGCGTCATACGCATAGTATTTTTCATCGGCAAACATCAGACTGGCTGTGGATTCCACCTTTTTGAGATATGAATTAATGTTCATCTGTAACTGGTGGCTGTCCGCCGCCACAAGGCTTGCCACTTTTTGACGCATCACCGTGCCTGATCTCTCCAGAATGACACTCGCAAGAACGGCTGAAACAACAATAATGATCAGACCAAAGGAATACATGATCCGGAACTGCATCTTTCGATAATTTTCGTTTTTATCTTTTTTTGTTTTCTTTCTAAAAAATCCCATACGAACTCCATGATACTTCTGATAAACTTACTTATATTTTTACTGCATATTTTATTATATACATTTCTTTGTACATACTCAATATATTTATAATGCTTTATTCCCCTTATTTCCTAAAAAATCCAAGAAAATCACACTGGAGTTTGAGACAAACTTCCGGTCACAGGACAAGATCATATTTGTAGCCAAAAAATAATTATTTATGCAGTTTATTATATGTTTTATTACATATCTACAAATAACTTTTTCTTTTTTGTATAAATTGCCGATAGTTTTTTTGTTGTAAACGAGTATAATACTGGTTACAAATAACACAGGCTCACTTGCTGGCATGTGTTTTTGGCCGACGAGGCCACAAATGAAAAGATACTTTGACCGACGAGGTCGCTCTATTTTTCAGAGTAGGGTATGGTTAGCGCTATACCCTTTTTTCATACATAAAAATTAAGGAGTACTATTATTTGAAAGAATATCTAAAAGCTCAAAACAAAACTACGGACGCTGTTATCTCTAATATGTTCGCAACAGATGAACTTGATCGCTTCTCTAAATCCGATTACCGCTGGGCTGATAACCGAACAAAACAATATCGACACAGAACTGTGAATTTTCTTTTATAAAGCATCATTCCATTTTAAAACTGAATGACATACGAACTGTCAGCGTTAACCGCATCTTATATCAACATCCCGGTGTAATTCCTCCTTCTTCTGATACATATAAAAAAATAGAAGAGCTGGTTCTCCAAAAATATTTTCCTGATTTTATTTATGAATATGCACAAATAAAGCAGAAACTATCCGATACAGAAACAGCTCTTCGAAAAAAGGAAGAGGCATTAAAATCCCTTTCCACTTATTAATTGATCCCCCTTCTATTCCACCCCTTTGATCCGTTCCACCACGGTTCCCTGTCGTTCCAGCACCTTCCATGTTACCACCGGAATTGCAATGCAGACCACAAAGCTGATAGCCGCTGCCAACAGAAGCGGTACAACTGGCACCAAAAACGAAACACCCCGGTAATTCATTGTCTGATAGATCAGATAGACGATTCCCAGTCCTGCTGTCAGCGTAAGCCCCCATGCTCCCCCTGCATAAAGAGCTCCTTCCCGGACAAGCATTCCCATGAGCTGCCGGTCAGTCATGCCGACACTTTCCATCACTGACAGCTCCGTCATCCGGCTCTGCACGTTTACCACAAACGTATTCATATAGTTCATGATCCCAATAAACGCAAGAATCAATACAATACCCATTCCGATCTGAGGCATGTTGCCCTGTGCCTTTCGCATTTCGTCTGCCTCCTCGATCTTGGATTCCCAGGAAAAATCCCGTGCATTGGCATCCTTCTTCAGAAGTGACAAAACCGCCTTCTCCGTTCCACGGTCATACTCCTTCTTATAACAGATCCCCGCTTTCAGAATAAATGCTTCCTCGTCAAACGACTTCACCACCTGATCGCTGACAATGAGTGTTGGTGGATATCCAAGAAGTGCCGTGTAATAGGAGTCATCCGTTACACCTGCCACCGTAAAGCTTTTACTCTTGTTGCTATCTTGATAGAGCGTACATGTCACTTTTTTGCCCACGAGATCCTTATCGGCAAGCTCCAGTCCATTCCGGTAAATAATACACGCTTTTCCTGTGATGAAATCCTTTTTGGATATGGGCGTTTCAAACGTCTGATTCAGACGATCAAATTCCTGTTCGTCTATGCCGAGCAGACTGGTTCCAAAGTTTTCAGGATGCTCCCGGTACTCCTTTCGCTCCTTTTCATAAGGTATGCTCATCCATTTTTCATAAAATTCCTTCATCCACGTTTCCATGAAATCCGGTTCCCATGGAATGGTAATCTCCGAAAATAACACTGCATGCATCTCGGTAACGTCTTTCCGGCTTTGAATCGACTTCACCAGGGCACTGCTAAAAATATCTTTCCGATCCTTTGCCTTTTCCTTGGTGCCTGTATCGTTTTGGATAACGAGATCTGTGTCCATGTTATTGGACACGATCGCGCGCGCAGCCTGGCCACCCAGCATTGTGACAACACAAAGATACACAGACAGACTCATCGCCAGAGACAAAAGAACCATCGCGGTCCGTTTCTTATCCTTCACAAACTGCTCCAGGGAAATCCGTGTGATGACATTTCCCCGCGTTGCTTTTCTGTCTCTCCTCGCTCCCGATGACGGACGGTATCCCAGTGCTTCCAGCGGAGAAATCTTTGCCGCCTTTCGCACCGGCTTCCAGCCCGCCAGACCGATCGTAAGCCCCGCCAGCAATATGGTCACCGCCAAAACCGCCGGGTGAAACTGTACACCGATCGCACCCACATACCCCTTCCGTATTCCGAGACTTTTTACGATAACCGGAATCAGAAAAAACGAAATAAACGCTCCTGCCACACAGCCGCTTCCGATGCCTGCAGATCCTACCAGAAGAAGCTGTTCTTTCAGCATACCCCTGATCTGCCGCTCCGTCATGCCGATGGTCTGAAGCAGTCCATAATGCCGTACCCTGCCTGCCACAGAAAGATACATAATATTGTAGATCAGCAAATAAGCACACAGACAGGTAATGATACTCAGCCCGATAAGTCCTTCAAGGATCTTAACGGATTCCCCCAGATCTGAGACAAAAAAAAGATTCTGCTGTTTCCCCAGTTTCATACTCTTTATAAATGCATTCTGCGTTTTCTTTGTCATCAGTCTCTGACGAAAGCTTATAAAATATCTTCCGGATGCAGCATCGGAACGCTTCCATCCCGACTGCTCATAAAACGCTTTAGACATATAGAACATCTTCTTCGTTCCGTAACCATCCCATATCCCGCTGATCCGAAAGGTTCCCTTCTGTACACCAATATACTCCCCATAAGTCACGGTAATGGAATCACCGACCTTAAGCTCTCCGTATCCGCATTCCTCTAATGCCTCTTTTGTCACCATGATCTCATCTTCCGCAACCGGATATTTCCCCTCTAACTTCTCCCTTGCCGGTTTCATCATTTTTGACCAGTAATTTTCATCTGCCCAGCCAAGTCCGACGTTCGGTGTATTATCGCGGTCCGTTTTCTCGACCCAGCCGCAAAGACCAAGAAAGCCGGTCAGCGTAATATCCGGATTCTTCCCGCACTTCTGCGCCTGTTCCCCTGTTACACCATACATGATCGCATCAAACTCCGCCCCGGACAGCCGGATGTTTTGAATCTTCTGCAGTTTAAAATAAGTGACACCTACCGTAAAGATTGTAAATATCATAAAGGCAGAAAGAAAAATGGCCAGAAATAACGTCACAGTCCTCCTTTTGCCTGTCTTCAATGAATGATGTGCCATTCTCTTAACAACTGCATTGTTGGGATTTTTAAGCATCGACATCACTTCCCTTCCGTGTGTCCCCTACGATCCTGCCGTCCTCAATATGAACAATACGGTCGGCGAGCTGGGCAATATCCCGGTCGTGTGTGATCAGGATCAATGTCTGACAAAACTGCTTTGCCGCCATCTTTAAAAGCCCCAGCACATCATGGCTGGTGGCACTGTCCAGATTTCCGGTAGGCTCATCTGCCAGAATAATTGCAGGCTTCGCCGCAAGTGCTCTGGCAATTGCGGCTCTCTGCTGCTGCCCTCCCGACAGATTTCCCGGCAGAGTGTCCTTTTTTTCGGACAGCCCTAATAACTCCAGTATTTCTTTGACATACTCCCGATCCACATGTCTGCCGTCCAGCTCCACCGGCAGGATTACATTTTCATACACGCTCAGATCCGGCACCAGATTATAATTCTGAAAAATAAAACCAATATTTCTTCGCCGGAAAATAGCAAGCTGCTCCTTCTTTAACCCCAAAAGCGCCTTGCCATCTACCACAACCTCTCCCGAAGTGGGGATATCAAGACCACCCAGCATATGAAGCAGTGTGCTTTTGCCTGATCCGCTCTTTCCGATAATGGCCACAAATTCATGCTCCTTCACACAAAAATCAACGCCATCCAAAGCTTTTACCATATTGTTTCCCATTTCATAATATTTCTTGAGATTTTTCGTCTCTACGATATACTTTCCCATGGTTTTTCCTCCTCTTTCAACAGATATAATGCCATGGATCACTCCGGTGCCATACAATTTCCGGAATATTGCAAGCATCCCCAATCCCTGACTCTTACATCATATCATCGAAAAATCACAAACCGGTCTCAATGAAAGATCATCACAAAATTGTGACTTTTTATACAGGAAGATACAACCGGAAGCAGGCTCCCTTCCCTGTCTCTGACCGCACCTCAATGTAGCCCTTCTGTAATTCAATAATCCTTCTGGCAAGATATAGTCCGATTCCCACACCGGGTTTATCGTGAACCTCCGGTTCCCGGTAAAATCTCGTAAAAATCTGTGCCTGCCGTTCCACGGCAATTCCTTTTCCCGTATCCGCAATGGCAATCTGCCAGAATATCTCCTGTCTTTCCACGGAAAGATGAATCTGCCCACCGGATTCCGTATACTTCACTGCATTGTCCAATATATTGGACACCGCCTCCTGCGTCCATTTTCCGTCATGAGGCACCATCATTCCATCCGGACAATCCACAAACAGATCAATCTCCTTGGCCGCTGCCGCCGGAACCACATCCGCAACAGCCCGGCGGATCGTCTCTGACAGATCCTGTTTTTCCTGCCGGATCTGCAAAATCCCTGTCTCCAGCCGGGACATTTTTACCATACTCTGCATCAGAAAATCCATTTTTTCCGTCTGTTCGCACAGCTTTGCCAGAAATCCGGTCCCCTCCCCGGAAAGTGTTTCCTCCTCCAACAACTCCACATACAGCTTCATATTTGCAAGAGGCGTCCGCGTCTGATGGGAAATGTCCGAGATCAGTCCCTTGACCGTCTCCTTCTCCCGAAGACTTTCTTCCTGCTTTCTTTGAAAGACATGTTCTGCCTTTGCAAGCTGTGTCTCTATGCGATCCCAGAGGCTATCCGTCAGCTCTCCCTGCCGCTTCCATTCCTTTCCGGTTACAATGGCGTCCAGTGCCTGCTCCACCTTCCCGGCAAACTGCGCCGCCTCTTTACGCAAACAATAGTTTCTCCACAAAAGCACCACTACCGCAATTCCCAAAGCCATCATTCCGATTCCAATTATCCAATCCATTGATATCCCACTCCATATACATTAGAAATATATTTATGCTCCGCATCCTCCAGCTTCTGCCGCAATCGGTTTACATTTACTGCCAGAGCGTGTTTATCCACAAACTGACCGCCACTGTCCCATAAACGGTCCAGCATCACCTCGTAAGTCAAAAGCTGCCCCCGGTTTGAAAGAAACAGACGCAGCATCCGGACCTCTGTCGGCGTCACGCTGCACTCTCTGCCATCCACATACAGTCTCGCCTGCTCCAGATCCATCCTCAGATGATCATCCTGAAACACCTGACTGTCCGCCGGTGTCAGCCTCTTTAAAACCACATCCAGCTTCTTCAACAAAATCTTCATAGAAAAGGGCTTCGTCACATAATCCTCTGCTCCCGACTCATATCCCTCCAGCGCATCCTCCTCCAGATCCCTTGCCGTCAGATAGATCACCGGCACCTCTCTCTGCGCCTTTGCCCAACGGCAAAACGTGTAGCCCTCTCCATCCGGCAGATTCACATCCAGCAGCACCAGACAAATCTTTTCCCGGACAAATATTGTCTCCGCTTTCCGGATGCTGTCCGCACGAAATACGCCATATCCCGCTTTTTCCAGAGCATAACCGATCGTCTGATTTAAGTCCGGATCATCCTCTATGATCAAAATATTCTGCATGACTTTCCTCCTTTTTGCACATTGTACCACGGAAAGGATATAAAAAGAGAAAAAAAGCAAACAATCTCAATATTGTGAGAATGTTTGCTTTTTATGATCCCTTTCGATTTGTTATTTCTTCTTGATGTTCTGTCTACATTCTGCCAAAACCATCTTTGCTTCCTCAATCCAGCCGTACTCCCGGTCTCCGTCCTTTTCACATTCCGCGATCAAAAAAGCTGCCTTGTCAAATTCGTTCTCGCCGATATAAGCAAATACCAAATTGCCGGAAGTTAGATCCCAGTTATTGTTTTCGTCATTTTTATGTTGTCTTATTGTCTCCCCCAGCTCAATCGCAAGAAACGTCTGTCCCATCATTAATTCAATATACATCAGCTTTTCCATAATATTGAGATTTTCCTCCTGATGTAATGCGGTCTTATATTCCTCTTCCGCTTCATTGTACCAGCCAATCTCAGAATACAGATCCCCTCTCAGTTCCCGTGTTTCCATACAGTCATCCTTTTCCACCGCCAGATTCGCATAAGCAAATGATTTGAGCAGATCACCGGTTCCATCAGAAAATTCTTTAACGCATTGGTCCATCAGCTCCTCCGCCGTTTCTCCATGATCCGGTGCACATTCCGACAAAGTTTCTATCGTATCATAAATAGGGATACACTTCTCTTTCATGGACTCCAGATAAGCAATTACTTTTGGAATAATTTCTTCCTGCGCATATTCTGAATCTGCATACCATACCTGTGACTGCCCCATCCCTTTTCCTTTACCTGCAAGCGGTGCACGGGGAACTACAAAGCTCCGATCCTTCTCGTCAATCAGATAACAGTCCTTTTCCTCTGCCACAAAATTGTAACTGTTTCTCCAGTCACCACAATACAGGGAATCATAAAACTGCTGCCAGAAACGATACATGGTCGCATGCTCATACCAGCCAACAATCTTGCTGCTTTTTCCATCCGAGGCAACCCATACCACTGTCATATCCCGTACTTCATCAAAATCCCGTAAGATCTTATCATAACGCTCAATATGAAGTTCCTCTCCCTGATGCATAACATATCCATAACACTGATGATTGTACGGGGCAAAATTATAAATTTCTCCTCCTTCCTTGTTTTCTTTAACATATTTTCCACCGTTGACCGGCTGGTCATCCTCTGACACACCGGAATAATATTTCATCCATGCAATCTCGCAAAATACAACTTTTTTCATTTTCTTTCTCCTTATCAATAATCAAATTTTCCATCAAAATCTCTCAGAATATAATCAAGAAAATGCTCTTGTATCTGAAAATCCTTATACAACCGTTCCTTGTCCCGAAACTCCTTCGGATGTCCTGTAAATTCCTGATGCAGGCATTCATGGTAGATTACAAATTTTACAACCTCCTTATCAACACTCTCTGAATTTAAAAGAGAATTAATATATATCAGATTGTAGTCATGGTAAAACACGCCCCAATATGACGCCATTGCACGATCTGTCCATTGAATTTCCGGCCGTACAAAATCCTTCTGCAAATGCTCTCTGTTTTCCTCAATGACCTCCGTCAGCAAATCCTCGATACTCTCCTTCATTGGTTCCGGAGACAAATGAAAAACCTCTTTGTCTACTTCCTCCACACGGGTACCGATAGGCACAATCCCATTTGGAAACATCAGACAATTCATCACTCTTTTTTTGTAATATTCAAAGTTTCCATAAAGACTTTCCGCAATTTCCCTGTTCTGTTCATATGCCTCCCGGATGCTGTTCATAGTGTCGGTGTATGTCATATCTCCCTGCTTGATCCTCTCAGACAAAGCAAACGGTTCCATTTGATCACGTACTTCAAAACGCTTTAACTCCGGAAATGTTTTTTCCTGTCTGATATAACAAAGCAGATCCTCTAACTCCTTTTCTCCGGGCAGCATACCAAAATTTCTAAAATATCGGGAAATCAACTGCCGCCCGGTTGTATTCTCATCTTCGAAATAATTCTGTGAATCCTCTTTGAATGCCTGATATCCCCCCAACTGATTTTCAAACACTAATACCCTGGCATCATTTCCATATTCATCAATGACATCATACCATCCCACCGGCAATGTCCCCTGACGAACTTCGGCAAATTCTCCTTTGTAGCTGATTCCCCGCACAATATCGCGAATTGCGTCCATTGGTATCATATCATAAATATAACGCTTTCTTTTCAACGTCTTCTCCTCCGGATCCTCCATCCCCAAAAGGAACTGCGGGTTCAGCCAGCTTGTAATGCTAGTCCACTTATCACAAAAATCCACAATATTAACGGTATCTGTACCACCGCATCCTGCTCCCCGCATTCCCCTGCCGACCATTTGCATCAACAGTACGTCACTGGTCGTTGGTCTGGTAAGAAAAACGGTCTGAATATCCGGAATATCGCTTCCCTCTGTCAATATATTGATGTTGATCAAAACATCAATCCCATCCTCTGCCTCATTATGCCGGAAACGGTCAATGGTTCTCTGGTTTTCTGCATTGCCGATCATCGTGTAAACGTAGTCACTTCGGATTCCCTTCTTCCGAAACGCCTCATTTAACGAATCACAATGAATCGCATTTAATGCAAAAATAATTGTCTTTCCGTATTTTTCCTTATTGCGCACATATTCGTCCACAATAATATCATTTCTCTCATTTATTTTTGCAACCTTCATCACCAGAGATTCCGGCAGTTCTCCCCATTTGGCAATATATTTCCGCTCATCAATATCGATCAGTGTTTCAATATCAATATTGGTATCCACAGGAATATATTGCGGCGTTGCCAGGGTCTTGTCAGCGATCAGATCACTCATTGTCACAGAAAATACAATTTTATTATCAAAAATTTTCATCAACTGCCCTGTCGCCTTCTCCGTCAGGCGCACCGGCGTCGCCGTAAGCCCCAGAAGCTTGGCACCCGGTCTTTTCTCACGGATCGTCCGGATAATCCTCCGATAAGACGGTGCCAATGTATGATGTGCCTCATCTACAACGATCATTACCTTCTCTGCCAGAATATTTGGCAGATATACGGTATTGTTACACAGACTCTGCACACTGGAAATAATCAGATTATCATCCGGTTCCATCGCCCGCACACTCGCATGCTTCCCGGAAATACAAACCATTTTAAACTGCTCCATGGATTGATTTTGTTCCCTGATCAAAGGGGAAAATTTGTAAAACTGCTCCGCCGCCTGCTCGATCAGCATAGAACGATGACACAGCCAGATCACCTGATACCCCTGACTGATCATATCGTGAAGCAGATAGTACACACTGGTTCTGGTTTTTCCACTTCCTGTCGGCATAGACAAAATAGCGGAACTACGATCTTCGTTCAAAAAGTACTGATGCATCGCCTCCACCGCTTTTTCCTGATAAGAATACAATGTAATTTTATCCGGTTGTGCAATGGTCAGATCCAACGTCTTAGGAAGCTGGAAAACACTCTCCTCATCATTGTACACAGCCTTTCCCGTCATACGCAGCTCACTTAAATAAACATCACATAAGGTCTGTGTCATTCGTTTCTGACGCAATGCAAAAAGCATTTCATCGTTTTCTCCCAGATGGATACCACCATAGTTCAATCGCTCCAACCGGCGCACCACCTGAATTAAATGATTGGATCCGTTGAGAAAATAATCTTCAATGGATTTTCGATATTTTCTTACAAAATAGTCATCCGGATAACCACAAATATAACTGATATGAGGGATCAGAAATTCTACATCCTTCTCCTCATACACGTTTCCTGGTCGTAACCTTGCCGGTGTCTCCTTTCCATAAGCGATTGCTTTCAAAAAATCATACGGGAAATTTTCCCAGGTAAATCTTTTCTTTGACATATGCGTCAACTCCTTTCTTTATGTTGATGCCATCTTACCAAACCATAAAGCCCCACATTGGGATTTTTTATCCCAACTTTTAAATTTTATATTCAATATCCAGATTTACCTGATTGCATGTATCAAAGAACTCATCAAGATCATAATGATTTTGCAGACAATGTACGATCACGGCATCTAATAGAATTTTATCCGGCTGCAGAGCGTGATCTCTTAATTCGAATAATTCGTCGGCTTCCTCCAGGGAAAGACCACAGGCGATCACAAACTTTGCAAGCATTTCCTTGGGCAGGGTTTTCCCACTGCGCACACGTATGTATTTTCTGACCGTTTCATATTTCAGATTGCATTTCTGGCTAAACTGCTCTTTCGTATCAAACAGCTCCCGGATCATATCATTAATACGGATATTCAGTTCATCAAACCGGTCCATGTCTCCCCGCGGCAGCCTGCTTAATTGCTGCGGGGAAAACATCGCACTCGTTTTCTCTTTCGCCACAGTCTGCTCCTCCAGACCGGTCAATTCAAATGTATGATTTCGTAAATAATCCATTGTAATATTCTTCATATTGTGCCCTCTATTCTTTTCTTTGACTAAATATGTCAATAGTACCTTCTTCTTAATTACACTAATTTTTTCTCTCCATTTTCCCTACCGGAAATCCCGGATTCTGCGCAGCGCCGGCAAAGAATTTCCATCATAATCAAACAATGCCTGATTGGCCCATTCATTTCCTCCCGGTCCCTCCTCGCCGGTATAACGAAGTGCCGCCTCCGTGGCCCATCCGCAGCCCGGCACCGGAATCCATGCCGGCTCCCAGTAGTAAAAGCCCAGACCGCCGGGAACAGACTTGATCCTGTGCATAATATCCTCCATAAAATCTGCCTGCCCCTTAGGAGTCATAGGATATTCCAGATTTTCCACAAGCTCCGGTTTTGTTGCCATACCCTTTAACCTTTTATCCGGATCACCCTCCCGGTCACGGTAATCCTCCATGGTAAATCCCATAGATACCTCCGCTACCACCAGCTCTTTCTGATAACGTTTCGCCAAATCCCGCATATTGTATTCCAGCTGATCCAGCGTTCCATGCCAGAACGGATAATAGGAAAGACCGATCACATCAAAATCCTCCCCACGCTCCATAAAATGATCAAACCATTCTACATACATTTCATTAAAGCCGCCATTATCCAGATGGATCATAATTTTCACCTGATCATCCACCTCTCTGACACCACGGATTCCTGCATTAATATATTTTGCAAGCTGATCGAAATTGGGTTTCTGACCGGTCGGCCACAAAAGTCCGTTAGTGAGCTCGTTTCCCACCTGTACCATGGTTGGGGCCACACCGGCCTCCCGCAGTACCGTCATTGTACTGACCGTATATTCGTACACTGCCTCTTCCAACTGCTCCGGTCCGTATCCCTGCCATGCCTTCGGCACAATCTGCTTACCCGGATCTGCCCAGAAATCACTGTAGTGATAATCCAGCAAAAATCCCATTCCTGACGCTTTTGCCCGTTTTGCCATACAGATCGTCTTGTCCAGATCATTGGTTCCCGCACCATACGGATTCCCCTGTTCATCATAAGGATCATTCCAGAGACGCAGGCGGACAGAGTTTACTCCGTACCGCTTCAATATATCCAGAAGATCAGCTTCCTCCCCAAAATCATAATATTTTGCCCCACACGCTTCTTCCTCCAAAAGCGTAGAAATATCCATTCCCTTGATCATTTTCATGGTCTTTCCTTCTCCTTTCCATATCACAGATTTGCAACACAAGGGAGCTTGTTCCCCCGCATAAAATTCCAGATAATAAATCACAAAACGGCAGCCCTGTGTCCAAATACAGAGCTGCCGTCTGAGACGATACATTTATATTTAATACATTAGGTATTAAATACTTTCCTTATTGGGAAATCAAATTTCCCCTTTATATTATCCCTGTTTTACTTTTACCACCATCACACCATACGGTTCCAGCTTTACGGTACCATCACAAAGCTTCTGTGTCAGCAGATCTGTTCCATTGATTTCGTCTATCTGCTTTTCCTTTTCTTCCAGATTTAGCAGGAATATATATCGCTCGCCCCCGGCTTCTCTTACATGATATTCTACTCCTTCCGGAAGTTTTGGCAAGTCCAAACCACTCCGGGACACAAGCAACTCCAGAATACGCCTGTTTGCCTGTGATTCCATACGCGCTGCCACATAACATACCGTTCCCGCTCCATAAGAATGCTCTGTCACCGCCGGCATTCCCTGATAAAAGTCCGCATCATATTGTCCCAATATTCGGACATCTTCCTGCACACGAAGAAGCTCTGCATAATCCCGCACCTGAGCTTTGCTTCCATCCCACAATGTTACCTGATTGCGATCCGTCGGATAAAAGGTATCAATTTCTTCACTGATAACACCAAATACATCCTTTAAGCCATCTCCCGGAAATCCTCCGAGATAACAAAGCTGATTCTGATCAACATATCCCGTCACATAGGTTGCCAGAAGCTGTCCGCCTTTTTGGATATATTCTTTCAACCGTACAGCTGTCTCCGGCTTCAGCATATACATCATCGGGGCTACCACAAGCTTATATTCACTAAGCTCCTCTGTCTGCGGAATTATATTCACATTTAATCCCATGGATGCCATCAGACGATACCACTCCATACAGGTCTGGGCATATTTTTTCGTCTCCCGGGCAAGTCCCATCATATCATTCACAGCCCACATAGTATCCCAGTCCAGGATCAATGCAGCCTCTGCTTCCGGCACACTGCCTGCAACCTCGGCCAACTTCTCCAGGTCCTCCCCCAGTGCTGCGACCTCACGGAATGTCCGCGTGTCATCCGTACCCAGATGATCCACAACGGCTCCATGATATTGTTCATAACCGCCTCTGCCCTTGCGCCACTGAAAATACTGCACAGTGTCCGAACCACAGGCAACCGCCTGCAGGGAAAACAAACGATGTACATATGGTCGTTTTAGTTTATTGTATACATGCCAGTTCACCAGTCCCGGTGCACTTTCCATCAGCATAAATGGTCTGTCCTTTTTCATGGACTGCATCACAGTATTATGAAAGGCCGTATTCCACATAGTGGTTTCAAAGCTCTCATGATCATTATGAAATCTAGGGTAAGAATCCCAGGATATCACATCCAGCTCCTTTTCCATTTCCCGATAGTCAAGACCCTCATACAGCTCCATAAAATTAGTCGTAATAGGGAGTGTACTTCCCAGTCCACGAATAGTCTCAATCTCTGATTTCAGATAATCCGTCATATTCCATGTGGTAAATCTCCGCCATTCCAGATCAAGGCCCATGCTGCTGCTCTCACCATACTCCAGTGGTGGTTCAATTTCCTCAAAGCAACTGTAATTATGACTCCAGAAAGCATTCCACCAGGCTTTATTCAACTCCTGAATATCATTGTGAAATTTCTTCCGCAGATATTCCTGAAAGCGCGCTGCACAAAGAGGACAATAACATTCTCCTCCCAGCTCATTGGAAATATGCCACAGCTTGACACCCGGATGTGTTCCCACCGCCTCATATAATTTTTCCGTAATTTCCTTTACCTTCTGACGAAATACCCGAGAGCTCATACAATGGTTATGGCGGATTCCATGATGCTCCCGCACGCCATATTTATTGACACGGCGTACCTCCTCATACTTCCGGTCCAGCCAGGCAGGGCGTGCTCCCGACGGCGTTGCAAGCACCGTACAGATACCATTTTGATACAAAGTATCTATGATCTCCTGCAGCCATTCAAAATGATATTCGCCTTCCACCGGCTCATAAACGGCCCAGGAAAATATGCCAAGACTTACGGTATTGACATGCGCCTTTTTCATCAGACGGACATCCTCCTGCAATATATCCGGGCGGTCCAGCCACTGGTCCGGATTATAATCTCCTCCATGAAGCAGCCCCTGCTGCCCCTCAAACAAAAATGATCTATTCACGTTATTAACCCTAGCCTTTCTTATTGTAAACTAAGACCTCCACAATAAAATTTCTGGTGCGCCCATAATATTTCTTATGTCAGAATTGTTAGTTATCACCCTTTTACGGCGCCTCCGGTTACACCCTCCACATAACATTTCTGCATCAGCACAAACAAAATGGAGATTGGAATAGAGATCAGCAGACCTCCTGCGCAGAATACAGCAAAATACTGATTGATCAGGCTTTTATCCAACATATTGTAAAGACCGATCGCTACCGTCCAGTCTTTGGAAAGTCCGGAGTTTAGCATCAGCTTTGCAAATACGAAATCCCCCCACGGAATCAGGAATGAGCTGATGATCTGGTACACAATGATAGGTTTACAAAGGGGCAGAACCACCTTTATTAAAGTTGTGACTTCCGATGCACCCTCAATATGCGCTGCTTCCCGCAGGGACTCCGGAATCGTGTCCATAAAGCCTTTGACGATCAGAAATCCAAGTCCGGAGCCTGCCGAATAAACAATGATCATTCCCAGATGGCTATTGGTGAGTCCAATGGATTTCAGAATAAAATAAATTGCGATCATCAAAAGCGGCCCCGGAAACATATTTAAGATCAGAGAAAAACTCATCATGCCTTCCCGTCCCTTGAACCGCATACAGCTCATTGCATAGCTGACCATCACCACAAAGATTGTTGAGATAATGCAGGTAAAAACCGCAATGACAAGGGTATTTTTAAACCAGGTCACATACTGCACAACGGAATCCGGTTTAAAGAGAACCTGCACAAAATTATCAATGGACCAGGTTTCCGGAAAAAAATGAGAGATATTGATCCCTTTGTATCCGCTGAACGCTGTCACAACAAGCCACAGGATCGGCAACAGCCAGACCACTGCCAAAAATGCAAGTACGATATGTTTTACAATGATTCCTACTTTTTTCTTCATTTCTACATACCCCCTTCCCCGTTTCTCTTCATCATTTTAGAGAAGGAAACCAAGGTAAATGCAGCACAAATGATAAATACGATCAAGCCAATGACGGATGCCATCTTATAATTATAGTATTCATTCGTCAAACGGAACAGCCAGGTAACCAGCAGATCAACTTCTTTACCGTTGGAGTTGGCAAGTGCCTGATCCGGCGTAATATATACATCCTGTGTCAGCAGATAAATGACATTGAAATTATTGATATTCTTTACAAAGTCCGTGATCAGTGCCGGACCCTGAACGATCATGATATAAGGCATCGTGATTTTCCAGAAGATCTGGAATTTATTGGCACCGTCAATGCGGGCACTTTCCAGCTGATCCACCGGAATATTCATCAAAACTCCTGTTGCGATCAGCATCTGATACGGCACACCTACCCAGATATTGATCAGCACGATCATTACCTTCGCCCAGTGTTCCTCGGTCAGAAACGGAATATAATTGATACTCTTGCTTACCAGACCTACATGCTGCAGAAATCCGGTGATCCCCAGATTGGAGCAGATCGTATTGACAATTCCGGTATCCGCAAAGAAATTCCGCACCAGAAGCAGCGTAACAAACTGCGGTACTGCAATCGCAATAATAAAAAGTGTTCTCCACATTTTCGGCCATTTTGTTGTTTTGGAATTGATCGCCTTTGCAAGGAGAATACCACCGAAGAATGTGGTAAATGTTGCCAGTACTGCCCACAGCAATGTCCAGCCAAGAATCTTACGAAATGCGTATCCAAAGGTGATCGTCATGGAATTGGCAAACAGGCTCTTAAAATTCGCAAAGCCAACCCAGTGAAACAATGCATTGGGCGGCATATGGTTCTGATCATAATTAGTAAACGCCACAGCGATCAGCACCAGGATCGGCAAAATGTTCATAATGACCACGCCCAGCGTTGGAAGTGTCAGCAATGTAATATGAAACTTTCCGTTTACCATCACACGAAGATCTTCTTTGAACGTATTGATATGTTCGCCGTTTGCCTGCTTCTTCTGGAGGCGGTAAACACACTTCAGATTATGTATATAGAATAAAATAAACACAAAGATGATAAACAACATAATAATGGAATTTAGTAAGATCAGGAATGAGTTATCATAATTGTTTATTGTTGCTTTCATAGTCAGGGGATCAAATGTCTGTTCATAGGGAACAGTTCCCAGCGATCCAAATTTTGCCAGATTGGGAATTCCATAAAGCACAAGCATCAGAATAAATGAGACTATGAGAAAAAGTCTGTAAATAAGATTCTTCTATGATAATGAAAGGCAAAAAATTCTTTGTCAGAGCTTTTTGCCCTTTAGTTATATATAACAGTTGAAAAATGACATGTCAAG
>NZ_JACRSX010000007.1 GCF_014384985.1 Jutongia huaianensis
AAATCTTTTTGTCTTCTGAAATATCTTTTTTAAGATGTGATCTACATCTTTTATTTAGAATTTTCAGGGTTGTTTTACTGTTCAATTATCAAGCTTCTCTCAAGCGTTCCCGCTTGTTTCTTACTGACTCTTTTCTGCGTCAGCGAGATATATATTATCACGCTTTTCCGAAGTTGTCAACACTTTTTTTTAAGTTTTTTTATTTTTCTACAAACTCTCGTTTTCCAACCGTTTTGCAGAAAAGATTTCCTGTCCGGAAATTAAAACTCCTCTATGTCATCAACGACTTTTGAGCGTAAAAAAACACAGTATGATATAACTCACTGTGTAACGGAGAAGGAGGGATTTGAACCCTCGCGCCGCTATTAACGACCTACTCCCTTTCCAGGGGAGCCCCTTCAGCCTCTTGGGTACTTCTCCAGGCTGATTCAATACACATATTGTAGTATCTGATCATTCCTGACACTATCTTTGTCAGAAAAAAATTGCACGGTGTCAATCCGACTCCGGGCAATATTAACGGAGAGGGTGGGATTCGAACCCACGCGCCCTTGCGGACAAACGGTTTTCAAGACCGCCTCGTTATGACCACTTCGATACCTCTCCACATATTCTTTTGTGGCGTTTGCTTGTCTCTCTCAAACGCTGCTTGACAAGTATAACATCCGACGCAGTCCCCGTCAAGTGTTTTTTTAATTTTTTTTAACGTTTTTTCAAAATATCCCTTCTGCTGTATTTATCCCTGATCTCCCATCTTATTCTCCATAACGAAAAGAGGACCATATAAAATGATCCTCTTGCTGTCAAAGAAGCCCAAAATGCCGGTTCCTGAATTTTGAGTCCTAGCATATGCTAGGTGGGTCACCGCACATATACTTCTGCCGTCCCCGGTAATAGAGGCGTGGCATCCATATATAGATATAGGAATCCCTGTTCAAAAGTGTAGGTTCAAAATATCAGGAGTATCGTACACCCCAGGTGATTTCTTTTATAGATAGTATACTCAATTTCATCTCAAAATACAACACTTTGTGTAAAGTATTTTTTCCATATTAAATCTCTTATAGAAAAACAAGGGACTGGAAGGTATGATGAATGTAATGTTCCAGATAATGTTTCATAAAGTCGGCCAGTTCTTTTTCTACCGCATCAGAAACCCGGAAACTAAATAGCTTGCTTAATGATGTTGTCAAAATAAACTGCAACGCATATACTGCATCTCCACTAAGAGTGTAACCTTTTTCCCTGCCGGATGAGATCAGTCTTGCCGCACATTCCCTGCACAAAAAACCTCCTCTGGAAAAATATACTTTTAAATCATCTTTCTTTCCACAGTCCAGGCACTGAAACAGCTCCAGTGCTTCTCCCTGAATCTGCATCATACGCATCTCATAAATCGTTCGCACCAGTGGCAGGGATACCTGTCCTTTGGTCAGAGCACTGCATGCTACATAAAGAAGAAGCAGCTCCTGCGGTGCTTCTACATTTTCTCTGGTAAAATATCTCGCCAGCTCTGCGAAATAAGATGCATAACACAATATATCAAAATCATCTGCAATCTCAGAAAAAAACTTCTGGATATGGGCAGACTGCACATTATAGGATGATCTTCCTTCATATAGATAATATGTGCCGAAAGTAAACGGGATCGCACATGCCGATACTTTACTGTTAATCTTCCGTGCTCCCGTCACAAAAGCCGAGATCCGTCCCCGCTCTCTGGTCAGCAACTCTATTCTTTTGTCATATTCTTTTACCGGAGATGCTGCTAATACCATCCCTGTTACTTCTACCAGCTCTGCCGCCATAATATGTCCCTGCTTTTTCTTCTGCTTTATCCTGATCCGGATTATGTTCTAATGTCTTGTTGTATTCTGCGTTGCGATAACTTAAATAGTCCTCCACCCTGCCACTGGCTGCAAATTGATTCCATCGATCCTGTAATTCCATCGTCCATTCTCCTTTGCCCGTGATATGGCATGATATCACAACTCCGCAGCGTTTCGGCAAAAAGCTCTAAAGATCCTCTTTCCCTTTCCGCACATGATGTCATATATCTGCCTACTCTTAGAATGGCTTTTTCTCTAATGAATATACTGGAAGCTTATGGTATCAGATTATTTCGCCTGATAAACAGCCCGGCGGGGATTTCCATCCTTCAAAAGTGTCTGATACTTTGTCTTGACTGCCTTTGGCATAACAAAACGGATGCCGGAGGATGTCCTGTAAAACGCATCATCGCCTACATTTTTTAGTTTCTTTCCCTGAAATGTAACTCTTTTGAGCTTGGAATCTCCCATAAACGCCCCATATCGAATCTGTTTCACATATCGTCCAACCGTAACATTTTTGAGCTTTTTACATCCCTTAAATGCCTCATAATCAATCATCGTCACATCATAATAAATATCCTGCACACAGATTTTAGCCGGAATATGAATTGACTTCTTCTGTTTTGCACTGTTGGTACATCCGATCAAATGAGCATATGTCGCCGTATATTCATAGATCAGTCCTTTTTTGGTGATTTTCTGTTCTACCGGGGCATTCATTACGGACATTGCCGGTTCCTCTGTCGGAGAAGCAGTCGGAGTTGCCGATGCAGATACCGTAGCCGATGGATTTGGCGATGCCGAGGACGATGCCACTGCTGTCGTTCTCGGTGTGACCGTTGCTGATGCAGCCGGCGTCGCGGTCACCGCCGCCATAGAGTTTTGTGGCATATTAGTCAGATTCACCACTGCCATCACTGCCAAAATAACTCCCGCAATACTTCCTGCTGTTAAAATGCTTTTTATCTTTTTCATATCGTTATTCCTCCTGTCCCTCGGATCGATAACCAAAATTCTTGATCAGGAAATCGCTGTCTCTCCAATCCTTTTTTACCTTAACCCATAATTTCAGGTTTACCTTACAATCCAAAAGCGCCTCAATATCTCTGCGGGCATCTGTTCCGATCTTTTTGAGCATGGAACCCTGCTTGCCAATAATGATTCCCTTGTGGGAATTGCGCTCGCAGACAATCGTTGCATCAATATCAATGAGCGTTCCTCCCGGCCGTTCCTTCATACGGTCAATAGCCACAGCCACTCCATGAGGAATCTCATCATTGAGATTACGCAACGCCTTCTCCCGGATCAGCTCCGAAACAATCTGTCGCTCCGGCTGATCTGTAATGGTGTCCTCATCATAATACTGAGGTCCTGCCTCCAGATAACGGAACATAGACTCTAAAAGCTCGTCGGTATTTTCTCCCTTTAAGGCAGATACCGGAATGATCTCTGCAAAGTCTGCAATTTCCTTATAGGCATCAATAAATGTAAGGATTTCCGCCTTTGCTACAGTATCAATCTTATTGATCACCAGAAATACCGGTGTTTTGACATTTTTGAGCTGCTCCGCAATATGACGCTCTCCCGCTCCAATGAAGGTTGTAGGCTCCACGAGCCAGAGGATCAGATCTACCTCCCGAAGGGTACGTTCCGCCACAGATACCATATATTCTCCCAGCTTATTTTTTGCCTTATGGATTCCCGGTGTGTCAAGAAAGATAATCTGTCCTCTCTCATCTGTATACACCGTCTGAATTCTGTTTCGGGTCGTCTGTGGTTTGTTGGATGTGATCGCAATCTTCTGTCCGATCATTCGATTCATCAGGGTGGATTTTCCTACGTTGGGACGACCGATCAATGTCACAAAACCGGATCGAAATTCTTGTTTTTTAGCCATATTTTTCTCCTTGTACTATAAAGTCATTAACTCATCAAAAAGCTGCTTTTGTTCTTTTATATGATTTTCGTTTCCTATGACACAGATATTGCCATTCTCTGCAATCGCCTCAACCATGGCTGCTGCCGCACGGATGTCCTCCTGCGAGCAAGCCAGTACCTGATCTCTTTCCTGCTGGAGGATTTCCGGCGGAATCTGTGACAGATAAATTCCCATGGAGCGTTTTCCTCGGGATGCCGGCGGTTTCGGAGTATCTAATCCGCTAACGGTACCGATAATCGTTTTTAACAGTTCTCTTTCCTCCGTCTCAAAGGATTTCAGATAAGATGCCGCTTTGCGGTATGCCTCCAGAGTACTTTCCAGCCCTGGATCCCGGTATGATGTAAAGAAACCCTCTCCATTCCGGATCAACTGGCAGGAAACGCCATATGCTCCTCCCTTGACACGAACCTCATTCCAGAGATATCCAAAGTTTAATAAATGACGTACTACATCTAATACTCCTTTTTTGATGCCGGACATATCACTGCATTTTCCAGCCAGTGCCACATACTGCACCTCTGCCGGTGTCATGATCGCTTCGTTTTTCTGCCCGGCTTCTCTCGTAAACGCTGTCATTACATCATCAGGCCGGTCAATATCCGCTTTCTTTTCAAACTGCTCCAGCTTTGCAAGAAATGACGGCAGCTCCTGATCTAATGTCTCAAGCCCATGCTGGTCTGCTGTACAGGAAATGGTCATATTGGCACGCTGAAAGATTTTGTGCAGTAATGCCAGACATCCCTTCTGCAGTTTCTCCTTTTCCTTATCAAAATGATCATCAAGCAACGCCAGATACTGATAATAACCGTAACCGCCATATTGCTCTGTCAGCCAGTCTACCTCTGATAAATGAGACATCGCCCGAAGCATTGCCGCCTGATGTCCCGCAGACATCAGACTCATCTTTTTGCGGGAACGCGCCTCCGCTACAACCTCGCGAAGGTGTTTTTCATCGGCAAAGCTCGTGGTAAACATAATCTCTGCCATAAGCTCCAATGCCTCAGAAAGCTTGCTGCGAAGCACCTTGGTACTCATCTCAAAACGAACTCTGCAGGCATCCTCCTCGCCATACAGACGATAGAAATTTACATCGGCGCCGATGCCACCGGTGTGGAAATTAATCTCGGTATCCAGACTGCTGTAGCTGTGGGACGCGGTATCCATATAGCCGAGCAGTGTCTTTAAAAAGCTCATCTGAGGCATATATTCCCGGCAGTCATCTACATCAAACAGCAGATCAAGATAGACAATATCATTTGTATGAATGTCGTGATGCATTACCGGAATATCACACAGCTTCACCTCTTTGTTATAAATTGGCGCAATTTTTTTGTCAATATCTTCTCTGGAGAGCATCGGAATCTTCTCCAGTACTTCCTTCGGAGACGGCTCCTCCTGATATGCCTTAAGCGCTTGGGTATCCTCAATCAACTGACGGATCTCCTCCTCTGACAGAGATGCCTTATAGGCGGCCAGACGATCCTTTTCCTTCTGCTCTGCCTCAGCAGCCAGACCTTTTTTCGGTTTCATTTCCACCAGAACAGCATGGGGATTATTTAACAGGTACTTCTCGATCAGATTCTCGTAGTAGCCTGTTCCTAACTGTGTTCTCAAGAATTCGTAGGTATCCTGGAAACAAAGTGCATCATACGGCATCTTATCATCATAAAGCCATGTTTTCATAGTATTCAGACCATAGATCAGCCCCTTCGGGAACATTCCGTAATCCGCTTCCCTTTCTTTAAATTCCATGGCGTTGATCGCTGCCTCTAATGCCTTTTGATCCAGTCCCTGCTTCACCTGTTCCTGCAGGGTACTATGGATAGTATCATAAAAGCGCTGTCTGTCTCCCGCTTTGGCATTCTGCGTGGTCAGAGCGAAATAGCTCTGGCGCAGAATATCACAGAAATCCACATCAATATCCGTACCGATTCCGGCATCAAGAAGTGCCTGCTTGAGGGGTGCTCCCGGCATCTCTGCCAGAACATACGCCATAATCTCAAATGCTTTGCACACCTTCACATCAAGAGTGACGTCCATCGCCGCTGCAAAAGCATAATATGTCTTTTCGTCGCTGTCCTCATTTTCAGAAACCGCATACTCTGTCTCCAGCTTCTTCATCCGGGTAAACGGCTTCTGCAGCGGAATGGAAGAATCCAGCTCGATCGCAGGAAAATCCCTCAGATAATGCTGATCCATCCATTCCAGTCTCTCCTCAATGTCCATATCTCCGTATAAATAAATATAACTGTTGACCGGATGATAATAACGACGGTGGAAATCCAGATACTCCTCGTAGGTAAGATCCGGGATATTGGCAGGATCTCCTCCGGATTCATTGCCGTAGGTATTGTCCGGGAACAGTCCGTTCATCACAAAACGCTCCAGCTTTCCATCCGCAGAGGAGAATGCACCCTTCATCTCATTAAATACAACACCGTTATAAGTCACCGGCTCCTCCGGCGAGTTCAGCTCGTAATGCCAGCCCTCCTGCTTGAAGATTTCCTCATGCTCATAAATATTCGGATAAAAAACCGCATCCATATAAACATGCATCAGATTCTGAAAGTCCTTATCATTGCAGCTTGCTACCGGATATAATGTCTTATCCGGATAGGTTGTGGCGTTGAGATATGTGTTCAAAGAGCCTTTTACCAGCTCAACAAAAGGATCCTTCGCCGGAAACTCCCTGGAACCACAGAGCACGGTATGCTCTATAATATGTGGTACACCGGTCGCATCCCTGGGTGGAGTACGAAAGCCAATGGAAAATACTTTATTGTTATCCTCATTACTCAGAAAAAGAACTCTCGCCCCGCTTTTCTTGTGCCGGAGTGCCAGCGCAAAGCTGTCGATCTCCGGAATCACTGCTGACTGCTCCAGTGTATATGTGTCCGGTATTTTTACTTCTTGTATGCTTTTAATCTTTGATGCCATAAAATAACTAACCTCCGTCGATTGCTCTGTATTACAAAATTTCTCTTTATATACTATACCCAATATCTGTCAAAAAGTAAAACCCTGTCCGAAAAGATTTTTACATCAAAAAGGGCAAAACCAGCGTTTTGCCCTCCAAGAATTGCTTCGCAATTCTCGTTGGCTTCCCTCTACGCTACGAGCATTTTCCTATACACTCAAAAAAGACAGCAGAGTCTTTGACCGGAATCCCTGCTGTCCTGTTATCACACAATGCCTCCCCGGCATCTTTTGATCTTATTGATATAATTGTTCAAAACGCCGATATGCCTCATCCCACACAGCAGTATCCTGCGGCAGATATTCTGCGGTATCAAAGGATGCTGCCAGAATATTGCATTTTTCTTCTCTGGTCCGGTATGCTCCCAGCGCATAAAGCTGTTCCATAATATTGCCAACAGCGGTTGCTTCGCTGGCACCTGTGATCACCGGAATCCCTAACGCATTGGCCGTAAACTGGTTAAGCACCTGATTTTGCGCCCCGCCGCCCACAATGTAAAGCTTTTCTTCCCATGTAATATACGGCTTCAGGCTCTGATATACCTGTCGGTAACGCATTGCGAGACTCTCCAGCACACAACGGATCAAGGCACCATCCGTTTGCGGTACCGGCTGTCCTGTCTTTGCACAATATGCCCGGATTTTCTCCGGATAATCCCCCGGCTGCATAAAATCGTCCGGGCGGATAAAGCTCTGCAGCGGTTTTTCCGCCGCCGCCATTTCATTCATCCGGGCAAAGCTGTACTCCTTCCCCTCTCTCCGGAAGCTGCGACGCAGCTCCTGATTGAGCCAGAGACCTATAATATTAACAGTCGGACGGTATCCACCATCCCAGGTCCCTTCGTTGGAAATTTTGTCGCGAATAACCTGTTCTCCCTCTAGCATGGTCTTGGATGAAATACCCATCAGAGACCATGTTCCGCTGGATAAAAAGGTGAATTCTTCCTCTCTGGCAGGTACCGCGGCAACAGCGCATGCCGTATCATGTCCTGATACAGACAAAATATGGAGCTTCTCCTGACCTACCTCTCTGGCTATTTCCGGTCTGAGCGGACCCAGATCCTTTCCGGCATAGTCCAGAGGTGCCAGCAGAGACGGAGCGATTCCTGCTTTCTCCATCAGCTCAACTGCCCATTTCTTTTCTTTCATATCGAGAAGCTGCGAGGTGGATGCAATGGAATACTCACTGTGTACCACTCCGGAAAACAGATACTCGATCAGATTTGGCATAAACAGAATCTTATCGGCTGCCTTCATCTGCTCCGGCATTGCCTTTTGCTGATAACACAGCTTATATAATGTATTATATGCCAGGCTGGCAATTCCGGTCTGGGAAAATGCGTAGCGTTCTCCTTCCTGTACCGCCTTGTCGTGGTCCTTCTCCTCCGGTACAAAGGATGCCAGAACTGAATCCATATTTTCCTGATCCAGTGCCGCATCACGGTAGCTTCCCGGCATACCGAGAAGATTTCCCTGTGCATCAATCATCCCACAGTCAACCCCCCATGTATCAAAACCAACACCGGAGAGCGGCTCCTTACAAAGACGCATTCCCTCCTTCATCTCCTCATAAAGAGAGACGATATTCCAGTATGCCCGTCCGTTCAAAACGGAAAAGTTATGTGGAAAACGGTGAACCTCCTCTAAAGTAATCTTTGTACCATCAAAACGCGCCAGCATTCCTCTGCCACTGCTGGCTCCCAGATCAAACGCCAATACATTAATCGTGTCCATATCCTTCCTCCGTATTATCCTTTATGTGTATGTTATACGCTGCCATCTTGCAGCAATCATCCTTTTTTCATAAATCAGCCGGATATCCATTGGCCTTTCGCAGATACTGTAAAAATTCCCGTTCCGGCAATGGCTTGGAATAGAAATATCCCTGCAGAAAATCTCCCTGCAGTCTTTTAAAGATATCAATATGTTCCTGTGTTTCGATTCCTTCTGATATGATCCGTTTGCCTTCCGCATGGATCATCGGTACAAGCTGGTCCAGATATTTGTTTTCTCCTCTGCCATAAGACCAGACAAGACTTTTATCAATCTTTACATAATCCACCGGCAGGCTCACAATGCTGCTGACATTGGAATAACCGGTTCCAAAATCATCCAGAGCAATCTTTGCTCCGGAAGAACGAAGTGTTTCCAGTGTCTCCCGGATCTCTTCCTTATCCATGATCCCGCTCTCGGTAATCTCCAGATGCATTCTGGACATCGGGATATCATACTCTCCGGCAATACGGATCAGATCCTGTGCCAGCTCCTCGTAGCAGCATTGTACCGGCGACAGATTGATATTAATGTCATCAATCCCCATATCAAAAATATGATTCTGCTTTGCAAAGATACATGCCTTACGATAAATCTGCTCTCCCAGAGCAATAATGTCTCTGTTTTCCTCCGCTACATGAATGAAAAACTCCGGGTTAATGAAATTTTTATCCTTATCCTTTAACCGGGACAATACCTCAAGAGATGTAACTCGCCCCTTTTCCAGTGAATAGATCGGCTGGAAATAAATCTCTATGCTGTTATCAATGACTGCCTGTTCTACCAATTCCGCTACCATCTGCTTTTCTTCTGCAGGCTTCACAGCATCATGGGTCAGAGGAATGAGCTCTCCCACCTTATGATGCCCCGGATGATCAGATCTTGCATAGGCGACCCGCTGTAAAAGCTCCTCCACTGAATCACAGTCATCCAAGATATTCACTTCATAAAAACAATATTCGTGAACAATTTCCTCTCCATCTATCGTCCAGATTTTTGGCATAACGTCTACAAAACGCTGATGCACTTCCTTTGTTTCTTTTTCATTGGGAAGCAAAATAGCAAAGGTAGAGGCAGCGATATGATAATAATCCTTGTCTCCGCACTCTTTCTGCATCAGCTCCGCCATAGCCGCCTGAATTGCGGTAAGCCTGGCATCCTCGTACATCTCCGTCATGGCATTATAGTTGATAATACGGATGATCAGTACACTGCACTCCTCCTTGTATGCCATCTTTTCCCGGACGGTTTCCTCGAAACCATGCATTTTGAAAAATCCTGTAACCTCATCCATATAATAATCCGAGTTTTGAAGGAACAGATAACAACAAAATACCATGACACTGTTCACCGCATAAGCAAACAAAAAGTTCGGAAATACTGTATATTCAAAAATCTTTGCCATCACAACTGCCACAGGAATTGCCACGATCCATTTTTTAATCCTCCGTGACACAAAGGAAACTTTTTGCATCAGCAGCAACGGAACAAGTATATACACAATACATATACCTGCGACCAGATAATACCATCCATTCTTATAAAACATCCCATTTGCATCAAAATGGTAAAGCAGACCGGTAAACGGAGTTGTCACAATCGCA
This sequence comes from Jutongia huaianensis, assembly GCF_014384985.1. GTDB lineage: Bacteria > Bacillota > Clostridia > Lachnospirales > Lachnospiraceae > Jutongia > Jutongia huaianensis. Next base: position 10,125 of record NZ_JACRSX010000007.1, read on the forward strand.
GTGATACCGATAACAAAGGGGATACACCATAACACTCTATGCACATAGATATAATCCAGCCGATGCAAAAGCTCCATAGCATACAAAGAATATATAACAGAATACACCATAGACATTATCAGAAATGCAGACTGCACGATAATTCCCAGCCAGCCGGGAACAGAATGATACATTACGATTCCGCAAAAGACATCACAAACAGCAGTCGCAACTCCCAGCAGCATAAGCCAGAAAAACAGACTGCTCCTATAAACACGTAAATGTCTCTGATGAGAAAACACCAAAGTTGCAGCCAGCATAAATATCATCGCTGCAATTTCATAATGTATCTGTACCGCCATTATACTTCCTCCATGTACAAATGTATCCTCTCCGGAGTCAGAATCCCGGAATAATACCGCCCCTGAAGATATGAAATATCTCCGAGGTCTCTTACTTTGTCATAACGCTGCTGGTTGTCAATCCCCTCCAGACAAATATTCCATCCATTATCATGGAGCATATTGATCTGATATTTTAAAACATCGCTCTCGCCGGAGCAATATCTTTCTACCATCTTCTCGCTGATCTTTACTACACGGAACGGCATTTTCATAATCCCCTGCAGATTACATACATTATCACCATATCGATCCAGAACAACCGTCACACCCTCACTGATCAGGTCATTTATATATTTCTCGAGACGCTCAAACGGCACACTCATATCCTCTGTCATTTCCAGACAAAGACGATTCAGAGGAAATTCATATTTCTTTGCCAGAAATCTGTATTCACGCAGTACCGTTTCGGAACTGATATGAAGCGGTGTCACATTTACGATCAGCTTTTTAAAACCATGCTCTAAGATCCTCTCCTTCTGAGCCAGCTCCAGGGCGCTTTCCAGCGTAATGCGCCCCAGTTCCCGGACATATCCCATTTCCTTAGCAACAGCCCAGATTGCTCCCTCCGGAATCGTCTTTCCATTTTCCCGCAGCATGTAGATTTTTGCCTCAATCGCATGTCTCTGTCCGGTATGGTTGTCAATGATCGGAGAAATGCAGATATCACAGCGTTTGTCCTGCATGATCTTTTTTAACATACGGCCGATCTGAAGCTCCAGATCAATATTGCGCCGCACCTCCCCTTCATATCGGAGAAGCTGTCTGTCATGAAGCTGATCCTTGAGCATTTTTTTCATGCTGGCAACCATCTTATAAAACTCTGACTGGTCATATGCAGCTTCCTCCAGAGTCAGCATATAAAAACCATAGCTGATTGGAATACTTTTATTATTGATCCGGACAGTTCCCGGAAGAATCTGCGAAACCATTTCATACAACTGAACACTTTCGTTTTCCTTCTGCTGCAAAACAGCAAAATCAGATCCATGGATGTGAAACTGATTCTGTCTGCCTCCATACTTGCGCAAAATCTCGCCAATCTCTCCCATAACACCGGTTAATTCGTCCTCTTCACAAATACTCAGAATATTCTGAAAATTCTGGATCGTGATAAAAAGACAGCTAAATCTCTGACGATATTTGAATTTTTCCTGAATAACCTTCCGAAATCCTGCTCTGGAAAATCCTCCGCTGATCCGGTCTGAATACCGGTCCAGATTCTGGTAAAGCATATAACATACAAAGATCATAAATCCGGTTGCAAAGAAAGACAGCAGATATCCATTTTTTAAAATGACCAACTGCAACGCAATTGTAATATCATACATCACACACAATATCACACATACAAACCCTCTGCGCATCCATGAATCGGTACGATTCCGAAACGCCATCAGACATGCTCCTGCAAAGTAAATATTGATCACTAAAATAATTAAATTATGTAAAGAACCCCTGTGATAAATCCCCTGTGCATCATAATAAAATATAAAATGTGTAACAGGGCTGGTAATGTCAAGGATCGTTACGATAAGCGCCGGCAGCACCAATTCCATGTTACGGATACTTTTCAAAATGATCCGGTGTCCACTGAGTGCATGCCAGTACTGAAAATAATAAACAGATAACCAGAGCATAGCGATCCTCGGAATCACAGAATCCAGATTGCGAATAAAGATGCTCTCCGGGAACACAAACTCCCGCAGTATATTGATCACGATATCCGCAACGGTAAAAAGCACACCTGCCTTCAACAACTGGTCAAAGCAGCGGTTCATATACAGATCCAGCCAGTTTTTCTTTTTGTAGCTGACCATGACCACAATCAAAAAGATCGCTGCGATCACTTCATAGGCATACTCGCTCGTCATGTGCTCCTCCATTCTAAAATCAGGTTAATAATGTAACGTTACTCATCTGCCGCACTGTGCTGGAACAGATTGTATCTGTCTTTTCCGGAACGCTTCGACAGATATAATGCCTTATCCGCTTTCTGATAAATAGACATAAAATCCTCTCCGTCTGTCGGTGCAGATGCAATGCCAATACTTGCAGAAACCTCTACCTCATTGTCCCCGTTAGCATATTTTGCCTTGAGACTCTGGCAGAGCTGCTGCCCTTTCTTGCTCATATATTCTGTGAGGTTTTCCAGATCAAACGCATCGAAACCCGCAAATACCGCAAATTCATCACCACCAAGACGTCCGATCAATGCATTGGCAGGAAAGATTTCCTTGATCTTTTCTGCAGTGTCGGTCAGGACACGGTCTCCATATGCGTGACCCAGATTGTCATTGACTTCCTTGAAATTATCCAGATCGATCATAAAAAATACCAGATTCTCGCTTCTCATACGGTGCTCCAGCTGTGCAGAAACTCTGCTCTCCATAGTCTTTTTGTTTAAAATACCGGTCAGAAGATCATTTTCTGCCATCTCGGTGAGTTCCTTCTCCTGAGTCATCTGGGAATCAATATTTTCCATACGGACTACAAATCGTTTATTTTTCCGGTTCTTTTCATGCTTTACCAGAGTGCCCGTCACGGCATACCACGCATATGTATCATCCAGTCTGCGAAGCAGCAGATCTGTTTTGAAGTATTTCTCTCCACTGTCAAAAAAGCTGCGTATTGCTGACCGGACCGGTGTTGCCTCCTCATTGACCCAGTTATAGATATCGTAAACCTCTACGCCCATAAAATCCAGCATATCAAATCCTGTGAACTGCCCGATCGCCCCGGTCACAACGAGATGCTGGGGAGAAAACGTATAATCCAGCCAGATACTTTCCTTTTGTGCTGCGATCAGATCATATCGTTCCTTTTCCTCGTAGATTTTTTTAAACTGAATACCAAAAAATGCAATTCCCGCACAAAGCACAACAATAAACACCATAAGTCCAGCAATCACAGAAATAAATGTCACTCTTTCTGACGCTGCTGCAATGGGGTAATAAAATAGCTTTTGCCACATATTGTTTACCTTTTTATCCTTTCTGCTGTTAATATGTGATTTTGTACTTTACGCCTTCCCCTTGTTTTACCTTCTCAAAATAAAACCTTATTGATATGATTATATCATCCTTCCCGGAAAAAGAAAAGCAAAAAAGCGACTGTCTTTCAGCCGCTTTTGAAATATTTATTTTGTCTGGTCGGCCAGTCCTTCCACCATTTCATGGACATAGTCATAAATATGGGAGCCTGCATCCCCGCCGTATCTGGCAACAATCTTTACAATAGCGCTTCCCACAATGGCTCCGTCCGCAATGGAACTGTACTTATGCACCTGCTCTGCGGTGTTGATACCAAATCCAACGGCTGTCGGTGTATCTGTCACCTCTTTGATCAAACCAACAATCTTGCCTACATCTGTGGTGATCTCGCTGCGCACTCCGGTTACTCCCATAGAGGAAACCACATAAATAAATCCCGTAGCTTCCCTGGCGATCATCTGAATCCGGTCATCGGAGGTCGGGGCGATCAGGGAAATGATATCCACATTATGAGCTGCTGCAATATCCGCCAGCTCTCCCTTCTCCTCAAATGGCATATCCGGAATGATCACGCCATCAATCCCGACTTCCTCGCATCTGGAACAAAATTTCTCATAGCCATACTTAAACAAAGTATTGAGATATGCCAGAAATACCAGTGGAATCTGCGTCTTCTGACGAAGGTGTGCCACCATATCAAACAGCTTATCGGTGGTGCAGCCCGCCTTGAGTGCCCGGATGTTCGCCTCCTGGATCACCGGTCCCTCTGCGATGGGATCTGAGAACGGAATACCAAGCTCTACCAGTCCTGCCCCCGCTTTTTCCATCTGCAGTACAAACTCTTCTGTTTTGTCAAGACTCGGATCTCCTGCCGTTACAAATCCGATAAATGCCTTTTTGCCATCAAATGCGTTATGAATTCTAGTCATGTAAATCAACCCCCCTGTATCTTGCGATTGCTGCCACATCCTTGTCTCCACGTCCTGACAGACAGCAGATAATGATCTGATCTTTTCTCATAGTCGGTGCAAGCTTCATCACATGAGCTACTGCATGAGAGCTCTCGATGGCTGCGATAATGCCTTCCTCTCTGGCAATATATTCAAATGCCTGCACAGCCTCCTCATCTGTTACCGGGACATACTGTGCTCTGCCAATATCCTTGAGATAAGCATGCTCCGGACCTACCCCCGGATAATCCAGTCCGGCCGAGATAGAATATACCGGTGCGATCTGTCCGTACTCATCCTGACAGAAATAAGACTTCATCCCATGGAATACGCCTTCTGTACCGGTTGCCATGGTTGCTGCCGTTCTGTCCGTGTCCACACCGAGACCTGCCGCCTCGCAGCCGATCAGCTGAACACCTTCATCCTTGATAAACTCATAAAACATTCCCATGGCATTGCTGCCACCGCCGACGCACGCCATAACCACATCCGGAAGCCTTCCTTCCTTCTCCAGGATCTGTGCTCTCGCCTCCCGGCTGATCACACTCTGAAAATCCCGGACGATCATTGGGAACGGATGAGGTCCCATAACCGATCCAAGCACATAAAGAGTATCATCGACACGGCTGGTCCACTCACGCATACATTCGTTGACCGCATCCTTTAATGTCATAGTGCCACTCTCCACTGCGTGTACCTTCGCACCCAGAAGCTCCATACGATAAACATTGAGTGCCTGGCGGATTGTATCCTCCTTTCCCATATAGATCTCACATTCCAGCCCCAGAAGTGCTGCTGCAGTTGCAGTCGCAACACCGTGCTGTCCGGCACCGGTCTCTGCAATAATCCGTGTCTTGCCCATCTTCTTTGCAAGAAGCGCCTGCCCCAGAACGTTGTTGATCTTATGGGAACCGGTGTGATTCAGATCTTCTCTCTTGAAATAGATCTTGGCTCCTCCCAGATCCTTCGTCATCTTCTCCGCATAATAAAGCAGCGAAGGGCGTCCAGCATACTCTTTTAACAGCGTGTTTAATTCCTGATTAAACTTCTCATCCTTTTTATAAAACTCATAGGCATCCTCCAGCTTCTTGATCTCGTTCATCAAGGTCTCCGGAATATATTGTCCGCCGTGGATACCATATCTTCCTTTCTGACTCATAATTTATTCTCCATTTCTTTATATATTTCATACCGTTTTATCACCGGTATCATTTGTATTACTCTGCATAACCGATAAATTCCTTTACCGCTGCCACTCTGTCATCTGCACGCATCATCGTCTCCCCGATCAGCACGCCATTGACATTGTGCTCCATAAGCTGCCGGATATCTTCCTTTGTTTTGATCCCGCTCTCCGATACAAAAAGTACATCCTCCGGCACACTCTGACGATAGCGGATACTGTTGTTAATGTCAATCGTAAAAGTATGAAGATCACGGTTATTGACACCGATCAACCGCGCCCCTATAGTTAAAGCGCGATTTACTTCTTCCTGATCGTGTGCTTCTACAAGCGCTGTCAGTCCCAATCCATCGGCAATATCAAAAAACCGTTTTAATTCCTCATCAGTCAGGATGGCACAGATCAAAAGAACCGCATCCGCTCCCATAAGCTTTGCCTCATAAATCATATATTCATCTACCACAAAGTCTTTTCGGATGATCGGAAGACCGACAGCCTTTCGAATTTCCTTCAGATAATTATCACTGCCTTGAAACCAGTATGGCTCTGTCAGTACAGATATCGCGCGTGCACCGCCCTTCTCATAATCTCTGGCAATCTCTACATATGGAAACTCCTCTGCGATCACTCCTTTGGAGGGAGATGCCTTTTTCACCTCGCAGATAAAGGAGAGTCCGGAAGCTGCAATAGCTTTTTCAAAAGGAAAACCCGTGTCACATTCCATAGCCTGAGACTTTTCCCTGATCTGCTCCAAAGGCTTCTCCCGCTTCAACTGCGCGACACGCTCTTTTGTTTTTGTCGCAATCTCATTTAATATCGTCATAATAATCTTATATTCCCTTCCCAGTCCACAAACTACGGACTGTCGGCACAATATATACCACTTATATCTCTTCCTATGCGCTGGCCAGCTTAATAAAAGCATCCAGCTGCTTCAGCGCCTTTCCACTGTCAACGATCTCTCTTGCCATCTCAATCCCCTGCTTGATAGAAACATTCTCCTTAGAAATATGGAATGCTGCGCCTGCATTTAATAACACAACGTCACGCTTCGGTCCGGTTTCTTTTCCTTCAAAGATATCTCTGACAATCTGCGCATTGACTGCCGGCTCGCCACCTACCAGATCACTCTTCTGGCAGCTTTTTAATCCAAACTGTTCCGGTGTAATCTCGTATGTCTTAAAATCGTCTCCGTCAAATTCACATACCTTCGTCGGTGCACTTAATGAAATCTCATCCATGCTGTCCATGCCATAAACGGCCATTCCTTTCTTAACACCAAGATTATGAAGTACATGCGCCAGAGGCTCTACAAGATCTGCACTGTATACACCATAAAGCTGCATGGTTGCTCTCGCCGGGTTCGCCAGAGGTCCCAGAAGATTAAACAGGGTACGGGTGCCCATTTCCTTCCGGACAGGTCCCACAAAACGCATTGCGGGATGATATTTCTGGGCAAAGAGGAAGCCGATATGGATCTGATCCATAACTTCTTTCATTTTATCTGCATCCACGTCAATCTTAACACCAAGCGCTTCCACACAATCTGCTGTTCCGCACTTGCTTGATGCGGCACGGTTACCATGCTTTGCCACGGTCACACCACCTGCTGATACGATTATGGAAGCAATCGTAGAAATATTGATGGTATTGGAGCCATCTCCACCGGTTCCCACAATTTCCAGTACATCCTTGTCATTTTCGAAATGCTCACAGTGATCTCTCAGATATTTTGCTGCTGTTGTGATCTCGCTGATCGTCTCCCCTTTCATGGAAAGTGCGGTCAGGAACGCCGCCTTCTGTGCGTCTGTTGCCTCACCGGTCATGATCTCTCCCATCACCTGTTCTACCATGCTGTCATCCAAATCTTCTCTCTTACTCAAGAGTGCTATTGCTTCTTTAATCATGATTTTACACCTCCAAAAAGTTTTTCAATATCATTCTTCCTTCCGGTGTCAAAATAGACTCTGGATGAAACTGCACACCATATATATCATAATCTGTATGTTTTACAGCCATGATCTCGCCATCCTCTGTCTCAGCGGTCACCTTCAATGTATCCGGGATTGTTTCCTTAACTGCCGCCAGAGAATGATATCTTGCCACCTCTGTGGTCTCTCCTATCCCTTTAAAGATCGGACATTCCTGATCCAGCTTTGCCACAGACATTTTGCCATGCATCAGCTTCTTCGCATAGGAGATCGTTGCTCCAAAGGTTTCACAGATTGCCTGATGTCCCAGACATACTCCTAAGATCGGAAGCTTTCCTTTAAAATACCGGATCGCATCTTCACAGATTCCAGCATCTGCCGGTCTGCCAGGCCCCGGTGATATGATCAGATGTGTTGGATGCATCTCCTCGAGTTCCTCCGGAGTATACTGATCATTGCGCACCACCTTGATATCCGGCTGCAATTCTCCTATCAGCTGATAAAGATTATAGGAGAAGCTATCGTAATTATCAATCAATATAATCATGTTTTAATCCTCCTTAATCCAATTCATCACTTTCGTTTACCGCATTCATAACAGCTCTTGCTTTATTTAAGCACTCGTTATATTCACTCTCCGGAACACTATCTGCCACAATTCCGGCACCGGAGCGGACAAACACCTTACCATTCTTCTTGTAAGCAATACGGATTGCAATACAGGTGTCCAGGTTACCGGTAAAATCAATATATCCAATGGCTCCGCCGTAAATCCCACGTTTATTATTTTCCAGCTCATTGATAATCTCCATAGCACGTATCTTCGGGGCTCCGGAAAGGGTTCCTGCCGGAAGCACGGCATCTACCGCATCCAGACTGCAGCGATCCTCCCGGATCTGTCCTGCCACAGTAGAGCCAATGTGCATTACATGGGAATATCGCTCAATGGACATATATTTTTCTACCTTGACGGTACCAAACTGACTAATTTTTCCCAGATCATTTCTTCCCAGATCTACCAGCATATTGTGCTCTGCTCTTTCCTTTTCATCAGAAAGAAGGATCCGCTCCAGCTCCCGGTCTTCCTCCTGCGTCTTTCCTCTCGGCTTCGTCCCTGCTAACGGGAAGGTATGTAAAACACCATCCTCCAGCTTTACCAATGTCTCCGGAGATGCTCCCGCCACTTCCATATCATCGCTGCTGAAATAGAACATATACGGTGAAGGATTGATGGTCCGGAGATGACGATAGGTATTTAACAGGCTTCCTTCATAATCTGCCTCCAGACGATTGGAAAGCACTACCTGAAAGATATCTCCCTCGTAAATATATTTCTTAGCCTTTTCTACCATGGCACAATACTCTTTCTCTGAAAAAAGTGCCCGGAAATCCGATGTGATCCTGCCCGGCTCAATCGTTGTCGGTATGCCCTCCCGGATCAGTTTAATGATGTCCTCGATCTCTGCGGTGCATCTGGTATATTCTGCTTCAATATCCTCCATACGGGCATTGGCGATCACGATGATCTTCTGTCGCAGATTGTCGAAAGCAATCACCTTATCAAACAGCATCAGATCCACATCCTTAAATCCTTCTGTGTCTTCGGCGTCCAGATTTAACTTCGGCTCACTGTACTTCACATAATCATAGGAGAAATATCCCACCAGTCCACCGGTAAATGTCGGAAGTCCCTCCACCTTCGGACTGGTATATTCTTTTAACAGCTCCTTGATCCCTTCTCCCGGATGCTCCACTGTCTTTGTCTTCGTGCTGCCGTTGCGAATCGTCAAACTGCCGTTCATACAGGTAATCTCCATTTTAGGATCGTAACCCAGGAATGTGTATCTGCCCCAACGCTCCTGATGTTCCACACTTTCCAGCATATAACAGTGTCTGCTGACACCCTTCAGAATACGAAGGACTTCAATGGGTGTCCGGATATCCGAAAGAATCTCCTTGCTGATGGGAACTACCTTGTAGCCTTTTCCCAGTTCTTTTGCCTCGTCTAACGTAATCATCATTCCACCTCTTTCTTTTCGCCCGGCATGGTTTCCTACACACTCAGAAAGAGTTTCGCTTGCGAAACTCTCCGCCTGCGGTGGGTCGCAGGAAAGCGACATCTTCCTATCCGCCGCAGCGCGATCCTCGCGGAGCGTTTTTTATTTATAGGAAACGAGCAGTTTCCTATAAATAAAAAAGTCCCTGACTATCACAGATATTGTGATAGTCAAGGACGGTAAATTCTATTAACCGCGGTGCCACCTTGCTTTATGGTTTCCCACACTCTCAGCGAAATACAATCATATTTCCGGCAACTGACGTATGCCCTCACGTCATGGAATACTCAGAAGAATCCTTCCTTTGACCATGCCCTCAGTGGTCCATTTAATGAATCGCATCTCCGCAGGTTCTCAGCAATCCCTGCTCTCTGTAGGCGCGTGCCTCATTTTTATCTCCACTTCAACGGTTTGAAATATTCGATTTGTTTATATTATACTCCGATTTTCTGATTTGTCAATCACTTTTCCGAGTAATTCGATAGAGTTTAGCGGACACAGGTGGAGATTGCCTCGATCGCCACGCTGCCGCCGCGAACCACCTCGACCCGGTTGATAAATGTCTTTTTAAACAATTCTATCATGTCATTATTATGCGCTTCTGTCTTGACACATTCCACCAGTACGGTATTCCGATCATAATCAACTACTTCCATCCCGAAGGTCTGCACGATCCGGAAAATCTCCTGCTTGTCCTTTTCGCTGCAGCTATGAACCTTAATATATAACAGCTCCTTCTTACGGATCGGTATGTCCGTAAAATCAAGAACCTTAATAACCTCCACGCTCCGGTTTAACTGCTTGATGATCTGCTCGAAAGTAAGATCGTCGCAGGTCAGCCCTATGGTCATTCTTGAAATCGTAGGATCCTCGGTCATTCCCACGGTCAGGGTGTCCAAGTTATAATTTTTACCGGAAAATAATCCGGACACTTTTGCCAATACACCGATCTGATTTTCTACATATGCAGAAATCACTCTTTTCTTTGTCTCCATATTTTCACCTCAGCCTTTCCTATCTCATATCTATTCGCATCTGAATTGCATTTAAATCTCCAGGATCATATCGTCCAGCGAATTGCCTACCGGCACCATTGGAGCAACATTTGCTTCCCTCTCAATGATAAACTCTAACAGAGTTGGCGCATTCTTGTGAGAACGTGCAAATTCAAAGGCCTTTGGAATATCCTTCTCATCGGTGATCCGCATGCCATATGCGTCGTAGCTCTCTGCCAGCTTTACAAAATCAGGACTGTATTTCGGACATTTTTTATTCGGATCCATACAGTTATGCTGACAGCTTCTGCGATAGGTCAGACACGTACATGAATATCTCCTGTCGAAGAGCATCTGCTGCCACTGTCTTACATTCCCAAGATATCCGTTATTGAGAACGATCAGCGTCAATGGAATCTCCAGCGCAACTGCCGTTGCAAACTCCTGAATATTCATCTGCATACCGCCGTCTCCGGAAATCGCAAAGACGTCTGCATCCGGGTTACCGAGCTTTGCACCGATTGCGGCAGGGAAGCCATACCCCATAGTTCCAAGACCTCCGGAGGTCAGAAGCTGGCGATTTCCCTCCAGCTCCAGAAACTGTGTGGTCCAAAGCTGGTTTTGTCCTACGTCTGTTGAAACGATCGGACGTTTATAATTCTCCGCAATATACTTAATGATCTTCTCCGGAGTCAGACCTTCATATCGCTCCATAGTGATCGGATATGTTTCTTTCCATTCCTTCAGCCTCTCTACCCACGATTCGATCTTTAACGGTGCAGCATACTCCAGAATTTTCCGGATCGCCAGCTTTGCATCCGCTACGATCGGAACATCTACAACGATATTTTTTGAAATAGAAGCGGAATCAATATCAATATGAATGATCTTGGCATTTTTGGCAAATTCACTGATCTTGCCGGTGATGCGGTCGTTGAAACGGGTACCGATAGAGAAGAGTACATCGCACTCACTGACTGCATGATTTGCCGCATAGCTTCCGTGAATACCGATATTTCCCATATAAAGAGGATGACTGGTAGGAATCGCCCCCTTACCCATGATCGTTGTAATCACCGGCGCACCGGTAAGCTCCACAAGCTTTTTCATATCCTCATTGGCACCTGAAATATTGACACCACCGCCCAACAGGAATAACGGTTTTTTCGCTTTCTTCAATAAAGAGACCGCCTTCTTCACCTGACCTACATGGACGCTTTCATTCGGCTTATATCCACGGATATTTACCTCCTCCGGATACTCCTCATCTCCCATAGCCACCTGGATATCCTTTGGCAGATCCACCACAACAGGACCCGGTCTGCCTGTTCTCGCAATATAGAATGCTTCCTTGATGATCCTTCCCAGATCCTCTCTCTTTCGCACAGTCACAGCATATTTACAGATATTCCGGGTGATTCCGACGATATCTACCTCCTGAAAAGCATCATTTCCCATGAGTCCTAACGGCACCTGTCCGGTAAAGCAGACTAACGGCACACTGTCATAGTTGGCTGTCGCAATTCCGGTCACAAGGTTGGTTGCTCCCGGTCCGCTTGTCACAAGACAGACGCCAACCTTTCCTGTGGATCTGGCATATCCGTCCGCCGCATGGATCAATGCCTGCTCATGTCTTGGAAGTATCATTTCAATCTCATGTTCATCATAAAGTGCATCAAAAAGATCGACTGCCTGACCTCCCGGATATGCAAACAGAGTGTCAACTCCTTCTGCTTTCAGCGCTTTTACAAATAATTCTGTACCTTTGATCATCTTATTGCCCCTTTCTATCTCATACAGGAAATGAAACATTTCCTAAATTAAGGTAAAAAAAATCCTAAGCCTTACGACTTAGGACGAATATACTCCGTGTTACCACCTAACTTCGGGAAATTTGTCAGGACGGCCGAAAATCCGCCACGGTAAGTCTCCCGCACTCTGCCGGCACGCAGATACATGTTATATACCTGATATACCGTTCCCCTGTAACGGTGGGAATCCGTTGGATGCTACTAAGGATATGCTCCTGTTCGTTCCACTGCTCAAAGGCTACTTCCATACAGTCAGAATAAGAACTTTCACCGGTCGTTCTCTCTCTCCAAATCTGAAAAGTATGTACTCCTCCTCGTCATCGCTTTTTCTTATACTTTCAAGAATAATACTCTTTTTTGTCTCTTATGTCAAGAGAAATGTTCTTTAAATCCATTCTTTAAATCATCCGGCTGTCTCAATTCACCCGCGGAAGCTTTTATTTTACAAACAGCATCAGAAAATCCACCGGCAAAAACTTTGCCAGAATCCGAAAGCCCTTCATCAGCGAACCATACACAGAAACGCTGCGGCCATGTTTTGCGTCCACCAGTGCCTGATACACCACCCGGTCTGCCCTTGCCATGGTCAGCTTTTTGTATAGCTTGACGGCTTCATATGTCTCTGCAATATCAAAGAATTCTGTCTTGACCGGTCCCGGACATACGGCCGTCACGGTAATGCCCCTGCCCGCAAGCTCTCTGCCCAAAGCCCTGGAAAAGCTTAACACATAAGATTTGCTGGCTGCATAAACAGCAAAGCCCGGCTGTGGCATAAATGCTGCTGAGGAAGCCATCTGTATGATCTGCCCCTGCTCTGTCATATAAGGAAGTGTGATATGGGTCACAGCCGTCAGTGCCCGGCAGTTAGTATCCACCATACCGGTACAGTCCTCCTCTTTCATTTTCCCAATCTTTCCAATGATGCCAAAGCCTGCTGCATTTACAAGGATACGAACTCTCGGCTGTTCCTCCGCCAGAGCCTTCTCCAGTGTATCAATGCCCTCCTGCCGGCTCAAATCCAATGCAAGGATCTTCACCCTGCGTCCCAAAAGCTTCTCCTGCAGCTCCTCCAGTCTTTCCCTCCTTCTGGCAACGATCCAGAACTCATGAATGCTTGGATAATTCTGTGCGATCTGAACTGCAAACTCCCTGCCCATCCCGGAGGAAGCTCCTGTAATAATTGCTACGTTTCCTTTTTTCCCCATATCATCTTCTCCTTTAACTGGTAGTGTGCATCCTTTCGATGTTCCTCATCAAAAAGATAATTATATTGAAGTATACGGTACTCTTTGATCCATTCCTGCAGCTCCGCATCCGCCTCATCCAGGTCATCCCAGCTATAAAGATTTCCCTGTCGGTCGTAGAAGCCATTAGCGGTGATGGACGGGATATATTGATACATATCCAACAGAAAATTCTGATAATCCGTCAATTTCAGGCCCGCCGTCTCTGTCATCAGCGTAGACAGATAGTTAATTGAAATCTGCGGGATCTCGGCCGCCCGGATATCATAATTGGCCCAGATCATAAACGGCACCTGATACCGCTTCATCGCATCCTTCTGTGACAGATCATCCGGCATCTCTCCCATGACATTTTTATAAAAATAATCCGGCAAATGCGGCTGGTGATCTCCAAACAATACGATGATCACAGGCTCCTTTACCTTCTCAAAATAAGTGATCAGTTCTTTCAGCGCATCGTCTGACATTTTGATCAGGGAAAGATACTGTTCTGCCTCCGGCTGTAATGTCATACTTGTTAGTTTTACCGGATTTTCAAAGGTATAATCCGTATCATCATAAGAGCTGTGATTCTGCATCGTCACGTTAAAGAGACAAAGAGAGCTTCCTTCCTTTTTGTTTTCATACAGAGATTCCAGCATTTCGTAGTCTGACGCATCGGAAATGTATTTGCGCACCAGCAATGGATTTTTGAAATCATCAATATTGAGAAACTCATCCATATGAAGAAGAGGATATACTCTGTTGCGATTGTATCCGGATGGATTATAAGGATGGATCGCTACTGCTTTGTCATAGCCCTCCTGTGTCTTGATATTGCTGACAACATTGGGCAGATAATCCTTGATGTACTGCAGGTATGGATTGCCCGGCAGAAATGCTTTGGTGCATCCCGTCAGGAATTCAAATTCAGAATTGGCAGTATAACCACCATATACGGAGGAGTCCGCATAACCACGGATCGTATTCTTTTTCAGGCTGTTAAAAAACGGCAGATATGCCTGATCCGTTTCAAACCTTCCCAATACACTGAGATCTGAAAATGACTCATTCATGATCATAATAAGGTTTGGCGACTTGGCGGAACCGGCATGAGATGCCAGCACACTATTGGTAGTGGAAGCCTTTTGATACCGTGACAGGATCTCGTCAGCCTTTGCCGGCGAATACCCATCCGGCTTCTCTACCTTTGCATTTCCGGCATTCGCCGTAACATACAGAAGATATCCATAATCGGACATCCCTATACTGTGATCCCAGGTCAGATTTGTGACGTCACCAAAAAATCCCTGCCCCAGATTGATCCATACAAAAAAGACAACACCGGCTGCCGCTCCCACCACCGATGCAATTCCCTGACGGATGCTTTTCCCGTGTGAACGGGATGGCGTGATCACCACACACAGCACAATAAAAGCAAGTCCCAGGACCAGGCCAAGCCATAGCTGCGGAGAGCCATGGTATTTGTACTCTCCTGCCACATTTGCCGCTGTTTTTACAGCATAAATATCCATATAGACAATGCCATATCCCCGGAAGGCATCGACAAAATAATTTGCCATACCTAATATCAGCACAAATACTCCTGACAGGAGAAATGTGAATCTCAACCATCGTGTCAATGACACGATGATGAGATTCACCCCCATCAGGAGCATAATATTTTTGATACTATATTCTAATCCAATACTGACAATGTCACCATCCAGAAACGCCTCGATGATCACATATTCCACAAAGGACAATGCCACAAACAGGATCGTCTGAAACCAACACTGTCTGCAGAAGCTGTCCCAGCCAGTCTCTTCCTTCATGATTCATTCCCCAATCTATCTGTTAATTTCCAAATCCCGGAAAGAGACTTCCCCAGCCGTCAGAAAAATCATCACTGTCACTTTCACCGGAGTTGTCATTTCCATCGGCCCCCCCCTGTGAGTTCCCCTGATCCCCGGAATTATTATCGGAGCCGTTATTGCCGGAATTGTTATTGGAGCTCTCACCGGAATTATCCTTTCCGCTCTGAAGGCCATTTAAGGAGCCGGAACCCTGCAGTGTCACATCAAGCTCTTTCTCTACATAGCTGCCGTTATCACTACGTTTCAACGTAATCTTTACCTTTGTCCCTTTTTTGTAGCTGTTGGCTTTCTCTTTCAGGCTTTCAATGGTTGTTACCTTGATACCGTTGATGGCTGTGATAATATCTCCCTGCTTGATACCTGCTTTGTCAGCTGCACCATCCTTGGATACCTCAGCCACATAAACGCCCTCCGGCATATTAAAGTTGGATGCCTCCTCTGTGACAGTCTTACCGCTGATACCAAGATAACCCTTTTGGGCATCGGTAAGTACTTCCCGGTTCATAAGCTCATCGATGATCGGTGTTGCCTCGGAGATCGGAATGGAATATCCTACACCCTCAACAGAAGAAGCGGCAATCTTGGAAGAATTGATACCGATAACCTCTCCCCTCATATTCAGCAAAGGTCCTCCACTATTACCGGGATTGATCGCAGCATCTGTCTGAATGACTTTCATCTTGCTGCTCTGTGTGCTTCCATCCTCACTCTGCTCCGTAATCTCCCTGTCCTTGGCACTGACATAGCCCACTGTCACAGACTGGCCATATCCCAAAGCATTACCAATAGCAACTACCATCTCGCCGACCTTGCTCTCGGAGGAATCTCCCAAAGTGGAGATGCGGATGGAATTTAATGTGGATTTCTTTATATCCTTCAGCTTCACAGCAATCACCGCCAGATCCGCAGATGAATCATTTCCCTTTGTCTTGGCATCGTATACTTCTTCGTCAATAAACTGTACGGAAATTGCCTTTGCCCCGTCAACAACATGGTTGTTCGTTGCGATCAGAAGCTCGGTATCATTCTTACCCACGATAAAGCCTGTGCCTGCGCTGACCTCATCCTGCCCCTGATAATACTGTCCAAACAGATCATACGAGCCTTCTCCTTCTGTGGTACTGGTAATAGATACGATCGAAGGCATGGTCTGCTGTGCAATGCCGGACACATCCGCCGTTCCGATCGCTGTGCCGGATGCTGCATTGGTGTATTTTACATTGTCTGTAGTATAAGCGATCTGCTGTCCCCCTGTAATATCGACTCCCAGCACCCTGCCTGAGAAATAACATACTCCCTGAAAACAAACGGCTGCAACAACACCAAACAATATAGCAAGACCCGCACATGCCGCAATTTTCTTTCCACTGATAAAATGTTTTTTGTCCTTGTCCGGAGCATCATTCTGACCCGACGGCTGTCCATAAGTCTGCTGCTGATCATTTCTCATCTGCTGGTTCCCCATAGAGGTCCAGCCATCACGATCCTTTTCCGATGTCTCTGCATTGGCATCGCCTGATGTTTCCTGCGTCTGGGCAGTCTCACCGGCGGTGCTTTGTGCTGCACCTGCCGATGTCGCATTTTCACTGGCATGATAGTCTCCGGAGCTGGTAGCCTCCGGCTTGTGATCTCTATAGGAATAACTGTAAACCGAGCTGTTCTGCTCTTCCCCGGCCGGTTTTACCGTATCTTCACTCTTTTCCATAGGATTCCCATACTCTCCGGTATACTGGTTGGTATCCTGTGTATCCTGATTCTTTTCTTCCATATCGTGTAACCTGCCTTTCATTCTTTTGAAAGAACCAATCTGTGGTCTTTCTCCCTCCATATCTACTGCATAAGTCTAACAGTGATTTGTGACCTACTTGTGAAAAACTAATAAAAATTTTGTTCCTTTTCGAAATAATATTGCGATTTATATCGGAAACTATTATAATAAGGTGGTTCAAAATCTTTATTAAGAAGGTGATAGCGTGATCAAGGATAACCAAAAACTGTTAAATCTGATGCATGTGGTCGTAGATGCGATCATTATTGCTCTTTCATATATTTTAGCCTGGAGTCTGCGTTTTGAGGACACCTGGAGCCCTCTGGTACAATGGCGTATTATTCCTGCACCGATCGGATATATCCGTCCACGGCAGGACTATATTAACATGCTTGTATTTTTGGTTCCGTGTTATCTGATTATATATTATTTCTGCAATTTGTACAATCCGAAAAGAACCTCCAGCCGGCGGACAGAGCTTTTTAATCTGATCAAAGCCAATCTGTTAGGCGTGATTTACTGTGTTGCCGTTCTTTTCTTTATTAAGCAGCAAAACTACGCACGATTGTTTCTTGGTATTTTTGCCATTATGAATCTGTGTATTGATTTTATTTTCCGTATGACTGTCAACAAGATCCTGCGGAAAATGCGAAAAGCTGGCAAAAACTTAAAACACATCCTTCTGGTGGGATACAGCCGTACGGCAGAGGGCTACATCGACCGTCTCCGGGTTCATCCGGAATGGGGATATTTTATCCATGGTATTCTGGACGACCATAAAAGCACAGAGGATTCCTATCGCGGCATTCCCGTCATCGGAAACATTTCTATGCTGGAGGATCTGCTGAGTACCAATGCATACGATGAAATTGCCATCACGCTGAGTATCGACGAGTTCTCCAAGTTGGAATCCATCGTGACGATCTGCGAGAAAGCCGGCGTTCACACGAAGTTTATCCCGGATTACAACCATGTGATCCCGACAAAACCTTATACCGAGGATCTGGACGGTCTGCCGATCATCCATGTCCGCCATGTCCCACTGAGTTCCTCTTTAAATAATGCCGTGAAACGTACTATAGATGTGGTCGGTTCTCTGTTTGGACTGATCATACTGGCGATTCCAATGCTGATCGTAGCCCTGATCATCAAAATCACCTCACCGGGTCCTCTGATCTTTAAGCAGGAGCGGATCGGCCTTCATAATAAGGCATTTCAGATGTACAAGTTCCGTTCCATGAGAGTCCAGGATGCCTCCGAGGAGAAAAAGGCATGGACCACCAAGAACGACCCAAGAGTCACACCGATTGGTAAATTTATGCGTAAAACAAATATTGATGAGCTTCCACAGCTTGTCAATGTTCTGCGGGGAGATATGAGTCTCGTAGGTCCCCGTCCGGAGCGTCCGTTTTTTGTAAAGAAGTTTCAGGAGGTCATTCCGCGTTATATGATCAAGCATCAGGTACGTCCGGGAATGACCGGATGGGCGCAGGTCAATGGTTATCGTGGAGACACCTCCATTGTAAAGCGTATTGAATGTGACCTTTATTATGTAGAAAACTGGACCTTATGGCTTGATTTTAAGATCCTGTTTCTGACCTTCTTTGGCCGAAGCGTCAACAAAAACGCATATTAAGCGATAAACAGAAAGGCAGGGCATCATTATGGAAAGCTATCGAAACCGTGCCGCCCAGAATCAGCGCATCAGAAAAAAAAAGAAAAAGAGAAAACATATCCTCGTTTTCACTTTGATCCTGCTGCTTTTGATCATGGCCGGAGTACTGATCGTGCTGTCTCTCGTCAGTAAAATTGATGAGATCAAAAATCACCCGTTAGAACATATAGCCGTCAATGAGGGACTGGCCGACGGTCATCTGAAAAATTATACGAATATTGTAGTATTTGGTGTGGATTCCCGTGCCAATGCCCTTCACGAAAATACCCGGAGTGATTCCATTATCTTAGTGAGCATCAACAACAAAACCCACGATGTGAAACTGACCTCGATCTTCCGGGATACCTACACACGGATTGACGGACACGGATATACCAAGATCAATCATGCCTATTCCTATGGCGGTCCGGATCTTGCAGTCAATACCATCAATCAGAACTTTGATCTGAACGTGCAGGACTTTATTACAGTCAATTTCAGTGCTCTTTCCAATGTCATTGATGCCCTGGGCGGGATCACGCTGAATATTCATAAGGACGAATTAAAATGGGTCAATGCCTATGCCCGTGATGTTGCAAAAATCAACGGCATGAAATACGAAAAGATCAAAAAACCCGGAAAACAGACTGTAACAGGTGTACAGGCAACCGGCTACTGCCGTGTCCGCTATACCAGCGGGGGAGATTTTACCCGTGCCAAACGGCAGCGCCGTGTATTGACTGCTATCATGGAAAAGGCCAAAAAAAGCAGTCCAATGAGGCTTTACCGGGTACTGAATGAGATGCTTCCACAGATCTACACCAGCCTGACGACACAGGAAATCCTGCATTTAGGAATGTATCTGCCATTTTATGACATCAAAAACAGCAAGGGCTTTCCATATGAGCTGGATTGTCACAGAGCCTCTGACGGCATTTATTATGATTTTCCAACCACGCTGTCCAGCAATGTTACCAAGCTGCACAAAAAGCTGTTTGGAACCGTAAATTACAAACCAACTAAAACCGTAGAAGAAATTACTGCCGGCATGGGGTATTGATCCGTTGCCGGCTTTTATACCATCTCGGAAAGGAGCAGGGCTTTTATATGAAAATTCGCGGACGACTGATCATTGCTTTTCTTTTCATTACGATATTTCCGCTGGCATTGATCGCACTTTGCTATAATACGATCCTGACCAATCAGGCATCCACGCTGGAGGATGATTACCAGTCCGACATTTCCTCTGAAAATCTTCTGTTAAATCCCATTCACATTCTGTCTACCGCAACCATGACGGATTTCCGTACTCTGGTTCATGTGGCTGACACAAATCCGGACGTACTGATCCGGCGGGATTATCTGGATAATGTCAACAGCGAACTTTCCAACCGCTATTCTTTTATTGTTGTATGTAAAGGCAGTCAGGAGTTTTATATCGGGAACAAAAAGGCGTATAAGCAGTTAAATCCTCTCCCCGGTTACCGGGGCTTTGAGGAGGGATATGCCGACACCATCTCCATTGACAACGGTTATCTGATCAAACAGAAGGATTTCAATCTTTCCAATTATGAGCATGCACAGCTCTTTCTGGTCACAGATTACTCAGAAATCCTCCCCCGTTGGAAAAGCCTGATCCGGCAGCTTATTTTTTCCGGCACCCTGATCCTTCTGGGCACGGCAGCTCTTTTGATCATCTGGCTCTACAGTGGCATTGTCCGTCCTTTAAATATCCTGCGGATCGCAACCATGCAGATCGGTGCCGGTAATCTGGATACCCCGGTACGCGTAAATTCCACAGACGAGATTGGCGAGCTGTGCCGGGACTTCGAAGAAATGCGGATCCGGTTAAAGGAAATGATCGAGGATCGTATCCGTTACGAACAGGATACCCGTGATATGATGAGCAATATGGCACATGATCTGCAGACACCGATCACTTCCATCAAAGGATACAGTGAGGGAATCCTTGATGGCGTTGCAAATACACCGGAAAAACAGGAAAAATATCTTCGGACCATTATTTCCAAAGCAAACGATATGAGTTATCTGGTGGACCAGCTTTCTGTCTTTTCCAAGGTAGAACAGAATACACTGCCATATCATTTCATATCCATTCCTCTTCACAGCTATTTCGAGGACTGCATCGAGGCATTTTCCCTTGATCTGGAAACAAAACACATCTCAATCCACTACGAAAACACCTGTCCGAAGGATACCCGTATCCAGGCAGACCCGGAGCAGTTAAAGCGTGTGATCATCAATATTGTAAATAATGCTGTGAAATATCTGGACCGGTCCGAGGGAAATATATGGATCCGTCTGAAAGAGCAGCCTGACACACCAAAATCCGCTCCTTTATACCGCCAGCTTAACCCGGACGGCACCGAAAAGGAACAGGAAAGCACGGTGCCTGCACCGGATCGCTTTGTTCAGATTGAGATACAGGACGACGGTCCCGGCATTGACCAGAAAGCTCTGTCTCACATTTTCCAGCGTTTTTACCGCGCAGACGCTTCCCGAAGCTCCTCTAAGCGTGGGAGCGGTCTGGGACTTGCGATCGTCGCCCGGATCATTGCAGATCATGGGGGACGCGTCTGGGCAGACAGCACCCCCGGCAAAGGAACCTGTATTTACTTTACCTTAAAGGAAACAAATCATTGCGAATAAATTCATTACAAATTGGAGGTATCAGAATATGGCAAGAATACTGATCATTGAAGACGAAACAGCAATCGCAGAACTGGAGAAAGATTATCTGGAGCTCAGCGACTTTGAAGTCGTGCTGGAGCCCGATGGCAGCGGTGGAGCCGCCAGAGCATTGGATGAAGATTTTGATCTGATCATTCTGGATCTGATGCTGCCGGGTATGAACGGCTTTGACATTTGTAAGCTAATCCGCGAAACCAAAAATACACCGATCATCATGGTTTCTGCCAAAAGCGAAGATATTGACAAGATCCGCGGTCTGGGACTGGGCGCCGATGATTATATGACAAAGCCCTTCAGTCCCGGCGAGCTTGTTGCCAGAGTCAAGGCACACATTGAGCGTTACCAGCGGCTGACCACCAGCAGCATCCCAAGCAATGACACTATTGAGATCCGTGGTCTGAAAATTGACAAGACAGCCCGCCGCGTCTACGTCAACGGAGAAGAAAAGGCATTTACCACAAAGGAATTTGATCTTCTGACATTTTTTGCGGAAAATCCAAACCATGTATTTACAAAAGAAGAGCTTTTCCGGGAAATCTGGGAAATGGAATCCGTCGGAGATATTGCTACCGTTACCGTACACATCAAAAAAATCCGCGAAAAAATAGAAGATTCCTCTTCCAAACCACAATACATTGAAACCATCTGGGGCGTCGGATACCGGTTCAAGGTATGACCATAACCGGATGAAATCCGCTTTCACAACCCCCGCCAACATCGTGATACAGCTGATCTCGCGGAAATTTACATTTTAGAAGTGATTTGTTTACATTTTTTTTACAACTTCATCATTGCATGTTCATAAATCATTTCTATAATTGAAAATGTCAAATGGTTAAACATTTGGCAGTGCTTAAAATTTTTTTCATACCTTCTCCTTTAACGGGCTGCTTATTCCGGCGGCTCGTTATTTTTTTCTAAAAATTGTTCATAAACAGATCGGATCAATATCACACCGAAGGGACCCATCAGAATTCCCCAGACACCAAACAGACAGACACCCACATAAAGAGCCGCTGTCATAAAAAACGGCAGCAGTCCCATATGATTTCCCATCAAGTGCGCCTCCAGAAGATCTCTGGCAATCACACATAACAAAAAAGCAATGAATAATATGACTGCAGCATAATAATTTTGTCCAAATGCTGCATAGACTGCCCATGGCACCAGGATCATCCCACTGCCCAGCACAGGAAAGGTATCAAATACCGCAATGCCACATCCGATCAGAATACTGTATGGATTACGGATCAATGCAAGGGAAACGCTGCAAATGACCCATATCACCACAAGAATGATCCCCTGGGACTTCACAAAGGCAAGGCCGGACTTTTTTAATGTCACTGCCACACGATGCACTGCCGGATAAAAGACACTTTTGCGATAAATCCGATGAACCGCCTGCATATCACCGCACAATGCGATCATACTCACAACAATGATCAACACCACCGTAAGCAATCTCGCTGTCCCGGAAAAACAGCCCGATACAATATTCCCTGCCTGCTCCGACAAACGGGAGCCGCTTTCCACAAGAAGCCGGTCACACCATGACGAAATACAGGACCGGCTTTTTCCCGCCGGAAGACCAAGCCAGGTGTCCAGACAGCCACAAAGCCTGCCGGTATGATGAACATACAGCGCCATAAACTCCCGCCGGTATACAGGGAAATTCTGTCCAAAAAGCCTGATCTGCCGGAGAAGCTGCCATATCACCGCAAGTACTGTTCCAAAAACGGCTCCAAAAAACACAGTCAACGTTCCGCCATACGCAAGCCATTTCGGGAAATGGCAATGGTGACGCAAAAACCAGATCACCGGAAACAGCATTCTCATGAGCAGGTATGCCAGTATAAAGGGAAGAAACAGATGAAGCAGATAACGAAATACCAGATATACACATATGGTAATCCCCGTCAGCACGCCAAAGCGGTACAGCAGCGGATGCCGCACTTTCAAACCATATGATGGCATTTCCTTCATAACGTCTTCCCGCCTTTCTCACACATTTCTACGTTATGTTTACTATGCCCGATTTCTATTTTCTTACTCATTCTTTTTCATTTTTTTGACATCCTGTCTGGTGATGGGACGCCGGCTGTATCGTGCCTTTTCGTAAACAGCCTTGCGCCGTGCCAGCTCTTTTTCTCCTGTCTCCTGCTGCATACCCCGGTACAGTTCTCCTGCCGTATGAGACGCCGGCACATTCTGTTTGTAATAACCCTTTACCTGCTTTTTAAAGAGATAGCGTACCCGCTCCCGGTGATTTCGAAAGAACAAAAAGTTCCTTTCCTCCGCATCCAGCTTCTCCACCACATCCTCTTTTATGCCCCTCTTGTGAAAGACAGGCCGTTGTCCCTGAGGCAGATCCGATGGTCCCTGAGAGGTCAGTATCATTCTCACAAAAACATAAATAACCACTGCACCGATCACCGTCAGAAGCAGGATCACGCCAAGCCCCTGACTATGATCATCATTGATCACCTCCGGGATACGGGTTGCCATCGGCATAGGTGTCTCCTCCGGTGGCAGCATTTCCTTTCCGGAAAATCGCTTCAGCAGACGCAGGAGCCAGTGAACCGCTCCGGTAATATAAGCGATCAGCATTTTGAAAAAGTCTCCCACGAAAGAAAAGGATATATCCTGACGCACCAGCACTATCCCCAAAAACACAACCGATACCACCAGCACAATAACACTGACGACCTGCATATTCCCGCGAAAGATACTATCCTCCGGCACGTTTTTCAGTTCCCCGTTCTGCTCCAGATATTCTATCATCCCCTGAAGGGACATACACCAGAAATGACCGGCAATACAGATTCCCGCAAGTATGATCCCATAGAGGCGCAGGAGCATCTCCTCGTGTAAGCCTCCATAAAAAAATAATAGGACTGCTTCCGCAAATACAAGCCATGGAATCCGGTAAATATTCAAAAAAAGACGTCCCATGGCCCGCAGCAAGCATTCCAGAACAATGCACGCGCCTACCAGAATCCCTGCACAAGTAACCGCTCTTCCGGCAGGCAGTAATGTTTTAAAAAAATAATATATTCCAATCCATGCCGCAATATGAAGCAGATCGATTGATATTTCCAGCCAGATCTGCGGCTTACTTTTGATTTCCACTCCCCGTTTCACCAGCTACACCTCCCAGTACATAAAGCCGTCCTTTGGCTGTCCTGCTTCTCCTTCTCGGCAAAGAACGATTCCATAAACCGCTTCTCCCTGTGTTTTCTTTTCTTCTGCCAGGCAATACAACTCCTGCGTTTCTTCCGGAGTAATGATCAGATAGCATTTCCTGCTGCTTCCATGTTCTTCCAGTTTCTTCCAAAGAGCTTCCAGACTTCCCAGGAGATTTTCAGCGTCTGCCAGGGCAAGCTGACGATCCACCAGATTCAGATGCTGTCTGGTATTCCCTGCGGGACAGTCGATCTGCTTCCCGGTAAGGACATCTGTCATATTGCTGCACAGAGACACCGGAATGCCTTTTTGAAGCAGATCTGCTGCCACGGAAGATGCCAGTGAGATCGCCATTTCCTGCATTTCTCTTTTATGTCCTTCGTTACGGCACCTTCCATCCAGCAAAATACAGATTTCCTGGTCATAGCTTGATTCATACATATTTACAAGAAGCTTTCCGCTTTTGGCCGTACTTTTCCAATTGATCCGCCGCATGCTGTCCGTGGGGCGGTACTCTCTCATCCCGCGAAACGCAAAGGGATCCTCCTCCAGCGTTCTGCGCGCCAGCTGCTCCCCCTGCATCCTGCGGTACAATATATCAAACCGGCTGACATCCCGCTTATAGGGATATACATAAAGACAGGTCTTATTTTCTCTCCGCTCAGAGCATGTAGTGGTATATAAGAAATCCTTTGCCAGTACATCAAAGGAATCCAGTTCATAAAAACCACGCCGGGAAGGAATAAACTCCAACGTCCGGGTAATCCGTCTCCGGCCTCCCGCCGCAAAAAGATCTGTACGGTAATAATAGTCTGTTACCGAGGCATTTCCATCCTGCTCAAACAAAAAGGCGGCAGAGGTTTTAAATTTCACCTGAAGAGAAGGAAGCGGCATTCTCTTTTCGTTGCAGATGGTTTCCTCCAAAAGACAACGCTCACCGGCATTGACCCCCTTCTGGCAGAAATGCAGACTTACCGACAGCCCCTTCTTCCAATGCTCCTGAAAATACTTGTTTTCTCCATATAACACCAGCACAGCCATGATCACTGCAATGATTAAAATCACATTCTCACCTCGTCCATTCTTCTGTGGGTGCCGGAACAGTATCCAAAATCCCATGCAAAATTTCCTGTGCCGTACCACCCTGTCCCGTGCGATAAGATACAATACGGTGTCCCAATACTGGAATACACAGCTCTTTTACATCATCCGGCGTCACATATTCTCTGCCCTTTATCGCCGCATACGCCTGTACACAATGAAGATACGAAAGGGTTCCTCGGGGATTTACTCCCATCATCAGGGCAGAATGTTCTCTGGTCGCCTGAACGATCTGTACCAGATACTTCCGTACCCCGTCACTGACATAGACCTGACGGCATAACTGCTGCATCTGCAGAATCTCCTCACAGGAACAGACCGGTTTTAACTCCTCTAACGGATCCTCCGTCTGATACCGGTCAATGATCATCAGCTCCTCCTGCATCGTCGGATACCCCATAGAAAGCTGCATAGCAAAACGATCGATCTGCGCCTCCGGCAAAGGATATGTCCCCGTCGTCTCCACCGGATTCTGGGTGGCGATCAGAAAAAACGGCCGTTCCATGGATCGCGTCACGCCATCCACCGTCACCTGCTTCTCCTCCATACACTCCAGCAGACTGGACTGGGTTCTGGGAGTTGCACGGTTGATCTCATCGGCCAGAAGAATATTGCAAAAAACAGGTCCCGGTGTAAATTCAAACGCCCCCTTGTCCTGCCGGAAAATATTTAAACCGGTCACATCCGAAGGCAGCAGGTCCGGTGTAAACTGAATTCTGCCAAACGCTGCATCCAGCGAAGCTGCAAGTGCTTTCGCAAGCTTGGTCTTTCCCGTTCCGGGCATATCCTCCAGAAGTACATTACCTCCCGCCAGAAAAGCTGCCATCAGCTTCTGAAACACCGCTTCCTTTCCAACGATCACTTTTGATATATTATTTTGTATTGCCATTACTTTTTTGGCAAGCTCTGCCGTTTCCACCTGCATATCCATATTCATCACCCTTTCTTTTTATAAAGTCCGCCCGACTGTCTCAGCCTCAGACATTTGCAATTACTTTTCTTCATCTTATCACATAGCACATCAGGGGGCAAACCGCTTTTTAGCGATCTGTCCCCTGATATCTGATAAACCTGTATTCTACTGTCTATTCTACATTTTTTAACGCCTCATCCATCGGCACCTTCTTGATCCGGTGCATCTGCATAGCCGCTACCACCAGATAGGAAACGATCGCCAGAATAAAGCACTGTGCATATGTTTCCTTAGAAATGCCAAATGGAATCCATCCACTGTATCCCTTCATAAACGCCACAAAGATCTGCCGGATCAGCTCCGTTACCAGCACAAAGCTGATAAGGACTGCCAAAAGAACAACCCAGGACGTAGCAACCAGATAAAGCTGTCCGATCTCCCGATCCTCATATCCCAGAATCTTTACCATAGATATGGAGGTAGAGTTTCGTTCCAGAATGATCTTGGTCAACAGATACACTACCAATATGAACATAACCACTGCAAAAGCCTCCACGATCGTAAACATATCCCCCATGGATACCTTAAGCTGTTCTGCCATCTTCGTCATGTCTTTTTCTGTAATACAGTTGATTATTTTGTTATCACTGATATCCGTAATCTTGGAGTTGGAGAAATAAGCGCTGTAATAATCTTTATCCACATCAAAAACATCCTCGTAATAGCCGTGACTCATGTAAACACCTATGGTTGTCGGGCTGTCCAGAATACCTCTGACCTGCAGCTTGATCAGCTGATCCTCATACTCCTCTTTTAATAGAAAGTCATCCCCCTCCTTCAGCTTATATTTTTCTGCCATACCACTGGAAATGACTGCCCCCTTCTCCGGCAGTTTATCCTTAATATAGCGGCTATCATCAAAAATGCCATATACTGTTGCCTCTTCCTGATTATAACCATCAAAATATGTCTTCATGGTGCAGACGGCAAACTTTTCCGCATCCCTGTTGGAGGTCCGGGCATCGCCCTTGAGCATATACTGATACTTTGCTGCCATATGCTCTCTGGAAATATTGGATACGTTATTTAAAAGCGGTACAAACATCATACCAAATAACAAGATTGTGGATGCCACAAAAACTCCAAAGATCAGCGTCAGATAGCTGGATATATTCTGCAGGATGATACGCAGACGGAAACGGTTAAAGAACTTGAAATGTGGCAGCTTTACTGCTTTCTTTCTCTTGCTCTTTGTCAGATCCCTGCGGATAAACTGTAATGGAGACAGCTTCAGCTTGCGGATCAATGTAGCCCCCGTTACCAGGAGCATTAACAGAATCGGAACAAGCGTAGTCAACACAAATGCCTGCTGGTTCCAGAGGGTCTCATATTTTGGAAGACTATAACTGGAGTAATAGAGATCCGCAATCACACCTTTCATATAAGTATATCCCAGTATATTTCCCACCAGAGCCGCCAAAAGCGTCACAATGATCGGCATGGAAATATAATGACGGAACAGCTCGCCCCTGGTATAACCGGAAGCCCTTAGGGTTCCGATCACTGTTGCCTCCTTGGTAATGGTATGGCTGATGGTCACACCAAAGATAAATGCAAGCACTGCGATCAGGATATAGAGAAACGCCAGCATGGAACCGCGGTCACTTCCCAGATCATCCCCCGCAAAATTCATTGCCTGATTGGTATAACGAGGAACGTAATCATCAATTCCGTTGTCCATGTTCAACACTCCCAGCATAGAGCCGAGAGCCGTTGCCCCGCCGCCTTCTCCGGCAGCATCCACTACCGTTTCCAGCAGATCATCGGACCACTTTTTCTCTTCCATATCATCGGCCGGATCACCGGCATTGTAGGTCCAGGCGTAATTATATGTGAGATTACGGTCGGAGAGTGACTCAAATTCACTTTTTGTTCCCATTGCCACTCCGAAATTCACAGAATCAAACATCATATCGGAATTATTCTGAAACATCGTAGTATAATCGGAAAAAGAAACCAGACCGGATACGGTATAATCCTTCCCATCAATGGAAAGAATATCGCCTGTTTTTGTCTTGTTGTTATCGGCAAACATTCTGTCGATGACAATTTCATTGTCCTTTTCAGGAAGACTTCCATCCATAATACAGAGCTGATTGATCTCATCCCTGCTTTCATAGATCCGGAGAGTCTTTTCCTTCTTATCCTTTCCTTTATAACTCCGCTCCACATAAAAGTCCGGATAAACCGTTACATCTTCTTTTTCAATTTTATTAACCGCTTCATCCTTCATCTTCTGTTTCAGATGAAAATGGCCGTTTTCTACATGATATTTTTCATAACGCTGGTTGCAGGTAGCGATCATACTGTCACTGGCAACGAAATCTCCGGATTCCAGTCCGATGGTCATTACCATAAACAGAAAGATCACGGCATACTTTCCAAACTCTGTCCGTAATTCCCGCAACAGTCGTTTATTTAATGGATTTTTCATTACCAATCTAACTCCTCTGCCGATATCTTATTTTCGTTGCGGTACGCCTTTCGGATCTTTCCATCACGAAGCTTTACAACGGTGTCCGCCATTTCCTTGATCGCATCATTATGAGTTACCATGATCACGGTATTTCCATATTTCTGATTGACATCTCCGATCAGCTTCAGAATTTCCTTGGATGTAGAATAATCCAAAGCACCGGTAGGCTCGTCGCAAAGAAGAATATCCGGATTCTTCACAAGAGCACGGCCAATCGATGTTCTCTGCTGCTGGCCGCCGGAAAGCTGATTCGGAAGCTTATGACGATGCTCATATAATCCCAGAGTATGTAACAGATCATCAATATTCAGTGGATTATCGGATAAATATGCACCCACCTCGATATTCTCCTTAATATTGAGATTCGGGATCAGATTGTACATCTGGAATACATAGCCCAAATGCTCTCTGCGGTACCTGGTCAGACGTTTTTCCGTCATATCCACCATCTTCTCCCCGTCGATGGACACATAACCGGAATCCGGTGAATCAATGCCGCCAATAATATTGAGCAATGTAGATTTACCGGAACCGGATGGACCCAGCAGTACACAGATCTCTCCCTTATCTACGCTGAGATCGATCCCCTTCAGAACCTGCACTTTGCTGTCTCCCTCACCAAAGCTTTTCTTTAGATCACTAATTTCAAGAAACATAATTTTCTCCATTCTTTCCTTTGATTGTTCCATATGCTTTTTGCGGTTGCCGTAAAGAACATAACTTTTCTTCTTCGCAGGTCCGCAATGAGGTTAGTCTTTGCTAACCACTTTCTTATTATATCATCCCTTTATTGAAATACAAACCTTATTATTGATAATTATTTTCATCAGAAATCCGAAAACAAAATTTTTTTGAATTTTTAACACAACATTAACATATATCTGTGTTAATATAGGGAGTAGGATTTTTATTCAATATGTAAAATAAGCACAGCACAAAAGGAGTTTTACCGATGACACAACGCGAATTTCGAAAAAAGTCAATTATGATCTTGGGATTATCCGTTCTTTTACTGGTCTGTATGATCTGGGATTCTGCCATATTCTCCGATTCCTCCGGGGAAAGCAGTACCGCAAACGCCCAGACCCAGTCTGTCAAAAAGGCCTCTGTTACATCAGGCTCTGCCCTAATCACAAATGTACAAGCCGTGTGGATCTCATTCGGAGATTATAAATCTGCCGGTTTATATAATAAGTCTCGTTCCGCCTTTCAGGCAAATGCCGAAAAGTACTTCAAAAAACTGAAAAAAGACGGAATCAATACGATTTATTTTCATGTTGTTCCGTGTAATGATGCGATCTACCCAAGCAAGTACCTGAAATGGAGCTCATATATGTTTGAAGCCGCTCCGGATTATGATCCATTAGACATTCTCATAAAAACCGCCCATAAACAGGATATGACCTTCCACGCCTGGCTGAATCCTTACCGCCGGAAAATGGGCGTCAGCTACAATCCGGGAGCAGACGCTTCTCTCAAGCGGATTCAGCGCATTGTCACAGAGATCGTCCGGAATTATGATGTAGACGGCATTCATTTTGATGATTATTTTTATCCTGCCCACGGAAGAGGGGCACAATATAACAGCGTATCTACCGCCAAAAGGAAACGTGTGATTAACAGGATGGTTCGTACCATTTACCAGACGGTGAAGGCACAGGACCCTGATATACTCTTTGGTATCAGTCCGGCCGGAAATATTGAATATGCCGAAAGCCTTGGCTGTGATCTGTCCACCTGGCTCAGCAGAGACGGATACATCGATTATATCGTGCCGCAGATCTACTGGAGTGACCAGTACCGTCTGGGAGGCAATGTTACTCCTTTATATACGAAACGTCTCAAGAAATGGATCAAATTAAACAAAAACAATACGCCGATGTACATTGGTCTGGCAACCTACCGCGCCGGTACATACAGTTCTTCCGATCTGGGATGGCGCCGCAAAAACAACAATCTTGTTACACAGATCAAAAAAGAAAAAGCAGCGGGCTGTGACGGTTTTGTACTGTTTAGTTCCAGTTACATGTACCGCAGCCGCGCTGCAAAGGAAATGAGTAATTACAGAGATTATATCAGATGATCTCAAGCCCATTGATAATACTTGTAATCTGATATTCTAAAGCAAATATCGCGGAATCATATTCCGGATATGTGTCCTTGACGTATTGTATCAATGGATAAATATATTTTTTCGTTTCGACGATATATGCCTGCATGCGTTTTTCCGAAAAAACTCCTGCCATCGAAGATACATTGTGGCAGCGGTCAAAGATCTTCGCAATGCAGGCTTCTTTACTTCTCAGTATATTCTCCATATAACGCTGCATCATTTCTTCTTTTGACTCGCCCTCTCTGCGGGTTTTGGTGATACAACGCACGCCCTGGCGCACTTTCTCATTGACAGTAAGCTCCTCCGGAGATACCGGACAATCCTCACAGACATCATGAAGGAGCATCACAGCCAGAAGATCATCGTCATCCTTTGCCACTCCCAGAGCGATCCCGTGCATTGCAAGCATCATAGGATGAATAATATAGGGCCTGCCCTCGGTACGTTTCTGTCCGTGATGAAACCGAATGGCCGCCTCCAGTGCCACAGCACTCTGCTGCATATGATGTTCTTTGATGTACTCCCGCAAATACTGCTCCATATACGCAGCTTCCTCGTCAAACTGTAATCTCAAATCATTTCCTCCTTTTGCCCAACTGTGCAAGCATGATCACTACCATAATGCCTGTCAGCAGCTCTGCTGTCATGAAAGAACTCCAGATACCTTTCATCCCCCAGATCCTGCTCATGGTAAAGGCACAAAGAATGATAGCAACCACTCCTCTTGAAACTGATGCCGCCAATGCCTGCAGTCCGCAATCAGAGGCACTCAGATAACCGGTAGCAACTATATTTATTCCCGCAAAAAGAAATCCCGGAAAATAAAGTCTGACTCCATCAAATGCAAGGCTCCGTAAACTCTCCGAGCCCTCACTGTTAAACATAGCAATTAACGTATTGGTCTGTACTCTGGTGATCACTATGATGACCGCCGCAATGCCAAGAGCTGTCCAGATTCCATAACGCAGGATCTTTCGTGCCGATGATTCATCCCCCTGCCCATAGTATCTGCTGATCAACGGCTGGGAGCCCTGTGCCACAC
Source organism: Jutongia huaianensis (assembly GCF_014384985.1). GTDB lineage: Bacteria > Bacillota > Clostridia > Lachnospirales > Lachnospiraceae > Jutongia > Jutongia huaianensis. The sequence continues at coordinate 42,547 of NZ_JACRSX010000007.1, forward strand.
CGTTGAACATGGACATTGCCACCAATGCCAGATTGGCAATAACTCCATAGGCTGCCACTCCCACATTTCCGGCAATGCCCAGGATTAAAAAATTAAACATCGTGGTGGTAACTCCTGATGAAAATTCTCCGATAAAGGCAGAGGTACCGAGCTGACAAGCCTGCAATAGACGCTTCGGCGAAGGCCGCTGCCACAAAAAGCGGATCTGGTTATCTTTTCGTAAAAAATGCGTGCCACAGACACAGGAACTGACAACAGGAGACACTGCTGTCGCCAATGCAGCACCTGCCATCCCCATCCCCAACGGAAACATAAAGATATAGTCAAAAATAATATTAAAAATACTTCCGGCCAGTGTCGCCGTCATAGCCAGAGATGGTGCCCCATCATTTCTTACAAAGGCATTCATTATAAAATTGATCATAAAACATGGTGCAAATATCAGAAAAATCCTTGCATAGGGAATCCCAAGGGCTGCGATTGCAGAATCACCACCCATTATTTTCAGAATCCGGTCCGGAAAAAATGCCCCGGCCAGCATAAATGGAATACTCAGAAATAAAACAGAAAAAATAGCATTGGAGAAAAAGCGGTGACATACCGAATCCCCCTGTGCCTTTAAAATTGTAAAACGTGTAGCAGAGCCAACACCTACCATAGAACCAATGGCATAGATCAGATTATATAATGGCAGACAGAGATTTAACACCGTAATTCCATCGGCACCTGCTGCTTTCGATATATAAAAGGTATCCGCCAGAATATATATGGATATCCCCAGCATTCCCAATATATTCTGCGAGACAAACTTTATATATTCCTTTCCAAGGCTCTGCGACATTCTATCGTTTCATAATGCTTTTCTTATAAGCATCATTTTCCCCTTCGTTTTTATAATTAGATTTTAACGATGTCACAGAGATAAGTCAACGGTTTTTCCACTCTGCTCTGCATCCTGTGCTGTTTTTTCTGCAGAAGAAGTATAGACAGCCATCTTTCCTGACTGCCGGAAAATCTTATTGGCAATGGAACGCAGAGAAACAGATATATTGCCCTTAGAGGAAAGAATCTCCTCAATCTTTGCCGGACGTGCTTCGCCGAATTTGTCCTCATCCAGGGTCAGACTGCCGTTTCCCTTTAACTCGATGCCAATGGATGCCAGATCATCCTTATTATTTTTGATCATTTTGGTCATTTTCTTTTTTAATGAAGTAAGCCGGCTATCCTGATTATCCTCCGTGGATTCTATCAGATTATTGTATGTCTTTACAAAAGCCTTGGCATTTTGCAGCACCTCCAGACCGTGATCACTGTCATACTCCAGAGAATTGAGCTTCTCTGCCATCCGCTTTACCGCCCTGGCATCTGCAGAAATAATCTTTGCCTTCGGCTGGGAGCCACGGTAATCATCCGTGATGGCATTTGTATTGCCCCGGTATGCGTTTCGCATATAATAATTTACGTTGTGGTTTATTGAATAGGATACTGTATCCATAATTATCACCTCTCATATATCATCAGGCTTTTCCAAGCACATTTGTCCATATCACTATTTATTGTATCGGTAGCATTGCAGGATTTCTTGAGTAAAAACAATGGGACAGAAATAAAAAAGTGACTGTCGGAAAACCACTTACCCGTTAACCAACAGTCACTTTCTATTTGGGAAACATTTCATTCCGTGACAACTGTCACAAAAAATTCAAATGTTTATTATGCATATTTTGCTGTATTCAGTTTTACACCAGGACCCATTGTGCTTGCCAGTGTAACACTTCTGAAATACTGTCCCTTTGCAGATGCAGGCTTTGCCTTACGGATTGCATCCATAATTGCATTTACGTTATCTGCAAGCTGCTCCTCTGAGAAGGAAGCCTTTCCTACAGCAACGTGGATGATATTAGCCTTATCCAGACGATACTCAACCTTACCGGCCTTGATATCCTCGATAGCCTTTGTAACATCCATTGTAACAGTACCAGCCTTAGGGTTTGGCATTAAACCACGAGGTCCGAGAACACGACCCAGACGACCTACAACACCCATCATATCCGGTGTAGCTACTACAACATCAAAATCGAACCATCCTTCGTTCTGGATCTTAGGAATCAGTTCCTCTCCACCAACGAAATCAGCACCTGCAGCCTGTGCCTCATCAAGCTTTGCACCCTTTGCAAATACAAGTACACGAACAGTCTTACCTGTTCCGTGTGGCAGTACAACTGCACCACGAACCTGCTGATCAGCATGACGTCCATCAACGCCAAGACGGATATGAGCTTCGATTGTCTCATCAAACTTTGCAACTGCTGTCTTCTTAATAAGACTTACAGCATCCTCAACTTCATACTGTGTCATCTTATCTACAAGCTTAGCAGCTTCTACATATTTTTTTCCCTTTTTCATATTATTAACCTCCTAGTGGTAGTAACGGCGTGTCTTAATGGCAGCGTTCTGCCAGCCTCCCACGACGTCCAATCTCATAACAAGTCTTTTTATGAATCTGTATTTTTACATTGAGTTATTTATTAGTCCTCTACAACAACGCCCATGCTACGGCAAGTACCGGCGATCATGCTCATTGCTGCCTCTAAAGAAGCTGCATTCAAGTCAGGCATCTTGGTCTCTGCAATTTCCTGTACCTGAGCCTTGGTAATGGTTGCAACCTTTGTCTTGTTAGGTACACCAGAACCGGACTGAATCTTGCAAGCCTTCTTGATCAGTACAGCTGCCGGAGGAGTCTTTGTAATAAAGCTGAAGCTCTTATCCTGATATACAGTGATAACAACAGGGATGATCAGATCTCCCTGATTTGCTGTCTTCGCATTGAACTCCTTTGTAAACTGTACGATATTAACTCCATGCTGTCCAAGGGCTGGTCCAACAGGCGGTGCTGGAGTTGCCTTTCCGGCAGGAATCTGCAATTTAATATATCCTTCGACTTTCTTAGCCATTTTCTTTACCTCCTATATATTTTCCATGACGCATCTGCGCCGAAAATCACACTCTTTTGTGCGGCATCTGTGAAACAGATGACTTTTCAGACGATCTCCACATCGTTGAAACTAATTTCAACCGGTGTTTCACGTCCAAACATATCGATGTTGATCGTGACCATACGGTCCTCGTGATTGATCTGGCGAACAATTCCTGTCGTATCTTCCCAGACACCGGATTTCACAACTACGGAATCACCAATGCTGAACTCACATGCCGGAGCATCAGCCTTCAGTCCCATGCTTGCCATTTCAGCTTCTGTCAGTGGAACCGGTTTGGATCCCGGTCCGACAAATCCTGTCACACCGCGGGTATTCCGAACAACGTACCATGTATCATCATTTAAATACATATTGATCAGCACGTAAGCCGGAAACATCTTTTTCTGGACAACCTTTGAGTCATCCTCCTCCCCCTCAGTCACATTCAACATCGGGATGGAAACCTCAAGAATCTGATCCTGCAGGTTACGATTCTCTATGGTTTTTTCGATATCCATTTTTACCTTTTTCTCGTATCCGGAGTAGGTATGTGCCACATACCAATGCGGCTCTTTATCTGCCATACGATCTGCCATACGTCAATCACCCTTATCCTATCTGAAGAATTTTATCCAGGCCGGTCTTAATCACAAAGTCTAATAATGCGATAAGAACTGCCAGAATAATTGTAACGACAATAACTGCTGTGGACTCCTTCACTACTGTGTTTTTGTCCGGCCAAACGATACGTTTGAATTCGGCTTTCATATTCTGAAAAACACCTTTTTTCTTTGCAGCATTTTCTGCTTTCTTCTGTGGTTCGTTCTGCTCTTTGATTTCCTCTTTGATCTCAGAATCTCCCATATCTCACATTCCTTTCATGCTACGAGACTATTTTGTCTCCTTGTGTAATGTGTGTCTTCTACAGAATCTGCAATACTTCTTGGTTTCCATTCTGTCAGGATGGTTTCTCTTCTCCTTCGTGGTATCGTAGTTACGCTGCTTGCATTCTGTACATGCTAAAGTAATCTTTACTCTCACGACACTATTCACCTCCATATTATTTTGTTAAAAAAAGACATAAAAAAAAGACCTGTTACATCGCCCGCTTATTATATCAAAGTACATGTCTTTCGTCAAGAGGGGAATGCTATTATTTTTGCAACGAAAATCTGCGGTTGCCTATATAGAAAGAATCCATTATGATGGAAGTATCTTATTACAGAGAACGAAATATAAATGAGGTGATCCATTATGAAAAAACGCCTGTCCATAAAAAATGACCTTCTGCTTCTGATCCTCCTGCTGGTGATCGGACTTTTGATTCCTCTGGGATACCAGCTTTTTCACCGTACAGCGGGAAACACGGTAACGATCACCATTGACGGAGATCTCTGGCGCACACTGCCTCTTTCCACCGATACCACAATTGATATCCCCGGACGCGGCGGTACCAACACGCTGTGCATAAAAAACGGGCAGGCCTCCATCACAGAGGCTGACTGCCCGGATAAGTTATGTGTTCATCAGGTCTCCATTCAACACAACGGGGAAAGTCTTGTCTGTCTCCCTCACAAGGTGATCGTGAAAGTAACTGCCAATGCTTCCGACAGGGATCTGGATGGAATTGCCAAATAATTAACCCATAACAATTTAACAATAGTAGTTAAAAAGCATACCACTATATAATGATGTGATGTAAGCATATCCCTTTGGCGGTCTGCCATAATCCGGATATGATACAATCTTCTTTTCAATGTAATCCATTGGATTCAGTTTAACCTGTTCATTTTTCTTGAGAAGACGTCTGTTTAAAGATGAATCCTTTCCCACAAGCTTCTCCATATCGCCGCCCAGAGCCGCCTGCGCTGCCAGTGATTCATCCAGCTTCATCCTGCCTGTATCATCAAAAGCGATCCCACAGGATTCCATCTCTGACATATAAGGCTTTAATAAATTTTGATATTCCCTGACCAGCTTTGAATTCTGCCCGGTCTCACTATGATATGTACTGGTGTTTTCCACCAGCTTGTTGTAAGACTTCACAATGCCGTAAACTCCTTCAATGATCTTGTCACTGTCCGGAACATAGGATATCTGTGCCGCCTGGTCTCCCGGCGCATACATAGATACCTCCAGAGATCTTCCCAGTACAAAGGTGTTGCTTAAAGTTTCTTTTGTCTCCCCATTCCACTCAAAGGATGCACTGGATGGACTGGATACCACATTGTTCATATTATAATAAGAAACAATGCCTCTGCCATCTCCGTTTTCTCCAATACGATCCATAAAGGAGAAAAGATTACCTCCATCCGGCGATCCTGTCATATTGGACTCGATACGCATCATGATCTTGTCAGCACTCCTGGAGACCGGGGTGGCTGTCAGACCGATCCGTGCTTTATTGATAAAGTCACACAGCCCCTCGATGACCTCTCTGTGCGTAGCATCCTTGCGTATATTATACTGGAAATCATAGCTGTCATCACAGACAGATACCTGAAAACGATATGTTCCGGCAGAAAGTCCTTTTCCCGTCATATAATACTCATTTCCGACATTTACCTGTGTAGTCGCCAGACGATTTACCCGGATCAATGGATCCTCCGGAAGCCGGCTGTAATCATCACTGACAATCCGGGTTCCAATCTGGGCCTCATCAGAGGATACAGCCTTTTTCTGTGCAAACACGCTGTCCTGTGAATCCTCTGACAGCATAGAAAGCGTATTGCTCAAAGATATGGCTGCTTCTTTAATATTTACGGCATATTCCTGCTTTGCCTGAGACAACCGGACCAGATATACTGGCGAAGACTGCGTCATCTTCACAATATTTTTCATGACGGAGCGCAGTTCCGATGACTTATGCGCATCGTATTTGGTTGCAGGTTTTTGTGCATAGTTCCCAACAAAGTAATTGTAAACATTATAATCCATCCAAACCACTCTCCTTTTCATAATATTTATATGCAGCTATTTACTATTTTGCAATTGGTGCATAACGGATACGGATCGTCGGCAGTGCCTTTAACTCCGTATAGTAATTTGTCTGCCAGTCCTCTCCCTGGGAAGGATCATTCTCTCCGCTGGCAGGCGGTGCAAAAATCTTTAACTCCATATCTGCTGCACCACCGAGGCGATTCTTGAAGAATGCGCTCATCATATCCACACATTTGACGCCGGGTGCCTTATAGAACCACTGTCCATTCAGCTCCAGCATCAGGTTCATATCTGCTGTATCCTCATCAAAATATGCCTCGCAGAATACCGGATCACTGTCAAAATGCAATGGAACAGCAACTCCGTCTGCATCCTCTGAGCCACCCCAGCGAAGGGTTGCCGGAAGTGCAAGCTCCTCTCCTGTCTCCATAGACGGCTGGAAAAAGTCATCATGGATAATCTCACGATAAGTATCCATCAACGGCTGTTCAATACCAACCTCTGCGTTGTTTGGATCTTCAATCTCCAGACCAAGACGTCCTCTGTCACGGAACTGATACAGAGTGAATCCGGAAAGCCATTTCTCCTTATCAGCCTTAAGCATTTCGCAGAAGGACTTCAACATATCAGCCTGATCATATGGTCCTGTGACATCACCATCGGAATTAAACTCGGAAAGCACCATCGGCTTTTTGGTTCCGCCATTGACAAAGGTATAACGCTCATAGCTCTTCTTTGCTAATGTATAGATATCCTCAACCTTGCTGCGGGAGAAGGTGTCTCCCCCTTCCTCGGCCACATCATACGGCCATCCCCAGTGAAGAGACATATAACGGTCAACAGATACAATATCTGCTGCTCTGGAAGCCTCCGCAAAGATATCCTCCATCTCCATCTTCTCATCATCCACACTCTTGCAGCCATCCAGACAGATAATCGTCTTTACATTTGGAGCCTCCTCACGGATAATCTCACTGGCGTGAGCAAAGAATGCTGCAACCTCCTCATAGCTGGCACGCTTATTAAATGAGAACCAGTTACCGGTTGCCTCATGGTTAATACGAAGCTGTACACGGCCAAAGGTACGAAGATCCTGACCGATTGCTCTCAAATGCTCATCGGAAACCTTTGGATCAATAGTCATAGTCAAAAGAACATCCTGACCGTGGCGGCGTACATCGCGCATACATGTAAATGGCTCGTCATCACGGGTCCCGTTCAGACCACCCTTATATGTAAAATAGTCATCATATGGGAAATCCCATGCAAACTGAACCGACGGATCTGCGTGAACTACACTGGCACGTCCCGGCCACCCCTCATCATTTGGATAATAGCAGTACATCAGATTGATCGCTCTGTGAGGTCTGCCCAGCTTCTGCAGGATATAGTCCTGATTGACATACTCTCCTCTCTCACTACCGTCTCCCAGATCAACAGCACACTGTGCCGGTCCCATATGAAGGGACTTTGCTTTCAAATCGCTCATTATAATACCGTACCTTTCTAACACCTGCCACGGGTGGCAGATTGTATTTTTTAATTTCATAAAAATTATACAAATAATGGAGTTTATGAAACAACTCCATTATCTCTTATATTATATTAAAAGAAATGTCTTTGTGCAACCGATAAATCAAGGTTTTCACGCCATTTCCATTTTTTTATTAAAATCTTCCAAATTAATTATATCATCCATTAATAAAAAAATCTATGTTTTTGTATGGTGAAAGGACAAAAAAAGAAGCCTTATCTCTAAGACTTCTTTCATCCGCAATGCGGAAGAAGGGACTTGAACCCTCACGTCGTTGCCAACACTAGATCCTTAGTCTAGCCTGTCTGCCAATTCCAGCACTTCCGCATATGTTGTCCGCCTCACTTTCGTGCCGCGAACATATAGCATAATATCATCTCATTTCTAATTTGTCAATAGATTTTTTTCAATTTTTTTAACGTTTTTTTATAGTATTCTAATTTTTTATCTGATACAATAGGGATATATCATTGCAAAAGGAGGGATTTCTTATGAAAAAAGAGGGATATTATTCCTCCGGACAATTCGCCAAAATGGCGGAAGTATCGGTGCGCACCATCCGATATTACGATAAGCAGAATATTTTAAAACCTTCTTATGTAAATGAAAACGGGACCCGCTTTTACAGTGACCGTGATCTGGCCAGACTGCAGCAGATCCTTCTATTGAAATTTCTGGGATTTTCTCTGGACGATATCCGGGAGATCACTGTGGACACAGCGGATTATCATATGATGAAAAACTCTCTGGAGCAGCAGCACAAGCTGATCCAGGACCGGATTGAACAGATGCAGCTGGTAGAAACTGCCATCCGTGATACCGCAGATGCCATCACGAAAGACCACGAGCCGGATTGGAGCCAGATGCTCCGTCTGATACATCTGACCGGTATGGAAACAAGCCTGAAACGCCAGTATCAGGATTCTACCAATATCACAGCACGGATCAATCTGCACCAGAAATATTCCGTCAATAAACAGGGCTGGTTTCCCTGGATCTATCAACAGGCCGAAATCCGGTCCGATATGCACATCCTGGAACTGGGATGTGGAAATGGTGCTCTCTGGACAGAAAATCTGGACAAACTGCCGGAGCAGATATCCATCCTGCTTTCCGACACATCCGAAGGCATGCTCCGGGATGTGCGAAGAACCATCGGTGCAGGGGATATCCGATTTTCCTATCGGACCATTGATTGTGCGGATATTCCATGTGAGGATCATTCCTTTGATCTGGTATTCGCAAACCACGTTTTATTTTACTGTGATGATATCGACCAGGTATGCCGGGAGATCCGGCGTGTTCTGAAAAAAGACGGATTGTTTATCTGCAGCACATATGGCTCCCTTCATATGAAGGAGATCAGTCAGCTGGTGCAGGACTTTGATCCCCACATTCAGCTTGCCGCAGATAATCTTTACGAGCGTTTTGGGCTGGACAATGGTGCCGGGCTTCTTCACCGCCACTTTACCCAGGTGGATCTGTCCCGTTATGAGGACAGTATTTATCTGAAAGAACCGGAACCGTTGATTGATTATATCCTGTCGTGTCATGGAAATCAAAACCAGTATCTGCTGAACCGGTACAAAGATTTCCGCAATTTTGTCCAGAAAGAAACACAAAAAGGGTTTACCATTACCAAGGATGCAGGCATTTTTCTCTGCCGGGTGTAAGAAACAAACGTAACTGTCAACCAACCACACATTTACAGAGAGGATCTTTATGAGAAAAAATTACAAATCAATTTCCTGTCTGCTGACGGCAGCTCTGGTTCTGACCGCAGCTCCGTTCCATGCAGACGCACTTACAAAACCAAAGCTGAACAAGAAAAAACTCACCATGAGGGTCGGCCAGAAAAAGAAACTGGCCATCAAAAACAAAAAAGCATCCCAGATCAAAAAGATCAAATTTACCGTCAAAAAGAAAAATATAGCACGGGTCAATAAAAAAGGGGTCGTAACTGCTTTGAACGAAGGAAACACAAAGCTGGTCTGTAAAGTGACCTTAAAAAACAAAAAAACATATAAGCTCAACTGTAAAATCACAGTGAAAGAGGCAGAAAGCACTGTCTCCACGGCAACACCGGGAGCCTCCGCTGCTGCCGGCGTTGCCGGCACTCCTGCAGCAAGTACGGCCGCCTCTGTAAAACCGGGCTCTCCGTCCATGAAACCGAACGCTTCCGGCACTCCGGTCCATACGGATGCCCCGGACGTCACGCAAAAACCATCCGCAGGTCCGGATGGTTCTATCACCCCGGATAATACCGACGCACCGGCTGATACTGCAAAGCCTGACAATACTCCGGATACTTCCAAGGCTCCGGCTGATACTGCAAAGCCTGACAACACTCCGGCGGCTTCCAAGGCTCCGGCTGACACAGCAAAGCCTGTCAACACTCCGGCGGCTTCCAAGGCTCCGGCTGACACGGCAAAGCCTGTCAAAACTCCGGAGACTTCTAAAACTCCGTCATTTACCGACACGCCGGATACACCAGGTACGCCGTCTCCTTCTTCCCAGGGACCACATCTGTCTGCCAATGGCATTTTGACCTCCGATAATGGCGTGATGCGTACCGGAATAGATGCCTATGACATTGTAAAGGAAATGGGTGCCGGCACAAACCTCGGCAATACTTTGGAATCCTGTGGTACGTGGATCGGCACCTCCAGCACTTCCAATTACGAAACCGCATGGGGACAGCCTGTCACCACGCAGAAAATGATAGATGGGATGAAGGCCGCCGGCTTTGACTCCATTCGTATTCCGGTTGCATGGAGCAACATGATGGCAGACGACGGAACCTACACCATCAACGAAAAGTATTTTAACCGTGTAGAAACCGTGTTAAACTATGCGTTAAATGCAGATATGTATGTCATTATCAATATCCATTTTGACAGCGGCTGGTGGGCACGCTTTGGTTCCAAAACGGAGCAGGAACGCAAGGATGCCATGACAAAATATAAAACGATGTGGACTCAGATTGCCAATCGTTTTCAGGAATACTCCGACCGTCTGATCTTTGAGTCCGCCAACGAAGAATTGGGAACTCGTTTAAACAGCACCGATGATTACAAAGGCTCCGGTTATTACGCAAAGGATGACATGGATTCCCTTTATAAACTGACAAACGAGATCAACCAGACCTTCGTGGATATCGTTCGTTCGACCGGTGGCAACAATGCCAGGCGTTTCCTTCTGATCGCCGGATACGATACCGATATCTCAAAGACCTGCGATCTGAGATACAAAATGCCAACGGATACGATCGATTCCCATCTGATGGTTTCCATTCATTATTATTCTCCTGCTCCCTACTGTATTGCAGATAATCCAAAAAACTCCTGGGGATATGATGCAAGCTGGGGAACCGATGAGGACATCAAAGCACTTCAGGGTGAACTGTCACAAATGCGCATCTTCTTCGTAAACAAGGGCTACCCCGTCATCATCGGAGAATATGGTGTAACAGATACAAAGATCAGCGAAAATAATTTTGTCCGCAAAGAGGGACGTGATCTGTTCTTTCGTAGTGTCTGCGAATTTGCGTTAGAAAACAATATGTGCCCGATCCTTTGGGACTGCAGTCAGGTTTTTGACCGCAGAAGCCTCACCATGACAAACGAGGCAGAAAAAGCATTATATATAGAAATGAATGAAAAGGCACATCATTCCAAGCTGGTAAAGCCTTCCGTTTCCGATGCTGGTTACCATTGGACCGGTACCGTTGCAAACAGTAACTGGAATGCTTCCAGTGCATCTGCGAGTGATCCGAACTCCACATTTATTATCACCAAAAACGGGGGCTGCTTTACCATCTCCGGCATTGACTGGTCCGTCTTCAAAAATCCGGTTTTAAAGCTGACCTGCAAAGAGAGCTCCGGATCTGCCCTGTTCCGTCTGGCAAACCAGGTCGATACCAGCAACCAGTACTGGCATCATCTTTATGACAACGGCACCGGTGTCATATCCGAAAAAACCATTTCCTCCGGAAGTACCATTTCCATTAATATTCCGCTGAATGATATGACATCAACCCAGAACCTGTATTTTGCACTGGCAAACAGCTCTGATTTCAATGGAATCATTTCGATCGAAGTCGTGGAAAACTAATCCTCCCCCTCCGAAAAGGGCGGTAGCGTATTCACTTTTCACAAGAATCGATTCTTTTCGTGGTGAAATTTACAGCAATGTGACAATTTTATAAAAAAAGCTTGAAGGTGACGTTACGTCACCTTCTATACTATACCCAGAAACAAAAAATAACGCATACTTCTATTGGGACTTACACAAATGTAACAAATCACAAAACTGAAAAACAACGAAAGGAGATTTCCTATGAAAGGTATTATCTTAGCCGGTGGTTCCGGCACAAGACTTTATCCGTTAACCATGGTTACGTCCAAACAGCTTCTGCCGATTTACGACAAGCCAATGATCTATTATCCTCTTGCCGTACTGATGAATGCAGGAATCCGTGAAATTCTGATCATCTCTACTCCACAGGACACACCTCGTTTTAAGGAGCTTTTAGGAGATGGACATCATTTTGGCATCGAGCTGACCTATGAGGTACAGCCAAGCCCGGATGGGCTGGCACAGGCTTTCATTATCGGAGAGGAATTCATCGGTAATGATACGGTTGCTATGGTTCTCGGAGACAATATCTTCTCCGGCCACGGACTGAAAAAACGTCTGAAGGCCGCTGTAGAAAACGCAGAATCCGGCAGGGGAGCAACTGTATTTGGCTACTATGTAGATGATCCGGAACGTTTCGGTATCGTGGAGTTTGACCAGGATGGCAAAGCCGTTTCCATTGAGGAGAAACCGGAGAAGCCAAAGAGCAATTACTGCGTCACAGGTCTTTATTTCTATGATAACCGCGTGGTACAGTATGCGAAGGATCTCAAGCCAAGTGCCAGAGGCGAACTGGAGATCACCGACCTGAACCGTGTCTATCTGGAGAACGGAGACCTGAATGTAGAACTTCTGGGACAGGGATTTACCTGGCTTGATACCGGTACACACGAGAGTCTCGTCGAGGCAACCAATTTCGTGAAGACGATCGAATCACACCAGCACCGCAAAATTGCATGTCTGGAGGAGATCGCATACCTGAATGACTGGATTACAAGGGAAGATGTTCTGAAGGCATATGAGCCTTTGAAGAAGAACCAGTACGGCCAGTACCTGATGGACGTTCTGGATGGAAAATATATGGATGTGCTTCACTAAGGAGCAACGAAAGGAGATTAAAATTATGACAATTATTGTAACCGGCGGTGCCGGATTTATTGGAAGCAATTTTGTATTTCACATGCTGGACAAGTACCCGGACTACCGCATTGTCTGCCTTGACTGTCTGACATATGCCGGAAACCTTTCTACACTGGCACCGGTCATGGACAACCCGAACTTCCGTTTCGTAAAGGAAGACATTACAGACCGTGAGGCAGTTTATAAATTATTTGAGGAAGAACATCCGGACATCGTTGTAAACTTCGCTGCCGAAAGCCATGTAGACCGTTCTATTGAAACTCCGGAGGTATTCCTTCAGACAAATATCATGGGAACTGCCGTACTCATGGATGCATGCCGTAAATACGGTATCACCCGTTACCATCAGGTATCTACCGACGAGGTATATGGTGATCTTCCACTAGACAGACCGGACCTGTTCTTCACGGAGGAGACTCCGATCCATACAAGCAGCCCATACAGCTCATCCAAAGCCGGTGCAGACCTTTTGGTACTGGCATATCACAGAACCTACGGACTGCCTGTTACCATCAGCCGCTGCTCTAACAACTACGGACCATATCACTTCCCGGAGAAGCTGATCCCTCTGATGATCGCAAATGCACTGAATGATAAGCCGCTTCCAGTCTATGGTACCGGCGAAAATGTCCGCGACTGGCTGTATGTGGAGGATCACTGCAAGGCCATCGACCTGATCATCCACAAGGGACGTGTTGGTGAGGTATACAACATCGGCGGTCACAACGAAATGACAAATATCGACATCGTAAAGATCATCTGTAAAGAGCTTGGTAAGCCGGAGAGCCTGATCACTTATGTATCTGACCGTAAGGGACATGATATGCGTTATGCGATCGATCCAACCAAGATCCACAATGAACTGGGATGGCTTCCGGAGACGAAATTTGCAGATGGTATCAAGAAGACCATCAAATGGTATCTCGACAATAAAGAGTGGTGGGAAACTATCATTTCCGGCGAATATCAGAATTATTATGAGAAAATGTATGGAAATCGCTAAGAGGGGTTAATTCTTATGAAAATATTAGTGACCGGCGTTGCCGGACAATTAGGCCATGATGTGATGAACGAGCTTGCCGGAAGAGACCACGAAGGCATCGGCAGCGATCTTGCACCGGAATACAGCGGCATCGCAGACGGCTCCTATGTCACCACAGCAGACTATGTATCCATGGATATTACCGATCGTGCTTCTGTCGCAGAAACATTATTAAAGATCAATCCGGATGCTGTCATTCACTGTGCTGCCTGGACTGCCGTTGACGCCGCAGAGGACGAGGACAAAAAGGATACGGTTTATGCGGTCAATGCAACAGGTACAGAAAATATCGCCGCTGTCTGCAAAGATCTGGACTGCAAAATGATGTATATCAGCACCGACTACGTCTTTGACGGCCAGGGAACCACTCCATGGCAACCGGACTGCAAGGACTACAAACCATTAAATGTATATGGTGCTTCCAAGCTGGATGGTGAGCTGGCAGTGTCCGAAATTCTGGACAAGTATTTTATCGTCCGTATCGCCTGGGTATTTGGAACCAACGGAAAAAACTTTATCCGCACCATGCTCAATGTAGCAAAAACACACGACAAGCTCACTGTTGTCAGTGACCAGATTGGTACTCCAACCTACACCTTTGATCTGGCAAGACTTCTGGTGGATATGATCGAAACAGACAAATACGGCTACTATCATGCAACCAACGAAGGCGGCTATATCAGCTGGTATGATTTCACAAAAGAAATCTTCCGTCAGGCTGTAGCACTGGGACGTACCGAATATGACGAAAACCACGTCACTGTTTCTCCTGTCACCACAGAGGAATACGGCGTATCAAAGGCGGCAAGACCTTTTAACAGCCGTCTGGATAAGTCCAAGCTCACAGCAAACGGATTTACTCTTCTGCCAACCTGGCAGGATGCGGTTGCTCGTTATCTGAAGGAGATTGAATTTTAATCAAGAGCAATCCATAACATCCATTGTGTAGCAATTTCCTTTTTGATCACAAAATCACAAAGCAGATAAAATATTGGAAATATATTCACATATATCCGATATAAAACACAAACCGTGGATAAGCATTTGCATAACAAGCTTATCCACGGTTTATTTTTCATGTATTGGGAAAATACTTTTTACATATTTACTGTTACTTTTTGCTTAAAACCGGAAATCTCTCTTTCCTTCCTTCAGCTCCTCCAGATACTGGATGGCTCTTTCCCGTACCTTCTCGTTTGGCACCTTCCGGATCTCTCTGGCAATCAGCTCCTCACCGATCTGTTTTGTCTCCGGAGATGCATAATCCTCCAAATACTCTTTCAAGGTCATCAGCGCATTTGGCTGACAGCAGTTTACGATCTGCCCGGATTTCAGAAGCGTCATAAAACGGTCTCCGGTTCTTCCTGCACGGTAACATGCAGTACAGAAGCTTGGAATATATCCCATCTTCATCAGCCAATTTACCACCTCGTCCAATGTACGGGTATCGCTGACATCAAACTGTGCAGAGCTGTCATCACGAACCGGCTCAGTATAACCACCGACACTGGTACGGGAACCGCCACTGATCTGTGAAATTCCCAGATGAAGGACATGCTCTCTGGTTCTCTGGGATTCTCTGGTTGATATGATCATACCGGTATATGGCACGGCAATACGGATCACCGCCACGATCTTTTCAAAAATCTCATCCGGCACGGCATTACTGAAATCGTCTGTATCAATATCGTCAGCCGGACAGATACGCGGAACACTGATGGTATGAGGTCCCACTCCCTGCGCTGCCTCCAGATGCTCTGCATGCATCAGGATTCCTACCAGCTCGTAACGGTATCCCTCCAGACCGAAAAGAACACCAAGACCAACATCATCAATACCGCCCTCCATGGCACGATCCATCGCCTCGGTATGATATGCATAATCATGCTTTGGTCCCGTTGGATGGAGCTGCTCATAGGACTCCTTGTTGTAGGTTTCCTGGAACAAAATATAAGTACCGATCCCAGCATTTTTCAGACGGGTATAATTCTCTACTGTCGTGGCCGCAATGTTGACATTCACACGGCGGATCGCTCCGTTTTTGTGCTTAATACTGTAGATAGTATCAATACTTTCCAGAATATATTCCAGCGGATTGTTCACCGGATCTTCTCCTGATTCGATTGCCAGACGCTTATGACCCATATCCTGCAGAGCAATGACCTCATCCCGGATCTGTTCCTGGGTCAGCTTGATTCTCGGAATATGTTTATTTTTGTGATGATACGGGCAATAAGTACATCCATTCACACAATAGTTAGAAAGATAAAGAGGTGCAAACATGACAATACGGTGACCATAAAATTTCTCCTTGATCTCCATCGCAAGCTCCCGGATCTGACGATTGATCTCCGGATCATCACACTCCATCAGGACTGCCGCCTCCTTGTGGCTGATTCCCTTTGCCTTTTTTGCCTTTTCCAGGATTTCCTTCATCAAAGGAATATTGTCCTTATTTTTCTTTGCATAATCAAGAGACTCCAGGATCTCCTCATGGTTAATAAACTCCTCTGCCTTCAATGACTTTGGATCATACTTGTAGCTACTCATTATTTTTCCTCCATATTTTTATAACTGTTATTTTAACCTGTCCGATATTCCGGACACTGTATCTTACAAATATCATTTTATCTTCAACGGATACTACGTCTTGGAATATACCGCCTTTGCACTAACCCCCGGTGTCATTCCCAGCTTACCTGACAGCGCACTTACCGTATTGGTATCCGCATCCATCACAACACTGATCACGGAAACGCCACGCTCCCGGTAGGGCATCCCCATCCTGCCCACAATGTACTCCCGGTACTCGTGAAGCAGTTCATTGACCCGTTCCACACGATCCATATCCTCGACGATAATACCAAGGATTGCAATTCTCCGATCCATAATAATCCTACATCCTCCATCCATAACTTCCTGCCACGAACCGTCTGTCTTGTCTCTGCTCTTTCATCTAAAAAGAAAAAAACCGTATCTTACCCTTAATCCTCACCGCGTTGCGAACATTTCCCTATACGCTGAAAAAGGGCAAAACCAGCGTTTTGCCCTCCAAGAATTGCTTCGCAATTCTCGTTGGCTTCCCTCTACGCTACGAGCATTTTCCTATACGCTGAAAAAACGTCCCATGTCCAAATGACATGAGACGTTTCCCGGTACAAAATCAATATTTATTGTACTAATAACAAACCGCAGACTTCCCCTGCGTAATCCTTCAAAACATATCATGCCTTTGCGTTGGGACGAACCCTTCGTGTCAGAACATGAGAATATTTTATCATCTAAGGTCTGGAATGTCAAAAATAAATTAACTCAGACTTCCTTAATCAGTCCAGCTTATGGCACATTTCACTGCCCGCTTCCACCCGGCAAGTTTTTGTTCACATTCTTCCTTGGAAATCTCCGGCATAAATCTGCCTCCGACACCGGCATTTTGACGGATATCTTCAAAGTCCTTCCAATATCCTGCAGCAAGTCCCGCCAGATATGCCGCTCCCAGAGCCGTGGTTTCGAGACACAACGGCCGGTTGACCGGCGTCTGGATCACATCAGCCTGTGTCTGCATCAAAAAGTTGTTGGCACTGGCTCCTCCGTCCACCTTCAAGGCTGACAGGGTGATCCCGGAATCTGCTTCCATCGCCTGCAGCACATCACTGACCTGATATGTGATGGCTTCCAGTGTTGCACGGATAATGTGGTATTTATTGACGCCACGGGTCAGGCCCACAATGGTTCCTCTGGCATACTGGTTCCAGTATGGTGCTCCCAATCCCGTAAATGCGGGTACGACGTAGCAGCCGCTGGTATCCGGCACCTTACGGGCCATATACTCGGAATCCTCCGCGGAATCGATCAGCCGCAGTTCATCCCGCAGCCACTGTACCGAAGCACCTCCGATAAATATAGATCCCTCCAGCGCATAATAAACCTTTTCATCAATCCCCCATGCAATCGTCGTTACCAGACCATTTGTAGAAAATACCGGTCTCTCTCCTGTATTCATCAGTAAAAAGCAGCCTGTCCCGTATGTATTTTTGGCCTCACCCTGAGAAAAACAGGTCTGACCAAACAATGCCGCCTGCTGGTCTCCCGCCACTCCGGCAATAGGAATCTCTCCTCCCAGAAATGATGTGTCCGTTTTTCCGTACAGTCCGCTGGAAGGACGCACCTCCGGCAGCATACATACCGGAATGTCAAGCCGCTGCAGTATTTCCTGATCCCAGCACAGATCATTGATATTGTACATCATAGTCCGGGAAGCATTGGAATAATCCGTAGCGTGAACCTTACCTCTGGTCAGCTTCCATATCAGCCATGTGTCTACCGTACCAAACAGCAGCTCTCCCCTTTGCGCCCGTTCTCTGGCTCCCGGCACATGATCCAGAATCCATTTCAGCTTCGTAGCAGAGAAATAGGCATCGATCACAAGACCTGTTTTCTGACGGATCATCTCCGTGAGGCCTTCTGCCTTCAACTGATCGCAGTATTCCGACGTTCTGCGGCACTGCCATACAATGGCATGATAAACCGGTTCTCCGGTTTCTTTATCCCAGACGATGGTCGTCTCTCTCTGATTCGCGATCCCGATTGCCTGAATATCCTGTGCCGCAGCACCTATTTTGGACATTGCCTCCACTGCCACTCCAAGCTGGGTGGACCAGATCTCACTGGCATCCTGCTCCACCCAGCCCGGCTGAGGAAATATCTGTGTAAATTCCTTCTGTGCCACAGAGACAATTTCTCCCTTTTCATCAAATAAAATGCAGCGATTACTTGTAGTTCCTGCATCTAAAGCCATGATATACCCCATATGACTACCCCCATTTATAGCATTTTTCAATGATTTACCAAAACTTCGCACATGCAACTTATCGCTGTACTCATAATATTTCATATGCAGTCTGAGTTATTTATAATTTTACCTTTAATTCCTTTTCTCCGTCCTGTCCCTGATATCGGACAACGGTATATCTGCCCCTGCGCTCCACACTCCGGGATGCCCCATGAAGTTCAGTCAGACTCTTCTGTAATTTTCTTTTTTCTGCATCATAGTTTCCCACATCATCCGAGGTAAAAAGCAGACCTCCAAACAATCCATTTACCTGCGCCAGTAATGCCTTCTGTTTCGCTGACAGCTTAATATTGTCATCCCGCAGCAGATAAACATCCGGATCATTCCAAAACGCCCGCCCATTTAACTGCCTGCGATAAATCGTATTGCCAATGGTGTTTTTGGTGGAAACACGCTCTCTGTGTAGAAGCTTTTCCTTTGGAGATCCATCCCAGTCCAGCCCCACATCCGGACCGATCCGGCAGTAATCCACCTTACCAAACGCCGGCCCCAGTGGGACACCACAGCCAAGGATCAGCTTGTCTCCAACAAGCTCCCGCAGAAAATCCATAGCTTCACACATAAGCTGCCCTCTCGTTTTATATGGCGTCGGCTGCATACAAGCACCATAAAGAAAATCAAGCTTCACCAGATCAAAGCCCCACACATCCAGGACCTGATGAAATACTTCTTTTAGATATTCCCGCACCTGCGGCAGCTCTGTATTTAATGCATAAAAGGTACTCCAATTACTGCCACCGCACACCGGATGCCCATTTTCATCCCGTACCAGCCAGTCCCGGTGCTCCTGATAGCATCTGGAATTTTTTTCGCATACAAACGGAGACAGCCACAGTCCCGCCTTCATGCCATATGTATGGATCCGATCCACCACCGGCTCCAGCCCATCCGGGAACTTGTCCCGGTTCACATCCAGCCAGTCCCCCACATAGGTCTGATACCCATCATCAATCTGAAAAACATCAAAGTTCTGTCCCATTTCGTGGACATGTTCCAGATTTTCCATAATGATCTGCTCTGAAATATTCTGGTAATGATTGTACCAGCTTGTATAACCTGTCATAGGACTTCCCGCCGGCTTATTAATTTGCATTTTTTCAAAATAAAGATCAAACACCTGATCCTCTGTACCAGAAAGCTCCACCAGATCAAAAGCATTCCACTCCTCCGATATCCTTAAGCCTGAACAATCCTTTTCTATGGTCATCTGCTGTGCTCCGCCATTATAATAAAACACGGTAAATCCGGCACGTTCGCTTAAGGAGCCCAAAAAGCGGTATCTCTCTCCATCCCGGAAATAACAATAGGTAAATCCATGAAACTGTCCCGTTCCCTTTGGCTTCATGGTAAAATTCACATCACCATAACGATCCAGATAATATTTTTCCACCATGCCAGAGGCCAGCGGAGATATAGCCGGTTCCTTTTCGAGAATCGTATGTTCATGGGAATCCGTCCAGGACTGATATCCATTCATGAAAATCTGTTCCGGCTTCCTGCCACCCCTGCACGACCATGGAAAGGTCATACTGACAGATTCCAGCGTCAGCTCTCCCACGGGATTTCCATAATCATCAAAATCCTTCGGAATGATCCGGATATGAAGCTCCCCCTCATCCTCCTGCCAGCGCAGAGTAAAATAAGGCTGCTCACCTCCCTGATACATTTCCGCCACAAAGGGTTCCCCATTCCGGTTTCCCCTGATCAAAAATATAATATCTTCCACGTCTTTTCCTCCCTGATCAAGTTATCTCTCTGACTCCTTCGGCAGAGTCTGTAAAATAACCTCTGTAACAATCATTTTATATCTGTTCTTTCCCGCAGCTTTATCTTTCCAATATATCCAGCGTATGCGCTCCTGCTCCGATCAGATCCTGTCTCTCACAGACCGATAAATGGTACTGTATAAAAAGCTCAAAGGTCTCCTCGTCCATAGAATTCAATACCGGCCGCATATAATTTGCCGGACCATCCGGAGAAATAATTTTGATCCGCTTCAGATCTGCCGCCCGATTCAGTGCATCAATATCCTCAATGCGCATATAATCGTACAAGTCGCCCTCTTGTGGTGTACAATGAAAATCCTGAGACAGTCTTCCATCCTCCAGACATTGCTTTGCATTGCCGTCCCGGAAACCGTACAGAAGAACTCCGTATTCATTCATACAGTACGCCACCAGTATCCGGCCTCCCGGTCTGGTCACGCGCTTTGCCTCCTGTAACGCTTTCCGCTTATCCTCAAAGGTATACAAATGATACATTGGACCAAACAACAAAGTAATATCAAAGGAACAGTCCGCAAAACGGGACAGTTTTAATGCATTTCCCTGATATGCCTTTACGCTGCTCCCCTTTGATTTCAAAATCCCCAGATTATATTTCACAAGCTCCACTGCCGTAACATCATATCCCTCCTCCGCCAGCGCAACACTGTATCTGCCGGTGCCGGCGCCGATATCCAGAATACGAATTTCAGAACAAGCCGCTGTATCTGATTTATTCCCATCATTTTGTCTGTTCTCTATAAGTTCATCAATGCACTGATGAATATACTTCATAGAAGTAATATACTCCACCTTTCCGTGGCGTCTGGTAAGCCTTTTATCCTCGTTAAATTTATTATAATATTTTTCTAATTCCGTCATATGATTTATTCTCCCGATCGTCTCCTATATCCTCTAGCGGTCCATCGCATATATACTGCTCCAAACCTTTATCTGGTGCCGGAATCTTACATCTGATGGCGAACCACCTGGTACTCATCTCCATTGCGGTAATATGGGCAGCTGTTTCGATGATCTGTCATAAATCGTACCATATCATCCTCATCCATATTTACATCACAGAAATACTCCTCATATTCTTCATCATAACTGTAATTTGCACAGGTATCACATTCGTTTGACATTTTTATCTCCTTTATTCCATTTGTAAATTTTCATTATAATGTATTTACCCATTAAAATATCAATTAAAATTCTTAAGTATAGTAAGAAAATTATAACTCCCATCATAAACTCCTGTCAATTTGAACTTCGTTAAAATCAGCAAAAACAGGATAACCATTCATCTCATATTTATATGTTTTCTCTGATATCATCCCCCTCTGATCTATCCCATTCCCCGGCACAGCCATACACTTGCTGCCATCCCAGCAAAGGTAGCGATCAGTGCCCCGGTTAATGTCCAGTTCATTTTCGTTACCGGAGAATGTTTTTTATCCCCGGTGGCAATAAAATACACGGAAATTGTATAAAAGATCGTTTCTGAACAGCACATCAAAACAGACGCTAAAAATCCCTCATGGGAATCAGTTCCAAACTCTTTATAAATATCGAGAAGCAGACCGGTGGCTGCCGAAGATGATACCATTTTGATCAGGGAAAGAGGCACCAGAACAGCGGGAAAATTGATTTTTTCCGCCATAGGTGAAATCCATGCAGAAAATGTTTCCAGCAGACCGGATGCCCTGAGAATGCCAATGGCCATCATCAGTCCGATCAAAGTCGGCAGCACCTTTAATACAACCCGGAAACCATCCTCTGCTCCCTTGACAAATGCGCCAAAAATATCCGTATGGCTGCAGAGGCCATACCCCACAATATAAAAGATTACAATGGGTATCATAAAATTGGATAAATATAGTAGAAACTGCATGAAAAAACTTCCCCTTTCTTGCAAATCCTGAGACGAATGTATATAATAACAGTAAGTGGGGTTAAACATCCTATTGTGCAGAGTTTCGTATACGGAACTCTGTCTTGTTGTAAATATATTCTGTCAGGAAGTCTTTCATTCACGAAATCTCCTAAACGCAGAATCAGAAAGGTTTGGTAAATTACATGAATACCGTTTTTATTGCGGATGACGAACTAATTATACGTCAGGGTTTAAAATGTATTATTGATTGGGAATCTCTGGGATTTTCAATTATTGGCGAAGCATCCAACGGCATTGATGCATTAGATTATATTGTCCGGGAGCAGCCGGATCTGGTACTGATGGACATTCGTATGCCCGGTCTTCTGGGAGTGGATGTGGTTAAAAATGCCAGAGACAAAGGATTTGAAGGTCACTTCATTATTCTGAGTGGATTTACTGATTTCAAATACGCACAGTCAGCCATCCGGTATGGAGTCGATTTCTATCTCACAAAACCCATTGATGAGGACGAGCTTCTGGAAGCCGTACAGGCCTTAAAAGACACCATCGAGGAACAAAGCCGTCAGACCGGTACCTGGCAGCATTACCGCCAGAAAGCCCACGGCATGATCTTGTTGGATATTCTTACAGGGAAGGCAGATCTTGACCGGATCAATATAGAGGATCTCCATATGGAGGCCGATGAATATCAGGTCGTTATCTATGAAAAATACAGTCACAACGCAACACAAATGTCTTATCGCTTTGCCGATCTCTTAAAGGTCACCAATGAAATGAACAGCTCCTACGAGCAGATCACCATTGATGACAATGAGATCCTGTTGTTAAAGGGAGAGTTTACGCTTCACAAATTCCAGCAGTTTCTGGAGCATTACGAGCGGGAGCAGAAGCCTCAGAAGGATTCTCCTCTGGATTCTCTTTTTATCACCTATGGCAGACCGGTAAAGGATCTACAGGAAGTTCATACCTCCTATCAGGAGGCACTTCGTCTGCTGCAGCGTCGTTTCTTCTGCGAGCACCGCCAGCATACCATCGGTTATGACCAGCTCCCAAAGCAGGATGAGGAAAACCGTTTTGAATTAACTCCGGAGGTACTGCAGTTTTACTGTGAGACGCTGATTGGTTATATTCAGGCCGCTAAGCGGAATCAGATGGCAGAAATGCTTCATGAACTGGAAACAAAGCTGTACTCCTGCGATGAGGATATTCCCCGGATCAAATTGTTTTTGACCGATCTGTATCTGTCCATCAAAGAAAAGATTTTTCATTTGTACCATAATGCGGATATTGCTTTTCCAAGTAATGCCGAAATTATTGAATTTATTAACGAGAAATATTATTTATACGAAATTGTACTGTTCTTTACAGAACAGTTTGAAATGATCATCCGCGCCATTGGTAATCCATCCAGCGAAAGTGTAATGGATGATATCATCCATTATATCGAACACAATTATATGGATAATATCAAGCTGGAAAATATCGCTCCTCTTTTTGGATATAACAGTTCGTATCTGGGCAAGATCTTTACCAAAAAAGTAGGAGAGGGATTTAATGTTTTTGTAGACAAGATCCGTATTGAGCACTCCAAGGAGCTTTTGGAGGGCAGTTCCCTGAAGGTATATGAAATTGCCGAAAAAGTCGGTTACCGGAATGTGGATTATTTCCATACAAAATTTAAAAAATATGTAAATCAAAGTCCGGCAGAATACCGTAAACAAATGCGTAAATCCGAATAAATATCACAAAAGCCATGACCAAAATGATCATGGCTTTTATTTTATGTCCATCGGTATTTTACCGGCCGAGCTTTTGAGCAATATAATCTCCCACCTGGGAAATCTCCATTCCCAGCGCATAGGCAAGCTCTCCATACAGCAGCTCCTCTGCCTGATGGAAATAACGCTCATCTACTGCTGCCACCTTTTTCCCCTTATCCATACGCTCTTTTTCGTGAAGATAAATGGTTTTAATAATCCGCACAAGTTCCCGGCAGTCCCCACTGCGGACGGCCTCCTTATATTGGCTTTCTCTTTCCTTTTCATTGACGATCCAAATTGTTTCCAAAGAAGGAATCTCCTCCACAAGCTTCTCCGCTTCCTCCTTACCAAGCACCAGCCGCATCGGCAGTTTTATATGATCCACCGGCACATACACCAGAGAATCCTTTTGATACACCGGACGGAGTGTATAATATTTCTTCTTGCGATCCGCTACTGACATGGATAATCTTCCAACTGCTGTCACCTCACACACCCCATGTGTTCCATACACAACACTGTCATTTACCTGATACATATTTTCCCTCTTTTCATACTGTAGATTCCGTTTCATATTGATACTTACATTAGACCATAGATAAACCGGAAGCCCCTGCAGACTGGGCTTCCGGTGTCCGATACCGTTTCAAGTTCTATGGTAATTGTACCACATTTTAAGTATTTTTGTAAGTCAAAATTTGAAAAAAGAGTTTTTTGTATACTGATAAATTACCGTTTTATCCGTATTTTGTTACTGTTTCAGTGCTTCTTCCACCTCACTGCGGTAAGGAATGGAAGGAACCGCTCCTTCTCTGGTCACAGCAATAGAGGAAGCCTTTGCACTCATCCTCAATGTCTGCTCCACCGGCAATCCTTCCACGAGTCCTGCCAGAAAATATCCGGTAAAGGTATCCCCTGCCGCCGTGGTATCCACCGCATGAACCGGAAAGATCGGCTGCCTGTAGGTCTGTCCGGTTGCTCCATAAACAGCTCCATCACTGCCCAGCGTCAGTACAATCTTTGCCTTTGGGAATCTGCAGCACATTTCATGGAATATCCTGTCCGGATCAGACAACCCCGTGATCTGTCCGCCCTCAATCTCATTGAGCAGAAAGATACTGATCTTATCCATATCCACATCCTCCAGACGTTCATTAAACGGAGATGGATTTAATGCAATCTGCATCCCCTTTTCATAAGCGCACTCTACCATGTATGCGATATCGTTTACCTCATTCTGCAGAAGGAGAATATCTCCGTCCTGAAAAAGGGACAGTACTCCGTCAATGTATTCCTTCGTCAGCATCTGATTGGCTCCTCCAAATAAAAGAATACAATTCTGCGCCTCCTTGTCGATCTGAATAATCGTATGCCCTGTCTTACCCGGAATCTGACGGATATATTCTCCGTGAACACCATACTCCTGACAGGCATCCAGAAATGGCTGCCCGTCTTCTCCGATCATACCGCCGTGATAAACCTCAACTCCCGCTTTTGCCAGCGCAATGGACTGATTGATTCCTTTTCCTCCCAGAAAAACATTCATGCCGCCGCTGCTGATGGTTTCTCCCGGCTGTACAATATGATCCACGCGGTATACATAATCCAGATTCATAGATCCAATGTTTAATACTTTCATAGAAATCACGCATTCCTTTCACATAAAAGAATTTTACAAATAAATTTCTGCATCAAGAATATAGCCACAGGAGCATTTTACAATAGTTCTGTTACCGTTCAGGATCACCTTCGGAGCATTCTTGCATTTTGGGCAAAGCACAGTAACTTTTCCATCCTGCTTCTTCTCCCTCACTGCCTGATCTGCTATTTCCTTCACCTGTTTCTTCTCGCAGGCGATTTCTTTTCTCGCTTCATCCGTCAAGCTGACCATCTCTTCTGTCGTGGAGTAATAGCCATATTTTTCATCAAAATCCCCGATTTCCCTAAGAACGTCTTCCTTACTGTCATCACTTGCATCGTACCATTCCATTCTCTTAAGATACGGACCAAGCCAGCTGTCATAAAGTGAATTTGCGACAATTCCCACTTCACTAAAGGAATCCTTTCCCTCTCCGATCGTAAAGATCAACTCCCGGTCATCCTGAGATTGTTCCTGAAAATTACATCCCGCAAACGCATCTCTTACGGTCTGATATACCGCCCCCAGATCATGCCGCTGCAAACGCAGCACCTTATCATCATCAATTTCCACTGTAAGCTTATAAAGATAATCCATACAAATACCCATACCCTTCTACCCGTTACAAATCTCTGATCCCATTATTGCCCGATCAAAGAATCAAATTGTTTCAGTTCCCCTTTTCTCCATTTTAACATCTTACACGATTGATCCGCAAGATGATATGCCTAAAAAGCATTGAACCAGTGGTTTAAGAAATAGAAACAGTAAAAGGGACAGCCTACGAACAGCTGTCCCTTTTGGAGAAGGTATTTTTGTTACTTATGGGGTGTAGCAAAAACTATATAATGTATTGGGGTTTACGATGATTAGTATAACAGCGGGGTCTGCTAAAGTGTGCATAAACTTACCATCTTTTCCAAAAAGTTTTTGTGCATTTTTGCTTTCCCATGAAAAACGGCTATCATTTTCCATAAAAAATCTGAAAATGATAGCCGTTTTTTGTGATTTCTATCAAATGCGTCCATAAACGCCTTATTTGTCGGATGAATCTGTCTCCGTCTCTGTCTGATCCTCGTGATCCTTCTCAAAGAGAGCCTCAAACTCTTCTCTGGTAATACGCTCCCGATCCATCAGAATCTCCGCTGATGCATGAAGCACATCCATATGCTCCTCAATAATAGCACGGGCTTTTTGATAACAGTCCTGAATAATGGCACGAACCTCTTTGTCAATGTCTCTTGCCGTTTCCTCACTGTATGTTCTGCTGGTATGGCCAAAATCGTTTCCAATAAACACTTCATCACTGTCGGCATAATTGATCATACCGATGGCATCAGAAAAACCATACTTCGTCACCATATCGCGGGCTGTCGCCGTCGCTGATTTGATATCCTGGGATGCTCCCGTGGTAATATCATCAAAGATCAAAGACTCTGCAATACGGCCACCGAGACTGACCATAATATCCTGCAGCATCTTTCCGCGGGTTGTAAAGGTCTCATCCTTATCCGGCAAAGGCATGGTATAACCTGCTGCCCCCTGTCCGGTCGGAATCACAGAAACAATATGCACCGGTCCCACATCCGGCAGAACATGGAACAAAATAGCATGACCTGACTCGTGGTATGCAGTGATCTTTTTGTCCTTCTCGGAAATGATCTTACTTTTCTTCTCTGTACCGATCCCCACTTTAATAAAGGATTTATCAATATCCGCCTGCGTAATGCATGGCCGGCCTTCTCTGGCACAGGCGATCGCAGACTCGTTCATAAGATTCTCCAGATCCGCTCCGGTAAATCCTACGGTTGTTCTTGCTACCTTTTCCAGATCCACGTCATCGCTTAACGGTTTGCCTTTGGAATGAACCTCAAGGATCTCCTCACGGCCTCTGACATCCGGTCTGCCGACTGCCACCCGACGGTCAAATCGTCCCGGACGAAGGATCGCCGGATCCAGAATATCCACACGGTTGGTTGCAGCCATCACAATAATGCCTTCATTGACGCCGAAACCATCCATCTCTACCAGCATCTGGTTCAGCGTCTGCTCGCGCTCATCGTGGCCACCGCCCAGACCGGTACCTCTCTTACGGGCCACCGCATCAATCTCATCGATAAATACAATACACGGTGCATTTTTCTTTGCCTCCGCAAACATATCACGGACACGGGATGCACCGACACCCACAAACATCTCCACAAAATCCGAACCGGATAAACTAAAGAACGGAACGCCTGCTTCTCCGGCCACGGCCTTGGCAAGAAGTGTCTTACCGGTTCCCGGAGGTCCCACAAGGATGATACCCTTCGGAATACGGGCACCTCTCTCGGTATATTTGGCAGGGTCTGCCAGGAAATCCACGATCTCCTCCAGCTCCTCCTTCTCCTCCTTTAATCCTGCCACATCTTTAAAATGCTTGGCATTTGGATCGTCGGGATCAATCCTCTGGGCACGGCTCTTGCCAAAATTCATCATCTTGGCATTGCTGCCCCCCTGTCCTGCTGTCTGTGCAGACAGGAACGAGAATAAAAAGAAGATGGCAATGATTCCCAAAAGATAGGGAAGAAGTGTCGTAATGATCCAGGATGGCTTCTGCACATCCTTCATCACATACTGATCTGCCAGCTTGCTGTCCTTACTCCGGATCAGCTTCTCTACCTCTGTTACATCTGATACATAAAAGCTCTGCGCAGAGCCGTCTTTCTTGCGGACGTCTACCTCTCCGGTAGGCACCTCCTCATTGGGCAGGATTGCCACGGATGTGACATCTCCATCCTCCAGATCCTGAGTGAAATTGACAATATTGTATGTCTTTTGTCCACCCTGGTCCAAAGTACCCGAAACATAGACGGCAGCCGCAATAATCACCAGAATCAGCAGATAAAAGCCGATTCCTGTTCTCATCTGTTGCCTCATGAATGTCTCCTTACCTGATATTTATTTCAGAATGAAACAGGACTGCCTGCTTCATTTCCTGTGCAGCATTACTGCTCCCCTCCTGCGAGGGCCTGCATTCGCACACTATTCTTCAATAAACTCCAGTGTGCCTACAAATGGAAGATTTCTATACTTCTGTGCATAGTCCAGACCATAACCAACTACAAACTCATCCGGAATGGAAAATCCGGTATAATCTGCCTCCATCTCTACCTCTCTGCGGTCCGGTTTATTTAAAAGAGTGCAGATCTTAAAGCTCTCCGGCTTTCTCTCCAGAAGCATCGGCTTCAGCATAGAGAGGGTATAGCCTGTGTCGATAATATCCTCGATCAACAGACAGTCCACTCCCTGGATCGACTGCTCCAAATCCTTCTTGATCGTAATCTTACCTGAACTGGATGTGCTGTTTCCATAACTGGATACAGACATAAAATCAATCGTTACAGGCATCTTCAAGTGCTTTGCCAGCTCGCATGAAAAGAATACACTTCCCTTCAAAATACAGATCAGACGCAAGGGCTTCATCCCATATTCTTCGTTGATCTGGTCTGCCATCTCTTTAATCCTGTTTTCCACCTGCTCCCGGGAAAACATAACATGTACTATTTCTTTCATCTTTTTTCTCACTCTCAGTAATCATTTTTATACATAAAATTTCCTCTGTCCTGTCCGATACATAATATCCGGCACTGACTCTGTCAAGCTCCGGGATCCATACAACGTGACTTCCCTCTGCCAGTATCCATATCTTCCTTCGATCTTCTCTGGGAACATGCCTGTCGATCAACAGACGATTCAGAGGTTTCTTCCGTGTCCCCTGTTCATCCAGCCACAGAAAATCACCTTCTTCAGGATGACGAAATTCAAGCATACCATTTATTTTAGCATAATCAAACCATTTCGTACAGTTATTTTTCGGTATTTTTCTTTCATTATCTTCAAATGCTTCAAAAAAATTCTTCCGCTGCAATAAAAGCTTTATTTCTTTGCCTTCTGTGCCGCACAGCACAATACTTTTGGGTTCTTTCCCCGCAGAATCCCAGTACGGATAAGTATTGTCCTCTGTCCCGTTTCTGCCCGCTTCTGCCGTGTTTTCTGTTTCTGCCGCAGTTTTTCCTTGTTTTGCTTTATCCGGTTGCTGTACCTTATTCGGATACTCTTTGCGGATCCAGAGGATATCGTAATCCCTGCCGGCCACCAGACCATAAGGCAGAGAAATCCGTTTGCCGCTCTCCCCTGCCGCCAGAGCAAGCAGCGCCTCCAGATGACGGCTGGTGATATCCTTCCGGTGCTCCGCCGCCTGTGTGATCATCCAATAAGCAAACTCTCTCTGCAGTGCTTTGGGAAGCATTTGAAGCTCCCTGACCCTTGCCCGAAGCTCTTTGCGCCCGGCAAATCCCTCTTCCGGGAAATCCACCACCAGCTCCGGAAGACGTTTCGCAAGCTCCTCCTCCAAAAACGCCTGTACCTCCTGCATCCGGACTGCAGTACGTGCCAGATGCTCCGACGCCCTGCGATTGACGCACTCCTCCAGCAGAGGCAGTATCTTCAGACGGATCTGATTACGGCTGCAATCTGCCTCCTGATTTGTGCTGTCCTCGCACCAGGACTGGGAGATCTGTCCCAATTCACGGACAATTTGATCGTGACATAAAAAGAGCAGTGGACGGATATATCTGCCATTCCTTGGGCACATTCCCCCCATTCCCCTCACACCACTGCCCCGCAGCATCTGAAACAGGACCGTTTCTGCCTGATCGTCCCGATGGTGAGCGATCGCCACCTTTTGGAAGCCATACTGCTCTGCTGTTTCTTCAATGCACCGATAGCGATATATTCTGGCCGCCTCTTCCAGAGAATATTTCTTTTCCTGTACCATTTTAGGGACATCTCCCCTGCATATGTGAATTCTGATGCCATTCTCCTCCGCAAAACTCTTACAAAACATCTCATCCCGTTCTGCTTCTTCTCCCCGGATCTGGTGATTCACATGGATCAGCTCCACCACAAAGTCCCATTCCCGGGACAACTCCAACAATGCCCGTGCCAGATATACCGAATCCGCTCCGCCGGAAAATGCCACCAGCACACGATCGGACGGCTCCAGCAAATGGTTTTGTCTGCAAAAGTCCTTCACCTCATGGTATGATTCCAGTCTCATTGCGTAAGTTATCTCCTTTATGACAGCCGCAGCTGTCTGTTTTTGTAAGACGGCACGTATGAATTCTCTCTGGTTCTTTCCCAGACAGCAGCTACGACCACGCTCATATCATCATTTACTTTTCCTCCACTCTGAGCCACGGCCTCATCAACAATATATTCTGCAAGCTCCTGAGGATTGACAATTCTCTGCTCCTGAAGCAGACGCTCCAGTTCCTCCTCCCGGCCTGCAAACGCATCTACAATGCCATCTGTCATCATTATAACATAATCTCCGGAATATATCTCCGTCTTCTCAAAATACGGTTCAGCCTCCTGATAGACCCCCACCGGAAGTGCCTGTCCCTCAATCCGTTCCACGCCTTTTCCCCTGCGGATCCATGTGGCAGCCGCCCCGTTTTTCATAAACTGGCAGCTTCCCTGATACAGGTCCAGTACCACCACATCTGCCGTAGCAAAGCTGGTCTGTACTGCCTCCGGCATATAAAGAGAATTGATCAGCTTCAAAGCAGAGATTTTGGAAAATCCGGCTTCTGTCATCTGTTCCAGCAGTTCGATCACCACCTGGCTTTCCCCAAATGCCCCCTTTCCGCTTCCCATACCGTCAGAGAGTGCCAGCAGCAGTTCCCCATTGGGCAGAGACAAACAGGAAAAATTGTCTCCGGAAACCTCCTCTCCTTCCTTCCTCCGTCTTCCCACACCTGTCACTGCCAGATATGGCGTATCTTCTACAAAAACCATTTCTGTTTCCTTCTTCGGAATCACATTATGACTTTCTCTGGACGGCATAAACGACCGTCCAAAAAGATCCGACAAAACACCGGCAGTCTCCCTCGCCGTCACCAGCCTCCCCTTCCCTGTATGGGCCTTCATCCGGATTTCCAGCCGGTTCCGCTTGTCTCGGTAAATGATCAGATTCTCCACCTTTACCCGCATTCCCGCAAGCTCCCGTTTGATCACATTTTCCATCTCCTCCGGCACCTTTGCTGTCTGTCCTGCATCTCCCGCAAGTTCCCGGAAAAGCTCCCCCACCTGTTCCATCTGCCCGGCCAGCACCCGTCTGTTCTGGGCAAGCTGATTCTGAAAACTCATCACGGTGCGCGCCATCCGAAGTCCCTGATTTGCCTCCATCAAAAACCAGTCCGGATGAATACATTCCTCCACAAACTCCGCAGGCATCTGATCAATGCGCAGCATTCCCCGCTCCTGCATCTCCATCAGATGCGAAACTACCTCCGGACGATTTACCGCCACCTGTCCCATACAATATTCCCGGTGACTGCATTTATCACAGACCTGTTCTGCCATCTCCTTCATCAGAAGCCTTACATCCCGGCGGTTTACTCCTGTTTTTTCTTCACTCTGCTTTTGCAGCACACGGGCAAGCTGCCGGAAGGAATCTGAAAAACCCTCCAGCTTATTTTTCATCTGCAAGCCTTCGGGATTTTCTCCTGCCCCCCGGTCTCCATAAAGAGGAATTCTTAACCGGCGGAGCAGCTTGTCCGGCACCGCCGCCAGGATCAGGCTGTCAATCACCAGCATTTTGATCATTCCCAGATCAAGCATATCACGGTTGAGACTGATCCCAATCCCAAATGCCCCCAGCAAATAAGCGGACAGGCTCCACATTTTCCCTTTATCCCGGAATAATGCCGTGATCATTCCCAACAGGCAGAGGCTCCCCACAAAGCCTTCGTCCTGTCCCATAAGTGACAAAATAATTCCCCCCGCAGCCCCTGCCGCGGCTCCCACACCGATACCATACTGATACCCCGCAAAAGGCACCAGCAAAAGCACCATAAGCACCGTCATGGAAATATCACGGATCATCACCTCCGGAATCCCGTATAACGCAAGCATTCCCATCAACACCAGACTAAGCAGCTGTTCCTGACTGATCTGCCGTCCTCTCCGAAAGTGGAACAAATACTGCTGTCCCTCCAAAAAAACTCTCGCCAATGCCACCACCAGTACCGGTTCCAATATCGTAAATAAAATATCCTTCCACTGATATGGCAAAATGGTATACTGAGTCACAGACAGGACAGCCAGCGTTGCCGCCATCAGTCCCGAAGACTGCCAGATACTCCATTTCATTCCCTGCCGTTCTATGAGATTTTTGGCAACAACAATCCCAAGCATACCGACACCGTAACGAAGGACCGCTTCCACCGGTAACGCGGAAAGCATCCCCAGTCCCACCGAAAATAGCAATGGCACAACTCCTCCGCCCTGGGTCAGTGCTCCCGCAAAAAAAGCTGCCCCGGCAGGATTTCGTTCCAGCAGGACCACACGCCCGATCAAAAAACCAAACAACAGCTGCACCAACATTTTTTTATGAATTTTTTTCATGACACATCCCCCTCTGTTTTCGTCAGTGCAACAAAGTATAGAAAAGAATTTTCAAATATTTTGTCAAAACCGGGAACCTGTCCAAAATATTTTCCTCGACAAAAATATGCAAAAAAAGAGCCTCACATTTCTGTGAAACTCTTTTTATTATTTGTCGTTTGGTTCAAAGATAATCTCATTAGGATATACAAGACCCAGCTTATCGCGGGCCACCTCTTCGGTATATTCCTTTGTCTTTGCATAGGATTCATAGTCCTTAATCTCAGCCTTCTGCTCATTCAGCTTTTTCTTTTCCTTCTTAAGCTCTGAAATCTGTGCTGAATACTTCGCCGACTCCGCCTTTAATGTGATCGTCTTATAAGTGAATGTTCCACACAGAACACAACACAACACAATCACACCGACAACCGTAAACGGACTCAGCTTCTTTTTACGTCTTCGTCGTGCCATATACTTCATCAACTCCCCTTGGACCAGCCATATTTCGTCCCCCAACGAAATACAACGGTCAATGCCTCTCAGACAGTCCATATCTAGTACAACCGATCAGTAACATATACCAGATATAGCGTCCAAATAAAATGTCAGTAAAACCTGTTCCGAATGCGCATTCCATCTAGCTTTTGCTATTTGGTCCAGTTATTTTACTATACAACATTTTGGCTAATTTCGCAACCCTAAATCCTATTTTTTTATTATATTTGCCCAATATCCGATGCAGTCCGGCACGGATGGGAATACTGATTCCCGCCTCATATAAAATCCCTCCGGCAAGCATTCCGGCAATTCCATACCACCGGGGCACCCCGTCGATCATCCGGAAAAACAAAATAAATACCGGAATGCCGGACAAACTCCAGTACAGCAAGTCCTCCACCCACACCCATATTTTTCCATGAGGAAGGAACCACCGCCAGAGCCGCAGGATATCATATCCAAACATCAAAAACATTCCTGCGCACAATGTCGTGATCTGAAAATAAATCTGTTCCTGAATGATCTGTCTCACTGAAACATTCTCCCTAAAAATGATGTTGCTTTCTTCTCAGGATCATTCTTGTCGGAATACGCAAAGCTGTCGATCCTTCCATCTACATCAACTTCTCCCTTTTCCAGCGACAGACGGTTTACATGAAGTTCATCCCCCTTGATCAGAAGAATGCCCTGCTCCGTCTCCAGATATACCTCCTTCGCATCAAAGGAAAGGACATCCCGCACCCCGGACATCACTGCTGTGCGCCGCCCATTCAGATATACCTTATGTACCCCTCTGTTTTCATGTAAATTTCTATTGTCTTCCATTTTCCTGTCTCCATTTCTGTACCGCAAAACCCTTAAGAACAACTTAAACCGAAGGCAGCTTTCTAACTATGTCAAAAATAAAAACCGCCTGCATAACAAATATATATGCAGACGGTTCTGGGATTATGTTCCTGTCTTTTCTTTTTTGAAAATGTTCTCTTCCGAAACACCCCTTAAAGAACGCGGTACAGTTCCTTCGCTTCATCCTTTTTATATGTTTCTTCGATACTGAGAACCTCAACCTTCACAACCTTATCCCCAAAGGTAATCTCAATAATATCTCCCACTTTTATGTTAAGGGATGCCTTTGCCACTTTCCCATTAACCTGAATCCTGCCGGCATCACACGCCTCATTGGCAACCGGTCTTCTCTTGATCAGTCTGGAAACCTTTAAGTATTTATCTAATCTCATAATAATTCCCCCTATAGCTTCTATCAATAAATATAAGATGTTTTATTTTTTAATTTAATAAACTGCTGTCAAAAAAAGGGTTGCCTGAACGGCAACCCAAAGCATATCCTGTTTCACAAAAATTACTCGTTTACAGCATCCTTTAAAGCCTTACCAGCCTTAAACTTAGGAGCGTTTGAAGCTGCGATCTTGATTGTCTCTTTTGTGAGTGGGTTTCTTCCCTCTCTAGCTGCTCTGTGCTGTACCTCGAATGTACCAAAGCCAACTAACTGAATCTTCTCGCCCTTCTTTAACTCTTCTGTAACAGTGTCGATAAATGCCTTTAATGCCTTCTCAGAATCCTTCTTAGAAAGCTCAGACTTCTCTGCGATAGCTGCAACCAATTCTGTCTTGTTCATGGATAAACTCCTCCTCAATAAAAATTTCCGTAAAAACTTACAAGTCTATTTATACCCTTATTACCCTTGTTTGTCAAGGATTTTCAGCAATTCTTTCGATTTTGTCCGCACTTTTTGACATTCTACGATTGTAGGGTTATAATCTCACATCAATTGGTGTATAAATGGTCTGTTTTCTACTGCTCCAGCTGTCTCCCCAGAAAACCTGCTGCCACATGAGCCAGCTTCCGTTCTGCATCACCAAGGCTTTCCTTCTGACTCCGGGTAAAGATCACCACTGCACCAACCGCATCTCCCTCGGAAATGATCGGGCAGATCACTTCCCATGCAAACGGTTCTGCCTCATCACTTATCTTGCGATACTCTTTGCTTTCTCCGGAAGCCACAGAAATTTCCCGTCCATCGATCATCTGCTGCATTTCCCGGCTGATGGCTTTGTCCATCAGCTCCTTACGTGCTCCTGCAGAAGCTGCGATCACCTGCTCTCTGTCCGTTACGACCACCTGATACCCTGTGGTCTGTGCCAACGAATCTGCATACTGCTGTGCAAAAATCCCCATATCCCCCATCAGAGAATATTTTTTTAGGATCACTTCCCCTTCCCTGTCCGTATATATCTCTAACGGATCTCCCACGCGGATCCGCAGAGTCCGCCGGATTTCCTTTGGTATGACCACCCGTCCCAGATCATCTATTCTTCGAACAATACCTGTCGCCTTCATATAAAAATTCCTCCTGCTTCTTACATACTTTCTATAATTGTGCTATATGGGTAGTATGCAAAAAACAGGAAAAATTATACACTGCCTGAAATGCACCCATAATATTTCTTATGTCCAAAAGTTAAATTCCGATTTACCGGAACGGCGAATACCTGTAACCACCCACTTTCAAAAGTCGATTTTTTTTTATTTTTTGAAACTCGTATTATTCATTTCTATAATCAGAAGCATGAATTTTCATCAAATTTCACAAACCTTTCCCTGATTTCAAACACTTTTTTGATGTCCGATTGCCCTTTTGCGCGACCTGTGTTATACTGATATTTCACGGTATTAATACTATTTAAGTAAGTAAAACAAGGAGGCAAAATCCTCTCCCCGCTATAAAGCGCAGATTTTTGCTTTACAAAAACAAGGAGGATTAAGTGAAAAAATGAAAACACATAAAAAGAAAAGAAGTTCTTTTTCCGGCAAGATCGGCTTTGTCCTGTCTGCAGCCGGAGCATCCGTTGGTCTCGGAAATATCTGGAGATTTCCATATCTTGCCGCCAAATACGGTGGAGGAATTTTCCTGCTTATCTATATTCTGCTGGCACTGACCTTCGGTTATACCATGATCATGGCGGAAACCTCTCTGGGGCGTATGACACATAAAAGTCCCGTAGGTGCTTTCCACAGCTTCGGTCGTTCCGGCTGGCTTTCTGCAGGTGGCTGGATCAACGCAGTCATCCCTCTTCTGATCGTCCCATATTATTCTGTGATCGGAGGCTGGGTCATCAAATATCTGCTGGAATACATCAAAGGAAACAGCGGAAAGCTGGCCACAGACAGCTACTTCTCCGGATTTATTTCCAACGGTACATCCACAGAGCTTTGCTTTGTCGTATTTGCCCTGATCACCGTTGCCATTATTTATGCCGGCGTGAGAAACGGTATCGAACGTGTCTCCAAGTTTATGATGCCGATCCTTGTGGTTCTTTCTGTGATCATTACGATCTATTCCGTTACCAGACCGGGTGCATTAGAAGGTGTGAAATATTTTATTGTTCCAAATCTGAAGGATTTTTCCTGGATGACCGTGGTTGCTGCTATGGGACAGATGTTTTACTCCCTCTCCATTGCCATGGGTATTCTGGTGACCTTTGGATCTTATATGAAAAAAGATGTTTCCATTGAGGACTCCACGCAGAATGTCGAGGTATTTGATACCGCCATTGCGATCATGGCAGGCCTTATGATCATCCCGGCTGTCTTTGCATTTTCCGGCAGTGATTCTGCTACACTGCAATCCGGTCCGGCACTGATGTTTATCACGATTCCAAAAATGTTTAACAGTATGGACTTCGGAACGGCTGTTGGTATTTTATTTTTTACCCTTGTACTATTTGCCGCTCTCACAAGCTCCATTGCGCTGACCGAGAGCTGCGTTTCCACCTTTGAAGATGAGCTTGGCTGGAACCGTCAGAAATCCACCCTCCTTGCCGGTGCCATTATCCTAATCCTGGGAAGCCTTTCTTCTCTGGGATACGGTCCACTCGCCGGCATCAAGATCATCGGCATGCAGTTTCTGGATTTCTTTGATTTCCTGACGAACTCTGTGATGATGCCGATCGCCGCATTTGCCACTTGTCTGCTTGTTTCCAGAGTGATTGGTGTAGACAAGATTGAAGAAGAAGTGACACAGAGCGGTATGCCATTCCGACGCAAAAAGATCTTTGTCTTTATGATCAAATATCTCTGCCCGATCTTTGCGGCGATCATCTTGATCAGCTCGGTAGCAAATGCACTGGGATGGATCTCCATTTAATTTTTATATTGCAATTGGAACTGATAGGCTGCAGAAAAAGGCGATCACGGCGAGAATAGCTCCGCAGCTGGTCGCCTTAAAATATGCCTCTCTTACTCTTCTGTAATTCCCTGCTCCGAAATTAAAACTGGCAATCGGCTGTATGCCCTGGGATATTCCGATCACAAAAGCCTGTTTATCTTCTCATACCCCAACGGATTTTCCTTCATTACAACATCCTTTCTTCTCATAATTCTTACTATAGAACATTCCATTTTTTGACATTCTTCAACCGGATTGATATGATAAAGTCATCAATATTTTCTTTTTACGAGGTGATAAGGGATGAAGGAAACATTACAGATAACAGCAAAGGAAGCCGTAGAAAAGCTGCTTACCGGCAATAAACAATATATTGACTCCAAATACGGAGTGGGAGATATTTCCAAAGAAAAAAGAAGGCTGACCTCTCTGCATGGTCAGTCCCCCTATGCGATCATTGTCACCTGCTCGGATTCCAGAGTCATTCCGGAACATATATTTTCTGCCGGAATCGGGGAGCTTTTTGTGATCCGTCTGGCAGGCAATGTGATTGATGACCACCAGCTTGGAAGCATCGAATATGCCGCCGGCCATCTGGGCTGCCGTCTGATCCTTGTGATGGGTCATACCCATTGCGGTGCTGTGGACGCAGCAATAAATGGTAATCCGGAAAACTACATTAAATTTATTACCGATGAGATCCGTCTTGCCATCGGGGACGAAACGGACGCCGCAAAAGCCTGTGAGCTAAATGTTGCCCACAGCATCCGGATCATTGAGGACAGCTTGGAGATCCATCATATGGAAGAAGATACCGGACTCCGCGTCATGGGTGCCATTTATGATATTGAATCCGGTGAGGTACGGTTATTGTAATGGCAGATCTCCTTATCACATTACTATAAGAGAGCCGGATGTCCCCGCCTGCCGAACGATTGTCTTTTGTCTACGGTATCAGGAATCAGCGTCCCATGCCGTCAAGCGTTTTATAGAAGGAGTAACTTATGAAAGAAAAATTGTTTAATATCATTCAGATCGGCGACCGGAGCAATCAAATCAGCCGTTTTTTTGATATCTTTATCACCGTAACGATTTTCGCCAATATCGTTGTCACTTTCATGGAAACCTTTCAGGAGCTGGCGTTTCTATCTACATGGTTTCGTGTCATAGAAGTGATTACCATCTCGATCTTCTGCGTGGAATATATTTTCCGTATCTGGACTGCCGGATATCTCTATCCGGAAATATCCCTCTGCCGTGCAAGACTTCATTTTCTGATCTCCTTCGACGGCATTATTGACTTACTGACCATTGTACCGGCATCTTTTCTGTCAGGCTTTGTAATCTTTCGTATGCTCCGTGTGGCGCGTATTTTTCATTTGTTCCGCCTCAATGCAAAATATGATTCCTTTAATGTGATCACAACGGTTCTCTATGAGAAAAAGAACCAGATCATTTCCTCTCTGTTTATTGTACTGGTTTTGATGCTCGCAAGCAGTCTTTGTATGTACAGCGTGGAGCACAACGCCCAGCCCGCGGTCTTTCAGAATGCCTTCAGCGGTCTCTGGTGGAGCATGTCCACTCTGCTCACCGTGGGATACGGTGACATTTACCCCATCACTCCACTGGGCAGAATCATGGCGATCGTGATCGCCTATCTTGGCGTGGGAGCCGTTGCGATCCCTACCGGTATCATCAGTGCCGGTTTCGTAGAGCAGTATCAACGAAAAAGCACGCTGTCCAATTTTCGCAATACAGATATTAAAGAAATTGCAGAAATATTTGTAGATAAGCAATATGCCGGAAAGACCATCGAAGAAATTGAAGATGACGATCAGGCAACCATTTACCTGATCCTGCGGGATGACCTGTCGATCCTTCCCCAGAAGGATACGGTCTTAAAGCTCAACGATATTATCGTGGTCAGAAGCACGGAAGAAACGTAAATTTCCGTTATCTCAGTTTTCTCAGATACACCTTCTGCTCCGGCGTGATCCGATAGCTTTCCACTGCCTTCTGAATGGTTTTGCGATGTAACCAGGGTGACAGCCTGCGCTCCTCCAGATAAGGGATCACTGTATCCCACTGCCTGGCAAGAGCCGTCGCCAGATACCACGCGATCATCATATTGACATAATATTCATCTGAGACTACTCCGGCCACCCATTCCGGATATTCCGGCCGGAAATCCTCATCCAGATACAATCTCATCAAAACGCCCATCCCATAACGGATCGTATAAGTCTCACCGGAGGCGATCCAGATCCGGATATGCCCCAGCAGCTCCTCTTTATGCTTAGCAAAACATTTCGGAAGCGGCAGATCACATGTAGCCCAGTTATCAATATATGGCAGAAAGCCCTCGATCTGCTCCAGACATCTTTGAAAATCCTTCACCTGGGTGAGCAACATCATATGAAGATTATTTTCCTCATAATAATAGTGCGGCAGCTCCACCAAAAAGTCTTCTGCCTCCGTTTTTTTTCCAAACTCCTTTGCAAACTGGCGCAGCATGGGAGTCCGTATTCCAATGACACGTTCCTTATCAATATTCGGAATCAGTTTACTGTGAAAATCCCGGTATTTTGTATCCTGTAATTCAAATAATCGTTTCTGTAATGAAGTCATATCTCTTCCTCTAAAATGTACACTCTACACGATCGCCTTAGGCAGGTACTG
This sequence comes from Jutongia huaianensis, assembly GCF_014384985.1. GTDB lineage: Bacteria > Bacillota > Clostridia > Lachnospirales > Lachnospiraceae > Jutongia > Jutongia huaianensis. The sequence goes on from NZ_JACRSX010000007.1 coordinate 83,026, forward strand.
CCGCAGATGCTTCCACGCATTATCTGCTGCCACCGCAAACGCAAAGGTTACCAGAAAGATTCCAAGCGTATAAAACGGAATCCCAATCCATCCCGGCACATCTAACGGTTCCATTTCTTCCTTCACAATATCCAGAAAAATAATATGTGACAGATAAATAGTAAAGGAATGTCTTGAAATCATCTGCATTAACGCCTTCTGTGCTTCCGTAAAACGAATCACTCCCTGCTCTATGATCCCGCCAAAAATTCCCAGTGAACATATGGCGATCAGAGGGTTCCGATACTGGAAAAAGATTTCTTCATGACTACCGGACACCCATGTCCCCCACCATGTCAACCCGATATTTATCATCCCTGCCGCAAAAGCAATGCCAAAACAGATCTTACTTCCCAGACGATAATCCTTTGAAAAATATCGTATAATATATCCCATCACAAAATAACCAAGATAACTGGAATTGCCTACCATTGGAACGGTATATGTAAACTCCATATCCGCCAGTGCCAGTACATAATATAATGTCAGAAAAAAGATCCAAAGCATGACAAAATATTCCGTCAGGCGACGGTTCATTTTTTTAAATAATAGCTGGAAAAACGGGAGCGCAATATACATTCCAAGGATTGCATACAAAAACCATAAATGCTTTTTGACCGGTTCCTCAAAAAGAGTCGCAAAATCATACCTGTCATCCCAGAATATGATATTCCAGATATAATACAGTACACTCCAGAACACTAGAACCACAAGAGTATGGATCACCCGGTGTATACTTTTGCGAATACTGACATTTTCCTCCAGCAAAAGGTATCCGCTAATCATAAAAAAGACAGGAACCGCAACACGACTGAAGCAGTTGGTAAAAAGCGAAAATAAATATGTCCCATAGGAAACCTCTCCATATGCCCTGCTGTATACATTGGACACATGGATACATACCACTAAGATACAGGAAATGACCCGCAATAATTCGATATTATAATTCCTCTCGCGGCTCACCACAAACATCTCCTCTCATCTGAAATAAAATACCAAAATGAAGACCTTTCTTTCTGCTACAGCAGTTGATATTTTCCGTCTCCATACCGGGAGATTTTCGTACTATAGAACTCTCGAAGGGCACGGATCAGATAAGACGTGTCCTTAACTCCCGCCGTCTCATAAGGGGAATGCATTGCAAGCTGGGCCAGACCGATGTCCACCATATTGATGGATACCTGATGACTTGCAATATTGCCAAGAGTAGAACCTCCCGGCACATCTGAACGATTCACATAGCTTTGCACCGGCACATCTGCTCTCCGGCAGATTTCCTGAAATACAGCGGCAGAAACTGCATCTGTGGTGTACCTCTGATTGGCATTATACTTGATCACAATGCCCTCATTCATATATGGACGGTTCGTTGGATCTGCCTTGTCCAGATGGTTCGGATGTGCGGCATGTGCGTTGTCCGCAGAGATCATAAAGCTCTCGGAAAGCATCATCCGGAAATCCTCTGCATCCTTTCCGAGGCAATCTGCGATCCGGGCCAGTGTATCCTTTAAGAAGCCGGAAGCTGCCCCCTGCTTTGTAGCGCTTCCTACCTCCTCATTATCAAACACGCTGCATACGCTGATGCTGTCCCTGTGACCGCCTTCCACTAAAGCCCGGATCGAAGCATAGGCACACTGTACATCATCCAGATGCGGGCTGGATATATACTCTCCATGAGCTCCCCAGATCGTCCCCGGCATCCGATTATACAAAAACAGATCCGTTGAAATCAGATCCTTTTCTTCCACTCCTGCCTGCTCTGCTGCCATTGCCAGAAAGGTTCCCTCCGCCTTTTCATCTCCCCAGATCGGGATCATATCCTTCTGGGCGTTGTAAGTATATCCATCATTTAAGCTGCGGTCCATATGGATCGCCAGATTGGGAAGCATCACAAGATCCCGGTCAAAATTGATCGTTCTTGTTTCAAGGCCCTGATCTGTCCGCACCATCACCCTGCCGGCGATCGAAAGAGGTCTGTCAAACCATGGCGCACAAAGCATGCCTCCATACTTTTCTACGTTCAGTTCAATATAGTGGCCTGCCACCTTCATTTCCGGATGTTCCTTAATCTTAAAGCTCGGAGAATCACTGTGGCTTGCGGCAATCTGGAAATTCCCGGCAGCTCCCTCCGGAATCCGAAAACCGATCAAAGAGGAGCCGTTTCTCATCACATAGTAATCCCTGCCCGCCTGTAGCTCCCATCTTTCATTTTCATATAGGCGCACAAAGCCATTTATCTCCAACATCTGTGCCAGCCCGTCTGCCACATGATAACAGCTTGGGTGCGCCTGAATAAACTCCATCATTTCCTGAGATATTTTCTGATCTATATCCTGCATATCCGTTCCTCCGTCATTTTCTCATTAAGATCAAAACAGATCATCCTGCATCCGGTAATGCTCCATCAGATCCATGGCCGCCCGCAGGCTTCCCGCCTGGTTAAATCCCTTCGGATAGGCAACACCATCGTCCATAGCTTTCTTTAAGGTTTCCTCAAAACAGGCTTTTCCGTACCTCTGGATAAATATGGCCGAAACCTTGGCAATATATTCCGTCTGTATATTGTAATAGCCCTTGCTGCATGCCGGCAGATCAAAACACTGGTAGCATCCCTCCAGCCCCCGTTGTTTGGAGCAGATCACATTCTCACACTGCCCATCCGGAAATAGGGTTCCGAAGGAACAGCAGGCATAATCACTCCGGCATCCGCCACACCACTGACTCTGCAGACAGTAGGTACAATGCTGTCCACATCTTGCAATGGGATCTGTTCCCGCCTTGGCACGCTGTACCAGATATTCCTTCATCTGGCGGCACCGTTCGATCCTTTCCCCCTTCGGGTCATCCCCTTCCTGGTCATCATACGAATAGCGGTGAAGCATTTCACAGCAGAAATCCTTACATTCTCCACAAAAGTCCACTTTCTTTTTGCGAGCACAGGCCGCCAGCTCACATGGTCCGTAAAAAGGATTGCCGCCGGTTGCAACACATCCCCCGCAATGAAACTCTTCCCGATATTCACATTCCTCGCAGCTAAGACCGCAGTAAGAATCCATTCCTTTGTACATTCCAAACACCCTTACTTTCTCTCATAGTTATATCAAATTTATCACATTCTACGCCTCTGCGTCAATATGGCATAAAATATCTGCGCACAAAAACAGACCGGCATATAAAACGAACCGGTCTGTCCGTGATCCACAAGCAACTGCAGTTGTTCTGATCTGCGATTCCTGCTGCATGCTTTCGTAAAGGTCATCTGATTGTTAGAAGCTGTGGCCTCCGCCCCCTCCGGAGCTTCCGCCTCCTCCACTGCTTCTGCCTCCGCCTCCTCCGCCGGAACTGGAAGAGCTTCGCGGACTGTATGTTTTCGTATTTCTTACAAACTGTACATTCAACTGATTGATCCGCTGGGTTGTCGCAATCGATGCCAGCAGCTCCGCCTCGGACGGACTCTTGGCTCTGGAGAATAATTTCACCAGCAGATAATTGATCAAAACAGCCAGAGCTGCTGCCAGAAAGATATTACTCGCATACTTCATAGGCTGGGCAATCTTTCTGCCCTCCAGCAGAGTAACCTCCGCGTTATAAACTTCTTTTGCTCAACGGTAATAGTCGCGATCGGACGCATATTTGTAAACCTTATCGGTAATGGTATTGGCATAGGCATTGGTAATGGTCTTATAGATCACACCATTACTGTAAATGTAAATTTTACGCTGCGCCATGTCGATCAAAAAAAGTGTGCCGCTTTCCTCTGCACTGCTCTGTTTCCACAGATATTTGTCATAAAGATCATGTGCCAGTGCCGAAGTAGACCGATACTCGATATCTGTCGTAAAAAATCCCGCCGATCCGTATTGAGTCAGCCCCTTCATCTCCTTCGCCAGTGCATGCAGCTGACTATCCTCCAGCAGAGAAGCATCATCATGGATCTCAACCTTATACCCTGTCGTTTCATCGGTATAAACCGTTCCATCCGGTCGTTCTAATATATCCTCTGCCATTACAGGTGAGAACACAGGCAACAGACAAAATACCGCCAGCAGACCCACACAAAAGAGCCTTATGGCATTCCGGAATAACGATGTCTTATTATGCACGGTCATCACCTCCCTTATAATGAAACTGTGGCAATGGCCGGGTTGCAAACAGGTTATAACACCGGATCAGATCCACAAGCGCAATCAACATGGTGATCAGCAGGATACCAGCACAGCTGTAATAATATATATCACTGACCGGATTGATCAATGCCACTGCAACGGAAAGGATCGTCGGTAACAAAATCCATGTCAGCCCCATCCCTCGTCCTTTTCTTGCCTCAATATCATCCATCCGGAACCACGCTCTGAACCAGAATATAATGATCGCCACCGCAGAAAGTCCCACGGTAATTCTCGTAAAATACTGCTCCAATACACCACCTGTAAGCAGTCCTCCTACGACAAGAAATACCATAAGAACGATATCAACGATCCGTATCACCAAGCGGTTATCTTCCAGCTCCACAACACTGCTGTTTCCTGTCGTAACTACCGCCTTTACACCATCTTTTTTCTTTTCTGCCTCTACAGTGGCCGCAAGCTGTGCATCCGATTTCGGCGGAAGCTCTTCTCCTCCCGGTGCCTTTTTGTGGCTTTCCCGCTGTTTCCGCCTCTTTACTGCAATGGCTCCCTTATCGTCCTCCTTGCCCTCCTTTACCGCAATATCATCAATCTGCTCATAATAGATAAAGGACAACACTGCGGCGATCAGTGCAACGATTCCCAGAAGAATTCCCGGTATCACAGTAAAAAAACGGTTTAGCAGCAGGAAGATCGGGATCGTCAGAATCGCAGACGTTCCTAAGTACTTGGGTACATCCACCGGAAGATCAGCAACTACTTTTCCTGTCTGACCGTTTACTGTAGCGTATGCCACACGATCGTTATTTTTGTATGCCATAAACCACACCGGAAACATAGCACCGTTTACCTGATCCACCTTCGAATGAAGTTTTCTCTCAAGCGTCCTTCCCCGTTCCTCAAGAGAATACTTCCGCAGATTTGGATACTGCTCAATAAATTTCTCTGTTTCTCCCAGCGCAAATTCCTCTGCCTCCTGTACGTAAAGAGAGGTATCCACATCCGCACTGTCCGCATAAAAACCACTGAGATACGCCGGTGTAAACTCCTTCATCGCTTTTGTGTCAAAGGGTGCAAGGCATCCACTGATGTTATCGGAAAAGGAAGAGGATGCGTCATATGCAATGCCATTATAATCTGCTTCCAGGTTCATATCCAGATTATAATGACTGGTGATTATGTAATCTCCTTTGCGCATCTCCGTTGTTCCGCTCAACTGTATATCAGGGCCACCCTGCTGCACATCATAGATCCAGTACGGCATATAAATTCCCCGGAACTCATTGATATGCTTCTCACTTTTCAACTCCTTCGGGGCAAATACTGCCTTTCCCATCATTTTCATATAGGCTTTCTTGCACTGCTCCTTCGTCTGACCAAACGGAATGATATACTTTGGTCTGTGTTCCTTCTGCAGGCGGCTCTCCAGCACCGCTGACGAACCACAGAAGGTACAAAAACCTGCTGCAGTATTGTCCGTACTGTAAATTTCTCCGCCACACTGCGGACATCGGAATACGGTTACTTCGTATTCTTCCTGCTCCTGCGCTCCGTTTTTGTCTGACACTTCATAGGGATCAAACTTGGAATCACAGCTGGCACATGCCATCATTTTCGATGGAATATCATATCGCAGATTTCCACCACAATTGGGACATTCGTACATACCTTACCTCCTTTTAATGAATTTCCTGATACTCCTTCATTGCGATCTGCTTTTAACCCGTGCATCATTTAATTCGTACATATACAATGCTGAGTTTGGAATTTTTCGGACTTGGAACTGCATCAATCTCCAGAAAATCAAAGCTCCGGATCAGCTTACCAAGTTTGGAATAACCATAGTTTCTCGGATCAAAGCCCGGAATTCTTTTGGATAACTGGATTCCGATCTCAGACTGGTTGATCCATCCATCCTCATCTGACTTCAGATCAATGATATTAGCAATCTCATCCCCGAGCTCCTCCTTCGTCAGGAAGCTCTCTTCGGAACGGTCATCATAAAAATCATAGAAGCTGTCATCATAAGAATAAACCGGTACAGCTTCCTTTTTGGATTCCTTCTTTTGTTTCTTGCCGGACTGGCTGTTGCCGCCTCCTGCCGGCTTCTTTTTCTGTTGTTTTTTATTTTCATCCTCTGCCTTATATAACAGGTCCAGATACTTGAAGGTCTCACAGGCGGATACCAGAGAGATCGGTGTCTTTTTTTCTCCCATGCCGATCACCAGCATTCCGGCCTCCCTGAGACGATTGGCAAGCTTTGTAAAATCACTGTCCGACGTTACCAGACAAAAGCCCGTAACATTGCCGGTATACAAAATGTCCATGGCATCAATGATCATTGCTGAATCCGAGGCATTTTTGTTTTTGGTATAGTTGATCTGAAAGATTGGTGTTAATGCGTATTTACGCAGCTCATCCTTCCATGCCGAAGCACTCCCCTCCGAAAAATCAGCATATACTCTTTTATACGTGGGCGTACCAAATTCTATGACTTCATCTAATATCAACTTGATGTATTTGCGGGAAATATTCTCCCCGTCGATCAGTACTGCGATCTTATCCTGTTTCTGCATCCTTTATATTCCTTTCATTTTTTTCTTTTTGAACATTTCCTGATCTGCTCTGCTGAATACCTTATCATACTCCTCATCTCCCTCATCGGACCTCGCCACACCATATACGATCTCTACAGGAATGTCCGGTGATTCCTCCAGGGTTTTGTCTTTCATATGCTCCTCAAACTGCTGCAACAGCTCATCAAGCTTCATATAATCGCTTCCCTTGAGAACGGCAATAAACTCATCTCCGCTAATCCGAAAGATCGGACTATGGGAAAACTCTTTGCAGATTCCACGGCAGGCAGCCATCACTACGGCATCTCCATAGTTTCTTCCGTGATTCTTGTTCACCTTTGCAAGCCCCAGTACTGAGAATACCACAACCGCATATGGTTTCTTTTCATGCTCTTCCGCAAGGGATTTAATATATTCGAAATAATACATTTTATTTTTTACACCGGTAAGACCATCCCGGTACACAAGACCATTGATCTCCTTCACATAGGACTTCAGATTCTGTGCCATCTGCTGTATACTGTCTGTCAAAGTCTTTACTTCATCATTGGTATTACATTCAATATTAACATCCATATTACCATCCGCAATCTCTCTGGCTGCATGATCCAGCTCCTTTAAAGGTTGTACTATTTTTTTCGTCATATAGGTTGTAAAGATCAAATAACCTGCCAGAATGCCGCCGGTTACCAGCAAAATTGCGATCAGCAGATGATTTCTCGGCCGGTTTGTCTCCGCAACCGGAGCCAGAAGCACATATTTCATTCCATTGTTTAATGTCTGATATGTCATATGGGATTTTGCTCCCTGATAGGAAAAAGGAAGAAGCTTTCCTTTATTGGAATCTGCCTGTTTCAGGGTATTGTAAAAATGATCTGAGATATCAATGGTGCGGATCGTGCACTCATCATCCCCCGGTCTTCTGAAATAGACGAGACGCTGCTCCAGATCCACAAGATTGCCCCGTCCATTCTCATAGATGGCTCCCTCCTGTGCCAGATCCACCAGATAAGAAAAATCAACATCAATGCCCATAACACCTACCAGAATATCCCCCTTATAAAACGGAATGCCATAGGATATCATTTCCACGCCAACGGTCTCATTATAATAAGTACGTGTCCATGTCGGCTTTCCTGCTTTTGCAGGCTGATAATACCAGCATATCTTATCCTCATCTTTTTCTGTATATTTTGACAGATCCGTGACAGAAGTCTCCTGCAGTGTTCCCTTCAATCCGTTGCGCGACCAGAAAAATCCTGTCTTTGGATCTATCAGCTCCGGATCATAATGAAAGTATACCCCCAATGTGCCATCCGTGTGACCGGCAACATTCTCTGCCAGAGCACTTACCTTGTCCGTATACTTTTCGAGAAACTCATCATCCTGCAGCTCCTTCACCGAAGGCAGACGGCTTTGGGCGTAATTATAGATGATCGTGGCAGACTGCTTAATGGTGTCCAGCTGATTATCCATACGCAGAGTCTGCTCCTCACATACGGTATTAAGTGTCGTTTTCAGATTTTCTTTCCACTCATATCCCGCATACACCAGACATGTGCCGCCAAGCAATAGCGACATTGTCAATAGACCTGATATCATCAGGACTGTAAATTTTGTTTGAATTGATTTCATACTTTCTCCATTCTTTCGTGCTTAACCTTCTTTTATATCCAGTATATCACAAATTCGCAACCGTAAGATAATATCTCTATAAAACCCGGTTTAATTCCTCCGTACCTTCCAGTACAAACCTTCCTTTCTGAATTAACACAATCTCTCTGCCATCCCTGCAGTGAACAATAATATCTCCCAATTCATGATATGGGATCGTCACATCTGTATGACAGTTAAAATACGCTTTAGACGGCTCTGTATGACGCATTTCAGAAAAACGATTTTCTTTTGCCATCATCTGTTTGCCATCCGGATTATATGTCACAAGCTCCTCCTCATGAGAAAAACAGGTATCCCCAAAAGCAAAATGAGGTCCCGTCTTTTCTGCGATCAGAATCGGCAACAGATGGGATATACCATACTTCTGCCCCATAGCATATGCCGTGGTGTTTGTACCAATGGCAAACTCTCCCATTGGGAGCGTCGGATGCTGGAATAACAGATTTTCCTCAATATATGCTTTATTTTCCTGTTCTGTCCCAAAATTGGTACAGATATAATCAGTTACTGTACCATCCTTGATCTCCAGCGTTAAATTTTCATATTTCAGTTCATTCAGATATACTTCTGTCACATGAAGGGTTCCGTGGGTGCCCTCCAGCTTCGGGGAAGTAAACACCTCTCCCAGCGGAATATTTACATCTGCCAGACAGTTTTCAAAGTCCGTCTGATGCTCCGGATCCTCCAGCGGATGAAGTGCTACCGTCAGGCTGGTACGATTATCACCACGGCCTGTCACCGTCACATACTCTCCCTGATCCAGGGCATCGATCAATTTCTGCTGGATCACACCATACTGTGTACTGTCCAGTGTATTGACCCGCACTGTTTCATCAAATATCTCTCCATAATCCCTGCCAATCTCCGGAACCGGATAAGCAATGATCGTAAAACTGACCTGATCCCCCGGAATAAACTCATTGGACAAAAGAGAGGCTGCCGACTGGTATTCTAACTTCTGCTTTCTCTGCTTCTCCGTGTAAGCTGCCGACTCCTTTTTGGCCACAGGAACAAACGGATCCTCTCCAAACACCTCGATTACGGCCGGACCCGCAAATGCCGCTGCCTGCTCCCGGTACTCCTCATAAGCGCATCTCTGCTGTGCCAGCTTCCGGTCTGCCAGAGCTTTACCAAAGATCAATGCCTCATCAAAACGGTGGTCGTAATCATATTGCGGATTGGCTCCCCCGGAGCTATATCCTACCTTGATGCCCCTGCCATTACGATAGATCAGATTCCCCACTGCCCGGTACATCGTCGTCTCCAGTCCCATCCGGCGAAACTGTCTGACTGCCGCACGGATCATCCGTTCAAAGCCCAGACGATACCGGATATTTACAGTTTTTTTGCAGGACAGATCGATCCGGTAAAGTGCAAATCCGTTCCGATATCCTTCCGTATATGTGGATGCCATCTCCTCAATCCGGGCTTCCTCCATCTCCCCCAGATGACACGCCGTTCCAATCTCATTGTCACCAATATATTCTCCAAAATAATACAAATATCTCAGATCATCCAGATCCGCCGTCTCAATCAACGATCTGGCAAAGCAATGCTCCGGATCCAGCATCATCTCTATCCGGTCCGCAATCGTCATATCTGCATAATCGGATACATAATAATAAATCGCATTACGAACCTCATGGGGTTCACAGTTCTCATCCTCCATCAGATCGTATATTTCAATAAAAAGCTCCAGTCCGGTGACCAGAAAAAAAAGTCTTTTTTCAAAAACATATACCAGAATTTCCCGCAACTCCCCATATAAGGCACAGAGATATCTGCCAAACTCGTTTCCCAGCTTTTCTGCCGCATACGCAGGGTTCGCATAACTTGTATCATAATTCTCCGGAAGAATATCCTGATACAATTCCCGGTTCCGCTGCTGCAGCTCTTCCAGCGACAGCTCGTAAAAGCTCCCTGTATCAACTGCTTCATATGTGTCCATCATTTGTACCAGATAAGAGGACACCTTTGCAAAATAATCCCTCATCTGCTCCGGGACAACACACCCGCCTCCGTTTGTCTCCCATTTAATCCCCCGTACACGTTCTGCCGCCAGTTCATATCTCTCATGATAACGGCTTTTTTCTTCCTCTGCTTTCGGATAAATGATGTTCATATGACTCCTCACTTTATTATGTCTTCATTTGGTGTCTGTGAGCTACATGATCTCCATGATTTTCAGATCCTTTTCTTTTCGCAGATCAATAGCTTCTCCATCCACCATAACAACAGGTCTGGATAATGCATGTGCATTTACATAGATCAGCTTTCCTGTCCTGCCATCGGAAAGCTTTATCTTTTCACTGAGATAAGACTCAGCAATTCTGCGTAAAAATATCAATATATAACGGCTGTCATATTTTTGAAAGCCTTCCTCCTCAAAAATCTGTATCACGTCAAACGGACATGTCGGTCCACGGTATACCCGCGGAGATGTCATGGCATCATATACGTCCACAATTGAGACGATCTTGGCATACTCATCAATATGATGATCCACCAGTCCCAGAGGATATCCGCTGCCATCATTTCTTTCATGATGCTGAAGTGCCGTATAACGGATATGATAATCCAGCTTATTTTCTGTCAGAATTGCAAATCCATACTCCGTATGCTTTTTAATGATCTGATATTCCTCTTCACTGAGTCTCGCCGGCTTCTGAATGATTTCCAGAGGCACTCTGGTCTTCCCTATATCGTGAAGGATTCCCGCCACTGTCAAAATCTTTTTTTCTTCCTCATCAAATCCCAGCCAGTCTGCAAACACATTGCACAAAAGTCCCACATTCATGGAATGCGCATATGTACTATCATCATAATGTCTTAGATTCTGCACCATATCAAACGCATTGATGGAGTTGCCCGTATCCTTCAGCAGCATAACCACCTGTCTATATAATGCCTCGCAATCAATCTTTTGATTCTTCTCAATGACACAACTGAGCATATTTTGAAATCTCAGAATCTCAGTATCATAATTTTCCTGAAATTTCTGAAACTCCGGACTATTCTGAATCCGTTCGGAATAAGATGACCGATGATAGGAATTAGCCTCCTGGACACTTAAAACCTCCTCCTCGATCATAAACTGTGGTATTTCGAAACGATGCAGCTTTGTGATGGTTCTTTCATCTAACACCGTTCCTTTTTTTACAACGATCTGGTTGGCAAAGTTATACACGTCCTGTCCCAGGATCATCCCCGGACAAAGTCTCGCCTTATCCATCATCTGCATCTCATTTCACCACCTTTTTAAAAATAAACCCGCTTTACCGGAATATTTCGTCCGGTATTGCGGGCACCGTTTCCATCATCAATCCTTGTCAACGACTTCCATGTAGAAGCTGGAGTAATCTTTTCTCTGCTCCTTTGTCGCCGCGATCGCTGTCCGCGGATGCTGATTCAAATGACCTGTGATCATGTAAGGAATATCATATCCCCATATCGCCCCCTGTTCTTCCAGTGGAACCATATATTTCTCAACAAACTGCAGTACAGGGAAGAGCTGATATTTCGGATTCTTCAAAAAACCAAGGAGAAGCTCCATGGCACAATTACCGGCACCCCTTCCCATCCCCTTCATGGTAGCATCCAGATAAGAAACGCCATTAGTCAATGCCTCGATGGTATTGGCAAAGGCAAGCTGCTGGTTGTTATGCGCATGCATTCCTATGTACTTGCCATACTTCTCACCAATCTCCAGATACTGCTCGCTGATATTGCGGATCTGCTCCGGGAACAGAGAACCATAGCTGTCTACAATATAAATGCCATCGACCGGACTCTTTCCAAGCATATCCAGTGCACCCAAAATATCAGACTCCTTGGCATTGGAGATCGCCATAATGTTACATGTGGTCTCATATCCCTTGCGGTGTGCATCCTCGATCATGTCGATCGCTGCCGGCATGGTATTAACATAAGTGGCTACACGCACCAGATCAACCGGGCTCTCATCCTTCGGATGGATATCCTGTTTATAATTACATCTTCCCACATCTGCCATAATGGAAATCTTCAGATCGGTATCGTTGTCCCCGACAATGGCACGAATGTCATCATCATCACAAAATTTCCATTTGCCAAACTTGTCCACATCAAACATGTCCTTGTCTGCTCTATAACCAAACTCCATATAATCTACTCCGGCCTTCACATTGACCTTATACAGAGCCTTAATAAACTCATCTGAAAAATAAAAATCATTTACCAGTCCACCATCTCGAATTGTTGCATCCAGAACCTTAATGTCCGGACGAAAAGATAATAAATCTCCCTTTTGTGCCATAACTTCTTTCCTCCGTTTTGAATTCTTTGTTTCCACGATATATTATACATAATATTGGCATCTTTTACAATCCCTTTAACTTGATGGGAATTAAAAAGTTTATTTTGCCTATACACGAAAAAGAAAAATGCTGTGGTTATCCGGCATTTGCCAGACAACCACAGCATTTTGTATGAATCACTCCATCCGGTCCGGTGTATCCACACCCCACGGAATGACATTTGACCTGTTAATGTGCCAGAATGATCTTCTTCGGACACTTCTCAGCACACTTACCACAGCCGGTACATTTGCTCTGATCAATATGTGCCACATTGTTCTCTACTGTCACAGCACCGGACTCACATTGTCTTGCGCAGAGTCCGCAGCCAATACATCCTGTGTCACAGACTGCCATAACCTTCGGTCCCTTGTCCTGATTAGAACATGCCACTCCGTAGGAAGCGTCGTACGGAACCATCTCGATCAGATGATTTGGACACTCCTCGGCACATTTACCGCAAGCTACACATTTCTCTTTATCAACCACAGCAACACCATTTACTACATGGATCGCATCGAACTGACACGCTGCCACACAGGAACCAAATCCCATACATCCAAAGGAGCATGCCTTGTCGCCGCGTCCTGGAATCGCTGCGGCTCTCTTACAGTCAGAGATACCGTAATAATTTGCCTTGAGCCCTGCTTTATCGCAGGTACCGTTACATTTTACAAAGGCTACCATTTTTACTGCCTCACCGGCATCGACACCCATAACGGCTCCGATCTTCTCAGCGACTGCTGCGCCGCCCACCGGGCAGGCATTTACCGGAGCTTCTCCTGCTGCGATCGCCTTTGCAAGGGCGTCACAGCCTGCATAACCACAGCCACCACAGTTATTGCCCGGAAGGAACTCCCGGACCTCGATCTCCTTCTCGTCTACCGGCACTGCCAGCTTAATTCCCGCAAATCCCAGAAGAAGACCAATCAGAATACCGATAACTCCAACTAAAATCGCTGCATGTATAATACCAGTTACCATTTCGTCTCCTCCTTTCTATACCAGACCTGCGAAACCGCAGAATGCAATCGCCATCAGACTTGCTGTAACAAGAACGATCGGTGTACCCTGAAATGACTTCGGCACATCATTATGCTCATTGCGCTCACGGATGCTTGCCATGATCGTGATAGCAACCAGGAATCCAAGAGCGGTAAACAGACCTCTTACCACACTGTAAAGGAAACCAATCCCAAAGCTCTCACCGGCGTAATCTGTAACATTGTTTAATGCAACACCAAGCACAGCACAGTTGGTAGTGATCAGTGGAAGATACACACCAAGGGATGCATGAAGTGCCGGCATAAATTTCTTGAGAACCATCTCAATAAACTGAACCAGTGCTGCAATGATCAGGATAAATGCGATCGTCTCCAGATATGCAAGACCGGTTGGCTCTAATATAAAATAATAAATCGGATATGTTATTGCTGATGCAATCGTAATTACAAATGTAACAGCGGCTCCCATGCCCACGGCTGTCTCCACCTTTTTGGATACGCCGAGAAATGGACAGATACCAAGGAACTGGCTTAATACGACGTTGCTGACCAGCATTGATGATATTATGATCACAAATAATTCGCCCACTGCCATCAATCCTCCTTCCCGTCAGAAGCGGCTTCTTTCGCTTTGGCCTCAGCCTCCGCTTTTGCCTTTGCTTCTTTTGCGGCCTTCGCTTTTGCCGCGGCCTCTGCTTTTGCCTTTGCAGCAGCTGCTTTCTCTGCCGCTCTCTCAGCTTCCACAAGTCCTTTGTTTGCAACACTGCAGTTTCCTACACAGGATGCGCAATTGCCGCCACAGGCGATATTGCTGTCTGCATTGTCCACATTGGTAGCAGATGGCATTTTCAGCTTGTTCTGGATCGCTGTCAGGAAGGACAGCACCAGAAATGCACCCGGAGCCAGTACAAAGAATGTAATGTGATAATCATCCGGAATAAACTGATGACCGAAAATAGCACCGGCACCGAGAATCTCGCGGCAGATACCGATACAGGTCAGACCAAAGGTAAATCCAAGTCCCATACCAAGACCATCAAATGCGGAAGGAAGTAACGGGTTCTTGGATGCATATGCCTCTGCACGGCCAAGGATGATACAGTTTACAACGATCAGTGGGATATAAACTCCCAATGCTTTATTTAATGATGGCAGATACGCCTGCAGCAAAAGCTGTATCAATGTAACAAAGGTTGCTACAATAACGATAAATGCAGGGATTCTTACCTTATCCGGAATCACCTTTCTAAGCAGAGAGATGAATACATTGGACAGGATGAGTACTGCCGTTGTGGTCAGACCCATGCCAAGACCATTGATAGCAGATGACGTAACCGCCAGGGTCGGACACATACCGAGCATCATCACGAAGGTAGGATTCTCGGTGATAATGCCGTTCTTTAAACGTTCCGTACAAGAATTCATAATCCATTCCTCCTATTCTGATAATGATGCGATAAAGTCTAATGCACCGTTGACTGCTCTTGTGACAGCACGGCTGGTAATGGTAGCACCACTGATAGCATTGACGGTACCGTTATCGGTGCTGCCGGAACCATCCTTTACTACGGAAAGTCCGCTGTCACCCTTTGCCATACCTACATACTGCTCATTCCATGATGTGGAACTGTTCTGTCCCAGACCGGGTGTTTCATTGGAGCAGTCTGTCACACGGATACCTACGATATTGCCATCCTTGTCTACACCAAGTGCCAGAGTAACTGCGCCGCCATAACCTTTACCGGAGCAGGTTACTACATAACCGGCATCGGCACCGTCCTTCTGAGCCTTCATAACCTCAGAGATCTCCACGTCGCTCAGGGTCTCTCCCATCGCGTCTGCCTTTACCTCGCCGTTTGCCAGCTTCTCATTATACTTTGCAAGTGCATCATCAATGCCCTTGTCATCTACAAAATCTGCACCTTCAAAAACAGCTGCATATGCCTCTGCCTTTGTCTTCTCATTCTGCTGCTCGATCGGCTTCTTCGTCACGGTATAAACGCCGCCCAGAAGAATTCCCGCGATCAGTGTGATCAGTGTCAGTGCAATGGTATCATGGATCAGAGTATTTTCTGATTTCTTTTTTTCTTCTTTATTTGCCATCCTTGATGCCCTCCTTTCCAAACGGAACAGGAATTGTCACCTTCTCGATCAATGGCACCATCAGGTTACTGATAATGATCGCATAGGATACACCTTCTGCAGATGCTCCGAAGATACGGAAGATACCGGTCAGAACACCTAACAGAATACCAAACACGATCTGTCCCTTCGGTGTGATCGGGCTGGTTACATAATCGGTCGCCATAAAGAATGCACCGAGCATCAGTCCGCCACCACAGAACTCTGCTGCCAGATACATCAGGTTGAAACCGTGTCCGCCAAAGATCAGATAAAATACAGCGAAGGTTGCCAGATAGCATACCGGAATACGCCAGCTGATCACCTTACGGATCAGAAGATATGCTGCACCGATCAGAAGACAGAGTGCAGAGGTCTCACCAATGGTGCCGCCTGTAGTTCCCAGAAACATTTTTAATACCTGGGCCCAGTCCAGATTCATAGAGCCATCCTTGATCATTGCCAGAGGAGTTGCTCCACTGATGGCATCTAACTGCTTGCCTGACAGGTATTTGAGTCCTACTGCCTTATCATAGGCAAAGGAAGTCATCTGTCCTGCGAAGGAGATCATCAGGAAACATCTTGCACCAAGTGCAGGGTTCATAAAGTTCTGTCCCAGCCCGCCAAAAAGCTGCTTGACGATGATAATGGCAAATACACTACCAATGATCGCCATCCAGATCGGGAACTTGGAACTTAAGTTTAATGCCAGGAAAAGTCCTGTCAGAGCAGCACTTCCATCACTGACTGTCAGAGGAAGTCCCATTGCCTTCTGCCATATGTACTCGGAAAGAACACATGACGCCATACATACCACGATCAGTACCAGAGCACGGATACCGAAATTGAAAATTCCGAACAGAGCCGCCGGTGCCAGAGCAAGAAGCACATCATACATGATGGATTTTGTAGAGGTCTTGCTTCGAACATGTGGTGATGATGAAATATTCAATAAATTACTCACGATGCTACACCTCCTATTTCTTTCTTCTCTGGGCTGCCACATACTGGCGTGCCTGCTTAAAGGTCTGTGTCAGAGGACGTTTTGCCGGACATACAAAGGTACAGCTTCCACACTCATAACACTCCATACCGTTTAACTTCACAAAAGTATCGTAATCATTATGCATTGCTGCCTGTGCCATCATCTGTGGCATCAAGTTGCCCGGACATGCCTCCACACATCGTCCGCAGCGGATACATGGGGTTGGCTCATATTCTGCCACCTCATCCTTTGTCAATGCCAGAATAGACGATGATGTCTTGGTGACAGGAACATTCAGATCAAAGAATGCAAATCCCATCATCGGACCACCGGAAATGATCTTGACCGGCTCTGTCTTAAAGCCGTCTCCCTCCGGAACAAGATCTGCGTGATTGCAGCCTAAGCGCACCTCCACATTGACCGGTGTATTGAATGCATCACCTGTCAGTGTGAGAACACCCTGGATCAGAGGTGTCTGCCTGCATACGGCGCGGTAGATCGCAATGACCGTCGAAACATTATCTACGATACATCCGGCATCTGCCGGCAGCTTCGCTGAATAGATCTTGCGGCCTGTCGCTGCATAGATCAGTGTACGCTCACCACCCTGAGGATACTTCGTCTTTAACGGCAGTACCTCCATACGATCCTCATTCTTTACAGCCTCCTGCATCTTGGCAATAGCATCCGGCTTATTGTCCTCGATACAGATGACACCCTTTGCATTATCGAAAAGCTTCAGCATAACCTTCAGACCACCTACGATCTGGTCTGTATACTCAAGCATCTGACGATAATCGGATGTCAGATACGGCTCACACTCTGCACCATTTACCAGAATGTAATCAATCTTATCCGGCTCCTTTGGTGCAAGCTTTACATTGGTCGGGAATCCCGCACCACCCATACCTACGACACCCGCCTCCTTGACAATGTCACGGATCTCGTCTTTGGACAGCTTCGTATAATCCCGTTCCTCTCCAAGCCCTTCAATTCCTTTGTACTCCTCGTCGTTCTCAATAACGACACATGTTGCTTTGGAACCATTTAGAAGCATTCTCGGCTCTACCGCCTTAACAGTTCCTGAAACTGAACTGCAGATATTGGCAGAAATAAAGCCACTGGCTTCGCCAATCTTTTGTCCAACCAGTACCTTGTCGCCCTTCTCCACAATAGGAGTCGCAGGCGCACCGATGTGCTGTGCCATAGGAAATACATATTCTCCCGGCAGATTTACCTGTTTGATCGGCAGATCTTTAGACAGCTCTTTTCCCTCGTAAGGATGTACACCCCCACGAAATGTTGCGTTACTCATTCCGGTTCCCCTTTCTTTGATTTATTTTGTCGTGCCTGTTGATATCATTTATCATTTCCCTCACATATGCCTATTACAATCTATTCTTTTGGGACTGAATTCAGCCACAACAATTCACTCCTTATTGTATCATTCGTATGACAAAAGTCAACATTTTCACGGAGTTTTCGTATGTTTTTACCAAAAAATCCTATTTTTTTCCATTGATAATCTCTATCAATGACCATTCTTCTTTGCACTCCTTTTCCACTGCATAAAAAAGGCAAAACCAGCGTTTTGCCCTCCAAGAATTGCTGCGCAATTCTCGTTGGCTTCCCTCTACGCTGCGAGCATTTTCCTATACACTAAAAAAGTGCCATACATAATGTACAGCACTCTGCATGTTTAAGCTGATAACGGGAATCGAACCCGTGACCTCCGCCTTACCAAGGCGACGCTCTACCGACTGAGCCATATCAGCAGTCAACATGCGATATTATATAATATTTTTTACGAAAATGCAAGCAGTTTTTTATTTTATATATATCTATTTTTTATCCTGCAAAATCCGTCTGATTCCTTTTCCTTATCAGACCTGATACAGGTTAAATACCCCGATCAGCTCTTTCAGCTTAGCTGCCTGAGCCGCCAGCTCCTCACTGCTTGCAGAGCTTTCCTCTGCCATAGCCGTATTTTCCTGAACAACGGCTGCGATCTGGTCTGCTGCCAGTAAAAGCTGACTTAATGCATCTGCCTGATTTTCGGATGCCTCTGTGATCTTTCCGATATTTTCTACCAGATCGTTTGTCCTTCCGGCTGCTGTCACCAGCTTGCCGGCCGCCTCATCTACCAGCGTCTTTCCCTGTTCCACTGCCCGGATCGTATTGGCGATCAGTTCGGTAGAATTTCTCGCTGCCTCCGCACTCTGGGTTGCCAGCTCTCCTACCTGGGTAGCAACAACAGCGAAGCCCTTTCCGGCCTCACCTGCACGGGCTGCCTCGATAGAGGCATTTAACGCCAGAAGATTTGTCTGGCTTGCGATATCATCAATACTGCTGATAATGGAATTGATCTGCATAGAAGTGTTATTGATAACCTCCATAGCCTCAACCACCTGCTGCATGCTTGTGTTGGTATTGGTAATCTCGTCACCAACATTCTGTGCCATTTCATTGGCTTTCCTGGCATGCTCCGCATTCTGTCCGACCTCTTCGGATACATTGGAGATTGTAGCCTGAAGCTCCTCAACAGAGCTTGCCTGGTCCGTCGCTCCCTCCGTCAATGACTGCGCTCCCTCAGAGATGTTCTCCGCATTGGCTGCCACCTGCTCCGATACAATATTGATCTCTGACAGGGTATTGGAAAGATCGCTGACTACTGCAAGCAGAGACTGCTTAATGCTCTCAAAGTCCCCCGGATATTCTACGGCCGGTGCAATCGCAAAGTCATTGTCTGCCATCTGCTGCAGCACATCCTGCAAGTCGTGGATAATGCCCCTCAGGGTCCCTGCCGCATCAGAAAACGCCTCAGAAAGCTTTCCGATCTCATCCTCCGACTCAGCCCGGATCTCAATATTAAAATCACCGCTACAAAGCTGCCGGGAAGCATCCACTACCTTTTCAATCGGCTTAATGTGCTTAAAGAGCTGCTTGCTGGCCATCGTGACAATTACAAGGATCGAAATAATCGAAATAATCACCATGATCACCACAAGCTTCACGGTATTTTTGTTCAGGTCACTACGATTTAATACACTCACAGCCCACCAGGTCTGTTCCCCCGCCGTGATCGGAGTATAGAACCGGGATACATAGGAACCGTTGTCTCTTCTGGTGTTTACATTAAAACTCTTACCGGTATCAATTCCTTTTTGAATCTTTACATACTGCTTTGTATCCAGGATCTCGGTAAGCTTCTTGCCATAATAAGCATCTTCATCCTCACTGTCATAAACAAAGGTACTGTCATCGGTAAAGATATCTACATACATAGACGGATACTTGTCCGTATCGCACTCCAGCCGGGAGAAGTTATTAATATTGATATCAACAACGATTACTCCCTGCACCTTGTCATTATAAATGATCGGATAGCTTGCAGTGATCATTTTTACGCCATTGTCCGTATACGGATTGGTAAAATATGCTTTCTTAGTCTCTATCGCTTTTTTGTAATAATCATTATTACTGTAATCCGCATATGCTCCGTAACTACGACAAGTCTTTGCCTTGGCGTCATTCTCGTTGATATATAAGGAATAATCCTTTACAGCAGGGTCAAAGGCCCCCTGCTCAAAGAAAACTCCGATACCGAAAATATCATCGCTGTCTGCCACAGTAGACCATGCCGTATTCAGAACGTAATTTTCAATCTCCTTATTCATGAGCTGAAGTTTCACCTTGTACAACACACTCTGATCCGTCTCTCCGGAATAGCCATTCTTTGCGTAATCATCATATTCCGACTCAATAAAAGTCTGCATACCGGATGCGGCATTGGATGCAGTATCAATCACCTTTTGAACAGTCAGACCATTATTTTTCGCAATTTCTTCGAATTCACCCCTGATACTGCTACTCAGAAATACTCCACTCATAGATGCACTGATCACAACCATTACCAGCATACACATAATCACCACATTACCAATAGCATACGAGGTCTTTCTGGCAAGACTTCCCCTGGATCCGTTTTTCAGTTTCTTTTTCAATTTTTTCAATATTTTCATACACACCCTCCTATCCGGTGGTTTCTCCATCACTGTCAGGCTGCGGCCTTTCCCTCGTCTGGCAGATTGGTATAACGTTAATAAGTGCTTATCATTTAAAGCATATCACTTTATTCCTATTAACGCAAATTATATTATATACATTTATCCAAAAAAAGGGCAAAACCAGCGTTTTGCCCTCCAAGAATTGCTTCGCAATTCTCGTTGGCTTCCCTCTACGCTACGAGCATTTTCCTATACACTAAAAAGCAAAAGCCACCACCCAAACCGGTGGTGACTCTTGCTTTACACGTTAACCGTGTTATTATTTAAATTTTTTGTATCCGCTCTTCTTCAAGAGTTTTACATTTGCCTTACGAACCTTCGCAGATGCACCCTTTACCTTGATCTTCTTCTTGCATCCCTTGAAAGCGCCCTTGGACACCTTCTTAAGTTTTGCCGGAACGGTCAGGGTCTTCAGTTTCTTACAATTTGCAAATGCTGCAGAAGGAATTTTGTTGATATTTTTATTCAACGTTACAGAAGTTGCTTTCGCTCCCTTAAATGCTTTCGCTCCGATTCCTGTAACCCGATACTTGATCTTCTTATTCTTAACAGAAGATGCAACGGAAAGCTTCTTTGCCTTTACGCCCTTCTTCGTAAGACCTACAACTGATACAGCCCCCTGGCTTGCAGTTGTTGCTCTCTTTGTTACTTTATACTTATAATTACCTGCCGTAAATGTCTTATTTACCTTCAGACCAACCTTCTTAACAGCGGCCGGTGTTGTAATGCTTGAGGAAGAAGGAACCTTTGCAGCAGCTTCTGCTGCTTTACGAGCTGCCTCCTCGGCTGCCTTGCGTGCTGCTTCTTCTGCGGCTTTACGCGCTTCCTCTGCCTTACGCGCTGCTTCCTCTGCCTCTTCCTGCTGGATTGTCTTGTCTGTCTGAGGATTAACATAGGTCTTGTCTGCAATATCCTTTAATGCCTGATCCAGACCGGTTACTGTAAAGGTCATGCTGATGCTCTTTTTTGGCATCTTCAGTTTACCTCTGTTATTTCTGGCTGCCATAGGATATTTTGTTTCATCATCCTTATCACCATCCCATGTATTGATTGCCACGAAAGTATAATATCTGTCATCTGCCTTATGATACAGATCGATCGGATCCGGATTTGGATTATTTGGAGACTTCATTACATTTTCTCCATCTACTGTGATCGTTGTATTGGTAATTTTTACTCCCGGATATTTCTCCACCAGCAGATCCATTGCCAATCCGAGCATCTGATACTTCACACCGCTTAAAGCAGCTCCTTCCAGAGAAACAGTATACTCTCCATCCTTCGTCAGAAGAACATCTGTTACCTTCGTTGAGTCTGCAGCCTCCTTGCCGGATGCCACAATATATTCATAGCTTTTATTCTTTCCTGCTTTTGAGAATGGCAGGTAGTTGTTACGATAATCCCAGTTTGATGTCTGATAGTACAGATATGCATGGATTCCGGTGGTATTCCACAGATCCTGATCGATATATGCACCAATCTTATGATTGTCCTTAGACTCGTTTGGATCCGGCTTTCCTCCTGAAATGCTTGTCATGCTGGCATCACCTTTAGTTCCATTGATGGTATTGTAGAAATCGGCAATATCTTTATAATACATTGCCGGTGCCACTCCGTCTGCTTCTGAGCCACGCTCGAAATATGCACCTGTATCCCACAGAACCGGAACAGCACTGATCTTCTGCGCTTCTGTAAATGTATCATGCAGCCACTGGGTTACACTTGACTCAACACCTGCCGGATTACAGATACCACATTCACCGATAATGATACCATATCCCTGATCTGTAAACTTCTTAAGAGTCTGGAAATATTTTGCGGTATTTTCCTGATCTGCCACAGTATATGTACCTGTACCACCATCACCACAGAAATCCCATGGAGTATAATAATGAACAGAAAGGAACAGCTTAGATGTGCCGTTCTCCTCAATATCTGTCGGCATTACATAACGATTACCAACCTCTTTGGTAACACCGTTTTCATCTTTGACCTTCTGTACTTTATCAACTGTTTTGGTGATATCGGTATTGTAACCAGGGATCAGAAGATGTCTGTTTTTGTTGTTGCCACCGCTGTTACGGATAATATCAACAAACTTCTGGTTGATCTTATTAACCGTCTCATACAGCTCATCCTCTGTCATATAACCGGCAAGAGCCTGCTCTGTAGAATCATTTCCAACCGCATAGCCACTCTTACCGATTGCATCAATCAGACGATCACCGAGCTCCTCGTTTGCACCCTCAAAGATCAGGTGGTCAGAGTATCCTTTAAAACGCTCTGCGATCTGTGTCCAGTATGCCTCATATCTTGCCCATGCTTTTGCACGCAGCTCTTCATCCGGGACAGGAACATCCTCGCCATCTGCATTCTTTTCTGTCACATATTCCTTAACCTGATCACCGTCCTCATCTACGATTTCCCGATACTTGCAGGCACCAAACTGTCCCCACCACTGATTGTCCCAGTGATCGTTGATAACGACATACATACCATTGTTCAAAGCATAGTTGACAATCTCTTCCACACGTCCAAGGTACTCATCTTTAATCGTATAAGTACCATCATCAATATCTGCATTGGACCATGCAACCGGAATACGCAGTGTATTGATACCATAAGAATGTACTTTATCGATATAAGCCTGTGTCGTGATCGGCTGTTTCCAGACAGTCTCACAATCCTTCGATGTCACGTCCTTGTCATACTTGGTCTTGTTTCCCGTTTCTGTCTTCTCTAACGGCATAACAGCCTCCATCGTATTACCAAGGTTAATACCAACACCCATCTCCTTGTTGGCCAGATCCTGTGAAGACAGCTCCGTACGCATAGATCCGTTATCCTTTACTGTCATCACTGTGCCGGTGCCTTTGATCGTCACCGTACGGTCCTTACCAATATTAGACTTGTCATTCCAGGTTTCTCTCAGTGTAATGTTATCCGGTGTCAACACATCCGTTAAAACCGTCTTGCCATCAGCTGCTTTTACGCTTGTAACGTCAAACGAACCGGCACTAAAGCTGCTGACTACCATCGAAAAACTCATACATGCTGCAAGAATTCCTTTTAGATTTTTTTTCTTCAATGTTTTTCCTCCTTTTGAGTTAATTATTTGATCCTCTCTCCCAAAGAATCATTTGCATTTGAATATGCACATTTAATTATACACAAATTTTTTATATTTTTCAAACACTTTGTTAGTAATTCTCACCATTAAAAATAGAGGAGATTTGTAGTAAAAATTCAACATGTTACAAAAATAATTACTAAACTCCTCTATTTCTAATACAATTATTATATTTTCAAATACGATTATTCAACTTTACTAATATTGCGTAACATTATCTGATGTCACCTGCTCAAACGGAACCCATACATAAAGTCCGTTCTTCTCCGCACCAGACAGAGAGGTAATACTTTCTCCTGCTGCCAGCTTCTGCGCCGCCAGAACAGCTTCCTCTCCCTGCCCCTTTGCCGGCTGGAAGATGGTACATGCCATTTTCCCCTTTTTGATGAGGTCAAGACCGTCTGCCGTTGCATCAACGCCCAGCACCGGGAGCTTGGACAGATCCAGCTTCTCCTGTTCTGCCGCCTGTACCACACCAACCGCCATGGAATCGTTGTTACAAATGACGGCGTCCACATCCTGTCCTGTCCGCAAAAACTGACGGAACATTTTGGCTGCCGTATCCGTGGACCAGTCTGCATAATCCTCATAAACATAATTGATGGTTTTGCCGGAAGCCTCCAGGGCAGCCTTATTCGCCCTGGTACGTCCCTTCGTTGCCGAATGGGTGCTTTCCCCCTTGAAAATAGCGATATTCAGGGTGTCCTTAGAAGCATACTGATCCAACACATATTTGGCCTGCAGTTCTCCTGCAACTGCCTCATCCGATCCCACATAAACATACTGATCCTTCTGAAGATATTCCTCCTCCGGAGCACTGTTGATAAACACAATCGGCTTGTCCCCTGCAAGAGCCTCCATCTGCTGGGCTGTTCCTGCATCGCACAAGGCACAGATGATGACATCGGCATCCTTTGCCTCTTTGATCTGGTTCATCTGGGTCTCAGAGGAGCCCTTGGCATCCTTTACCTCCAGCGTTATCCCCTTCTCCTCTGCTGCTTTCCCGGCTGCGTCTGCCAGATTTGCACGGAAAGTATCCGATCCGTCTGAAACCGTCAGCATAATATTTATCTTTCCACCAGAGGATTTCCCTTTGCCGGAAGATTTGGAACATCCTGCTGCCAGCAGACAGCACAATGTCAACAAACATATGATTAATGATGCTTTCTTTTTCACAACTGTCACCCCCTATATCTGAAAACGACTCATCTGCTCTGCCAGCTTCTCCGATGTCTGTGTCAACACCTTGGCACTTCCTGCCACCTGTTCACTCTGGCCGGCCAGCTTGTTCGCCTGCTCAACCATCACCTCGGAAGTCTCACTGATCACCGCCGTAGAGGCCGCCTGCTCCTCAGAAATCGCAGAAACATCCATTGCTACATTATTTACAGTCTGGATCTGGGTGATCATACTGTTGATTCCATTGTCCACATCCTGTACACAGGTGTAAATCTCTTCAAAGGTCTCCTGTGCCACCTTGATCCGGCCACCGCTCTCGTTGATGTTCTCCACGCTGACATCTGCCTGTTTCACTGCTGCGTCCACCAGATTATCTACCTCATTGATCAGCTTGGCAATATCATCAACAGAGGATGCCGTGTTTTGTGCCAGCTTACTGATCTCTGTCGCAACCACAGAGAAGCCTCTGCCTGCTTCCCCGGCCCTCGCTGCTTCAATGGACGCATTAAGGGATAAAAGAGAAGTCTCCTCGGAAATATTGGCGATCAATCCGGTAATACCCGTAATCTCTTTGGAAGCCTCTCCCACTTTGCTGATTGCTTCTACAAGCTGTGCGATAGAATTTCGGATCTCCTCCATGGCATTCTGTACCCGTTCCATATCACTGCGTCCTTTGCGTGATATATCCACTGTCGCATTGATCTGCTCCTTGACCTTCTCGCTGTCACTGGTGGTATCCGCCACAACTCCGCTGAGATTCGTAGCACTTTCCGCAATCTCATTGATGGAATCTGAAATCTGATCTACCGTCTCACTAAGAGATGCCATTGACGTTGCCTGGGAATTCGATGCATCCTGCATACTTACAGAAACGACGCTGCTGTTGTCCGCCTGATTCTGAATATCATTTGTCACATTATTGATATCGCAGATCATTTCCCGCATATTCTCTGTAAATACTTTCACACTGTGCTGGATCTCTGCAATTTCATCCGATCCCTTCGCCTCAATCTGAATCGTAAAATCACCGTCAGACATTGCTTTGATCTTCCGGCTGAGTACCTTCAGCGGCTTCACCGTGAAAGATACATTCAGGGTATTTAACAATACAAAGACCAACAGACAGATTATTGCTACCACGATCAGAGTATTCCGCAGATTGTCCACTTCAGAAGTAATCAGTGACTTTGGAACATAGGATACCAGAACCCAGTCTGTCCCGGAGATTTCACGGGTTACTACAACTTTATCTCCAATCGTAGAAACAGAATCATCATCCTTTTGGAGCTTGGCGGCAACCTTTTTCAAAAAGCTGTCCGACGCCTCATTGACCGATGTAGAAACCAGCTCACTGTCACGGGATGTAAGAATATCGCCATTCCCCTGATCCACAAGCAACGACTCCGCCCCCTGCATGGATACACTGGAGTTTACTATGATATTAACCGAATCCAGAGAAAGACTTGTCGCCAGTACCCGGACATCATCGGGATCATCCAGCATGCCACAGGCACTGATCATCATATTGCCCTCGCTGTCCTCATACGCCTGGGTATAACCGGGGTTCATCCGGGTAAGACCCTCCTTATACCAGATCTGCTCCGTTGCCCCGTCATATTTCGTCTGATTCTCGGATGCCTGCATCACATTTCCCTTCGTGTCAGCAATATAAAAGCCGCCCACAAAGGCACTGTCCAGTCCATAATAATCATTCAGCTTACGCTGAAGCTGCTTCTGATCCTTAATAGCCCCTGAGCGTTCCAGGTCATACTTCACCGTCTTGACCTCGTCCAGCTTACGGTTCAGCCATGCTTCGATCTGGCTGCTCTGATCCTTTGCCGATGTGCTCAAAAGGCTCTGGGAGGAGGCCATAATATCAGCCTCCGACACATTATAAGCAATCGCGATCATTACAATCACCATAATGATCGTAACCGGAAGGGATACCCCCAATATCTTCGCCCGCAGTCCCAGCCGCAAACTCCTTCTTCGTTTATGATCTTTTTTCATTATGTACATCACTCCTCCTTTACATTATGATAAAATCATTATAGTATACTTATTATTATACTAAGAAACGCCATTTTTCTCAACCATGATCAACCAAAAAAACGAAGACTTCTTCACAAAGTCTCCGCTTTTATCATATATCTGCACATGACGAAGGTTCGAAGAAATTCTTAATATGAGTCTTTAGGACTCATATTTATCCCCCTGAAGCTGTCAGTCCATCTTAATATCCGCCTTTACGTCCCGTATATCTCCTGTCTCCGTATCCGTAAGCTGTACCATCCACTGTTTTTTATGATCCGGATTCTCATAAAAAGCTGAAATTTTCTCGCCCTGACGCAACGATACATGGCCTGTCTTCTCTCCTGCATAATTCCGGATCACTCCATTCTCCGAAATATACATGGAGTCCTCCCAGATAATCCCCTGCATTTTCCGGACAAATCTACGTTCTTTGCAATCATAGATAAAACAGGTTTCCTCCCCTTCTTTCATTCTGCAGTATACCGCCACACAAGCATTCATCATTTTGCACGATATGATAGATTCTACCCCCGCATCCTGTTTCCGCATATCATATGTTTTGTCATAAATATAAAATTTGGTTTTATCTTTTCCTGACCCCCTTTGAAACTGGTCCGCCGGAAAGCTGGTCCGTCCCACGGCATTCCCCAGTCCGTCATACCACGTGTCCTCATTCCAGCGAAAAATTCGCATCCCCGGATAATAACGCATCTGAGCACGGTTTCCCCAAATATATGTCAGCTCATACGTCACATAATACGTCCGGAACGCCTTTTGGGACCATAACTCATCCTCCGAATTATCCGGATCCGGCTTCTTCCGTCTCTGGTAATATGTTTCGTCCAGCCACTCACTCACCTGCTTAAGCTGCCATTCATCCAGTGTTCTGGTTCCAAACGCCTCAAATCCATCCATATGATAAGTGGCCCGGATAGAATACACCCCTTTTGTAAAATTCAGAATCTCCCCACTTCCGGCGCATTTCTTGTCTGATGTTTCAATAAAGAACGGATACATGTCCTTCTTTTTCGACTGTTCCGTCCGGTATGTATCATACAAAACCTCGTATGCTTCCCCCGTATTCGGATCAATCGCATCTGTATCATATGGAATATAAGAGATCATCCTGTGACCGCTCTCATATGTTTCCGGAGCTGAAATCCCCGTATCCAGCTTGTACGTCTGCTTTTTCTGACATTTTACTCCCACATCCGTCAGATATGCTTTATGTCCCTTATAATACCAGCATAGTTTCTCCGGTCCATAATTTGCCTCCATGACCGCTTTCGGAGAATCAAAATATGTTAAAAGCTTTTGACACAGCTGTTTTTGCTTTGTGGTCTTACTGATCGCCATAACACTGCGCCGGTAAGTCTGATCCGAAAGATGGATATCCCCGATCAAGCCCTGATGCTGCGCCAAAAGATAGTCCGGATTTGTGGAATTTTCCCAAATAACAATATCTGCTGATTTTAACTGCTCATCTATGTTCTTTGCATAATCATATGCCATAATATACAACTTCACACCAAACCGCTCCCGCAGGATATCTCCATACCATCCCCCCTGCATCTCACCGGGGGCCGGAACCTCTCCGAGCATATCAAGCACCCGGATCACCGGCAGCCCGTCAGACTCCTTCTGATCATTTCCCTTTTGTTCTTCTGCTGCCCCGGTTGTCTCCGGGCTTGTTTTCCCGGTGTCCTTTCCCGAATTTACAGCATTGGTCAGGCCAAAGATTCCTACTGCCAGTATCACAACTACTGCCACTGCTCCGATCCATTTTGCATGCTTATGAAATTTCATGACATGCTTTACTCTCCTCCGGGTATCCGTCTCCCCAAAGGTCAGCATCCCCAGCCCCGGATTTCTCCGGTTCGTCGCAAACTGCAATAAAGACTCGCTATAGACTGCCCGGATATCCTCCGGACTATTCTGCAAAACATACTCATCGCAGCTCATTTCCATATCCCGGATCATCAAAAAATAAGACAGCCACACCAGAGGCTGGAACCAGTATACACTGCAGAGCAGAAATGCCGCCGCCTTCACCAGATTGTCCCGTCGGCGGATGTGATACTTTTCATGGTTGATGATATAATCCTTCTCCTGTTCCCCCAGACGGAAGGGAATATAAATCCTCGGTGAAAGCAGTCCCATCACAAACGGAGACGGTATCGCATCGCATTCATATACATTGTCCTGCATACGGACTGCAGTCGCAACCCTCCCCTTCATCCTGAGATACAGGATAATATTTACAAACAGGATTACACACAAAACTACCAGCCAGAGATATGCCGCTCCGTATAATATCCTCCGAAGCAGCACCGGAGAGAATGCTTCCGTTTGGTTTGGAGATGTTTCCTCTGCCATATCACCGGACATATTATCGTAGATATTTTCCGATTCTTTGTCTGTATTTTTAACGGATTCATTCTGGGAAGCGGTCTGTAATTTTGCTGATGAATCAGTAGAACCCATCTGATCAGCCTGTCCGTCATTTGGTACAGTATCTGTCTGAGCTTTGTTTTGATCATCCGAAGTACTCTTTTTCTGAGATGATTTTTTGCCGGTCATCCTGACATTTTGCCATGAGACTCCCGTATACTTCTCCAGAGACTGCTCCATCCGGTCTGAGTTCTGCGGAAGCAGATTATATACACTGAATGGTGATGCAATTTTTACAGGGCATACCAGCTGTATCCCCACAATGATCCACAGAAGATACGCATATTTCTTCGGCGCTTTCCCCAATAACATTCTCGCCAGAAGAACCAGTGCAATCACGACGGAAGCATCAATCCCCATCTGTAAGATCCCCATAAATAACCGAAATACCATACGCCTCCCCCTATCTGTTTGTTTTATCCCATATCAGATTATGCTGCTGACATTTTATAACTGCCACGCATAACGCTTTGTAATCTCGCATAGAAACATATGAAAGTCTTTCCTTTTTATGTTGCAAGTTTACAATCATAAACCTTGCGTTTAGTTTACAATAATAGACCTGTATTGTCAAGAAAAACCTGTGTATAAATTTTCTATCATTTATCCGTACAATATTTGAAGCTTGCTGATAAAATCCTCAATAATAAAGCGTGAATTGATCGATGTGTATACTCTGATCTGCGGACTGTTCTCCGGATAGCGATAAGAGGTATCCTCCTGTACCTCCGGTGCTTTGCAGTACATAAAGCTGCCGCAATTTGGTTCCAGGGTCACTCCCACCGCCGGGGAGTCTCCAAGCGACCAGCTCTCTCCCGCCGACCACGAGGCGTTTTCTGTTTCATAAAATGATATGAGATTTTCGTACAATAATCTGCCGATCTCGCCATAAGGAGCGATCCGTCGTTGTATTTCTCCAAAACCGATATGCATGGTTCCGTAAACATTGTTGGGAATCAGCCATATATCTCCTCCACAGTGAAGCACTGTATTGGCCGCCTCCACATCATTTCCAAAGTTAAATTCCCATCCCGGCTTCTCACAACCAATGGGATTCCCTCCAATGCATACTACTGTCATCCTGTCCACAATTTCAGACTTTGCCCGGATGGCTTCCGCCACATTAGTCACTGCCCCAATACATAAGACAAACAGTGGCTTGTCATCCTCCTTCATGGCCTCCCCGACGATAAACTGCGCTGCCTCTGTCATGGGTTCCCCCTGATGCTCTGACATTTTGCCGGTCTGTCCCCGAAGCACCGGCACATCTGCCCCCATTGCCTCTGTTACACGACAGATCATCTCATAGCTCTGTTCCATGCTTCCCTCTGCTACAAAATGTTCCGCACATATTCCCTTGACCTCAAGCATTTTACTCATCAATGCCTGTGCGATCGCAAAAGGATCATCCGCCTCACAGGCGGCATCCGTATCAATGATCACTCGTCTTTTACGGTATTCCTGCACATGATAATGCAGGGAAGCTTTTCTCTGTTCCAGTGTAATTTTACCTGATGACATTTCCTACTCCTTTATCATTTTGCCCATGTTGTTTTATCCCGTTCTCCCTGATAATCAAAAAGTCCGTCGTTTTTCTCCTCCAACGCTTTGATCATATGATAGGTGTATTCATTATAAGGGGTTGGGATTCCAAGCTCTTCTCCCATGCGCATCAGCGTGCCGGAAAACATGTCGATCTCTGTATGGCGTCCCGCATCCAGATCCTGCAGGGTTGAATACCTTGCGGAAGCAGGAACTGCACTTCCCCTTCCGGATGTGCCCGCCATCTTACTCATATCAATTCCTTTCGCTAATGCAATCTGCTCCAGTTCCCTGCGAAGCCCGTCACTGATGACTTTCATATGTGTACTGTCACTGTAGCAGCCTACCCCCGCTCCCAGAATCGCCTGAGGAAGATTATTGCAGACATTCAGGCGAAACTTTCCCCAGATCTCCTCCCTAATAAACTCCGTAGAGCGGAAGTGAATCCCTGTGTCCGCAAAAAGGGACTCGATTGCCTGTACCCTTTCACTGTCAAAAGGTGCCGCAAGCTCTCCAAAAATAATCCCCAGAGTAGTTTCCGGATTGAAATAATATCCATTTTCCTCCTTGTGGGATGCCACCTTGATCAGAGAACGAAGAACCCTGTCATCCCCGACCTGCTCTGCAATCAGTTCCTCGCTGTCTACGCCATTCATCAGGCTCATAACTGTTGTATGCTCCCCAACGATCGTCTTAATGCTTTCCAGCGCTTCCGGAAGAGATCCATACTTCAAGGACACGATCAACAGATCCACATCCTCCGCCTCCTGCGGACTCCAAACCTCCGGACGATAAACTTCATCATTGATCCGACAGCCTCCCTTTTTCAACCGGTCAGCCCGTTCTCCCTCTGCGATCACACCCAGACGTATGTCCTTTTTGTGGGACAGTCCCCAGATTACATAAGAGCCCACAGCTCCTGCACCTAATACCGCTACTGATTGTATCTTCATATTCACGTTCCGCCTTTCCTGTTAGTTCTTTAATTTTCCCTCTGCCAGATCCCGTTCTGTCATATAATTGGTCGAAAAGGCAGCATTACATTCTGCAATTTCCTTTGTCCCGTTAATATAATCTACGTACAGATCCCAAAGATCCATCCCTCCATCTGCTTCCAGTCCATCTTCGTCCGGCAGCCACTCCCGGATCAGGGCGATCCGCTCCTCTTTTGTTGTGTCTTTGATCAATGTTGATTTCATAATGAACCACCTTTCGTCTCGCCTTCAATTAAAGCACTGAAATTTTCAGTCGAAAATCAATTTCTATTTGCACTATATATCCTTCCTCACACCTTATAAGACATTGAATCACAAAACGTACTCAGATAACATCCTGCCAATCTTCCCAATATCTACAGCACCCTTAAATTCAAATTTGGCTGTAAATCCGTTCGTAAACATTACGAATAATTCTGAATCAGGAAACAATTCCATAAATCCCGGTGTCTGAATTGAAAAATACTGAATTTTGGAATACGGCATTGTCGCAAAGGATTTTCTCTTTCCTGTAATCCCCTGCACATCAATAGAAATAATCCTCTTGTTTGTAAATACTAACTGATCGCGAATCGTTTTAAATGCAAACTCCACCTTTTCGTCTGCAATCAATAACCCGTCAACCTCTCCACGTACCTCATCATTGCTAATCGGTTTCAAATTAAAAACACTGTTCTGATTAAAATTTACTGCCATATTTTCCTCCTATCATGCTGTTGTGTTTATTTACTTTATCTGATATCTCATTGTATCACATACAGTTTTTATCATGTTGTCTTTATATAGTATGATATTTTACCCTCTGCCTTCTGTCAATAAGCTATCCCGTTTTCATTTTCACCCCTTGTCATTGTCATAATAATTAGAATACCTTTTAAATATTTCGGCAACTTTTGTATAAGCCGCTTTAGGTCTGCGGTATTCATCAACAATGCCCTTGTTATTCATTTCTCTTGGACGTCCGGCAAACCATTCTCTGCTGACCCTCACATCGCAAAACTGCCATATATATACACCCATGCATTCCGGAAAATTCAGGCATTCCGATACTTGCTCCGTCAATGCATCTGCCTGATACTCCTCTGTCCATTTTCCGTGATATGCATTATGACAGCCATACAGACCGCCCGCTCCAATTTCAGAAACGATAAACGGCTTTCCCTTGCCTTTTCCGTCCTCCTCAATCCAATGATATACCTCTTCCAGATAATCTTTGACCGGTTTGTCCACATACCATCCCGGATAAAGGTTGCAGGAAATCACATTTGGGAGATCAAAGCAGATATCCTGAAAAAACTTACAACTCGCAAAAGTATACGGCCGGGTGTCATCCATTTTGCGGATCAGATCAAACTGTTTTTCATAACATGAACGTCCAAATGTTGTTTCACTGGCACATTCATTTAAAATCCCCCAAATAAAGATACTTGGATGATTATAATGATTCAAAATCATTTCCCGGATCACCGCTTCCGCCTGCGCCTCAAACAGTGGATGCCTCATGCGGTCTTCTTCCAGACCACGGGCATGATTTTCCTCCCAGACTAAAATCCCCAATTCGTCACACAGATCCAAAAAAATCTCGTCATTGGGATAATGTGCCGTCCGTATGGAATTTGCCCCCATCTGTTGTATCAAAACAAGATCATTGTAAATCGCCTGATAAGGAAGTGCGCAGCCATAATCCGGATGATCCTCATGACGGCATACCCCTTTAATTCTCAGACTTTTTCCATTGAGCAGAATTTTCTGTCCCTCAACACAAATTTCCCGAAATCCAAAGCGGTCAATGATATCGTCAAGGATCTGCTGCCCCTTTCTCATCTGCAATTCCACCAAATAAAGCTCCGGATCCTCCGGACTCCATGGTTTCACATTATCTATTTCCAGATCCTTGTGAAGTTCATAATGCTCCTGTTCTTCCAACGAAATTTTCCAGTCAAATGTTGTATTTCCAATCCGTCCTGTTACAACGATCTCTTCCCCTCTGTACTGTCCTGTTTTCAGTACAGATATTGCAGCGCTGATCTTTGCATGCCAATTTCCGTTTTTCATATATGTCTTTACGTGAACATATTCAAAATAAAGCTCATTCAATTCTTCGACAACAACGGGTCTCGACACGCCTCCATAGGACATATAATCATTCGGCACATGAAGAGCACTCTCCTGATGAAACCGATTATCGGCCTTAATTTCCAGCCTATGCTCTCCCGGCTGCAGATCAGCAACAACCGCAGAGAACGGTGTATAGGCATTATAATGATGTGCAATTTCCCGTCCATCCAAATATACCGTTGCCGTATGACTGACCCCCTTACATTCTATCCGGATGTCTCCCGTAGCCTGAAAAGATTTTCTAAAAATCCCCTCTCCTCTGTAATCAGCAAAAAGAGGATGAGACTCCCAGCATCCCGGTGCTGCAAGCAGAAACTTTTGACCGGCATATCTCCCGGAACATGACTCAAACTCCCATAAGCTTCCTGTCAATTCTGTCTGTTTTCTGATTTTATGCGTGGCAAATGTCCGAATCATGTATCAACACGCTCCTTTCTCCAAAGTAACTTTAACACAACATTAGACTATATATCCCTTTGCGTCAATCCCTGATTTTAATCTGTTCTTTCATATTTTTGTAAAATCCTCATAAAGCAGAGCATAAAGAAAAGCCCCTAAAACTCTTGGTTTTAAGGACTTTTCGAAAATTTTTATGAAATAAGTTATTATCTCTTAGAGAACTGAGGAGCTCTACGAGCCTTCTTGAGACCGTATTTCTTACGCTCTTTCATTCTAGGATCACGAGTAAGGAATCCTGCTTTCTTCAGTGTAGGACGGAAGTCTGCGTCTACATTCAGAAGAGCTCTTGCGATACCATGTCTGATGGCACCTGCCTGGCCTGTGAATCCACCACCACGAACATTTACAAGTACATCATACTTATCCAGTGTGTTAGTAGCTTCCAGTGGCTGACGAACGATGATCTTTAATGTCTCAAGACCAAAATATTGATCCATATCCTTCTTATTGATTGTGATCTTACCATTTCCTGGTACTAAATATACTCTGGCAATACTGCTTTTTCTTCTGCCTGTTCCATAAAATTTATTAGCCAATGTCTTTTCCTCCTCTCAATTATGCTCTCTCTACGATTTCTAATACTTCCGGCTTCTGTGCGATCTGCTCATGCTCTGCACCTGCATATACATGAAGCTTCTTTGCCATCTGACGACCAAGTGGTCCCTTTGGAAGCATTCCCTTTACTGCATGCTCAATTACATACTCAGGCTTCTTTGCGAGCATTTCCTTGAGTGTAGTCTCTTTCATTCCACCAACATAATCGGAGTGATGATAATAGATCTTCTGATCCAGCTTCTTACCTGTTACTTTAATCTTATCAGCATTGATAACGATTACGTAATCACCGGTATCAATGTGCGGAGTATACTCCGGCTTATTCTTACCTCTTAATACGCAAGCTACTTCTGAAGCAAGACGTCCTAATGTATGTCCTGTAGCATCAACTACATACCATTTTCTTTCAATCTTGGATGGGTTAGCCATATAACTTTTCATCCCAGTACCTCCTAACTTTTCTAACAATCTTCAACTGTCAGGCACATAAATACTGTTACCGGGGCTTTGGCTTAAGTATTTTACACGCCACATTAGACTATTATATTATGTTTCTATGAGCTTGTCAAGATAAAATCTTCGTCATTTTAGATGTTGCCTTGCAATCTCACCGTAAATAAATCCATCCGTTTTCTGCAAATCACTGATCCTCCAGCTTTCGTACCGACGCTCCCGGCACCAGCTTACTTGCTACAATGGATGGCGGCGATAATTTGGTTTTGTGTCCTTCGATCAGCTTGATCAGCTGCTCTGCCGCTTTCATGCCAATGCGTTCCGTATCCTGACGAACCGTGGTCAGACGGGGTTGAAGCTGGCTGGCAATAAAAATATCATCATATCCTGCTACCGATATATCCTCCGGGATCTTTAATCCCATGGACTCGATCGCAGCAATCCCTCCCACCGCCGAATAGTCATCAGAATAAATAATGCATGTAGGCTTGTCTTCCCGTTTTAAAAGCTCTCTGGTATATTCTGCTGCCTTTTTAAGATTTCTGTATTCTGACGGAAGTATCCAGCTCTCCGGCATTTCAATGCCATGCTCCTCCATCGTGTCCTTCAGACCTTTGATACGGATATCCGTAACGACAGATGTGGAATCGCCGGTAATATATGCAATCTTTTTGTGTCCCATAGAAAGAATGTACTCAACTAATTTTCTCATACCTACTGCATTGTCAGATATTACCGACAGGCATTGCGGAAATTCAAAATCGATGGTCACAACAGGGATATCACTCTCTACCAGCTCCCGGACCTCCGGATTATAAAAGTCAATACAGGCGATCATCACACCATCAAGACCCCGATAGCGGCAATGCTCCAGATATGTCTTACTTTTTTTATGTTTTTTGTTGCTGTTAATAAAGGTGATATCATATCCTTTACTCTCGGCAGTTACCTTAAAGCTATTCAGAATATTGGCAAAGTAATCATGGGTCAGACCACTCGCCGCCTCATCAATAAACAGTACACCAATATTAAAGCTTTTGTTCATGCGAATCGCCCTGGCATAATACTGCGGAAAATATCCCTGCTCCTTCGCTACTTCTTTGATATGTTTTTTGGTTTCTTCCCCAATGTCTTTTTTGTCGTTTAGCGCTTTGCTGACTGTGGCAACTGACACGCCACAAATTTTTGCAATGTCCTTAATCGATGCCATCTGCCCCTCCATTTCTCCCGAAGGCTATTACAACGATAATGAGTTCTTTATTGTACTCATCCCGTATTTTCTCTTCTCCTGTTATCTTATCATACCCTTTTGATCGACACAATGATTTCTATAAATTAAAGTTACCCGCTCTGATATCAAAATCAGACTAGAATACCTCTTCACCAACTTCAACATCCTCTAACGAATCCTCTAAAACAACGCCATCCTTTTTGATCGCACCCCGAAACGCCTGCGTGCCAATCTTCTTGATGCTTCCGCCACAAACAAATTTTTTTAATCTGTGGCACTCATAAAAAGCCTGCGCATCTTTCCAGAGAATCCGGTAGAGAAAGCTTGATTTCCTTGGCATCGTCGTCCCCGTACTGTACGACCATTCCGCATGATCCCCGCATTTACCCGAAATCGCCCGTGGCTCATCATCCATGGAAGCATATTACGGGAACGGTGTACCGGTTGACGTTGCCTGTGCTTCCTTGATGTTGAGTCAGCCAATTTTTGTGTGCAGCCGGAAAGCCCTGCAAGCACCGGTACGGCCAGCAGACAGACAGCTGCTTTTCTCGTTAATGTTACCCAGGTTTGTTTCATAATATCCTCCATTCCGGATTTCGCCAATATTATCTCCCGGGCAGATATATCAGACAAAGATATGCCCACCGTATCATCATGCCCGTAACGATCAACCCATATTGTAGAATGATATCAAAAAATTTTCTTTTCATTTTCGGATTCTTTTCCTGTTTATCTACTTCTATCATATCCACTTTCGGAGAAAGAAAGCGTATCATCCTTGTATATGCAGCCAGAAGCAAAAGCCATATAATAAATGATCCAAATCCGGCCAGCTGCCATAGCAGTGTTCCCGATATCTCATTTCCAGTTCCGTGTACTCTGTTTCCGGTAAGATTTCCCAGGGCAATATATAAATAATCTACAGAAACATACCCCCAGATCAAACTGATCACTGACAAAAAAAGCCTCTTCCACCATTTCATATAAATTCCTCCGATTCCCTGCTGATCTTCATCTCAAACGGTTTCATCCTATATGTTTTTGAATCAAGGCATACTTTTTGTTCTTTATTCGTATTATTAAATACGAATCTCCACAATTTTTCGTCTTTCTGCCTGTATGTAACCTCTACTCCCAATGGGAGATTATCATAATAGAATATTCTCTTTTCCGATGCCATGCATTTTGCCAATGAAATATAGAACATTCTGTCACATACTGTTCCTATATAATATACCGTTCCTGCTCCGTAACAGTTTCTTGTCACAGCTGCGCTGCCTGAATAATAACGATCTCCATACTCCGCAAGCACCTGTGCCGTTTCTGCTTCAAGTATATCACACCATTGGCGGTACACGGCATTCTCCCGGGGCAGCTTTTCATCAGCATCTCCTCCCGGATAATACCGGCAGCTTTTTTTATAATTTTCCCGCAGCACATCATCTGTCAGTTTCAACTGTCCCAAATATGACCCAGGTGCATTATACTCCCGCACCCTCGCTCCAACCAGTTCCCTATATATTCCCGGAAGCGGCTGCATGACACATTTGTTATATGAATCCTTCACTCCGGAACGATTCGTCAGAAGGATCGTTCCTCCCTGAGCAGCAAATTCATGTAATGCTTTCTCTGTCTCCTCGTGAGTGATCAGCATAGTTGGCGCAAGCACAATCTTATATGCTGATAAATCTGCAGATTCATCAATGATATCCACTCCGACACCAATCGCGGTAAATCCATCGTGGAGACTTTTGAGCTGTTCCAGATAATACATTCCTTCCGCCTGGTGCTGCAGCTTAAACCCATATTCATTATCTGAACTGTATAACAGTGCCACAGAATTCTTCACATAGGATCCATCCATTTCCTGCAATCCATCAACAATCCGGCAAAGCTCCCGGAATTCCTCATATCGTCTGCCCGGCACATCGCTGTGATCTAATATCCCATGCCAGTACATTTCTGCACCGGCCACCGCCGTACGCCACCGGAAATGAACGACTGTATCGGCTCCATGTGCGATCGCCTGCAAAGCATATCCCTTGATCATCCCCGGTTCCGGAGAAGGGGACATTGGCATCCAGCTTCCTACTGCACCGCTGAGCTGTTCCATGATCCAAAAATTTTGCTGTTTGATTCCTCTCATCAGATCCAGATGAAATGCATGAGAATATAGCTCCTCCTGACTCTCTGGCAGCACTGTTGTTGGATAATTATCATAGGATACAATGTCCAAATTTTGGAACAGATCATAAAAATCCGGCATATTTTCGCACAGCCAGCTATTTGTCGTGATCCATGCATCCGGGTCAAGAGAATGGATCAATGTCCGCTGGAATTCAAGATACGCCACCGTACTTTCCGAAGCATACCGGTTATAATCCAGTGTTAATGATGGATTCTGCCACTTAATAAAATCGCCCATCGGCGGCTTTACCTGAGAAAAGGAGGAATACTCTCCACTCCAGACAGAATTCCCATAAACGGCATTGACCTCCTGTACATTTCTGTATTTTTTCCGCATCCAGTTCTGAAAGGATTCCTGACATACCTGGCAACGGCAATGATTCGCTTCCAGTTCATTATCGATCTGATAAGCGATCACGGCAGGATTGTCCCGGTACCGGCTCACCAGCTGTCTTATGATTTTCTCACAAAGTGTCCTATAAACAGGACTGTTCATACAACGATGGCCACGAATCCCGATAGCAATCCTCTGTCCATCCGGTCCGGTCTGTATGATCTCCGGATACTTTCCAAACGCCCATAAAGGCGGGGTGCATGTCGGTGTGCATAAAACCACCTGCATCCGTCTGTCCGCAAAAACGGACACAGCACGATCCAGCCATTCAAAGTCATAAGTGCCCTCCTCCGGTTCCATCCGGCTCCAGGCAAACTCTGCCATGCGCACCACTTTTACTCCACATTCCTTCATCCGATCGGCATCCTGCTCCCACATCTGTTCCGGCCATTGCTCCGGATAATAGTCTACACCTATCTGAATGCTCATACACGCCTCCTTTAATCGTTTAACTGCTTCTTGATCTCCAACATCTGATCACGTAAGTTCGCTGCCAGCTCAAAGTTTAATTCTGCTGCTGCCGTATTCATCTTTCTCTTAATCTTGTCCACAAGCTGTTCCAGCTCCTTACGGCTCATAGACTCAATATCCTTCTGGATATCACCCGTTTCTGTTTCCTCCACCTTCTTGGAAATACGGATCAGATCCCGTACTGCCTTTTTGATCGTCTGCGGTGTAATGCCATGCTCTTCATTATATCTCTGCTGTATGCTCCGGCGCCGGTTTGTCTCATCAATCGCATTTCGCATGGAATCCGTCATCATATCGGCATACATAATAACATGTCCCTCGGCATTTCTGGCGGCACGTCCGATAATCTGAACCAGTGCAATCTCAGAACGTAAGAAACCCTCCTTGTCCGCATCCAGGATGGCAACCAATGCGATCTCCGGGATATCCAGGCCTTCCCGCAACAGGTTAATTCCCACCAGCACATCAAAAACATCCATACGCATATCACGGATAATCTCCGACCGCTCCAGAGTATCAATGTCAGAGTGAAGATACTTCACCCGAATCCCGGCTTCCCTCAGATAATCCGTCAGATCCTCTGCCATCCGCTTTGTCAGTGTATTGACCATCACCTTATTGCCGGCAGCAATGGTGCGGTTGACCTCTCCCAGCAGATCGTCAATCTGCCCCTCTACCGGACGTACATCAATCTCCGGATCCAAAAGGCCGGTGGGACGTATGATCTGCTCCACTCTCGCCAGCTCATGCTCTGTCTCATAGATATTTGGCGTTGCAGAAACAAACATCATCTGATTAATATGCTGCTCAAACTCCTCAAAATTCAGCGGACGGTTATCCAAAGCTGACGGAAGACGGAAACCATAATCCACCAATGTCTTTTTGCGGGACCGGTCCCCGGCATACATGCCCCGGATCTGCGGAATCGTCATATGAGACTCATCTACCATAATAATAAAATCGTCCGGGAAATAATCTAAAAGCGTGTGAGGCGGCTCTCCTTCCTTCAAGCCGGAAAGATGTCTGGAGTAGTTCTCAATTCCGGAACAAAATCCTGTCTCCCTCATCATTTCAATATCAAAATTGGTCCGTTCGGAAATCCGCTGTGCCTCCAAAAGCTTGTCCTCGGAGCGGAAATACCGGACACGATCCTCCAGCTCTGCCTCAATATCGCGGATGGCCCGTTCCATAGCGTCCTTATCTACTACATAATGCGATGCCGGAAATACTACCATATGCTCCAGCTCCGATAATACCTCACCGGTCAGAACATCAATCTCCGTGATCCGGTCAACCTCATCTCCAAAAAACTCCACACGGATCGCGCGCTCTGACTCTGAAACCGGGAACACCTCCAGCACATCCCCGCGAACCCGGAACGTACCACGCTGAAAATCCATATCATTTCTCGTATACTGCATGTCGATCAGCCTGCGAATAACCTCATCCCTGTCCTTCATCATACCCGGACGCAGAGATACTGTCATATTCTGGTAATCAATAGGACTACCCAGACCATAAATACAGGATACACTGGCAACGATCACCACATCCCGCCGCTCTGTCAGTGCAGCCGTAGCGGAATGGCGAAGCTTATCGATCTCATCATTAATAGAGGAGTCCTTCTCAATATAAGTATCAGACGATGGAACATATGCTTCCGGCTGATAATAATCATAATAGGATACAAAATACTCTACCGCATTCTCCGGGAAAAATTCCTTGAACTCGCCGTAGAGCTGCGCCGCCAGGGTCTTATTGTGCGCAATGACCAAAGTCGGTTTATTGAGCTTTGCAATGACATTTGCCATGGTAAAAGTCTTGCCGGAGCCGGTAACACCTAGCAAAGTCTGAAACTGGTCGCCCTCCTCAAAGCCTTTGACCAGGGCGTCGATTGCCTCCGGCTGATCTCCGGTGGGCTGGTATTCGCTGTGTAAAATGAATGGTTTTTGTGCATTTTTCTCAGAAAAATTTTGCACCAAAATCACCTCCTCACTGCTACATTCTAAAAAGCATTGTATAAGTCAATTTTTTCAACGTCACATCCTCTAAATGTTACAAAAATATTACATGCTATTCTCCTAATCCTGCGAAGGTCACTTAAACACAATTTCGCCACTGGATAACATCCTATGGAAATAACGTACTAAACATCAAAATAGTATCAATACCATGACAGTATAATAGCACACTACACAAAAAAATAATAGGAATAGAGATGGAAAATCGTATCTCTTAATATAAGCACACAGACTTATACAATACTCCATTTTCCCAAAAGGCTAATGCACATATTTACAAAGATTTTTTGTTTGTAATATCGAGTTAAAATACACGCCCAAAATTTTCTCTCTAAAAAGTTCAAAAACATATCAGGCTTCGTCTTGTAATATCTTCTTCATTTGTGTTTCCAATGTAATCGGCAAACTGTCTAATCCAATGCAGTTATTAAATCTTCCTGTAGATCAGCATCAACCAATAATACTTTTCGCCCCTGATGTACCAAACTGATTCCCAGATTTAATGTAATTGTGGTCTTGATTGTTCCTCCCTTCTGATTTGCAAGGACGATTACTTTACACTTGGTCATATGGTTTTCTCCTTTCTCGAAAAATTTAATAATCAATCCGTTTTGCGGGACTGTCTATGTATAAAAATGGGCATCAAATAGCCGACTGACTTATATTGAACCAATCGGCTATGTACAAAATTCTATTTTAACCAAATAGATATTCAAAAACAGCTGCAAATGCTGCATTCTTCATCTGCCGGGATCTTACTTTGCCAATTTGATATGCTCTCATCAAATCACTTTCTTTGCTTACTATTAATTCTCCTAATGTATTGATGTTCAATTCTCTTAACTTTCCTTTCTGCCACTCCGAAATCTCCAATACATCAATACTTTTTGCAAGCTGAAATTTGAGACACTCTGTCATATCTGGCTCTGTAAATTTAGGGATTTTTTTTATTAATGTTTCGTATGCTTTGCTATTAGCTCCAAATTCGCTCATTCGTTTAAGTGACAAATTATTCACTATGTTGATTCCAACACTAAGAGGCGCATTTTCTAGCGCAAATAAACATCCTAAATTAACCTCATATCTATTACCAATTTCTGAATTTGTCGCTTTTATTCCCGTAGCTTGAAGCTTGATAATTCCTGTATATTCTAATATTCTAAGCGATTCCTTAATAACTTGTGGACTATTTCTATGAATCCAGAAATATACTGATGATGCTTTGTTATTTTCTAAAGCTCTATCATTTTTATTCTTTATCTCCGGCAATACTACAGTTTCAATAAAAGTTCTTCCCCAATCAATAAATTTACTGTTGCTAGGATATTTTTCTGCTAACAATGATTGTTCTGACCAAATTTCTTCCCTATAAAATTCTCTAAAAACAGCCATAACTGAATTAGTTTTAAAGTTTCCAACTTTCTCAACACTTCTTAATAATAATCTTGGATTTCCACTCGCTGCATACGCCAATACTGAAAAGTTTTCTCCATTCCTTATCAAATTTTTTGTAGTTTCACTATCTTTAATCTGCCTGAGAACCATTTCCTTCATATTGCTAACATAATTCTCTTCTCTCAAGTCTCTCGTTAAATTAATTGTTACTGCATCATGCATTGGTTCAAAAATATCTCCATAACAAGTAACACCTGGATACACCGCTGCATTACATTTAACATATGATGAACGTATTTCTCGAAAAATCGAGAAAAATTGTCTTTGCTGCTCAGGAATAAATACATGTGCTGCTTCATCAATATATATAACCATTCGTTTTATATTCAATTCTACACATATATCTTCAATAATATCCATCAATTCATCTATTGTCGGTACTGCCATCGTGTCTATTATTTTCCCTGGATTTTTCCAAGAATTTTCAAATTCTTTATTTTTTTCCATTAATATTTTTATAGAATTTCCATATGGACTCTCTTCACTAGTAACATTTCCAAAATTCCATTTAACACTAGATATCAACCCGTATTTTTTTAATTCTCTAATAATTACCGTACAGATTTTATTTAACATCCATAATTCAAATTGCACATTATTTCCTGTTTGCACTAAAGATGCACTCCTAAAAGTAAGAAAAACCGGAAAAATT
This sequence comes from Jutongia huaianensis, assembly GCF_014384985.1. Lineage (GTDB taxonomy): Bacteria > Bacillota > Clostridia > Lachnospirales > Lachnospiraceae > Jutongia > Jutongia huaianensis. The sequence goes on from NZ_JACRSX010000007.1 coordinate 127,283, forward strand.
CTATCCTTTTCAAAATTATCAAGAAGCTGCATTTGAGATATTTTAAAAAGAAACGATTTTCCCATTCCTCTACTTCCAACTAACAAAACTGGCGACTGGGATTTCAAACTTTTCAATATTTTTTTATCATCTTCACTTTCTACATATAATTCTTTAAGTTGATCTTCTTCAAGTTCTTCTGTTCGTATTATAAAATCATTCATTCTCTATTAACTCCTTAATTATATATTTC
>NZ_JACRSX010000008.1 GCF_014384985.1 Jutongia huaianensis
CATAAGACCCCTTAGAGACGATGAGGTAGATAGGGCAGAGGTGGAAGTACGGTAACGTATGCAGCTGACTGTCACTAATAGGTCGAAGGCTTATCCAAAAGAAACGGGAAGCTGGTTGCGGAAGCAGCGGGAAGATGTTATAATCGGTATACAGTTTTGAAGGTACTATATATAGACTCTTTTGGCAGATTTGCTGAAAGAGTTTTTTTATGTAATAAAAAATGCAGATATACTTTTTATATATCTAAAAGGTGCTCCATGATGATTCAGGAGCACCTTTTGTATTTGTTATTTGGTTTAGGAGTTATTTGAGCGGATATGAATCCATCAAGGTTTATGATCTCCACTTTGAATCGTATGGGTGATCTCATAAACGCAGTCTCTGATTCCCTTTCCGGCACAATCAATGGTGATATCTGCATATTTTTCATAGAGAGGGATTCTTTCCTTATAGAGAGAATGAAGAGTCTGACCGGCTTTTATAGATACACCTCTCTGATTCAGGTCTCCGAGTCTTTCTTCCAGTAAATTTTCCGGAAGACGCAGATAAATGATCGTTCCAATTTCTTTTAAATGCTGCATAGCTTCCTGACCATAGATGACACTGCCTCCGGTTGCAATGATAGAGGAAGTGGTTTCGATGGATGCGTTGACCTGATTTTCTATTTGATTGAAGGCTTCTAAGCCATCCTGTGTAATAATTTCATGAAGAAGACGATGTTCCCGTTCCTGGATTAAAAGATCTGAGTCAATAAAACGAAATCCAAGATTTTTGGCCAGAACAACGCCGATCGTGCTTTTACCACATCCGGGCATGCCAATAAGGATGATGTTATTCATGGATTTTCCTCCGTTATGTATATTTTGCAAACAATATATGCAATTTATCCTATCATATATTAAAGGATATTACAGGATAAGTCAAAAGTCACTTGAAAAACAATGGGCGCTATTGTAAAATTATAGTTAAGAATTTATGAAACGGAATTTGCGTGAGGGAGGCAGATTATGGATACAAATATTTTATTGGAAAGCGGAACAAATGAATTGGAGATTCTTGAATTTATGGTGGCAGGAAATTATTATGGGATCAATGTAGCAAAGATCCGGGAGATTATATCGTGTCAGCCGTTGACGCCGATTCCAAACAGCCATGCCAATGTAGAGGGGGCATTTAGCACTCGTGGAGAAACGATTACGGTCGTGAATCTGGCGAGAGCTTTGGGAATGAAAGAAAAGATGGACGAGCCGACACAGGATATGTTTTTGATCACCAATTTCAATATGGTAAGCACAGGGTTTCATGTACATGGAGTCGTGGGGATACATAGAGTGAACTGGGGACAGATCATTCAGCCGGATAGCATGATCTGTAACTCTTCCAAGAGTATGATCACCGGAATTGTCAATCTGGATGGCAAGCTTGTTTTGATCCTTGATTTTGAGGCGATTGTAGCAGAGATTGCGCCGGATGTTGGTATGAATATGTCTGATATGAGTCATATTGGCAATCGGAAGGATAATCCGGCACCGATTTTATTTGCGGAGGATTCCCATCTGCTTAGTATGCTGATTTATGATGGATTGACCCAAGCAGGATATACCAATGTGATTCCGATGAATAATGGTCTGGAATTATGGAACCTTTTGCAGAAGTACAAAGAAGAGGGAACGCTGCAGCAACGGGTGCGTTGTGTCATAACAGATATTGAGATGCCACAGATGGATGGCCATCGTTTGTTAAAGCTGATGAAGGATGATCCGGAGCTTAAAGAGATACCGGTTATTATTTTCTCTTCCCTGATCAACGAGGACATGCGACGGAAAGGGGAAATGCTGGGAGCAGATGCCCAGCTTTCCAAGAGTCAGATGAGTGAATTTATACAGGCAGTTGATAGTTTTCTGCAGTAAATTTTAGTTTGTATACGGAGATAAAACGATTTATACCGGGAGGCAGATTTCCGTGCCTGAATTTATAGTGTAAGATTTTTGATGACTACATATACAGCAGTCGATCCAGCCGTATCATTCCCCAGCCCTGGCGGGAATGGTCATAGCCGAGATCAACTGCTGTTTTTTTGAGCTGGATCTTGACTTCACGGTTGGAGAGATATGGTCTCTGTTGCAGAAGCAGGGCAATGCAGCCGCTGGCTACCGGAGTTGACATAGAGGTACCGCTGCGGCTGTGATACAGTTTTTCCATGGAGATGGTGTCATAGGAGTAGCCATATAAACCATAAGGGGTGGAAGGAACCGGCTGACAGCTTATAATATTGGAGCCGGGGGCAACGATATCCGGTTTTTTGATACAGCTTTCCGTGGGACCGCGTCCGGAGTAGTCCCGTCCGTTTCCTGCCTGCATTACATCAGATGCTCCTACGGTAATGATTTTCCGGCTATTGCCGGGAGCACCGATCGTATGGGGAGCAGGACCATGGTTTCCGGCTGCTGTGAGTACGATCAGCCCCTCCTCCCAGAGTGCTTCTACACCGCGGACAAGAGGAGAGGTTTCATCAAAATGTTTTCCACGACTGCTTCCCACTGAAATATTTACGATACGGATATTGTATTCTTTATAATGAGCGAGAAGCCAGCGGATACCGGCGAGCACATCTTCGATATTTCCTTCCCCTTTTTGATTTAATACTTTGATCATTATAAAATGACTGTCAGGTGCGATTCCCTCGTATTTTCTTTGACTGGCCTGGCCGCTTCCGGCAATAATACCGGTAATATGGGTGCCATGTCCATTATCGTCGTAATAATCCTTTCTGTGGTTTACGATATCTACAAATGCCTGCAATCTGGTTCCAGGCATCGTAAGATCAGGATGCCTGCCGATTCCGGTATCAAAAACGGCAATACCGACTCCTTTTCCTGTCAGCTTCAGACTGCGGGCGGCATTAAGGTGGATAAGAGATGCAACACGCTGCATAGGATTCCTCCTGATTTAAAAAATTGTCGGCTATAAATAATTTATGCTTTTTTTTAAAATATGTTATCAAAGACAGATCTTTTATTTTCATGTGGTAATAAAGGAGGAAATTTGTTATAATAAAAAATAGGTGTTTAAAAATAGCAGGAAAAGAAGAAAATTATGAAAACAATTGGATATATAATATTTGCAAGTGTATATAACCTGTGTTGTATATTCTGCAGGGTTGCTTCTGGAAAGATTGTTTTATGGAATGGACATAATCATGGCCTGAATGGAAATCTGCAGGAAATATATGAGGCATTACAGCACAAAGAGGGATATACAATAAAGCTGCTGGTAAAAAGAGATCTGTTCCGTGATCCGGAAAACGGAAAGCGAAAGAGCATAGGGAAACTGTTTGCGGATATGATATTATTTTTTTTCGTGTTTCCATATCATATGGCAACGGCGGACAAAGTTTTTATGAATGACAATTTTCTGCCTTTGTGTTATATGAAGACAGCGAACAGACAGACGCAATTTGTGCAGTTATGGCATGGAGCCGGAGCTTTTAAACGTTTTGGACTCTCTACAGAGGATGATCCTTCCGTATATCAGATCGTAAAAGAGGCAAACCAGAAAATTACGCATCTGTTTGTAACCTCGGAGAATGTGATTCCCTTTTATCAGGAGGCATTTTCTGTTGCGAAAGACAAAATCTATCCCACCGGGATTCCTGTGACGGATATTTATTTTGATCAGGACCGGATTCGGCACAGAAAAGAAAAATTTTATCAAAATCATCCGACATTTGAGGGAAAGAAGCTTCTTCTTTATGCGCCGACATTTCGCAGGACAGAGGAAGAAAACAGAAATATTATGGAACAGTTTGATATTTCAAGAGTTCACGATATATTAGGACCGGACTGGATCATTTTGATCCGGATGCATCCAAAATTTCCAATGGAAAATATCACAGAGAATAGTTTTTGTTATAACATGACAGACTATAATGATATTACAGATCTTTATCTGGTATCCGACATGCTTGTGACGGATTATTCTTCTTCGGTTGTGGAGTATGTGCTGTTAAACAAACCGATTGTATTATTTGCTTATGACCTGCCGGATTATGACAGAGGATTTTATTTTGATTACGAGCAGATGATGCCTGGGAAGATTGCCCATACGCAGGAGGAGTTATATGGGATTTTACTAAAAAAATGTGATAATTTACCAAAACGACAAAATTTTGTCAAATTTCAATATGATAATACGGAGGGAGACGCCTGCGGGCGGATCTTGAAGATATTAGGCTGAAAAGCCGGATCGCAGCTGCCTGTACTGTGGCAGACTGGGATGGGAGAATAAACAGTACAGAAATGAGGATGAAATGGGAAAAATCAGAAATCACAAACAATTAGCATTTGTATTGGTGGCTGTATTATTTACGCTCCAATTGGTGTCATCGGCAGGGATAGGACAGAGGGAGAGCGTGAAAGCGGCAACCGGTCCACAGGATACATCAACAATTGTTGTTTCCGGTTCTGCAGTTACGGTAGATCCCGGAATTGTAATGTCTGCTGTGAATGCGGTGGAGATTACGAAGAATTCCATCACCTATCAGTGGGCTCCGGTGGCAAACGCAACAAGTTATTATATTTATAAGTATGATATTCCGAAGGAAAGTTACGAATATTATGGTGCGACAAGTGGTTCCAGTATCCGCGTGGAGGGACTGCCGGCAGGTGAGGAATGTTATCTGGCGGTTTATGCAGTAAATGATGATACAGCCTGTCGAAGTGATTTTGTGGTAACAGAGTCTGTATTTACCAAACCGGAGAAGGTAGAAACCTTTACAATTTCCGATAATACTACTACGAGTGTAGTTTTACGCTGGCTGGATATTCCGTCTGCCACAGGATATATTATTTACAGGGCAGGAACCGGCGGCAATTTCAAAAAGATTGGAACTTCTGTTACAGGGGAGTATAAGGATACAAAGCTGACAGCAGGAAAAACATATCAGTATAAGATCGTGGCCTATGCCGGACCGGAGACAAATGTGGGCGAAGAGTCGCCGGCGATATTTACCTGTTCTCTGCCGAAGTCGCCGACGGTTGTGATCAAGGGAGGTAATCAGAGAGTACGTCTGACCTGGAATGCCATTACCGGAGCTATGGGATATAATGTTTATATTAACCAGAATGGACAGTATGTATTACTGACAACACTGGAGGGAAAGACCAGCAAAAAGTTTATTCATACGAATCTTGAAAATGGTCAGACATATAAATATTATGTAAAGGCTTATCGTACCTACAATGGTATTGTTTATGAAAGCAAGGAATCTGCTGAAAAATCAGCGATAGCAGCAGAGGTTAGTGACACAAGTACAAAGGCAAAATTATTTAAAACGAAATCAACATTTAAAAAATCAGAGGCTTGCAAGAAAAATAAAGATTTCACAAAGAAGCTGGATTATGCAAAGAGTTTTCCAATGCCGGGTATGTTAAATACGAATGTAGCAGAATTTGGATGTGGAACAATGATTCCACAGGGAATTACCGTAGCGAAATCTTATTTCTTTATCACGGCGTATGACAGTCAGGGGATAGAAAATTCTGTTGTTTATGTTTTGTCTAAGGCAGATAAAGAGCTTATGACCACAATCATCCTGCCAAATAAATCTCATGCAGGAGGTATTGCATTTGATGGTAAAAACCTCTGGATCACACAGGCCAAAACATTAAGAAGCATTCCGTTTTCTGCGGTAAAAGATGCGATTGATAATCAGGAACCATATCTGGAGCTTAGTGCATATGGCGTGGAGATCAATCTGCCGCAGCAGGCAGCTACCGTGACATATTATAAGAAGCTTCTCTGGGTTGCATCCTATGATGAGTTAAAGCCGGGATATCTGGTAAGTTATAAGATTGCCAAGAAAGGATCAAAACCGGAGCTGACACCGTTAAAGACTATTTCTATGCCGACCCGTGTACAGGGAATTGCATTTTCCGGAAATGGACGTCTGATCGTATCAAGATCCTGTCAGACAGATCCGAAAAAGCGTGGTTATATGCATCAGCTTGATGTATATAAGCCAAATTTAAAGAAAGCTTCTAAGGGAATTATTTCCTTGGGAAAGGTACGCAGTACCGTGGAGGTTCCAACGATGAATGAGGAGATCACCATTAGTGGAAAACGGATTTATATTGTATTTGAATCTGTTGCATTTTATACCGCGGAGCAGCGTGTGGATAGAGTTTGTGCATTGCCTGTCAGTTATGTAACCAAGTTGAAGAAATAAATATATATTGTTCTGATTTAGCAAATGGCTGGTATTTCAAAAAAGTTATGAAATACCAGCCATTTATGATACACTGTTATTTGATCATTTAATTGTATGGAGGAAAATCGGAATGACAGTCAACATGAGAAACTATCATATAGATGAAAAAAATAAAATATTAAATATAGATCTGCAATGTGAGTCGGGTAAAGAACATAAAGCAGGAAAGATAAGATTTTCACTGGTATTCGAGGGCTCCTGCGGAAAAAGATATTTTCCGGTATCGGCACAATATCAGCAGGAGATTGACGATTGCAGAAGGTATATGGCGAGTGTCCGGATAGAGCTTCCGTATATATTTTTCGAGCATTTTCCATTACCGGAGGAAAAGGTTACGGTATCAGCAGTATTTTGTAACGAGGATATGTTATGGATCAATATGGCTCCAATGATAGAATTACCGGGAGAATTATTTCAACCGCAGGAGCGGCGTAGATCGGCAATTCGTGAGATCAGTGACAGGATATTGTATATTTTTTGTACAATACTGCTGCCGGTCTGGATTCTGGATGGAGTGCTGGCACAGAAAGGACTTCATCGGCTTCACCGTGCAGCAGATGGCAGACAGGGAAAACAGGCGGTATTTTATCATGCTCATGGTCTTGTAAAGGATTGGACCGGATATGGATATAGCATCAGGGAATATAAGACGAATTATTTCAAAAAATGTTATGAACGCGCCTGTCGAAATGAGCCGGGGACCAAGGGAATCCTGTTTTTATCGGAGAGAAGAGTGGATGCCGGTGGAAATCTGGACCGGATCCGGCAGGAAGTACAAAAGAAAGGGTATGTGAGCCGGGAGTTTTTAACAGAAACGCCGATTCATAAGCTGAGCCGGAAGGAGATCAGGCGTTGCGCCGGTCTGGTGGCTGCTGCAAAACTAATTATTCTGGAGGATTTTGTGCCACAGCTTCATTCGTTGTCTCTGCGACGGGACACGCAGCTTCTGCAGATGTGGCATGCATGTGGGGCATTTAAGCTGTTCGGTCTGTCAGAGCTTGGAATTGTAGATCATCTGAATCAGTCCACAAGAAATCACAGAAGTTACACCGCTGCACTGGCAAGCAGCGACGGGGTAGTGCCATTTTACAGTGAAGCTTTCGGAGTAGATGATCATATTATAAAACCCATTGGCGTGCCAAGGACGGATATATTTTTTGATCAGAAATATGTCAGTCAGGTCCGGCAGAGACTTTTTCAAAAATATCCGGCGTGTCAGAACAAAAAAATTGTTTTATTTGCACCTACGTTTCGGGGAAGCGGCAATAAGACAGCGTATTATCCGTGGGAAAAATTCCCGGCAGCAGATATTATGGATCAACTGCCGCAGGACACCGTGATGATTCTGAAGAATCACCCCTTTGTGAAAAAAACATACGAAATACCATTGGAATATCAGGAAAGGATTTTTGATCTGTCAGCGGAGGAAAATATTAACGATCTTCTGTTTATCGCTTCCGTGCTGATTACCGACTACAGTTCGGTTATTTTTGAGGCATCTCTTTTGAATTTGCCGATAGTATTTTATACCTTTGATCTTCAGGAATATCTGGACAGCAGGGATATTTATTTTGATTTTGCTTCTTTTGCTCCGGGAAAGATCGTAGGGGACCGGCAGACACTGGAAAAAGAAATTATGGAGATACTTCAGGGAGAAGGGGAGGAAACGAAAGAGAGATCGATATCAAGAGAACAGTTTTGTAGATTTTTTCTGGGGTCATTGGACGGAAAATCCACGGAAAGAACCATGGAACTTGTGAAACAACTGTTGACAACAGATTGACAGAAAATAGAAAGTTATTATATTATGTAACATAGGTGTATAGTTGGATCAAAGAACGGAGGAAATATATGTCAGAGTACCGGAATTGGGACAAGGAACTGGATCGTCTGGAGCAGGGAAAAAGTCAGTACAGCTGGGATGAACTTGAGGAACTGATCACAGATCGGCTTGAGGACGAGAAAATAAGTGAACAGGAGTTTGAAACCCTGATGCGGCGGCTTATGGATATAGACTGTGAGTTGTAATAGAAAAGGGGGAAAAACATGGAAAGACAAAGGACGGAAGAGGAAGAGAGAGAATATCGAAGATACCTTCATCGATTGAAACGGAGAAGAGAACGCCGGAGACAGATTATGATCGCGCGGGTCGTTGCCGGGACAGCAGGAGTGATGCTCCTTCTTCTGATGGTGGGGCTGATCCGGATGGGAGTCAAGGCAGTACAGAATGCAGGAAGTGATACAGGCAAAAATAAGCAGGTAGAGGCAAGTGCCACGCCTACAGCAGAGACACTGGATTATTCTGTTCCGGAGGGATTTGAAGAGTATGCGGACAGTCTGGAGAAAATGAGAGGAAAATATCCTCAGGTTGAGAATATTCTGCTGAATCTCTATGAATACAGTGAGAGTATGCTGAAGCTGGCTGCAAACAATCCGGACACACTGGATTTTGTGGAGAATTATCCGAAGCATAAATCAGATATCAAACCATCCGGTAGTGTAACACAGGAGGAAATTGATTCCGCAGAAAACGGAATTCCGCGTTTTCAGCAGTGGGACAGCCGCTGGGGATATCTGACCTATGGAAATGATAATATAGGAATAAACGGCTGTGGTCCTACATGTCTTTCTATGGTGGCAGCAGGATTGTTAAAGGATACTTCTAAATCTCCGGATGCCATTGCAGAATTCAGCGTAGAAAATAATTATTGTACTGTAGCTTCCGGAACGGCCTGGTCGCTGATGTCATCCGGTGCCAAAAAGCTGGGACTAAAAGCAGAGTCTGTGGTGGTGGGAAGTGATTCCCTCCGGTCTGTGCTGGAAAAAAAGCAGCCGGTGATCTGTAGTATGAAGCCGGGAGACTTTACGACGACCGGACATTTTATCGTGCTGACCGGACTGACAGAGGATGGAAAGCTGATGTTAAATGATCCAAACAGCATTACAAGAAGCAATAAGCGATGGAATATAGAAACAGTGGTGGGGCAGATGAAATCGGCATGGACATATACTGTGCCGTAATACGTCAAAAATAAAATAGGATGGAAGATACGATTAGGAAACTGGCAGATTCAGATGCAGAATGGAGTGACTTAATATGGATAAAAACGGACCTGAAATCAAAATTGACAATGGAGAGCTTGCCACAAGTATGATACCGGAAGATTTTACAGAGCCTCAGGTGCTGTATGAAAAGCTGATCAAAATGATCAGACAGTATCATCCATCCGATGATATCTCTATGATCGAAAAGGCATACAGGATTGCTTACAAAGCGCATGATGGGCAGCTCAGAAAGTCAGGAGAGCCATATATCATTCACCCTGTGTGTGTCTGCATTATTCTGGCAGAGCTGGAGCTGGATAAAGAAACGATCGTGGCCGGTATGCTCCATGATGTGGTGGAGGATACTGTGATGACCAGTGAAGAACTGGCGGCTGAGTTTGGAGATGAGGTTGCACTGCTGGTAGATGGTGTCACGAAGCTGACCCAGTTAGATTATGTGGCGGATAAGGTAGAGGTGCAGGCTGAAAATCTTCGAAAGATGTTTCTTGCTATGGCAAAGGATATCCGTGTCATTCTGATCAAGCTGGCGGATCGTCTTCACAATATGCGTACTATGCAGTATCAGACACCGAAAAAGCAGAAAGAAAAGTCAAGGGAGACGCTGGATATTTATGCACCGATCGCAGACAGGCTGGGAATTTCCAAGGTGAAGGTAGAGCTGGATGATCTGGCATTTAAGTATCTGGAGCCGGAAATGTATAATCAGCTTGTGTCGAGTATTGCCAATGGAAAGGAGCAGAGAGATATTCTGATCCGCAAGATCGTTAAGGAGGTCAGCCACCATATTGAGGAGGCTGGGATCAAGGCGACGATTGATGGCAGAGCGAAACATTATTTCAGTGTCTACAAGAAAATGGTGACACAGAATAAGAGGCTGGATCAGATCTATGATCTTTTTGCAGTGCGTATTATCGTAGAGACGGAGCGAGACTGTTATACTGCATTGGGTGTGATCCATGAGATCTATAAGCCGATTCCGGGACATTTCAAGGATTATATCTCCATGCCAAAACCGAATAATTATCAGTCCCTTCATACAACACTGATCGGTTCTATGGGACAGCCGTTTGAGATACAGATCCGTACTTACGAGATGCACCGTACAGCAGAGTATGGTATTGCTGCTCATTGGAAATATAAAGAGAATCAGTATGGAAGCAAGGACAGAGATAACGAGGAAGAGAAGCTGGCATGGCTGCGCCGTATTTTGGAATGGCAGCGGGATATGTCGGACAATAAGGAATTTTTAAGTTTATTAAAGAGTGATCTGGATCTGTTTTCCGATCATGTATACTGCTTTACAAAGGACGGAGATGTTAAGAACCTTCCGGCAGGATCTACAACCATTGATTTTGCCTATGCCGTGCACAGTGCCGTGGGAAATAAAATGGTGGGAGCAAGAGTCAATGGAAATCTGGTACCGATTGATTATAAGATCCAGAATGGTGACCGGGTTGAGATTATGACTTCACAGAATTCCAGAGGACCAAGCCGTGACTGGCTGGCTCTGGTTAAGAGCCCACAGGCCAAAAATAAGATCAATCAGTGGTTCCGATCCCAGTTTAAGGAAGAGAATATTGTCCGGGGGAAGGAACTTCTGGCAAATTATTGTAAGGCGCAGGGTGTTGTTTTATCGGATCTGCTCAAGAGCGAGTATACGGATTATTGTATGCGGAAATATGGATTCCGGGATTGGGATTCTGTTCTGGCTGCATTGGGACATGGAGGTCTGAAAGAGGGACAGATTGTGAACCGTCTGCAGAGTGCATATGATAAGAAGAATCCGAAGCATACCACGGATCAGGAGATTCTGGATGCTGTGGCAAAAAGTACCGAAAATGCAGGTGCTTCCAAGCCGGCGGCTGCGGTCAAATCCAAGAGTGGTATTGTGGTAGCAGGTCTTTCGGATGTATCCGTGCGTTTTTCTAAGTGCTGCAGTCCGGTACCGGGTGATGAGATTATTGGATTTGTGACGAGAGGACGAGGAGTATCGATTCACCGGACCGACTGTGTCAATATGATGAATCTGTCTGAGGCAGACCGCCAGAGGATCATTGAGGCAGAGTGGAGCGTGGATTCCCAGGGCTCTGCAGATGAAGATTATGATGCAGAGATTGTGATCTATGCGTATGACCGTATGGGTATTCTGATGGATATTACAAGGGTACTCACGGAGAATAAAATTGATGTGAAGGCTATGAATACCAGAACAAGCAAGCAGGGAATCGCAACGATCAATGTCAGCTTTGCAATCCGTGGCGTGGAAGCCTTAAATGAGCTGATCAAAAAACTGCGGAATGTACCGAATGTGACAGATATTGAGAGAAGCCGTGCATAGTGGAGTAAAAATACATCACAGCTTTGAAACAGATGAATCAAAGCTGGTTAAATAGAGAATGAGGATTAATATGAGTTTATTAAAATGTGATTTTCGGGTCGTAGGACCGATACAGACCAACTGTTATTTTTTGTACCGGGAGGACACAAAGGAATGTCTGATCATTGATCCGGGCTACGAGGCGGATAAGATTGAAGCCTATGTACAGAAGAAGCAGCTTCATGTGGCAGGAATTTTACTGACTCATGGACATTTTGATCATATTACAGCGGCCGATGAGGTGCGAAAGAAGTTTCAGACAAAGATTTATGCCTCCGGGAAGGAGAAAGAGCTGATGGCTGATCCCCGGATGAATGTTTCTGTGATGATGGGAGAAAGTGTGAGCCTGAAGGCAGATGTCTGGCTTGAGGATGGTCAGGAGCTGGAAATGCTCGGAGAGACTATGCGCTGTATTTTAACACCGGGACATACAGGAGGCGGTATGTGTTTTTATTTTCCGAAGGCGTGTATGTTATTTTCCGGGGATACATTGTTTCAGGAGTCGGTGGGCAGAACGGATTTTCCTACCGGCAGCAGCCGGGAACTGATCCGTTCTGTGCGGGAGAAGCTTCTGGTGCTTCCGGAGGCGGTCCGGGTATATCCGGGACATGGGTTAATGACAACGATCCGTGACGAGCAGATGTTTAATCCGTATGCCGTTCAATAAAGACTGTCAATGGATGGACATATGTTTGTCTTTGAAATGCAGAAAAGAGGATTTAAATGATAGATATCGTTTTGTCTGAGAGGGATTTTGATTATGAGCTTCAGGCATTGGTTACAGGATTTTTTCCGGGAGTGCATAACCGGGTGCTCATACAGCCGGAGCAGGAGGATGCAGCTTTGTTTGAGCTGGCAGAACGGGAGTCCGGGGACGGCATTTCTTTGCTGACCGGTGTTTTCCTGGGACAGTATGAAATCCGGGGATGGGTGCTTGGAAAGGGGCATCTGCATCGCAATAGTGTATCTGTCAGTGGTGGGCAGGATTTTCACAAGCATGTGGACAAGACGACGCATCCTTACCGGACAACCTACAAAAATAAACTTAAAAAACTTTTATTTGAATTATACAGCAGCATTCCGGAGGAGGAGCTGCCGGAGGGGATACAGCGAAGTATTCCTGTATGGGGAACTATGACAGGGGTTCGTCCCACAAAGATTCCCATGAACCGGTTATTGGAGGGGGAACCTTTGGAACAGGTGCGGCGTAGTATGGAAGAGGAATATTGCTGCAGTGGTGGAAAGGCGGAGCTTTGTCTGGACATTGCTGTCCGGGAAGCAAAGCTATTGCAAAAAGCAGAATATGATAAAGGCTACAGTCTGTATATTGCCATTCCGTTTTGTCCATCTACATGTCTGTACTGTTCTTTTCCGTCTTATCCGTTGGAACGGTTTCAGGCACTGATTCCGGATTATTTGGAGGCGCTGAAAAAGGAGATTCGTTTTTGTGCCGGACTGCAGAGGGGGAAACGTCTGACCTCGGTTTATATTGGAGGAGGTACTCCGACAACGTTATCGGCAGGACAGATGGAGGAGTTGTTACAGTGTCTATATGAAAGTTTTCCGGTGAATGAGGCTGCAGAGATTACCGTAGAGGCAGGGAGACCGGACAGTATTACAAGGGAAAAGCTGATGGTGCTTCGGAAATTTGATGTGGAGAGGATCTCGGTAAATCCGCAGACAATGCAGGATAAGACATTGCAGAGCATTGGCCGCCATCACACCGTAGAGCAGACAAAGGAAGTGTTTGCTCTTGCAAGGGAATGTGGTTTTGAAAATATAAATATGGATCTGATCATTGGTCTTCCGGGGGAGACGCCGGAGGACTTTGAAAATACACTGGAGCAGATCAGGAAACTGGATCCTGACAGTATTACGATTCATTCACTGGTGGTAAAGCGGGCTTCCAGACTGCGCCGCCTGCTGGATGAGGGAGCCGTACCGGAGGAGGAACGGGCACACCGCATGGAAAAAATGATGGAGCTGGGATTAACCTTTGCTGCGGAGAATGGATATCAGCCTTATTATATGTACCGTCAGAAAAACACGGCAGGATATGCCGGCAGCTCCGGGCAGGAGAATATTGGCTTTGCACGAGAAGGAAAAGAATGTCTTTATAATATTCTGATCATGGAAGAAATGCAGAGTATTGCTGCACTGGGGGCCGGAGCAAGTACAAAGTGTTATGACAGACAGCGTCATATTGTCAGCCGGGTGGAAAACGTGAAAAGCGTTACAGACTATATATCACGTATTGATGAGATGCTGCAGCGAAAACAAGAACATGGTATGGGGGATTAGAACATGGAAGAGGATTATCTGGAACAGCTTGTGATGGAAAACACTTCCCTAAGCAGTCAGATGAGAGAGTATCTTTATACTGAGATGAGTCATGGGGTAAAGGTAAGCAATCTTGCGGAGGCTGTGGCGAGGGAGCTTGGAGAGGATGAGGAGTTTTGCCGGGATATTGCTGTGGCAGGACTTTTACATGATATTGGAAAGCTGTGGGTATCAAAGCATATGGAGGAGGCTGGAAACAGAGAAACACTCACGATCGAGAGGATGAAGATCGTGCGGATGCATCCGACCCATAGCTGTGAAATGCTCAAACGGGAGGAATATCCGGAGCGGATCACCGAGGCAGTGCTTTATCATCATGAAAACGTGGATGGAACGGGGTATCCGGAAAATCTGCGGGGGCATCAGATACCGTGGATGGCGAGGATTCTGCGGATCTGTGATGTGTATTGTGCATTGACGACGGACCGGAGCTATCGTCGTGCCTTTGACCGGGCGGCGGCTATGGAAATTATGATCGATGAGGCCGAGGATTATGATATGAAGATCTTTCTGGCATTTCAGAGAGTGCTGCACAATGAAGCGGGAGAAAAGCTTCGTGCATTATGCACCGTTCTGTCCACGCTGCAGAAGGAACATCTGCCTTTATTTGTGAAAGAAGCAGAGCTTTTATGATTTCAATGTGAATAAGATCCCGCCGTTTCGGCAACGGTGGCTTGCATGTTTTGGGGTTTCGGTGTATTATCTTATACGGTATGGTCTGCAAAGATCATGATGGAATGTTTATAAAGTGACAAATATATCAATCAATGGAGGATTATCATGGCAGAATCAATGAGAGGCTTAAAGCGTACCTGTCGCTGTGCCGAATTGAGTGAGAAGAATATCGGACAGGAGGTTACCGTGATGGGATGGGTCCAGAAGGCCCGTAACACCGGTGGCTTGATCTTTGTGGATCTCCGCGACCGCAGCGGACTTCTTCAGATCAATTTTCAGGAGGACAAACTGGGACAGGAGCTATTTGATAAGGCATATAAGCTTCGCAGCGAGTTTGTAATTGCTGTTGTAGGTACTGTTGTGGCAAGAGAGGGTGGCATCAATAAGAACATCCCTACCGGTGCAATCGAAGTCGTAGCAACACAGCTTCGTGTACTGTCAGAAGCACAGACCCCTCCATTTCCGATTGAGGAGGATATCAAGACAAAAGAAGAGCTTCGTCTGAAATACCGTTATCTGGATCTTCGTCGTCCGGATCTTCAGAGAAATCTCATTATGAGAAGCAGGATTGCGACACTGACCAGGCAGTTTCTGGCAGATGAGGGTTTTTTGGAGATTGAGACACCAATGCTCAACAAGAGCACACCGGAGGGGGCAAGAGATTATCTGGTGCCAAGCCGTGTACATCCGGGATGTTTTTATGCATTGCCGCAGTCGCCACAGCTTTTTAAGCAGCTGTTGATGTGCTCCGGTTATGATCGTTATTTCCAGCTGGCAAGATGTTTCCGTGATGAGGATCTTCGTGCGGACAGACAGCCGGAGTTTACACAGATCGATATGGAGCTTTCTTTTGTGGACGAGGATGACGTGATGGATGTCAACGAGCGTCTGCTTCAGAAGCTTTTCAAGGAGATTCTGGATATTGATATTGAACTGCCGATTCAGAGAATGACCTGGCAGGAGGCAATGGACCGTTTCGGCAGCGATAAGCCGGATCTTCGTTTTGGTATGGAGTTAAATGATGTATCCGACGTTGTAAAGGGCTGTGGCTTTGGTGTATTTACCGGAGCTTTGGAAAACGGTGGTTCTGTTCGCGGTATTAACGCAAAGGGACAGGGCGGCATGCCTCGTAAGAAGATTGATGCATTGGTGAAATTTGCAAAGGATTTCGGTGCAAAAGGACTTGCTTATCTTTGTATCAACGAGGACGGCACATACAAGTCATCCTTTGCCAAGTTTATGACTGAGGATGAGTTACATGCGCTGGTGGATAAGATGGATGGACAGCCGGGAGATCTTCTTCTCTTTGCGGCTGATAGAAATAAAGTCGTATATGATGTGTTAGGTAACCTTCGTCTGGAGCTGGCAAGACAGTTAGATCTTCTGGACAAGAATGAATATCGTTTCCTCTGGGTAACAGAATTCCCTCAGTTCGAGTATTCTGAGGAGGAGCAGCGATATGTGGCAATGCATCATCCGTTTACTATGCCAATGGAAGAGGATCTGGAGCTTCTGGAGACGGAACCTGGAAAGGTACGTGCCCGTGCTTATGATATTGTATTGAACGGTACTGAGATTGGTGGAGGTTCTATCCGTATCCATCAGGATGATATTCAGGAGAGAATGTTTGAGGCTCTTGGATTTACAAAGGAATCCGCATATGAGCAGTTTGGTTTCTTGATGAACGCATTTAAGTACGGAGTACCACCTCACGCAGGACTGGCTTACGGCCTGGATCGTCTTGTCATGCTGATGGCAAAGGAGGACAGTATCCGTGATGTGATCGCCTTCCCGAAGGTGAAGGATGCGTCCTGTCTGATGACAGAGGCTCCGTCCAGGGTAGATGACAAGCAGTTAGAAGAGCTTTGTATTGGAATTACCGAGACAAATGACGAAGAATAGTTATCAAAAATGCATGGAATGGACCGAAAGGAATATCGGGATCACGGCGGTATGTCTTATGGTAAAGGCGATCACGGCAGTGACAGCAGCCATCTATATGGCAATAGCTTTGTGGCTTTTTGCACAGAGGGATGAACGGATCTTTCGATTTCTGCTGGTGCCGGCAGCCGGCTTTGTGGCAGTAACGATCCTGCGAAAGCTTATTGCGGCGAAGCGCCCCTATGAAATATACGGTTTCACGCCTCTTTTACAGAAGGATACCAGGGCAAATTCCTTTCCCAGCCGTCATGTGTTTTCAAATATGATCATAGCGGCAGCAGCTTTATATGTTAACCTGCCTCTGGGGATATTTACAGCAGTATGTGGACTGTTACTGGCAGTTTTAAGAGTGATCACGGGAGTTCATTTTCCGAAGGATGTGGCTGCTGGCTGTCTGATCGCAGTATTGCTTGGCTGGATCGGATTTTATCTGGTCTGATATGATACAACAGGATTGAGTTTTAGCAGAATTGGAGGATTATCATGGCAGAAATGTACAATCACCATACGGTGGAAAAGAAATGGCAGAAAATCTGGGAGGAGGAGAAAGCATTTCAGGCTTCAGAAGACTACAGCAAGCCGAAGTTTTATGCATTGGTAGAATTCCCGTATCCTTCCGGTCAGGGACTTCATGTGGGACATCCGAGACCATATACCGCTCTGGATATTGTTTCCCGTAAGAGAAGAATGCAGGGGTATAATGTATTGTTCCCAATGGGATGGGATGCGTTTGGTCTGCCAACAGAGAATTATGCGATCAAGAATCATATCCACCCGAAGATCGTAACAAAGAATAATGTTGCCCGTTTTAAGGGACAGCTTCAGTCACTGGGCTATTCCTTTGACTGGGATCGTGAGATCAATACAACAGATCCGGATTATTATAAATGGACACAGTGGATCTTCCTGAAGCTGTTTAATGCCGGACTGGCATATAAGAAAGAAATGCCGATCAACTGGTGTACCTCATGTAAGGTTGGTCTTGCCAATGAGGAGGTTGTCAACGGTGTCTGCGAGCGGTGTGGAGCACCTGTTGTCCGCAAGGTAAAAAGCGAGTGGATGTTAAAGATCACAGAATATGCAGACAAGCTCATTAAGGATCTGGATGATGTGGATTATATTGAGAAGGTAAAGGTTTCCCAGAAGAACTGGATCGGCCGTTCTGAGGGCGCCGAGGTAGACTTTGCCCTCAAGGACAAGGATGAGAAGCTCCGCGTTTATACGACACGTCCGGATACATTGTTTGGTGCAACCTATATGGTTATTTCTCCGGAGCATCCACTGATCGATAAGTATAAGGATGAGATCACCAACTGGGATGAGATTCAGAAATACCGTGAGATGGCAGCGAGAAAATCTGATTTTGAGCGTACAGAGCTTGCAAAGGATAAGACAGGTGTTGTACTTGGCGGTATGTCAGCGATCAATCCGGTGAATGGCAAGGAGATTCCGGTATGGATCTCTGATTATGTGCTGATGTCTTATGGTACAGGTGCTATTATGGCAGTACCGGCACACGATACCCGTGACTGGGAGTTCGCCAAGAAATTTGATCTGCCGATGATCCAGGTAGTCGAAGGAAAGGAAGGTCCGGTAGATATTAATGAAGCTGCATTTACGGATGTGGCAACCGGTAAGATGATCAATTCCGAGTTTCTGAATGGCCTGGAGGTCACAGAAGCCAAGGAAAAGATGAAAGATTTTCTGGAGGAGAAGGGCATTGGAAACCGTAAGGTAAATTATAAGCTCCGTGACTGGGTATTCTCCAGACAGAGATACTGGGGTGAGCCGATCCCGATCGTACACTGCGAGAAATGTGGATATGTGCCATTGGATGAGAGTGAGCTTCCACTGCTTCTACCGGAGGTAGACAGCTATATGCCGACCGATAACGGAGAGTCTCCGCTGGCAGCCATGACAGACTGGGTAAATACCACTTGTCCATGCTGCGGCGGTCCGGCAAAGAGAGAGACAGATACAATGCCTCAGTGGGCAGGTTCTTCATGGTATTTCCTTCGTTATACAGATCCTCATAATAAAGAGGCACTGGCAAGCAAGGAAGCATTAAAATACTGGCTGCCGGTTGACTGGTATAACGGTGGTATGGAGCATACAACACTTCATCTGCTTTATTCCCGTTTCTGGCATAAATTCCTGTATGATCAGGGAATTGTGCCAACAAAGGAGCCATACCAGCGTCGTACTTCTCACGGAATGATCCTTGGTGAAAACGGTGAGAAGATGAGTAAATCCCGTGGTAATGTTGTAAATCCGGATGATATTGTACAGGCCTATGGTGCAGACACCCTGCGTACTTATGAGATGTTCATCGGTGCCTTTGATCTGAGTGCATCCTGGTCAGAGGATGGCGTAAAGGGCTGTCGTCGTTTCCTGGAGCGTGTATGGAAGCTGCAGACCATTATGACCGGGGAGGAAGGTTACTCGGCCGATATGGAGACAAAGATGCATCAGACCATTAAGAAGGTAAGCCAGGATTTTGAGAGCCTGAAGTATAATACTGCGATTGCTGCAATGATGGCATTGATCAACGATTTCTACAAGAAGAATGCGGTCACAAAGGGCGAGTACAAGACTCTGATCACCCTTCTTAATCCGGTTGCGCCACATATTACAGAAGAGCTGTGGCAGATCATCGGAGGCGAGGGACGTGTATATCTGAATACCTGGCCGGAGTATGACGAGGCAAAGACGGTAGAATCTACGGTGGAGATTGCTGTTCAGGTCAATGGAAAGACCCGCGCAACTCTGAAGATCGGCAAGGAGGATGCGAAGGACGATGTACTTGCAAAAGCAAAGGAGACCATCGCAGATAAGCTGGAAGGCAAGAATATTATTAAGGAAATTTATGTTCCGGGACGAATTGTTAATATCGTTGCGAAATAATAAAATGTGATCAACATTTCATAATCATTAAAAAAAGATAAAGTCTATTGACTTTATCTTTTTTTGTCATATAATAATAATCACGCCTATTGTTGAAATGGAAACAATTCACTTTTCAACAGTATAGAGGAGAGAATATTGGTACATACAGAAGGGAGTGAGGAGTCCATGAAGAAGGATGGAGCATTAGGAATGGAGATCAACTGTGTTTCTAATATGATCCGGAGAAGCATTGACCAGCGTATTGCTGCGATGCCGGGAGAAAAGCTCAGCCGGATGGACAGCTGGATCATTCATTATATGCTGGATCATCAGCAGGAGGATGTGTTTCAGAAGGATGTGGAACGAGCTCTTGCAATGACCCGATCCAATGTGTCTAAGGCTGTGGATCAGATGGTCCATAAGGGCTTGATCATGCGTTCTCCCGTGGACTATGATGCACGGCTCAAAAAACTGACGCTGACACCAAAGGTGTTGGAAACACACCGTTTGGTGGAAGGGGAGATTGCAAAGTTTGAACAGCTTCTGGCGGCGGGCTTTACTTCACAGGAGCTGACCCAGTTTAAGGAGTATCTGGGAAGAGTTGCCAGAAATATCAACCACAGTGCAGAGAGACAGAAGGAAGAAAAGAAAAGGAGGGATTTCTGATTATGCTCAAAACATTAGCGTCGCAGATCAAGGAATATAAAAAGGCTTCCATTGCGACTCCGATCTTTATGATCCTGGAGGTTATCATGGAAACGATCATTCCACTGATGATGGCTTCAATCATTGATGATGGCGTATCGGTGGGAAATGCAGGACATATTTATAAGATGGGAGCCCTGATGCTGGCAGCGGCATGCTTTAGTCTTTTTAGTGGTTTTATGGGAGGAAAGTATGGTGCAAGGGCATCCACAGGCTTTGCCAGAAATCTGAGAAAAGCAATGTATGAAAATATACAGACCTTTAGCTTTTCCAATATTGATAAGTTCAGTACAGCAGGACTTGTCACACGACTTACCACAGATGTTACGAACATTCAGAACGCATATCAGATGCTGCTTCGTATGTGTATGAGAGCACCGTTCAGCCTGATCTGTGCCATGGTAATGTCCTTTGCGGTTAATACAAGAATTGCAACGATATATTTGATTGCGGTACTGGTTTTGGGAGTGATCCTTGGAGTTCTGATAACCAGGACCACAAAGTATTTCAGAAGTATTTTTCAGAAATATGATGATCTCAATGAAAGCGTACAGGAAAATGTATCTGCCATCCGTGTGGTAAAGGCATATGTGCGTGAGGATCATGAAAAAGAGAAGTTTACAAAGGCAAGCGGCAATGTATATAAGCTGTTTACAAAGGCGGAAGCGATGATCTGTCTGAATATGCCGATCATGCAGTTTACGGTGTATACATGCATTCTGGTGATCAGCTGGATGGGAGCACATATGATCGTCAGCAATACATTAACGACAGGTGGTCTGTCTATGCTGCTGACCTATTGTATGAACATTTTGATGAACCTGATGATGCTGTCCATGATCTTCGTGATGGTTACCATGAGTGTGGCAAGTGCCAGACGTGTGGCAGAGGTATTAAATGAGAAACCGGACATTACAAATCCGGAGAATCCGGTAATGGAAGTGGCAGATGGCTCTATTGAATTCCGGCATGTAGATTTTAGCTACAAGAAGGATGCAAAGGAACCGGTATTAAAGGATATCAATTTGAAGATCCGTTCCGGTGAGACAATCGGTATTCTGGGAGGAACCGGAAGCGGAAAGTCAAGTCTGGTCTCTCTGCTGAGCCGTCTCTATGATGTGACAAAGGGAAGTGTGCTGGTGGGCGGCAGAGATGTCAGAGAGTATGATATTGACGTAATCCGGAATCAGGTTGCTGTTGTGCTCCAGAATAATGTACTTTTCTCCGGCACGATCCTTGACAATCTCCGCTGGGGAGACAAGGAGGCAACAAAGGAAGAATGTATGCATGCCTGCGATCTTGCCTGTGCCAGTGAGTTTATTGAAAAGCTGCCAAAGGGGTATGACACCTATATTGAACAGGGTGGAACCAATGTGTCCGGCGGGCAGAAGCAGAGACTTTGCATCGCAAGAGCTCTTTTGAAGAAGCCGAAGGTATTGATCCTGGACGATTCCACCAGTGCTGTAGATACGTCAACGGACGCCAAGATCCGGAAGGCATTTGCAGAGGAGATTCCGGGAACCACGAAGCTGATCATTGCACAGCGTGTCTCCAGTATCCAGAATGCAGATCATATCATTGTGCTGGAAAATGGAGAGGTCAACGGATTTGGAACCCACGAGGAGCTGCTTGAAAATAATGAGATCTATCGTGATGTATATGAGTCACAGACATCCGGTAACGGAGATTTTGACGAGGCATCTTAAAAAATTGCTTGAATAGAAAAGAAATAAGAAAGGTGGAATGAGAGATGGCAGAAAATCGTTCAGAAAAGCCAAGGGGACCAAAGGGACCCGGCGGACGAAGGGGAATGGGACCAAGAATGAAACTGGAGCATCCCGGACAGACCATAAAACGTCTTTTGAATTATATCGGTAAAAGCTATGGAGTTTATCTGGTGCTGGTGTTAATTCTGATCATAGTCAGCGTTCTTGCCAATGTCCAGGGAACTATGTTTACCAAGGCCTTGATCGATCAATATATCACGCCGTTAATGAAGGCAGAACATAAGGACTTTGGTCCGTTGCTGCATAAAATTGCGCAGGTTGCCTGTTTTTACGGGCTGGGTGTATTTTCTACCTGGGCGTATAACCGCCTGATGGTTAATGTCACACAGGGAACTCTGCGAAAGCTTAGAGACGATCTGTTTGTTCATATGGAGTCTCTGCCTATCAAATATTTTGATACACACTCCCATGGAGATATTATGTCAATTTATACCAATGATATTGACACGCTCCGTCAGATGATCAGCCAGAGTATGACACAGCTTTTTTCCAGTGTGATCACCATTGTGAGCGTACTGGCGGCAATGATCATGATCAATGTGCCTCTGACACTGGTTACATTGTTTATGGTGGGTGTGACACTGCTGGTAACAAAGAAGGTAGCCGGACTTTCCGGAGCTTACTTTATTCAGCAGCAGAAGGATCTGGGAAAAGTAAATGGTCATATTGAGGAGATGATGAATGGCCAGAAGGTAGTAAAGGTATTCTGCCGTGAGCAGGAGAGTATGGATGAGTTTAATGCGTTAAATGATGAACTTTTTCATAGTGCGGATAATGCCAATACTTTTGCCAATGTGATGGGGCCGATCAATGCCCAGCTTGGAAATGTCAGTTATGTGCTTTGTGCTATGATAGGAGGTCTTCTGGCATTTAACAAGGTGGGAGGTTTTACCATCGGTGGCCTGGTGGCATTTCTGACATATAATAAGTCTTTCAGTATGCCGATCAATCAGATAAGTATGCAGTTAAACAGTATTGTGATGGCACTGGCAGGAGCAGACCGTATCTTTGAACTGCTGGATGAGAAGCCGGAGGTGAATGACGGTTATGTAGAGCTGGTACGTGCCAATGAGGACGAAAAGGGTCATATTACGGAGAGTGAAAAGAGAACCGGTCTCTGGGCATGGAAGCATTATCATAAGGATACCGATACCGTGACATATCAGAAATTATGTGGTGAGGTGGTATTTGACCATGTAGACTTTGGTTACAATGATGATAAGATCATTCTTCATGATGTGGAAATGTATGCGAAGTCGGGACAAAAAATTGCATTTGTAGGTGCTACAGGAGCCGGTAAGACAACGATCACGAATCTGATCAACCGCTTTTATGATATTCAGGATGGTAAGATCCGTTTTGATGGAATTAATGTCAATAAGATCAAAAAAGAGGATCTGCGTCATTCGCTGGGAATCGTTCTTCAGGATACTCATTTATTTACGGGAACAGTCCGTGACAATATCCGGTATGGTAAGCTGGATGCGACGGATGAGGAGGTGGAGGCAGCTGCAAAGCTTGCCAATGCAGATTCCTTTATCCGTCATCTGCCGCAAGGGTATGATACGGTACTCAAAGGAGACGGTGGAAATCTAAGCCAGGGTCAGCGTCAGCTTCTGGCAATTGCCAGAGCAGCCATTGCAGATCCGCCGGCATTGATCCTGGATGAGGCAACCAGCTCCATTGATACCCGTACAGAGAAGCTGGTACAGGACGGTATGGATCGTCTGATGAAGGGGAGAACGACCTTTGTTATTGCCCACCGTCTTTCTACGGTTCGGAACAGTGACTGCATTATGGTTCTGGAGCAGGGACGGATTATCGAAAGAGGTACTCATGACCAGCTGATCGAGCAGCAGGGGAAATATTATCAGCTTTATACCGGTAAGGCAGGAACCGGTCTGGCTTGATATAACAATACAGCAGCAATATGCCAAACAGGTTGAAAGATATTTCTTTTCAATCTGTGGTAAGACAAAAGCACTCTTGTAAATGAATGTTACAAGAGTGCTTTTGGTTTTAGAAAAAATATATAAAACTTTATCGGTGAAACATCGGATTATTCTGCCAGATATTTTTCGTAAGAATCGATGACCTTTGTCATAGCTTCCGGACCCGGAGCACCGATGGTATTACGTTTGTTGACACAGGTTTCCATAGAGATGGCATCGTAGATATCCGCTTCAAAGACAGGACTGATTGCCTTGTATTCCTCGAGACTCATTTCGCCAAGAGAAATGCCCTTGTCGATGCAGTAAAGGACAAGCTGTCCGATAATGCCGTGGGCGTCACGGAATGGAACACCGTGGTTTACAAGATAGTCAGCAGCATCGGTAGCATTGGTAAAACCACCCTCTGCGCTGGCGCGCATACGGTCTTTGCGGAAGGTCATGGTGTCCAGCATACCGTGGAACAGGACAATGCAGCCTTTTGTGGTGTCAATGGCATCAAAGACAAATTCCTTATCCTCCTGCATATCTTTATTATATGCCAGAGGAAGGCTTTTCATCGTAGTCAGCAGAGACATCAGGGCACCATAGACACGGCCGGTCTTGCCGCGGACAAGCTCAGCGATATCCGGATTTTTCTTTTGTGGCATAATGCTGCTGCCGGTAGAGTAGGAATCATCAATATCCACAAACTGATATTCATTGGTATTCCAGGTAATGATCTCCTCGCAGAAACGGGAAAGATGCATCATAATGATCGACATATCATTTAAAAACTCGATGAGATAATCACGGTCAGAAACAGAATCCATGCTGTTTAAGGTTGGTCCTGTAAAGCCAAGAAGCCTGGCGGTTTCTTCCCGGTCTAACGGATATGTGGTACCTGCGAGGGCACCGGAACCGAGAGGGCAGTAGTTCATACGCTCCAGGGTGTCAGAAAGACGGGAACGGTCACGCTTAAACATCTCGAAATAGGCTCCCATATGATGTGCCAGGGTAATTGGCTGTGCTTTCTGCAGATGTGTAAAGCCCGGCATGATCGTGTGCAGGTTCTCCTTCATAATGCGCAGGATGCTGTCCAGCAGGCTTTTTAAGAGATCGTTCATTTCTTCGATCTCATGGCGTGTGTAAAGCTTCATATCCAGTGCAACCTGGTCATTACGGCTTCGTCCGGTATGAAGACGTTTTCCGGCATCGCCAATGCGTTCGATCAGATGTGCCTCCACAAAGCTGTGAATGTCCTCGTGCTCTGCAGTAAAGGTCAGAGTACCGTTGTCAATGTCCTGACGGATGCTCTCCAGTCCCTTGATGATGCTTTCTTTATCCTCGTCAGACAGAATACCCTGTTTGGCAAGCATGGTTACATGGGCAATGCTTCCCTCGATGTCTTCTTTGTAGAATTTCTGGTCAAAGGAAAGAGATGCGTTAAAATTGTGTACAAGCTGATTTGTTTCCTTGGTGAAACGTCCGCCCCAAAGCTTCATAATGTCCTCATTTCTGTGCTGCGGGTATTTTGATCAATGATATGGTGTCGGTGACAGGCAGCACACTGTCAGAATCATTGGCTGTAAACCGGCAAAAACAAACCGAAATGGAGATCCATTTCGGTTTGACTTGTTTCAATTGCTGAAAAGACCGTATCTACGGATTAATTCTCAGCCTCAGGTTTGCTGTCGGAAAACTCGATGTAATCATCATCGAAATCATCCTCATAATCATCATCGAAATCATCGAGATAATCCGGTGTAAAATAGCGGTAAACAGCATATGCGATCGCTGCAACTGTGGCAATTGCACCAACGATAGCAAGAGCAACCAGAATGCCGTTTTTGTTTTTCTCTTCTAACTCCTTTTTGTGAAGGAGCTCATTGATGCGTGCAGTGTTTAAAAGTTCTTCCAGTTTTGAATTATTCATCATACAATACCTCCAATCCAGCTATATATTATCATCAGTATATCATACCTTTTTTAGCTTTGCAAATGAAGATAACATTTTTCGGGTGTTGCCATTGTCAAAGGCAACGGTTACTTCAAAATCAGAATCACTTGGATTGATCGTCTGTACAACACCCTCGCCAAAGCGCATGTGACGGACACGGTCTCCCTCGGAATAGTTGAGGGTGACAGATGTATCGGATACAGGTGCTTTTGATTTTGGTGCAGCATAAGAGCTGCCAAAGCCCTTGGAGATCATAGGATTGCCTGCGAGGAGGTCCAGCCCGCTTTTGCCGCGGGTGTGGCCGGACTGCTTGACACGCTGCTCGGCAGCAGGATTCCAGGTGCCGGTGCCGTAAGATCTGCCGGCAGAGCCATTACCGTAGGAGCTGCCGGAGAAACCGTTGCTGGTGTTAGAAAAGCTGCCTCGATTACTCTGGCCGGTCCCGAAGGAAATTCCACCCGGCTGGTGTTTTAAAAACTCAGCTGCACTGACACCACCGGAGGAGGCCGTGGAGGAGCCGGTGCCGGCATGGATCAGGTAACGGGGAATCTCGCTGATAAAGCGGGAAGGCCGGTTATACTGGTGTTCTCCGTTGCGGAACCGGCTTCTGGCACAGCTCAGGGAGAGCTTTTTCATGGCACGGGTAATGCCCACATAGCAAAGACGTCGTTCCTCCTCCATTTCCTCGGCAGCCTGCTCCGGATCTTCGCCGTAAACAGCCATGGCACCCGGAAAGATTCCGTCCTCCATACCCACCAGATAAACATAAGGAAACTCCAGTCCCTTGGCACTGTGGAGAGTCATCAGCAGAACGATATCGGTGCTGTCATCTACATTGTCAATATCTGCCACCAGGGCAACCTCTTCGAGAAAGCCTCCAAGCGTGGCGCCGTCTTCCTCATGTTCCTCCTCGTAAGATGCAGCCTTATTGATCAGCTCTTCGATATTTTCAAGACGTGCCTGGGATTCCTCTGTGTCATCCTCTGACAGCATTGCTTCATATCCGGTCTGTTCCACCACATCACGGACAAGCTGCTCAATGGAGTAGTCCGGATCCTCCAGACTGGTACGGAAGGATTCGATGAGTCCTACAAAGCTTCCGAGCTTTGTGGCGCTCCTGCCGATGTTTTCGATATATTCATAATCCCGTAAGGCATTATAAAAGCTTATGCCATGGATGATCGCATAATTGCTGACCCGGTCAATGGTGGTCAGGCCGATTCCGCGTTTTGGAACGTTAATGATTCGTTTGGCAGAGATATCATCCATGCCATTTTCAATGGTGCGCAGATAAGCAAGAATATCCTTGATCTCCTTGCGCTGGTAAAAGTTGACGGCACCAACGATGCGGTAGGGGATATTGTAATTGATCAGCTTCTCCTCGAAGACACGGGACTGGGCGTTGGTGCGGTACAGTACGGCAAAGTCCTTGTAAGAAGCCTCTCCGTTTTCTACGGCGCGGGCGATGGCAGAGGAAACTGCCTCCGCTTCCTCATATTCATTCTCAAATTGGGAATAGTAGATGGAATCTCCTTTGTCCTTGCGGGTCCAGAGAGCCTTTTCTTTACGTTTTGTATTATTGTGGATCACAGCGTTGGCTGCATCCAGGATATTCTGAGTGGAGCGGTAATTTTCTTCCAGACGGATCACACGGGTATCCGGATACTCCTGCTCAAAGTTCAGAATATTCATAATATTGGCACCACGGAATTTATAGATGGACTGGTCATCATCACCTACGACGCAGAGGTTGTGCTCCACACCACCGTTTTCGGAAGGAGTACTTGCCATCAGACTGATCAGCTTAAATTGTGCGGTATTGGTATCCTGATACTCATCCACCATAATGTAGCGGAAACGGTTCTGGTAATAAGACAGAATGTCCTGATTTTCCTGAAACATCTGGATCGTCTTGCAGATCAGATCATCGAAATCCAGAGCATTGGCATCCCGGAGACGTTTTTCATATTCCTGATAGGCGCGGGCATAGATTTCCCGCATTTTGTCGCCCTGTGCTCTCCGGGCATATTCTTCGGGACCGATCAATTCATCCTTCGCATTGGAAATTACATTCAGGAAAGCACGTTCCTTGTATTTTTTGGGGTCCAGATCAAGAAATTTGATGATTTCCCGCATCAGGGCGCGCTGGTCGTCGGCATCATATATCGTAAAGCTTCGTTTATAACCCAGTACCTCAATATAACGGCGCAGGATCCGGACACAGGTAGAATGGAAGGTACTGACCCAGATATTTTCGGAGCCGTAGCCCACGATCTGGTCCACACGTTCTCTCATTTCGCCGGCAGCCTTGTTGGTGAAGGTCAGTGCCAGAATGTGATAAGGATTTACATCATAATAATCGATCAGATAGGCAATGCGGTGTGTGAGAACTCTTGTTTTACCGGAGCCGGCACCGGCAAGGATCAGAAGCGGTCCCTTAAAGTGCTTTACGGCTTCTTCCTGCTGGGGATTTAATCCCTCTAATATATTTTCCAACATAAATAAAAGGTCCTTTCTATGTATACAGTTTAAAATGTCGGTAGGAGATTGACAATATTATTTCTACTTTTCAGTGGAAAGTTCGGATGGAAACAGCTTGTCACGATACTCCTTTGCCGTGGCAAAGAAATGATTGATCTCTGTCTCATTTCCCTCTTCAACAGCATGCTCCATGGTGTCAAGAAGCCCTCTGTACTCATGTAGAAAATCAAGGATCGCGTCCTTATTTGCCAGACAGATGCTTGTCCACATTTCAGGAGAAGAAGAGGAAATCCTTGTGATATCCCGGAAACCGCCTGCGGCAAGAAGCTGGTACATCCCCTTGTCGTCCCGTGCCCGGACAGCATTTACCAGAGCAGCAGAGATAATATGCGGTGCATGGCTGATACCGGCAGTTGCCTCATCATGCTCCGTTACATCGATCGTTACACAGCGGGATCGGGTTACGTTTTGGACGAATTCCTGCATCCACCGGATACTTTCCTCCGGGACCTGATCAGTCGGCGTTAATATGTAATAACAATCCTTCAGAAGAGACGCGAAGGAATATTCATAGCCGATATGCTCTGTGCCGGCCATAGGATGCCCCCCGATAAAGCAGTGGTCTAATCCCTCCCGATGAACGGCATCGTAAATTTCTCCCTTGACGCTGCCAACATCTGTCAGAATACAGTCCTTTTGCAGATATGGCTTGAGTTTTTTCAGATATGCCACGTTGGTGCGGACCGGAGTGCACAGGAAGATGACATCCCAGTCGCGGACTGCTGTAATATCTGTGGTGATATCTGTGAGGACTCCGTCGGACAAAGCCATTTCCAGCCGGGGATGTTTTTTCGTTTCATAGTAGTTATATGCTGAGATGCGTGCCTTGGGAAGCTCCTGACGGATACAGCGTGCCACAGAGCCGCCGATCAGTCCCAGACCGATGAAACCAAAGTGTTTTTTTGAGTCTAATAGATCCATAAGTTTTCAGTACCTTTCTGTTCTGTTGTATAACGTGTGTCTGGTAAAATATATGGTGAACACCTGTACGGTGTAAACATCCGTAAATTATATTCTAATCGACAGAATTTAGGGTGTCAACTTGATAATTTCAATCGATGGGGTTATAATGAAAAAACGTTTGATTAAAGAAATATAATGATTCGCTTCAAAATGGAGGAGCACGAATGAAGAAGGGTATAAATCGGGTTAAAATGGGGATAAAAGCACTGGTCGGTGTGATCGGTGGATATCTGGGGGTTATCTCTACGATTCTGGGAACAATGCTGGGAATTATGGCGTCCATCTTGGTGGTATGTCTGATTGCGGGAATCTGCGTCTATGTAAAGGTAATACCTATGTTTACGGAGGCAAGAGAGGTGGTCTTTGACAATCTGGTCAATATGACAGAGGAAGACTTTGTTATGAATGAGGACACCCAGGTATTTGATGACAAAGGAAACAAGATTGGTTCTGTCAATGCGGGCAGATTTAAGTATACAAAGATTTCAAAAATTTCTCCGTATATTTATAACGGATATATTGCCGTGGAGGATAAACGTTTCAAAACCCATGGGGGCGTGGATCTTCTGGCAACCATGCGTGCCAGCGTGGCACTCTTAAAAAACAGAGGAGCGATTACGCAGGGGGGAAGTACCATCACGCAGCAGGTGATCAAAAATAACCTTTTGTCCCAGGAGCAGACATTTACCAGAAAGGTGGCGGAGATTCTGCTGGCACCTTCGGTGGAGCAGAAGTTTGGCAAGGACAAGATTATGGAGTTTTACTGCAACAGCAATTATTATGGTAACCGGTGCTACGGAGTTGCTTCTGCCAGTAAATATTATTTTGGAAAGAAACCGGCAGATCTGGAGCCGGCGGAGGCGGCACTTCTGATCGGATTGTCCAATTCACCGGCGGCATATAATCCGGTCGCCCATCCCAAAGAGGCAAAACAAAAGAGAAATGATGTTCTGCTGAAAATGTATGAGGGAGGAGCGATCACTCAGAAGGAATACAAAAAAGCGGTTAAAACAAAGCTAGAGGTTCTGCAGCTTATGGAGAAAACATCTAATGAAAGTTATTTGCTCAGCTATGCGGTACATTGTGCGGCATTATCTCTGCTGGAAAAGGAAAATTTTGAATTTAAATATACATTTAAAAATAAAAAAGAATACGAAAACTATCAGGCAGAATATGCTTCTGTGTATAGTGCAAAGTGTGATGATATCCGTTCCGGCGGTTATAAGCTTTATACTTCCTTAAATCAGAAAAAACAGAAAAAGCTTCAGGCGGCGGTTGACAGCGGTCTGGCATACAATACAGAGAAAAATGCAGACAGCGGCAAGTATGCCCTGCAGGGAGCGGCGGTCTGTGTAGATAACAATACGAACTATGTTGTGGCTGTTGTGGGAGGGCGCGGCACAAAGGACGCCTACAACAGGGCATATCTGTCTGCACGTCAGTCGGGAAGTTCCATTAAACCACTGATTGATTATGCTCCGGGATTTGAGTCAGGACAGTTTTCTCCTTCCACAGTCGTAAATGACCATGCGATCAAAAACGGACCGAAAAACTCCGGGGGAGGCTATCGTGGAAATGTTCATATCCGAGAAGCGGTAGCTCGTTCGATTAATACCATTGCATGGCAGGTGCTGGAGGCAATTACTCCGGAGTATGGTCTGTCTTTTCTGGATAAGATGCACTTTCATAACCTCAGTTATGTAGATAATGGCAATATGGCGCTTTCCCTGGGAGGATTTACAGAGGGTGTCCGTGTTGTGGATATGGCAAAGGGATATGCCACTCTGGCAAATAACGGAGAGTACAGTGACCGTACCTGCATCAAAAAGATCAGTCATGTATCCGACGGTGTGATCTATAAAGATGCAGAGGAAAAAACACAGGTTTATTCCAAGGGAGCGGCATGGATAATGACGGATGTTTTGAAAGGCGTTTTTAATGAGAGCTATGGCACTGCCAGGGCTTTAAAGCTGAATGGTGGTCAGATTACTGCCGGGAAGACCGGTACGACAAACTCCAGCAAGGATGTGTGGTTCTGTGGCTATTCTGCCTATTATACCACGGTGGTATGGTGTGGCTATGATACACCGAGAGCCATGCCGGGAACATATGGGGCAACACTTTCCGGTGCCATCTGGAAGAATTATATGAATCAGATCCATCAGGATCTGCCTCCGAAGGATTTTGAAAAGCCGGATACGGTATGTCTGGCAAAATATGACAGTAAAGGAAATATTATCGAAGGAACTGAGGTGACGGGGGACCGGAAACGCAGTTATGGAATGGACTATTTCGCAACGGATATTCTGGAGGATACCACGGAGTATGTGGATAATGAGACAGATCAGTCAAGGCAGAATAAGGCGAGGAGTAAGCTGGAAAAATTTGAAAAGATGACCATTACCAGCATCGCCGATTATTATACTTTTACAGAGACATACAACACGTTAAAAAATATGATCGCTGTGATAAAGGATGACGATGTACGGAAGGAATACAGCACAAGGTGTAAGGATAAATACGACAGCCTCAAGGATGAATCTGTAAAGTGGAAGGATGTTGTGAAGGCATACGAGGAGCAGCGTTCTGAGGAAAATACCCGTCTTGCGGAGGAGGCAGCCGCAAAGGCGAAGGAAGAAAGAGAGACGCAGACCCGGAAGACAAGAATCGCCCTGGCACAAACCAGAATAAAAAAACTGGCGGGATACGATTCTCAGCCGTCGAATGTGAAAGATTTGTTGGAAAAGGCGGAACAGGCGGTGGAAGCATGTAAATCATATTCGGAATATAATACACTTCATAGTGATTACATCCGGAGTCGTCAGAAGCTTCTGGCTCTGCCAAAGGAAGGGGATCCGACGTCCGGACAGTCGGATACTGATTCCGGGACAGATAACAGTGATACAGAGTAAGATGGGGGAAAAAGCATGGACAAGAGAGTACAGGATTCCGTGATCGCCAAGCAGGAAAAGGCGGCGAGACAACAGGAGCTTTTGGAAAAAAAGAGACAGGCCCGTGCGGAGTATAATATTTCAGGAGGCCGTTCCGGGGAGCAGAGAGAAAAAAAGCATCAGGAACAGGTTCTGAAAAAACAGCAGAAGCAGTTAGAGATCCGTCAGGAAAAACAGGAAAAAAAGAAAAAACGATTTTCCAAATCATTTCAGAAGGCCGTTGCATTTGATGATGCAGAGGGAGTTTCTGTCAGCGAATGGTTTTTAAGTGTCTGCTGGATCAAGATTCCGGTGATTGGATTTATTTATGTTTTGGTTCTCGCATTAAGCAAGAAGACACACCCGGCTAAAAAGAATTTTGCAAGAGGATATCTGATCTATCGCTGTCTTGTACTGATATTGTCGGTGACGGTATTATATGTTTTATATCAGATAGGATTAAACTTTATCGATCAGATGTTATCCTTTGTAAAGTAATATTTACTCCTGCTGCCGGCATAAGATACAAGGAAAATCTGCGAGATGGCTGCCGGTTTGAAACGAATTCTGCATAGCAGTGATACACTTCCGGTTCCGGGCTTGCAGGTGGAGAGAGGGGACAGTGGGTTATGGAGAAAGAACGGCCTGCAGTGAGATCGGGTAAGGTTGTGGCAGTATACTGCCGGGTTTCAAAAAGGGAGGAAGGGGAAAGCAGAAGCATTGAGAATCAGCGTTGTCTTGCAAGGGACAAGATTGCGCAGGATGAGGTGTTGTCACAATACCGGATCTGTTATTTTTCGGATGATGGTTATACAGGAACAAATATGAACCGGCCGGCAGTAAAAAAGCTGCTTGCCGGTATTTTTTCAGGAAAAATACAAGCTCTTGTTGTGAAGGATTTTTCCAGGTTATCCAGAGATCATCTGGTGTTAGCGGAGCTTTTGGAAAACATATTTCTTCGTTATCCCGTGAGGGTTATTTCTATTGCGGATCATTTTGACAGTGATCACGACCGGCCGGGGTTGGAAAATGGCATTAAAAATCTTTTTTATGAGTATTACTGCAGGGATATTTCCAATAAAACAAAAAAGGCACTGCAGGTGAAGCGGCAGAATGGAAAAGGGCGGACCGGGAAATGTCCGTTTGGTTATGAGAGGGATCCACAGGGGCAGCTTATGATCAATCCGGTGGAGGCGGAGATTGTCCGAAAGATTTTTGATCTGTGTCTGGAGGAAAAGAATTGTCCGGAGATTGCAGAACAGATGGCAAAAGAAAATAATATGCGGAGATGGAGTGCGGCGGTTGTATGGAGGATGCTGCATGATCCGGTATATATGGGCCAGGATCTATGGCACAAAAGTGAAAGCATTTACCGAAATGGATTTGCCCGGGTGGAGCTCCCGAAAGAAAAATGGAATGTGCGGGATAAAAGCCATCCGGCGATTATTGACAGGGAAGTGTATGAAAAGATTAAAACCAGATATCCGGAAACAGGTGGAGAAAACAAAAAACGAAGAAAACGTCATATGTTTCATGGCATAACGAAGTGCGGCGTGTGCGGCATGGCATTATGCCGTCATAGAAACAGGGCAGGTTTGCTGATCTGTAACAAACATCCGGAACAGGTTCAGATTTCGATCTCATGCCTGTGGGAAATTCTTCGGGAGTTTTTTGACCTCAACAATGAAAATAGTTCCCGGATCTTTATGAAAATTTTTGTTCAAAAAATTTTTGTTGATGGTAGAAATATAAGGATTCAGGCGAAAGTCATTATTGAAAATGACCTTATATTATGATATAATTTAAAACAATTGTAGTTCCTGTGGAGAATGGCATATTCATGCCGTGTTTTTCGTATTCATGAATTACAAAATAAAATCAAAGGAGAGAAAAAATGAAGCATAAGAACATTGCAAAGCGTGTGCTGGCATGTGGTCTTGCAGTGGCTATGGTTGTGACCAGTGGAAATTATTCCTCTGTAAATGTATCTGCCGCGAAAAAGACAAAAAAGGCTGCAAAAAAGACAAAAGCAAAATTGTCCAAGAAAAAGGCCAGCATTACAGCAGGCGGGACATTAACCTTAAAGGTGAAGAAAGCCGGCAAAAAGGTTAAATGGTCCATCAAAAACAAAAAAGTCGCAAAGATCAAATCTACCAGCGGCAAGAAAAAGGATCGTGCAACAATTCAGGGCCTGAAGAAGGGCTCTACTGTTGTAGTGGCAAAGGTAGGAAAGGTAAAACTGAAATGTAAGCTTAAAGTTAAGGCAAATGCGATCAAGTCTGTATCTGTTGACAAGCTTGATTATTCTGCGTTGACAGTGAAGTTTGCCAAAAAGACATCATTAAATGCAAGTGCAGTAAAGGTTGCAATAAAGGCATATAAGTCTGGTTCTTACAATTTGAATCCAAAGGTTGAGGCTCTGTCTACCAAGGATCAGAAGACATATCGTCTTTATCTGACTTCTGCAGCAGGACTGAATGACTATGTTCGTGTTACCATTGGAAAGAATTCCAAAGAGATACAGAACAAGCAGGCATTTGGCGTGGAGAAGGATACCATTACATATCTTCTTGAGAAGGATGTTGTAGTAAAAGGCAAGCTGGACTATTGCTTCTACCAGCCGGTTGGTTTTATTTCATATTCCCTGAAGAAGGGAAGCAAGCTTCCAAAGGGACTTTCTCTGGTTGGTAAGAGAGGTCTTCTTAAGGGTATTCCAACAGAGGCAGGTACTACAGAGACCACTTTGATCGGTCAGGATGAAGCAGGAAGAAAGGCAACTTTAAAGGTAGTCTTTAAGGTATATGATGAGTCAACCATCGCCGTTTCTGATTCTACAGACAATAAGATCAAGCTGGATGATTATATGACAGCATTGAATGCAAGCCGTCTGGCAACTGCTACTCCGGCACCGACACCAACTGCTACGCCTGAGTATACAATGGATCCGGATTACCCTGGCGTAAATACTCCGGCCCCGGCAACAAAGACACCGGATGCCACAGTAAATCCAGAGGTGACACCGGATGCCAATACCGTTTATACAAGCTACAAGATTGAGCCAAAGGGTGGTTCCGGAAGCTATAAGTATGATCTTGTTCAGACCGGTACGGATGCAGGCGTAAAGCTTTCTACTGATGTAACGGATTCAAACAATCAGGTTACAAAGAAGGCTGCCGGAAGTACAGAGCTTTATATTCCTTATGGACTGGCAGCAGGAGATCACACCTATTCCATTACCATTACAGATGCAGCGGATGCAACACGTACTACGACAGCTACTGTTGTAGTGAAGGTGATTGATAACTTCAATGTAAGCGGTACTGTGAAGGATATGGCAGACAATCCGGTATCCGGAAATGAGAGTCTGTATTTCTATCCGGCAGATGCAAAGAATGGCAGTGAGTATGTATATGGACGTGATTTCAAGATGTATGCGTTCAAGTCAGCAAACGATGAGTATCGTTCTCTGATGGCAGGCAATCATCCGGATGGTTACATTGCTGATGAAAACTATAGTGTAGATTGTGCAAACGGAGACCGTTATGAGGTATATGAACGTGGAGAGACAACAAAGGTAGGTCCATTCCCTGTACCGACTATTCTCAAGGAGGCTCCAACGGCAACACCAGCTGTTGATCCTGCAGCTGCTACAGCAGCACCGTCGACGACACCATTTGTAATACAGCCGATCGAGGCAGGTACCTATGCTGCAGAGGTTCCGGCAGGTACTTACACAGTGAAGCTGATGGGAAATAACGGTGTAAAATACGAGATGAATGATAAGGTGACTGTTGCCGGTGATGCGGTGGCTGCGCTGAATCTGACAATGCCTGTTCGTTTTGCAAACATTAAGGGTATTGCGAAGTTTGCAAATGATAAGGCTGTAATGAACGATGAAATTTATTTTGAAACAGAAAATAAGCAGTATGAAGGCTGGAAGCTCTGTGCAGACACAGATTACCAGGGAAGCTTCTCTGCATCACTCCCGGCAGGAACCTACAAAAT
This sequence comes from Jutongia huaianensis, assembly GCF_014384985.1. GTDB lineage: Bacteria > Bacillota > Clostridia > Lachnospirales > Lachnospiraceae > Jutongia > Jutongia huaianensis. The sequence goes on from NZ_JACRSX010000008.1 coordinate 36,374, forward strand.
GTACTGGGTTGATGAGAAGGGGCAGAGACAGTATTTTGCAAATTCCATTAAAGTAGAAGATGGTACAAATGCTGAGATTGGTGAGCAGAAGCTGGCAGTATCCAGATATGAGGTATCAGGAATCTTTAAGATCCATCAGAAAGATTATTATACAGATGCAGAAGTTGACGAACTGGCACCGTATGAATCCCTGTATTTCTATGATGCAAAGGGAAATGTTGTATCAACACGTACTAAATACGATTCTCATTATGACAGAGCTCAGGGCAAATTCGTAGATGGCGCAAAACATGGTTCTTTCGATAAAGTTCTTCTGGATAACGGAACATATACGGTTCGTTATTATGATGGCAGCAATTACGGAAGAGGCCTGTCAACGATCGGTACGATTACTGTAAACGGTGCCGATGTGCAGCAGGATTTCGTTTACAACAAATTGGACGCAGGTATTACCGCTGAGTATGCAAATGCAGCAGTTCTGACACTGGAGCAGGATACAGTATATGCTTCTACAGGTAATAATGATCTTCTGGTACGTTTTACGATTCCGGAGACACCGGACAAGGCATATACTTCTTACGATATCACGGCAAGATTTAATGATAGTACTTCAAGATTCAAGAAAATTACTATTTATAAAGAGTCCGGAGATGCGCAGAAGACATACGAGAAAGAGAATACACTCTATTCTGTTGAGAATACATTAAGTCTGGCAGCAGGTACTTATATTATGAATGTAACTCCTGCAACACCTTCAAGTCAGAGAATTGGTAATGTAAACGTGAAGGTATCAAAGCATCTGCAGGGTTATGAGAAGAGTTCTACAGCTGTTACACTGGATGGCACACCGGTATCGGTAGTTTGTGCAAAGAATGTACAGGATACAGATCTGAGATATTGTGCTTATGTAAAGGTTCCGGTTGTAGAAGGTCAGACATATGAGATCAACTATGCAGCAAAGACGATCGGTGTGAAGAATCTGTCTGTAACACCGGTTTCATACAGCCTGATTTCAAATTACAAGCATTATACCAATAGCTTTGTATACAACGACGGCGATGATGATTATTATGATGGCGATGTTAATATAGATTCGTCTTATGCAGATGGTTCCGGAAAGATTACATTCCGTGCAGATGGCTCTGGTGATGTATATCTGGAATTCAGGACAGACTCTACTCTGTACACAACAATTGATGTAAGTGCAGTTGCAAAGTAGTTTTGTGGAAAAGCAAAGAGACAGAATTGTTTCAACAATAATAAAGGAGATGAACCGATGAAATTAAATAATTTCGAAAAGCGCGCATTCGCCTTTGGTTTAGCTCTGAGCATGGTGGTGTCCGGCAGCGGTGTTGATTCCAGCATCGTTACGGCTGCCAAAAAGCCAAAGCTTAGTAAAAGCAAACTGACCATTACTGCAGGGAAGACAGCAACTCTGACAGTAAAGAATGCCAAGAAAAAAGTGAAATGGTCGATCAGAAAGAAAAAGATTGCCAAGATTACCAATAAAAGTGGAAAGAAAAATGAAAAAGTAGAGATCAAGGGTCTCAAAAAGGGTAAGACCGTTGTAACTGCCAAGGTTGGCAAAAAGAAAGTAAAATGCAAGATTACGGTAAAGAAACAGAAACCGAATTTCAAATCTGTTTCTGTAGACCCATTTGATGAGTCCTGTCTTGTACTGAAATTAAAGAAGAAGGATTCTTCCCTGAAGGTGACAGATCTTACGGTTACAAGAAGAGTAGAGTCATCCGGTGCATATAACAGTGCAGTTAATGTGGAGAAACTTCTTAAGGTAAATGCAAAGCAGTATCGTGTATATCTGCGTGAGAAGCTTGCAAATGGTACTTATGTGCAGATTACATCCGGTGTGAGCAAAGCATCTACACAGAATAAAGAAGATTTTAAAGCAAAGGATGAAGAAGTTAACGTTCTTCTGAAAAAGGGCGGTACACTAAATGAAGATCTGTCTGATTATTTTACCGGTAACATTGGAGCAATTAAGTTCAGTGTGACAAAAGGAAAGCTTCCGGCGGGTCTGACATTGGATAAGAAGCTGTACACGATCAAGGGTATTCCGGCCGAGAGTATTTCTTCCCAGATTACGGTCCAGGGTGTGGATGAGCTTGGAAGAAAGGCATCCCTGAAGGTAAACTTTGGTGTATATGATGATACAGTACTTGCTGTAGGAAACGGAAGTAAGGAAATTCAGTGGGGTCAGAAGAAGAAGGAGGAGGCAGCAGCTTTGGTTGCAGCCAATGCCACAAAGCTTGATGTGGATAAACGCAGTGATGTCCTGGATAGCTATGTAGATACTTATTCCATTGAGCCAATGGGTGGATCAGGCAATTACACATTTACGCTTGATACACCGGATAATGCAGATGTCAGACTGAGCACAGACAAGGTATCTGATGATGCAGCGAAGACTGTTACAAAGGAGAGCAGCAGTTCTACAAAGCTTTGCATTCCATATTCTATTTCTGCAGGTACACATACTTATAAAGTAACAGCAGCAGATGTAATGGATGCAAACCGCACCTGTACGGCTACTATTACAGTTAAGATCGTACCGATCTATGATGTGACAGGTATTGTAAAGAGTAACAATGGACTTGCGATCAGCGGAACGAGCGTTCGCTTTATTTCTACTTCCGGTAAGACAAAGGGCGATACCTATCGCTGCTACAGCAGGTCTAGGGGAAATGGAACCAGTACCGGTGCTTACAGCGAAGTAGGTGTCTATGATATGGAAGTACCTGCCGGAACATATATAGTAAAGGTAGACGGTGGTGTTGCCTATGAGATGACACAAAAGGTAAAGATCGGCAAAGCAGACAAAATCGTAACTGTTACTGTACCAGAGCGTTTCTACGCAGTAAGTGGTAATGCGACATATTCTAATAGTGCCAATAAGCTTGTAAACCGTACAATTTATTTTGAGAGCCAGAAGCAGCAGTATGAGTCATATGGTGGCGAGTTCTCTACTACAACGAATTCTCAGGGAAGCTTCAATATCGCACTTCCTGCAAACACATATGTTGCATATATTGTGGATGAGAAGGGCAATCGAAAGTATTTTGGAAGCAAGATCACAGTAACCAATAAGGATATTACAGTTGGTACGATCAAGGCAACCATTACCCGTTATTCGGTAGAGGGTGTCGTATTTAATGGAACTTCTGTGGATCAGCAGACACAGTTTGCGGATAAGATCACAGACACAACACTGTATTTCTATAATGACAAGGGTCTTTGTGTTGCACAGCCGACGGTTGACTTAGAAGGATATTACAAGGTATTCCTTCCGGGTGATGCCACATATGTTGTAAAGGCTAAATTTGCAAAAGCAATGCGTACCTTAGGTACAGTGACTGTTGCAAAGGAGAACCAGAAGGATGTTAATCTGACATATACTGTTGCAACGGATACTGCAGGCGCAACCGCTTATGCAGCATCTCCTGAGCTGGCACTGGAATCTGTTCTGAATTCTGCTGGTGGAAATGATGTGATCTGGAGTTTCACACCAACCGTATCAGCAAAATATAACTTCAAGATTTCCAATGCAGTCAATAAGGGATGCGACGTAGCACTCTTTGACGCAAATATGCAGTACATTACCGGTACTTCTGTAAAAGAAAATGATGATAGTGAGAATCATGCAACACTTTATGCATATCTGAACAATATAACCTTAGATGCTAATAAGACATATTATGTGAAGGTTCTTCCTGCCGGTGTACGTGGCGATTATCCATATATTCCACAGGCACAGGGAGAGGTTAAGCTTTCTATCTCAATGCAGGCACCGGTTACACCGGCACCGACACTGACACCGGAGCCAACAGCAACACCGTCTGCAACACCATCTGCAGCACCGTCTGCAACACCGTCTGTATCACCAACAACAACGCCGGATGCACCGGAGAAATAATATCCGGATCGGTATGCAGATCGAAAAGAAATAACGGGAGAAGGAATACTTTCTCCATCCCGGGGGAACCGTACGATTGTACGGTTCTCCTTTTTTGTACAAAAATCATATATGCCATTATTTGAAAAGATCAGAATCTCCACTAATCCGCTATTTCATAGATAAATACTATGGAAAATTTGCAGAATATGCGTTATAATAAAAGGGTTGTAAATAAAGAGAGTGTGTAACAAGACACAGAAAGGCGTGGTTGTTTTATATGAAAATATCATCAAAGGGAAGATATGCACTTCGATTGATGCTTGATATCGCACAGCATAATAATGGCAGTCCGGTGCGCATCAAAGACATTTCTTCAAGACAGGAGATTTCAGATAAATATTTGGAGCAGATTATTTCTATCTTGAATAAGGCAGGTTTTGTTCGGAGTATCCGGGGTCCTCAGGGGGGATATCTGCTTACGCACAAGCCGGAGGAATACACGGTGGGAATGATCCTGAGGCTGACCGAGGGAAGTTTGGCTCCGGTAGCTTGCCTGGAGGGGGATGAAAATACATGTGACCGCAGTGAAGACTGTGTGACCTTAAGAGTCTGGGAGCAGTTAAAGGATGCGATTGATGGAGTGGTAGATCATATCACCCTGGCAGAACTATTGGAATGGAGCAGAGCCGGTGGAGATAACTATTGTATATGATCATTTTCCGGTAGAAAATGTATTTACAGTTATATAAAATGGCTTATGTTTTATTATGAATTTTGTCGTAAATTCATTCATAATTTGGTCAAAGAAAGTTCAAAAAAAACTTTAGGAAAAGGCTTGATTTGATGATATGGATTTGATACCATTATAAATGTAAAGCATATAATAGAAATTGCAAAATATGCCATGCATGATGGTGAGAGGACTAAACAGACATACTAGGAGGATATTTAGTTATGAGAGCAAAGCCATTAACTGAGAGTGAAAAAATCACGATGAAATGCGTATGGGATATAGGGGATGGAGCAAGATTATCACGTATTATGACATTAGCCAATGACAAGTACGGTAAGGAATGGAAACCTCAGACTGTTTCGACATTTCTTGGAAAGTTAGTTCGTAAGGGATTTGTTGAACAGTACAGAGATGGAAGATATTTTTATTATCGCATTCTGATTGATAAGCACACATATCGTACCCAGATGATTCGCGATGACGTTGAGTTTTGGGATGATGACAGTTTAGAGATGTATTGTTCTGAGTTACTGGATAAGAAGACATTTACCGCAAAAGAACGTAAGCAGTTAAAGAGTATCATCGCAGATGCGAAAGACTGATCTTGGTTCATCAGTGTAATACAAATGAAAAAGAGAGAATGCAGGGAAAAACGCTGGTTTTTCCCTTTTTTAGTGTATGGGAGAATGCTCTTTTTTACTTTTAAGTACTTTTATGCTATAATAACTTTAAAATCCAACAGGAATGTATTAGTTTGCGGGTGAGAAAGGAATGGAAAATTATTATGAGAAAGCAGGCATGGCTGGCAGCCGCTATATTTGGCTGCAGTGTGTTAATGGCAGGCTGCGGTACTGCCGATAAATCATACCAAAAAGGGATTCAGGCAATGCAGGCGGGAAAATATGAGGATGCCGGGAAATATCTGCAGAAGGCGACCAAAGAAAATGGAGACAGAGCAGAGTATTATATTGCCTATGGAATGTATCTGAATGAACAGGGCGAATACGACGAGGCACTTAAACAATTCAAGAATGCATATCAGGATACAAAAAATACCATTGCCAATGTCAATAACAAACAGGTGTATTTAGGACAGGCAATCGCCTATTCTCATCTGCAGGAGTACGAAAAGGCATTGGATGCCTGTGATAAAGCGTTGGAATTGAAGAATACCGAATCATTGAATCACAGGATCTGGTGCAGCAAGGGCGTGGTTCTGGAGGCACTTGGCAGACAGGACGAGGCCGTGAAGGCATATCAGAAAGCCGTGGATGAAAATAAAGAAAACTGGCAGGCATATTATCGGCTTGGCGCAATTTATCAGGAGCTTGGAGATAATGATGCGGCAGGCCAGGCGCAGGAGTTTTTAAATGCGGCGTATCAAAAGGGGAATCAGGAGGCAACCTATTATCTGGGGATGCTTTCGGTATCTCAGGGGGACAAGGACAAAGGGAAAAAATATCTGACCAAATTTGTCTCGAAGGGAAGTGGAGAATATCTGCAGACTGCATATAATACCCTTGCTGCCATGGCGATCCAGGAGGAAGATTACAGTGCCGCAGAGGAGTATCTTTCGAAGGCAAGGGCGTCAGCAAAAGGAGCCGCAGCGCAGGAATTAAGCAGGAATCAGATGATCCTGATGGAAAAACAGGGAATGTTTGGAGAGGCATTAACCATTGCGCAGGATTATTTGAAGCAGTATCCGGAAGACAAGGCGATGAAGAGAGAATATCGTTTTCTGAAGACGCGGGATGCCATTGCCAAAGGAAATGAAGCGGTACAGAGCACAGTGGATATAGATGATACAGATACCTCTGGGGGCGCAGACAGCCCGAATGGAGATCATACCGTAAAAGATGTTTCCGGTGTGGCAGCCACGAAAGCTCCGGTGACTTCGAATAAAACGGCTGAGCCGGCGGCATCTGCGGCCACTGGGGTGGATCGGACTTCAAAAGTGTCACAGGGACCTCAGACGGCTACCCCGGCAGGATCTCCGGCGGCTGCACAGCAGAAGGTAACAACAGCACCAACTGCAACGCCGCAAAAAACCACGTCTTCTTATACGGATACAGAGGAAAGTGTAAACTGATCACAGGCAGAAAGGAAACCATTATGGCAGAAAAGTTGTTTGACACGGAAGAGCGGCAGGAAAGGATCATACTGGTAGGCGTAGAGACAGCGGAGGGAGATGATACAAAGCAGTCTCTGGAAGAGCTGGAGGAGCTTGGTCAGACAGCAGGGGCTGTTACTGTGGGGATGGTGATCCAGAAACGGGAACGTATGCATCCGGGAACCTATATTGGTAAAGGAAAGATTGAAGAGGTGGCAGCACTGGTAAGCCAGTGCAATGCAGATACTGTGGTCTGCGATGATGAGCTGAGTCCTGCGCAGCTTCGGAATCTGTCGGATGCCTTGGATGTGAAGGTGATTGACAGAACCGTGATGATTCTCGATATCTTCGCAAAGCATGCAACCACCAACGAGGGCAAATTACAGGTAGAACTGGCGCAGCTTCGATATCGCTCCTCCCATTTGATCGGAGAGCGGACAGAATTATCCAGACTCGGCGGCGGTATTGGTACCAGAGGACCGGGAGAGCAGAAGCTGGAACAGGACAGACGTCTGATCCGTAACCGTATTTCCCAGTTGAAGAAGGAATTGGAGCAGGTGACGAGAACAAGGACTTTGACACGCAAAAAACGTCAGGAAAATCCGATTCCTGTAATTGCTATTGTGGGATATACCAATGCCGGTAAGTCCACTTTGCTGAATTATCTCACCGGAGCAGGTGTTCTATCGCAGGATAAGCTGTTTGCCACGCTGGATCCTACCACCAGAAAATTGACCACACAGGAGGGAGAAGAATTCCTTTTTACGGATACGGTAGGCTTTATCCGAAAGCTTCCTCATCATTTGATACAGGCATTCCGCAGTACGCTGGAGGAGGCCAAATATGCGGATATGATCCTGCATGTGGTGGATTGTGCCAATCCGGATATGGATGCACAGATGTTTACAGTATATGAGACGCTGCGTCGTCTGAAGGTTGGTGACAAAAAGGTGATCACGGCATTTAATAAGATTGATCTGCGGGATGATGCCGGGGTACTCAAGGATCTGAATGCGGATGAAACCGTACGGATTTCTGCCAAAACCGGAGAGGGCCTGGAAGAGCTTCTTCACACAGTATCCAAGGTGGCGAGAGAAGGAAAGCTCGTGGTGGAAAAGACGTTTTCTTATGCAGAGGGATCTGTGGTAAGCCAGATCCGAAGCATTGGAAAGATTCTCGAAGAGGATTACCGGAATGAAGGAATCTATATTAAGGCAGAGATTCCGAGAGAGTATGAATACTTGTTTGTTGAAAAGAAGAAACAGGAGGAATGGTAATGCAGTTGATCGCGGCGGTAGACAGCAATTGGGCCATTGGAAATAAGGGAGAGCTTCTGGTAAGCATCCCTCAGGACAAAAAACAGTTTCAGGAGCTGACCATGGGAGGAGTGATCCTGGGAGGGAGAAAAACGATGGAAGGTCTTCCCGGCGGCACAACCCTCAAGGGACGTAAGAATGTAATTTTGACTAATCGGAGTGACTATCGTTATTCTGACGGAGTGATCGTACACAGTGTCGAGGAGGCTTTAGAGGAGCTTCGCCGGTTTCCGGAGGAACAGATTTATATTATCGGAGGAGAACAGATATACCGTCAGTTTCTTCCTTACTGTGATAAGGCGTACATTACGAAGATTGATTATGCTTATGAGGCGGATACACATTTCCCGAATCTGGATGAGGACCCGGAGTGGGAGATGACACATATTTCTGACGAACAGACCTATTATGATCTGGAGTATCATTTTACAATTTATCAAAGAAAATAAAATGCCGATATACATATCGGGAAGGCAATGGATGGCATTCACCAGAAATGATTCCGGAGACATATCACGGAGTCAGAACCAGAAAAAGATATTCAGATTGATGGAGGAAATGGAATGAATGCATCTGTAAGGAAAGAAGAAAACATGAATGCCAATCAGGTGATTAAAGAACAGCTTGCCCGGTTTTCAGATCCGGAGCCGGGAATGTCAGAGCAGGAGCGGGAAAGGTATCATCAGAATATTCTTGCTAAGATTGAAAGTGGAAAAAAGCTAAGTTCACAGGAATTGGCATATCTGCGGGTAAATGATCCGATGGCATATCAGAAAGCACGGCGTATGGAGCAAAAGAGACAGTGGCTGGAGCAGCAGATGAAGAAATGCAAGTCCAAGCAGGAGGTCCGGGAAGTGGTAGAGAATGCCATTACCCATGTTTCAGAGAAGGATCCGGACCGGGATGCGATTATTGCAACTTATCAGGAGGCTTATCAGGAATTTCGTAAAACGGCACGTTATCGTCGTCTTCCGGACACCAGAAAGGAAGCGGAGGAGGAAGAAAAGCAGGGGAAAAGAAAATCGCAGGCTTTTGAGGGAGATCCTGCGGAGCTTGCAAGAACCCCGTTATCGGAGATATATGATGCACTTCCGGTGTTTGATACGGTAGGTTGATATTATCGTTTTGTTGAAAAATTATTTTAAAATAAAAGGGCTGCTGGTTCTTTGATAGAACCAGCAGCCCTTTCGGTATTTGTATCAATATTATAGCGTTTTCCAGTAGCTATGATTTAGCCCATAACGACCGTTACATTGTATTCTGTTTTGCCCTTCTCGTAAGGAACAACAGTTGTTCCTGTAAGCTCTTTGCCGTCTACGATCAGCTTTGCAACGCCCTTCTCTACCTTATTGTCGTTCTCAACGGTAATGTTGTAAACGCCCTCACGGTATTTTCTGGTCATTGTGAACTTAGTACCCATCTCAGCAGGGATACAAGGATCAATGCTCAGACCCTTCAAGGTAGGAACAACACCGAGGATGTACTGGGATACATTGACGAATGTCCATGCAGCAGTACCTGTCAGCCAGCTGTTCTTTGCCTGACCAAAGAAATGGGCATCCTTACCGGCGATCATCTGGGAATATACATAAGGTTCTGTGCAATGGATCTCGCTGATGTCCTCAATGTAAGCAGGGCATGTCTTGCGATAGATCTCAAAAGCACGGTTACCACGACCGATTACAGTCTCTGCGCAGGAAACCCAAGGGTTATTGTGGCAGAAGATACCGGCATTCTCTTTATATCCAGGTGGATAAGAAGAAATCTCGCCAAGTTCAACATGATATTTGGTATATGGAGGCTGCAGAAGTACGATACCATACTTGGAATCCAGCTTCTCTTTTACGGAATCGAGGGCTTTTTTTGCTTCACCGGACTCAACACCGACACCGGCCAGTACACAGAAGCCCTGTGGCTCAATGTAGATCTGACCCTCTTCGCATTCCTTAGAACCAACCTTATGTCCATATGCATCGTAAGCACGTACGAACCAGTCGCCGTCCCAGCCGTCCTTGAGGATCGCATCATTCATAGCGGAAACCTCGCTGCGGGCACGGTCAGCCTCGTCCTGCTTGCCGATGAATTCGCAGAGATCTGCGTACTCTTTGCCGTATTTTACAAACATTCCTGCGATGAATACAGACTCTGCCACAGGTCCCTCACTAGGACCAAATGTCTGGAAGGACTCACCCGGCTGCTCAGAGAAGCAGTTTAAGTTCAGACAGTCGTTCCAGTCAGCACGTCCGATCAAAGGAAGCTTATGAGGTCCTTTGTGATTTACAATGTAATCGAAGGATCTCTTTAAATGCTCCAGAAGTGGAACAGCAGTGGACTCGTCATTATCAAACGGAACCATCTCATCAAGGATCGTGGTATCACCTGTCTCGCGGATATAAGCGGATACGCAGGCAACCAGCCACATTGGATCATCATTGAAGCCGGAACCGATATCAGCGTTTCCTTTCTTAGTGAGTGGCTGATACTGATGATATGCACTACCATCCGGGAACTGGGTAGAAGCGATATCAATGATTCTTTCACGGGCACGCTCCGGGATCAGATGTACGAATCCGAGAAGATCCTGACAGGAATCACGGAATCCCATACCACGGCCGATTCCTGACTCGTAATAAGAAGCGGAACGGGACATATTGAAGGTAACCATACACTGGTACTGATTCCAGATATTAACCATACGGTCAAGCTTTTCTTCATCAGACTTCACGGTAAACTTGGAAAGGAGATCCTCCCAGTTTGCTTTTAATGCAGCAAGAGCGGCATCTACCTGCTCGTCTGTCTGGTATTTGGCAAGAAGCTCATCAGCAGGCTTCTTATTGATCACGTTCGGTGCGGTAAACTTCTCATCCTTTGGATTCTCACAGTAACCCAGAACGAAGATGAAGCTCTTAGTCTCACCCGGCTCAAGCTCTACATTGATCTGATGAGATCCGATCGGATACCATCCACTGGTGATGGAATCGTGGGACTTGCCCTCCTCAACGACCTGAGGGTCTGTCACGCCACGATAAGCACCGAGAAACTCGTCACGGCTTGTATCAAAACCATCAACAGGAGTGTTTACAGAATAAACAGCGAAATGGTTACGGCGCTCACGGTATTCGGTCTTGTGATAGATTGCAGAACCGATCACTTCGACTTCACCGGTATTGAGGTTACGCTGATAGTTTGTCATATCGTCCATGGCATTCCAAAGACAGAATTCAATATATGAGAACAGAGTAAAGCTCTTTTTCTCAGAAGTTTTGTTTGTAAATTTGATCTGGTTGACCTCACAGTTGTCATTCAGAGGAACAAATGCAAGGAGGGAAGCTTCAAGACCATTCTTGACAGAGGTAAAACGGCTGTATCCCATACCATGACGGCACTCATAGGAATCGAGCTCTGTCTTTACAGGCATCCAGCCGGGATTCCATACGGTATCGCCTTCCTTGATGTAATAATAACGTCCGCCCTCGTCATTTGGAATATTGTTATAACGATAACGGGTCAGACGGAGAAGCTTTGCATCCTTATAAAAGCTGTATCCTCCGCAGGTATTGGAAATCAGCGAGAAAAAAGCTGTGCTTCCCAGATAATTGATCCATGGAAGTGGCGTCTTCGGTGTGGTGATGACGTACTCCCTATTTGGATCATCAAAAAAACCAAATTTCATATAGTCCTCCATTCCGCCGTATTACGGCATATAGTAATAATGTTGGTCATAAAACAGACCTAAGTAGTTAAAGTATATCGTAATCCGGTGGGGAAATCAAGAAAATACTTAAAGATTTTCGCAAATGTTCGCAAAAGATTTCAGGCAGTCCATGTATAGAATTCGAAATACACGAATAGGGTAAAAGGAAAGGTTCGATCAGGATGGAAAAAGGATATGGGAAAGAGAAAAAAAGAAGTGATCTTTCTGGGGGTTGTAGTGATAACTCTGCTGGCAATGCTGGGAATTCAGCAGAGACAGATGAAACAGTATACGGAGGTACTTGGCAGAAATGTGGAAAATACATCCAATACAGCAGCAGCTGCATCCGGAAGTGCCGCCGGAGCAAAACGGCAGCCTGTGGTTTATCTGACTTTTGATGATGGACCAAGCAGTCTGACAGAAAAATATCTTGACATCCTGAAAAAACATAAGATTCATGCGACATTTTTTCTGATCGGCCAGCAGGTGGAAGAAATGCCGGAAATTGTGGAGCGGGAGCTGAAGGAGGGGCATGAGATCGGAGTACATACATATACTCATGAATCCTGTGAGATTTACGCTTCCTGTCAGGCATATTATGAGGATGTAAATAAGGTGCGGGAAGTGCTGGAAAAGAGATTTGATTATAAACCGCAGCTCTGGCGTTTTCCATGGGGCAGTGCAAACTGTTATATCCATTCCTATAAGGAGGAGATCATACAGAGACTGGGGGAGCAGAATATGGAATATGCAGACTGGAATGTCAGTGCAGAGGATTCGGTTGGAAGTCCTACGGTAGACAGCATTCTAAGAAATGTAAAGAAGGACGCTTTCCGGGTAAAGGATCCGGTTGTGCTGATGCACGATTCCGGAAGTAATCAGGCGACATTAGACAGTCTGGAAGCGGTCATCACACTTTTTGAAGAACAGGGATATCGTTTTGAAACAATGTCACAGCGGGAAAACTGCTGTCACTTTGGACAATGACAGCAGCGAAAGAAGAAAAATATTCATAATATGTAAAATCAATAAGGAGATATATTATCTGTTAGGGGAGAAAGTCCCGCAGAAGGTAATACAGATAACTGACCTGACGGGGATTTAATTCGTCGCAGAGTGGCAGCAGAATCGCCAGAAGCTGGGTGGGAGAGATTTCCAGAGGCGGAGAGTCTGATGTGGGAAGAAACAGGTCGTTGGGAGTGACATTAAGATAGTTGCAGATTTCGATAAATTCCGTAAAAGATGGAAGATATTTCTGGAGCTCAATACCGTTGATATAGCTTCTGCTGTGACCGAGATCATAGCTCATGGTGCAGGCACTGATTTCCTTTGATTCCCGCAGCTTGGACAGCCGCAGGGCGAAATCTTGTGCTTGCAGTGGAACAGGATTCTTTTTCATTTGTTTACCTCCTAAAATTAAAAAATGCAATACTATTGTATTTACATTATAATTATTTTACCAATTATTCACATAACATATGCCGTGTGTGACACGGCAATTGCGTTTTTGGGCAAATACGCATTATTTGCGTATTTTAGAGTGTATTTTGTATAATGGAAAAGGATTGATTTCAAAAAATGGATATGATATGATTAAAATAATGCGATAATGCGCGATAATGTATATATTGGAAAGGAATGAAATCAGATATGAAGTATTTTGGTACAGATGGTTTCCGGGGAGAGGCCAATGTTGATCTCAATGTGGTACATGCATATAAAGTCGGACGTTTTCTTGGATGGTATTACGGGCAGGAGCACAAAGCCCGCATCGTGATCGGAAAGGATACACGCCGTTCCAGTTATATGTTTGAAGATGCTCTTTCTTCCGGCCTGACAGCCAGCGGAGCAGATGTTTATCTGCTGCACGTTACGCCAACGCCCAGTGTGTCCTATGTAGTGCGTACAGAGCAGTTTGACTGTGGTATTATGATCTCTGCAAGCCATAATCCGTATTATGACAATGGCTTGAAAGTTATCAACGGCAATGGGCATAAGCTGGAGGCTGAAGTAGAGGAAAAGATCGAAACTTATATTGACAGCCCGGAGGATACGATTCCGTTTGCAACCCGTGAAAAAATCGGACGTACCGTTGATTATGCCATCGGCAGACACCGCTATATTGGATATCTGATGTCTCTTGCAACCCGTTCCTTCAAAAATGTCCGGGTTGGCCTGGACTGTGCAAACGGATCTTCCTATTCTGTTGCCAAGGGGGTTTTTGATGCTTTGGGAGCAAAGACATATGCGATCGGTATGGAGCCGGACGGAACCAATATCAATGATAACTGTGGTTCTACGCATATTGAGAATCTTCAGAAATTTGTCATTGACAATGATCTTGATATCGGTTTTGCTTATGATGGTGATGCTGACCGTTGTCTGGCGGTGGACGACAAGGGGCAGGTTATTGACGGAGACTGTATCCTGTATCTGTGTGGATGCTATCTGAAGGATAAGGGAGAGTTAAATAATAATACCGTTGTGACAACGATCATGTCCAATCTCGGATTATATAAAGCCTTTGATAAAGTAGGAATTTCCTATGAGAAGACTTCAGTAGGAGATAAATATGTCAATGCCAATATGATGCAGTATGGCCATTCTCTCGGAGGAGAACAGTCCGGTCACATTATTTTCAGCAAATATGCAGTGACAGGAGACGGTGTTCTGACTTCCCTGATGCTGATGGAGGTCATGCTGGAAAAGAAACAGAAGCTTTCTGAGCTTCGTAAGGGGCTGACGATATATCCACAGCTTTTGAAGAATGTCCGGGTTGGAGATAAGCCGGCTGCCAAGAACGATCCGGATGTGGTGGCAGCCACGGAGGAGGTAGCAAAGGCACTTGGACAGAACGGTCGTATTCTGATCCGTGAAAGCGGAACCGAGCCGGTGATCCGTGTGATGGTTGAAGCAGAAACAGAAGCTCTCTGCGAGAAATATGTCGATCAGGTTGTCAGAGTATTGTACAAAAAGGGACATGTAATCCCATAAATTTGTGAAAAAGACTTGCTATTGTGGAATTATTCATGCTATAGTATATCAATGGTTAATTGCGGCATGCAGGCCGTGAAATATTAAGGAGGAAATTATAAAATGAGTGTACAGGTAGAAACATTAGAGAAGAGTATGGCAAAGCTTACAATTGAGGTGAGTGCAGAGGAGTTCGAGACTGCCTTAGATAAAGCATACAAGAAAAATAAAAATAAGATTTCCCTTCCGGGTTTTCGTAAGGGAAAAGCACCTCGTGCGATGATCGAGAAAATGTATGGTACAGGCGTATTTTACGAGGATGCTGCCAATGACCTGATCCCGGGTGCATATGAGTCTGCTGCAAAGGAGAGTGAGCTTGAGATCGTAGCACAGCCTTCTATTGACGTAACACAGATCGAGAAGGGAAAGCCTTTCATTTTTACAGCAACAGTTGCTGTAAAGCCGGAGGTAACACTTGGTGATTATAAGGGGATTGAAGTAGAGAAGAAAACCGCTGAGGTAACAGATGAGGAGCTTCAGGCAGAGATCGATAAGGTTCGCGAGAGCAATTCCAGAATGATCACTGTTGAGGACAGAGCAGTTCAGGATGGTGACATTACAACCATCGACTTCGAGGGATTTGTAGACGGTGAGCCGTTTGAAGGCGGAAAGGGTGAAAATTATCCTCTGACCATCGGTTCTCATTCTTTCATTGATAACTTTGAGGAGCAGCTCATTGGAAAGAACATTGGTGAGGAGACAGAGGTTAATGTAACATTCCCGGAGCAGTATCAGGCAGAGGAGCTGCAGGGCAAGCCGGCTGTATTCAAGGTAACCATCAAGGAGATCAAAGTAAAAGAGCTTCCTGAGCTTGATGATGATTTTGCACAGGATGTATCCGAGTTTGATACCGTTGATGAGTATAAAGAGGATCTGAAGAAGAAGCTTCTTGAAAATAAGGAAGCAGCTCTGAAGAGAGAGAAGGAAGAGGATGTTGTTGGTAAGATCATTGAGAATGCCACAATGGAGATTCCTGATCCTATGGTAGATACACAGGTTCGTCAGATGGTACAGGAGTTTAGTCAGCGTATCCAGTCTCAGGGGCTGTCTCTGCAGCAGTATATGCAGTTTACAGGTATGACACCGGAGAGTCTGACAAACGAGCTGCAGCCACAGGCATTAAAGCGTATCCAGAGCCGTCTTGTTCTTGAGGCAGTCGTTGCTGCAGAGAATATTGAGACATCTGATGAGGATCTGGAGAAAGAGCTTGAGAAGATGGCTGAGATGTATCAGATGGAAGCAGACAAGTTAAAAGAGCTGGTTGGCGAAGAAGAGAAAAAGCAGATTGCACTTGATCTGGCTGTACAGAAGGCAGTTGAACTTGTTGTTGACGCTGCAGTTGAGAAATAAATCATGTATTTCGGCGTCAGCCGCTGTCCTGTCGATCTGACAGGCAGGGCTGGCGTTTTTTAGGGCATAGGAAAATGCTCGTAGCGCAGAGTAAAGCCAACGAGAATTGCAAAGCAATTCTTGGAGGGCAAAACGCTGGTTTTGCCATTTTTGAACAAAAAGTTAGGAGGGTGTAGCAATGAGTTACAGTATACCGTACGTCATAGAGAAAACAAGCAGTGGAGAGCGTTCTTATGATATTTATTCCAGACTGCTTCAGGATCGTATCATTTTTCTGAGCAATGAGGTCAATGATGATATTGCAAGCCTGATCGTATCACAGCTTTTGTTTCTGGAGTCACAGGATCCGGGCAAAGATATCAGCCTTTACATCAACAGTCCGGGAGGCTCTGTCAGTGCAGGGTTTGCAATTTATGACACCATGAACTACATCAAATGTGATGTGGCCACATATTGTATGGGACTTGCAGCCAGTATGGGAGCTTTTCTGCTGGCAGGCGGTGCAAAGGGCAAGCGTTATGCTATGCCAAATGCAGAGATTATGATACATCAACCGTCTGGCGGAGCCAAAGGGCAGGAGACGGAGATCCGTATTGTGGCAGAGCAGATATTAAAGACCAGAGAGCGTTTGAATCAGATCCTGGCAGACAATACAGGAAAGCCTCTGGATGTGATCGTTGCAGATACAGAGCGCGACAATTATATGACCGCAGAGGAAGCAAAGGCTTACGGTCTGGTGGATCATGTAATTACGAAGCGGGCATAGCTGCGTGACAACGAAGTAATTCAAATATATCGGTGAGTGTTGTTGGTTTCACTCACATTATAATATGATTGGAGATTAGAATGGCAGGAAAGAAAGACGAAGGCAGACTGAAATGTTCCTTCTGTGGTAAGACACAGGATCAGGTACGAAAGCTGATCGCAGGACCAGGGGTTTATATCTGTGAGCAGTGTGTGGATCTGTGCAATGAGATTATCGAAGATGAACTGGACAGTGGCAATTTATCCTACGACAATGAAACAGAAATCAATCTTCTGAAACCGAAGGAAATGAAAGAATTTCTGGATGAGTATGTGATTGGTCAGGAGGATGCCAAGAAGGTATTGTCTGTCGCTGTTTATAATCATTATAAGAGAGTGCTGTCTGAAAAAAGCATGGATGTGGAGCTTCAGAAGAGTAATATTATTATGCTGGGACCGACGGGTTCCGGAAAGACATTTCTGGCACAGACGCTGGCAAAGATTCTCAATGTACCATTTGCCATTGCAGATGCGACGGCGTTGACAGAGGCTGGTTATGTAGGTGAAGATGTAGAGAATATCCTTCTCAAGATCATCCAGGCAGCAGATTATGATATGGAACGTGCGCAGCACGGTATTATATATATTGATGAGATTGATAAAATTACACGCAAGGGAGAAAACGTATCCATTACCCGTGATGTATCCGGGGAGGGTGTACAGCAGGCGTTGTTAAAGATTCTTGAGGGAACCGTAGCCAGTGTACCACCACAGGGAGGCAGAAAGCATCCACATCAGGAGTTTTACCAGTTAGACACGACGAATATTTTATTTATCTGCGGAGGAGCTTTTGATGGTCTTGACAAGATCATTGGTTCCCGGATCGGACAGAAATCCATCGGATTTAATTCTGAGATTTCCGACAAGGAAGATGAGAATGTAGGTGAGCTGTTCAAGCAGGTTCTGCCGGAGGATTTTGTGAAATTCGGACTGATTCCGGAGCTGATCGGTCGTCTGCCGGTCAATGTAGGACTGGATCTTTTGGATGAGAAAGCATTGGAGCGTATCCTGGTGGAACCAAAGAATGCGATTACCAAGCAGTATAAGAAGCTGTTTGAGCTGGATGATGTTAAGCTGACATTCCAGGATGGAGCAATTCAGGCAATCGCAAAACGTGCTATTGAGCGGGGAACCGGAGCCAGAGGTATTCGTGCGATCATTGAGTCAGTTATGATGAATGCGATGTATGAGGTACCGTCCGATGAGGATGCGGTAGAATGTATTATCACCGAGGCAGCAGCAAAGGGAGAGGCGGAGCCGATCCTTGTTACCAAAAATGATGAACGAAGAGAAATTTCCTCCGACAGCAATGCGAAGGATGAGATTGCGTAAATGAAAAAGGGCAAAACCAGTGTTTTGTCCTCCAAACAAAGAGAGGGCTGCTTTTGAGCACCCTCTTTTTAAAAATAAAAAGGTCATGGGGACGTGACCGAGCAGAAAGGAAACAAAAATTGCTATGATCAAGAAACCTTTAATGGCACTGCGGGATGTGGTGGCTTTGCCAGGGGTTACAGCATATATCGAGGTGGCCAAGGCAGAGACTGTCAGTGCGATGGAAGCGGCGATGGAAAATGACCAGATGGTGTTTACTGCAGCCAAACGGGATGCAGAGAGCAGCGATGTCAATATGGATAATTTATTTGAAGTAGGAACCATTGCAAAGGTAAAACAGATTGCCCGGATGCCGGATAAATATGTCCGGGTCGTTCTGGAAGGCGAGAAAAGAGCTCATCTGCTGTCTCTGGAAAGCACTGATGAAGGATATATTCTTGCAAATATACAGGAGTCCGAGGAAGAGGAAGATGTCTGGAACAATGCGGATATATTGTCCAATCATGGGGAACCGACAGAGCAGTTGAAGCGCGTGGCTATGATCCGGCAGTTGAAGCAGCTGTTCCGGGAATATTGTGACCGTCAGGGGAAAATGGGTCAGCAGCTTCAGGATATGGTCAGTGAAAGTATCGATCTGGACCGGATCATTTATATGATCACAGCGAATCTTCCGATTCATTATCATCTGAAGCAGGGAATCATTGAGCCGGATCGCATTGAGGATCGCTTCACAGAACTGATGATTGTGATGGAACGGGAACTTGGAATCCTGCGTCTGCAGGGAGACATTTCCGAAATGGTAAAGCAGCAGGTAGAGGATAATCAGAAGGAGTATTATCTTCGGGAGCAGATCAAGGCGATCCATAAGGAACTGGGAGAGGACGACGCAGAATCCGAGGCAGATAAATTTGAACGGAAGCTTGCCAAATTGAAAGCAACGGACAAAGTTAAGAAAAAGATCAAAGAAGAGATCAGCCGTTATAAACGGATCAGTTCCAATAATTCGGAGAGTGCTGTGATCCGTGGATATTTAGAGACTCTTCTTGCCATGCCATGGAAAAAGATGAGCAGGGATAATACAGATGTGGCTCATGCGAAGGAGATTCTGGATGCAGATCATTATGGTCTGGAAAAGGTCAAGGAACGAATTCTGGAATATCTGGCGGTAAAAAAGCTCAACAAAAATGGAACCGGCACGATCATCTGTCTGGTGGGACCTCCGGGAACAGGAAAAACTTCCATTGCAAAATCGGTGGCAAAGGCATTGGGTAGAAAGTATGTGAGAATCTGCCTGGGAGGTGTCCGGGATGAGGCAGAGCTTCGGGGACACCGCAGAACATATGTGGGGGCTATGCCCGGACGGGTGATCAATGCAGTAAAAAATGCAAAGGTTAAAAATCCTCTAATTCTGTTTGATGAGATTGACAAAATGGTCAGTGATGGAAGAGGAGACCCGGCAGCGGCCATGTTAGAGATTCTTGATCCTGAACAGAACAAGCATTTTTCGGATCATTATCTGGAGCTGTCCTTTGATCTTTCCAAAGCATTTTTTATCTGTACCGCAAATGGGACAGACACCATTTCAAGACCTCTTTTGGATCGTATGGAAGTGATCGAACTTCCGGGTTATACGGAGAATGAAAAGTTCCATATTGCAAAGGAGCATCTGTGGACAAAACAGCTTGCGCAGAATGGAATCACAAAACAGCAGCTTACCATTACAGACAAGGCACTTCGGACAGTGATCCTTCGTTATACGAGGGAAGCGGGAGTCCGTGGTCTGGAGCGGCGGATTGCTTCTTTGTGCCGGAAGGCAGCGAAGGTGATCGCACAGGAGGATACCAAGACGAAGATCCGGATATCGGACCGAAATGTAAAAGAATATCTGGGAAAACCGGTATATAAGCCGAATGCAGCCAATGAAAAGCCGGAGATCGGTATTGTGCGGGGACTTGCCTGGACCAGTGTCGGAGGAGAAACTCTGGAGATTGAGGTGATGTCTCTGAAAGGTTCCGGTAAGCTGGAGCTGACAGGGAAGCTTGGAGATGTGATGCAGGAATCTGCAAAGATTGCATTGACATATGTACGATATCTGGTACAGGATCAGGTATCCGAAGATTATTTTGAAAAGCATGATATCCATATCCATGTGCCGGAGGGAGCAACACCAAAGGATGGCCCGTCTGCCGGTGTTACCATGACTACGGCAATCTATTCTGCAGTGACCGAAAAAGCGGTCAGGGCGGATGTAGCCATGACCGGTGAGGTTACCCTGCGGGGACGTGTTCTTCCCATCGGGGGACTGAAAGAGAAGCTTTTGGCGGCGAAGGAAGCCGGAATTCAGGAGGTTCTGGTGCCAAAGGAAAACAGCCGTGATGTGGATGAGATGGAAGCAGAGATTCTGGATGGAATCGAACTTAAGTATGTGCAGAAGGTGGAAGACGTCCTAAAGGAGGCTCTTGCATAGAACAGAGTGGAGAATCGTGTGCTTGCAGTCCGTAGTTATGGGCTGGGAAAGGAATATAGGGTTACAATGAAAATAAAATCAGTAAATCTGGAAACAGTATGTGGAATTACCAGTAAAATGCCGGAGAACGATAAATTAGAGGTGGCTTTTGCAGGGCGTTCCAATGTGGGAAAGTCTACGCTGATCAATGGGCTTATGAACCGGAAGTCTCTGGCGAGAACATCATCCCAGCCGGGAAAAACCCAGACCGTCAATTTTTATAATATTAATGATCTGTTGTACTTTGTGGATCTTCCGGGATACGGTTATGCGAAGGTATCCCAGCAGACTGTGGAAAAGTGGGGCAAAATGATCAACCGTTATCTGGACGGTTCCAAGGTACTGCGCCTGATCTTTTTGCTGGTGGATATCCGTCATAAGCCAAACCAGAATGATCTGCAGATGTATGAGTGGTGTACCCACTATGGATTTAATCCCATTATCATTGCTACGAAGGCGGATAAGATCAAACGATCCCAGAAGGCAAAACAGATCAAGCAGATCAAGGAAACCCTTCAGGTGGTGGAGGGAACGCCGGTGATCCCATACTCATCTATGACGAAGGAAGGCAGAGAAGAGATCTGGGAGTATATTGATATGGTTTATGAGGGATTTTCACAGGAGCAGGATTTGCAAAGTGAATGACATTTTTTGGATATTTATTGCGTATTTTGTCCTATATACTAAAAATAGTTTGAAAATCGCTTCCTGTGATAATAACAGCAAAAACAGGAACAAAGCATGGGGAAAGGCATGGTGATTATAATGAAGATAGTTGTATTAGCCGGTGGACTTAGTACAGAGAGAGATGTATCCATCAATTCTGCATCAAAGGTGTGTAAGGCACTTCGGGAAAAGGGTCATCAGGCGGTCATCTTAGATATATTTCTGGGACATGGAAAGACAGGAGACAGTCTGGAGGGGATTTTTGAGGGAGATCCGCAGCTGACGCAGATGTCTGATACGATCCAGTCCGTGGATCCGGATCTGGAGGCGGTCAAGGCAATGAGAACAGAAAACCCGGACTGCCTGTTTGGACCAAATGTCATTGAGATCTGTCGCATGGCAGATATTGTATATATGGGACTTCACGGAGCAGAGGGAGAGAATGGAAAGGTACAGGCCGCCTTTGATGTGCTGGGAATCAGGTATACCGGCTCCGGTTATCTGGGAAGTGCCATGGCGATGGATAAGGGGGTCGCTAAAAAGATGTTCCAGGCAGCAGGAATCCCGACGCCGAAGGGATTTACAGTAAAGAAGGGAGAAAAGGATTCCGTAAAACGTGTGGTATCGGAGTTTGGTTTCCCATGTGTTGTAAAGCCTTGCTGTGGCGGCTCCAGTGTCGGGGTCAGCTTTGCAGAAAATGAGGCACAGTATCAGGATGCTCTGGAACTGGCATTTCGCTATGAGGATGAGGTAGTTGTGGAGGAATGTATCCATGGCAGGGAGTTTTCTGCCGGTGTTGTAGCAGGAGAAGCTCTTCCTGTTATTGAGATCATTCCAAAGACAGGGTTTTATGATTATAAGACAAAATACCAGGCAGGAATGGCAGAGGATGTCTGTCCGGCAGAGCTTAGTGAGGCTCTGACGAAGGAAATGCAGGGATATGCGCTGGATGTATATCGTGAGCTTAAACTGGAAGTATATGGAAGGATTGATTTCCTTCTCAATGAAAAGAACGAAATGTACTGTCTGGAGGCCAATACCCTTCCGGGAATGACACCGACAAGCCTTCTTCCTCAGGAAGCACTTGCTGTAGGCGTTGATTATGGTACCCTCTGTGAAAAGATTATTCAGGAAGCATTAAAAAAATATAAATAAACATTGTTTCACAAAAATATAAAAAGGGAGAGCAGTTATAAGAGACTGCAGATGGAGAGATTGATGAAGGGAATGACGTTAGAGGCGGTAGCACAGGCAGTAAAGGGAACTTATACCGGACCGGAGGAACGGAAGGAATCCGAGCTTTCTTCTATTACCATTGACAGCCGCCAGGTAGAAAAGGACGGTCTGTTTGTGGCGATCAAGGGAGCAAGGGTTGACGGTAACACATTTATACCGGGCGCATATGAGGATGGAGCTCTCTGTTGTATGTCCACGGAGCCTCCGAAGGATGAAACAAAACCATATATTCAGGTGGAATCATGCGAACAGGCATTGAAGGATATGGCAGAGTTATACCGGGCGGGGCTTACGATTCCGGTGATTGGTATTACCGGAAGTGTGGGAAAGACTACCACCAAGGAAATGATCGCAGCGGTATTATCTCAGAAATATGATACATTAAAAACATTGGGAAATTTCAATAATGAGATCGGTCTGCCTTTGACGATCTTCCGGATCCGGGAGCATCATCAGGCTGCTGTTCTGGAAATGGGCATTAGTGATTTTGGTGAGATGACACGCCTGGCAAAGGTGGCAAAGCCGGATATCTGTGTGATCACCAACATTGGTCAGTGTCATCTGGAAAATCTCGGAACCCGTGATGGTATCCTGAAAGCGAAAACGGAGATATTTACTTATCTGAAACCGGAGGGGAAGGCTGTATTAAACGGAAATGATGACAAGCTGTGCACATTGGATCAGGACGAACGTATCAGTGCGCCGGTATTTTATGGACTGCCGGATGGGGGTAAGTTGGATCAGACAAAGGAAGGTGCCAAGCTGTCTGTTTATGCACAAAACTGCGAGAGTCTTGGCCTGGCAGGTAGCCGGTTTATGCTGCATACCCCGAAGGGAGAGATCTCTGTGACGGTACCGGCACCGGGACGTCATATGATCTCCAATGCACTGGCAGCAGCGGCTGTGGGCTGTGAACTGGGACTTTCTCTGGAGCAGATCAAGGCAGGAATCGAGTCCTATGAGCCGGTGGGGGGTCATGGCCACATTATACAGACCGATGATATGACCATTATGGATGACTGCTATAATGCCAATCCGGTTTCCATGAAGGCAGGAATCGACGTGCTTAGTGAAGTGGAGGGCAGCAGGACCGTTGCGATCATGGGAGACATGTTTGAGCTTGGAGATGAGGAAGCACAGATGCATTATGAAGTGGGTCAGTATGCTGCCAGAAAGGGCATTTCGCTGATCATTTCCATTGGATCTCTGGCACAGAATTATGAGAAGGGCATTGAGGAGATCAGCCGGACCGGGGGCTATGCAGGGCGTCATCTCTACTTTGCGGACCTGGACGCATTTCTGGAAACAGGCATCCGGGAAATACGGAAGGGTGATGCGGTGCTTGTAAAGGCTTCCCATGCTATGCATTTTGAAAAGATTGTGAAAGTATTGCAGGAGCAATGATAAACAGATTTTTTGGTGGATGCCGGCACAGGCAGGAGAGGCAGAGAGTAGAATTTCCGATAACGCCTCAAAGTTAGGTCTTGTCAAAGATTAGAAAGTATGATATCATACAACCAAATGTAAAGGCGATGATCGCGTTTAGTAGAGAACATCGATCCGGTCAGAGAGAGGATGCCATCGGCTGAAAGCATCTTTACGTTCCCGGTGTGATCGAATTTCCCGCGTGAGCTGCAGACAGGAAAGAGAGACAGATAGTCCTATTTATTGTTATAATATTTTGGTGATGATCTATTTAGTATTGTCTGACGATTCGCACACGTTACGTGCAATGAAGTGTTTATGTGATGATACCGGAGGATGATGAAGCTCCATTGATTGGATTGTAGTTGTCAGTGTATCACAGCTTACATAAGAAACAGGGTGGTACCGCGGTAGATTCCGTCCCTGACATTGTGTCGGGAGGAAGCCGGGATACCAATTTCAAGCTCCTTGCGATGCAGGGAGTTTTTTTGATCTTAAGAAACCTTTTGTTTTTAGTTGATCATAGAAAGACTCCTTTCAAAAATCTATTTAAATAATCGGAGGTTAGTGATGAAAGACAGGTTAAAACAGATCATGGATGAAGCAATGGCACAGATTGATTCCTCTGACAAGCTGGATAAACTTAATGAGATCAAGGTGTCATTTTTGGGAAAGAAGGGTGAGTTGACATCCATTCTCAAGTCAATGAAGGATGTAGCTCCGGAGGATCGCCCGAAGGTTGGACAGATGGTAAATGATGCCCGCAGTAAGATTGAGGAGCATCTGGAGGAGAAAAAGAAAGCCTTTGAGCAGGCACTCCGTGAGGAAAAGATGAAAGCGGAGACAATTGATGTAACATTACCGGGACAGCGTATTCCGGAGGGACATCGTCATCCAAACACCATGACCCTGGAAGAAGTAGAGAACATCTTTATCGGTATGGGCTATGAGGTTGTAGAGGGTCCGGAGATCGAGAGAGATTATTATAACTTTGAGGCTTTGAACATTCCGGCAGACCATCCGGCAAAGGATGAGCAGGATACCTTCTATATTACACAGGATATTCTTCTTCGTACCCAGACCTCTTCCGTACAGGTTCACGAGATGGAGAAGGGCAGACTGCCGATCCGTATGATCGCACCGGGACGAGTTTTCCGTTCCGATGAGGTGGATGCGACACATTCTCCGACTTTCCATCAGATCGAGGGTCTTGTGGTAGACAAAAATATAACATTTTCCGACCTGAAGGGAACGCTGCAGGAGTTTGCAAAGCGTTTGTTCGGAGAAGATACAAAGGTAAAATTCCGTCCGCATCACTTCCAGTTTACAGAGCCGAGTGCCGAGATGGATGTTACCTGTTTTAAATGCGGCGGAAAGGGCTGCCGTTTCTGTAAGGGCGAAGGCTGGGTTGAGATTCTCGGCTGTGGTATGGTTCATCCGCATGTGCTGGAGATGAGCGGCATTGATCCGGAGGAATATACCGGATTTGCATTTGGTGTCGGACTGGAGCGAATTGCATTGTTCAAGTACGAGATTGATGATATGAGATTATTATACGAAAATGATACAAGATTCTTAAAACAGTTCTAAATAGAAGAAAGGAAGAAAATAACATGAATAGTTCAATATCATGGACAAAGGCGTATGTGCCGGATCTGGATTGTACGGCACAGGAATATATGGATGCAATGACATTGTCCGGTACAAAGGTTGAGGGATATACAGAGTTAGATAAGAATCTGGATAAGATCGTGGTTGGTAAGATCAATAAGATCGAAAAGCATCCGGATGCAGATAAGCTGGTGATCTGTCAGGTACAGATCGATGAGGCAGGCACAGAGGTACAGATCGTAACAGGTGCTCCAAATGTCAAAGAGGGAGATAAGGTGCCGGTTGTACTGGATGGCGGTCATGTAGCCAGCAGCCACAAGGATGGCGAGTCAGAGAATGGTTTCAAGATTAAAAAAGGAAAGCTCAGAGGAGTTGATTCCTTTGGGATGATGTGTTCCATTGATGAGCTGGGGTCTAATACGGATATGTATCCGGATGCAGCCGAGGATGGAATCTATATTCTCAGTGATAATCCGGAATATGCAGATGCACCGATCGGGGCAGATGCGGTAGAGCTTCTGGGACTTCATGATGTGGTATTTGAGTATGAGGTGACTTCCAACCGTGTAGACTGTTTTGGACAGATTGGTATTGCCAGAGAGGTAGCTGCAACCTTCCGAAAGGATCTGGTGCTTCCGGAGGTGACAGAGACAGGTAACGGCGAGAATGTCAATGATTATGTATCAGTAGAAGTACAGGCACCGGAGCTTTGCTCCCGTTATGTGGCAAGAGTCGTAAAAAATATCAAGCTCGCTCCGTCCCCGGAGTGGATGCAGCGTCGTCTTGCTTCGGTTGGCATTCGTCCGATCAATAATATTGTAGATATCACGAACTATGTAATGGAGGAGTATGCACAGCCAATGCATGCGTATGATCTGGACAAACTGGCAGATCATAAGATTATCGTAAGAAAAGCACACAAGGATGAGCCGTTTATGACACTGGATGGTCAGGAGAGAGTTCTTGACGATACCATGCTGGTGATCTGTGACGGGGAGAAGCCGGTAGGTGTTGCCGGTATTATGGGTGGAGAAAACTCTAAGATCACGGATGATGTGACTACTATGCTTTTCGAGGCTGCAACCTTTGACGGAACCAATATCCGTAAATCCGGCAAGAAGCTTGGTATGCGTACCGATGCGCAGGCAAAGTTTGAGAAGGGACTTGATCCGAACAATGCGATCGATGCCATGAACCGTGCCTGCCAGCTCATCGAGGAGCTGGGTGCCGGTGAAGTTGTCGGTGGTGCTGTGGACGTATATCCGGTTAAGAAAGAACCGATCACTATCACATATAATGTAGAGAAGATCAATGCCCTTCTTGGTACTGATATTGATGAGGATACCATGGTGGCATATTTTAAGAAGCTGGATCTGACAGTAGATCGTGAGAAAAAGGAAGTTCTTGTGCCAACCTGGAGACAGGATCTGGAAAGACTTGCGGATCTGGCTGAGGAGGTTGCCCGTTTCTTCGGATACGACAATATTCCGATGACACTTCCGTCCGGTTCTGCAACAGCAGGCGGACTTTCTGAGAAGATGCAGCATGAGAATATGGCAAGAGATATTGTGGAAGCCTATGGTTTTATGGAGGGAATGACTTTCTCCTTTGAAAGCCCGAAGGTTTATGACAAGCTTCTTCTGCCGGCAGATGATGTGCTGCGTAAGAGCATTGCCATTATGAATCCACTGGGAGAGGACTACAGTGTTATGCGGACGTCAGCCATTGGTGGTATGCTGACCTCTCTTGCAACAAACTATAACCGCCGAAACCAGAATGTCCGTCTTTACGAGCTGGCAAATGTATATCTTCCAAAGAGTCTGCCGCTTACCGAGCTTCCGGAGGAGCAGATGCAGCTGACACTTGGTATGTACGGTGAGGGAGATTTCTTTACCATGAAAGGTGTTGTAGAAAGTCTGATGCAGCGCATGGGACTGAAGAAGGCAGCAAAATATGATCCACAGGCAGGGAAGAGCTTCCTGCATCCGGGGCGTCAGGCGAAGGTGATCTATGAGGGATGTGAGGTTGCATATCTCGGTGAGATCCATCCGGAGGTGCTTGACAACTTCTCCATCGGACAGAAGGCATATATTGCGGTTGTCAATATGAAGCAGCTTTCTGAGCTGGCAAGCTTTGATGTGAAGTATGTAGGTATTCCGAAATTCCCTGCTATGACGAGAGATATCAGTCTGACCATGAAGAAGGAAGTATTGGCTGGGGATATTGAGGAAACCATCCGTACAAAGGGCGGCAAGCTGATCGAGTCAGTGACACTCTTTGATATCTATGAGGGAGCCCAGCTTACCCAGGGGTATAAGTCTATGGCATATAAGATCGTATTCCGTGCACCGGACCGTACCCTGAAGGACGAGGAGGTAAACAAGGCCATGGATAAGATTGTCCGTGCCCTTGAGGAGAAAGAAATTGTATTAAGGAGCTAGGAATGAAAAATGCGAAAAAAGTAATCCGCATCCTGTCATGGTGTATCTTTGTGGTGTATCTGGTGGCACTGGTGTATTTCCTGTTTTTCAGCGAGCAGCTGGGACGGGTGCCAAGTGACGAATACAAATACAGTCTGGTGCCATTTAAGGAAATCCGCAGATACATCTTCTACTGGCATGCAATCGGCAGTTATTATGTTCTGTTGAATCTTCTGGGAAATGTTGTGTGTTTTGTTCCCTTTGGATTTGTGCTGCCGGTCATTTCAAGAAATCAGCGTAAATTCTGGAAGATTCTGCTGCTGAGTTTTCTGACATCGCTGCTGGTGGAGCTGATCCAGCTCGTATCCAAGGTAGGTTCCTGTGATGTGGATGATATGCTTCTGAATACATTAGGAGGAATCATCGGTTATGTACTGTTTCGCTTTTTTCACAGAATATTTTTCTGTCGGAAGAGTGTGGAACAACCGGAGAAAACAGAAGGGCAGGTGAGAGAGGATCATGTCTAAAAAGAAAAGACGTAAGGATGGTCTTCATCTGACAGATAAAAAGCATCCGAAACAGGGAATCTGGTCAACAGTTTTAGGAATTTTATCTCTTGTCCTGTTTTTGGTACTTTGCTTTCTGTCAGGAGAGGCGGGTGGAAAAGCCGGAGTCTGGATCGGTATTTGGGGAGTGGTTTGCGTTGCCATTAATATCTGGGGCTTTGTGCTAGCTATGCTCAGCCTGAAGCTGGATAATATCAGACAGCTATTTCCGTCTCTCGGTGTGATCATCAATGGTCTGATGATCTTGATGTACCTGGTAATATATATTTTAGGAACGGCGTAACCGGGAAATCATTAAAAAATAATAAATTGTATGAAATAAGATCCTGTCTCCTTGCGGGGACAGGATAATTTTTGTATACTTACAACTAAGAAAAAGCGTGCATCAGATAATGAAAATTTGAAAATATATTATTTATAAGGTGTGCCGGGAAGGTTGGTTTACATGGCGAGAATATTTGACGATTCCGTTGAGGATGACAAGAGCAAGGTGAAAAAGGATGGTCTGATCTATCAGCAGAGAGACGATACGGATTATAAAAAAGAGTACGAAAAATTGGACAGTAAGGGGAAATTCCAGTTTTTTAAGGATTATTATCTGCCAACCATCGTGGTCATTGCCGTGATCGCATTGGTGGGAGGTTATTTTTTGTATGGGGCTCTGACGAAGCCGCAGACAGTATTATATGTGGCGATCTGTGACCAGAATCTGGATGATAAGCAGGTAGACAAGCTGGAAAAAGCGGTGGGTACTTATCTGGGTCTTGATAATAAACACGAGATCGTGACGATCAATACGGAGTTTAACTCTAAAAACGGTACCTTAAGCGAGCAACTGCAGAGTTATATTTATGCCGGAACCTGTGATATTGTGATCGCACCCAAAGAGGGCTTTACCGGTTACGCTACTGCCGGGTATTTTTTCGAGCCGGACAGTTCGGATACCGTAGCGGCATTTAAGGACTGGCCTAAGGATAAGAGAATATATTGTCCGATCATTGACGGAGAGAACATCCGTGGAGAGAAGGAGATTGACGAGACAAAGTATAATTTCGGCATTGATGTTGCAGATTGCAAGAAGTACAAGGCACTGGAGGGCAAAAGCAAATCTGCCGTGCTGGGAGTGTCCAATTCTTCCAGAAAGCAGGAGGAAGCGGCTGCTTTTATAAAGTTTTTGACCGATGATTCTTTAAAAGATGGGGATGTAAACCCGGATTTTGCTCTACAAAGCAAATAGCACTTTCAAATATTTTGCAAAAAATGAAGAATAAAAAGAATAACTCTTTTTAAACTTTTCTTTGAAAAGAGTTCCCGAAAGTTCCTTGACAGGATCTGAGGAATGAATATAATGAGATTTATGACAAAGGTGTCACGAAGCAGATAGCGATCGTGGCACCTTTTTCTGTTACTTAAGTGTAACATTCACATGTGAAAAGAAAAAAATGAAAACCAAGGAGGAATGTTATATGTCGAAAGAAATCATTCAGTACGTCAACGATAACCTGTATGGCGTATGGTATTTGATAGGAGCAGCATTGGTATTTTGGATGCAGGCAGGATTTGCAATGGTGGAGGCTGGCTTTACCAGAGCAAAGAATGCTGGAAACATTATTATGAAGAACCTGATGGATTTTTGTATCGGTACATTTATGTTTTTCCTGATCGGTGCATCACTTCTGTTAGGAAATGATATGGGAGGTTTTATTGGAAAGCTTGATTTCAATATCTTCTCTCATTATGGAAATTACGATTATTCCATTTTCGTATTTAACCTTGTATTTTGTGCCACAACAGCGACGATCGTTTCCGGTGCCATGGCAGAACGTACAAAATTCATTTCCTACTGTGTTTACTCCGCTGTGATCTCCGCAGTGATCTATCCGGTAGAAGCACACTGGACCTGGGGCGGCGGCTTCCTGGCACAGATGGGCTTCCATGATTTCGCCGGTTCCAACTGTATTCATATGGTTGGTGGTATCTGTGCCCTGATCGGTGCAGCGATGCTTGGACCTCGTATTGGTAAATTCAGCAAGAGAACCGGAAAGCCTCACGCAATTCCGGGTCACAATTTAACGATCGGTGCTCTTGGTGTATTTATCCTGTGGCTTGGCTGGTATGGATTCAACGGTGCAGCTGCAACATCGATTCCGGATCTCGGTTCTATTTTCCTGACAACAACTGTTGCGCCTGCAGTTGCAACGGTTGTGTGTATGATCTTTACCTGGATCAAATATGGTAAGCCGGATGTGTCAATGTGTCTGAATGCATCTCTGGCAGGTCTTGTTGCCATCACAGCACCTTGTGATGTTACTGATTGTGCCGGCGCAGCAGTGATCGGTGCAGTTGCGGGTCTTCTGGTAGTGTTTGGTGTATGGCTTCTGGATTATGTATTAAAGATTGATGATCCGGTTGGTGCCGTAGCAGTACATATGATGAATGGTATCTGGGGTACGATCGCCGTTGGTCTTTTTGCAACAAAATCAGCTCCCGGTTACCAGATTGCGTTAGAGGGTGGTGCAATCAAAGGACAGGGTCTTTTCTATGGCGGTGGCTTCACACAGCTTGGTCTCCAGTTTGTGGGAATGTTCAGTACCATTGCCTGGACAGCGATCACCATTACGATTACATTCCTGATCATTAAGGCAACACTTGGATTGAGAGTATCTGAGGAGGAAGAGCTTATCGGTCTGGATGTGAAGGAGCATGGTCTGACATCTGCATATGCAGACTTTATGCCTGCCGGCAATATGTTCTATTCTGCAGGAACTATGCCGGTACCAAAGAGTGGTCTTGCACCTGTGATTGAGAAGAACAGTGATCATAAGCCGGCGATGAGGCCTGTAGCAGAAAAGCCGGGCGATATGACCGAGAAGTTTACAAAGATATCTATTATCTGTCAGCAGAACAAGTTTGATGAGCTGAAGGAAGCTATGAACCAGATCGGTGTCAATGGTATTACCGTGACACAGGTTATGGGCTGTGGTACACAGAAGGGTATTACAACAACCTATCGTGGTGCCGAGCTTAGTGTTATGCTGATCCCGAAGGTAAAGGTAGAGGTTGTTATCAGCTCCGTACCGATTGAGACAGTGATTGAGACAGCTAAGAAGGTTCTTTACACCGGTCACTACGGAGATGGTAAGATCTTTGTATATGATGTAGAGAATGTAGTGAAGGTTCGTACCGGAGAGGAAGGTTTTGACGCTCTCCAGGATGCAGCCGAATAAAGTGCAAATAGCATGAGTTTTCCTTTAAATTTGATTGTGTGTGAATATGGAACTTCATAGAGGTTCTGATCGGGAGTTTCGTGGAAAACCTGATTTGAGAGGCCACCGTAATGGGCAGATACGGTGGTCTCTTTTTTCTTCATTCATTCTGTGATAAACTTAAAGAAATCTTAAGAATTTCATTCGCTTGTCTTAAAAAATGTAGTTTATGATAGGAAATGCAAAGCAGCAAGGTACGACACAGGTACAGAAAAGAGGACAAAAATGCAGACAATACTGGTATGTGATGATGACAAAGAAATCGTGGAGGCAATTCAGATCTATCTGGAGCAGGAGGGGTATGAGGTACTCACGGCTTATGACGGGATGCAGGCTTTGCAGCAGATCCGGCAGAATCATATTGATCTGCTGGTGATCGATGTGATGATGCCAAGGCTGGATGGAATCCATGCTACCATGAAGATCCGGGAGGAAAGTAAGGTGCCGGTTATTATCATCTCTGCCAAATCAGAGGATGCAGACAAGATTCTGGGTCTGAATATCGGAGCGGATGATTACGTGACGAAGCCGTTTAATCCACTGGAGCTTGTGGCCAGAGTAAAGTCCCAGCTGAGACGTTATGATATGATGAGCGCGCAGGTGCCGTCAGGGGGAATAACATATCGTCTCGGTGGACTGGAAATGGATGATGACCGCAAGCAGGTGTATATGGATGGCCGGTTGATCAAGATGACGCCTCTGGAGTACAATATCCTGCTGCTGATGATGAAACATCCGGGAAAGGTCTTTTCCAGCCGGCAGATTTATGAGAGCATTTGGAATGAAAATGGCTATGCTGCAGAAAATACAGTGGCAGTACATATCCGCCATATCCGGGAAAAGATCGAGATCAACCCCAAAGAGCCAAGATATCTGAAGGTTGTGTGGGGCGTAGGTTACAAGCTGGAAAATCAGTAAATCGGACAAGGGGGGATTTATAAGATGAGACGAAACAAAGAGATAAGGGAAAACAAAGAAGAGAAACAAAAAAAGGGGAAAACAAATAAAAGAAAATTGGTCCGTATCCTTCTTGGATTGGTTCTGACGGCAGCGACGGTGACAGCGTCCCTTTCAGGAATTGATTATATTGGAGCAAAATCCAAAATGAATCAGCTTTCTTCGGAAAATAATGTTTCCGAGAATGGAAATCTGGAAGAAAGCAGCGAATTTCGAAAGCTGACTGACAGCTATCTGCAGGCACTGGAGCTTTATCTGAATATCCGCAGGCTGGGAAGTGTGGACGGCTCCGTATATACAGGGAAAATGGAGAATATGCCATTTCTGCAGACAGGAACAGGAGCTGAAAAAAAGGTAGTTACATTGAAAGA
This sequence comes from Jutongia huaianensis, assembly GCF_014384985.1. Lineage (GTDB taxonomy): Bacteria > Bacillota > Clostridia > Lachnospirales > Lachnospiraceae > Jutongia > Jutongia huaianensis. The sequence continues at coordinate 69,683 of NZ_JACRSX010000008.1, forward strand.
AGCAGCCGGCTGGAAAGGTCATAATTATGATTATGACGGATATCTTTCAAACTACATTAACGGCTTTGAAAAGTACAGCAAAGAAAATGTCAGTATCTACAAAAAGGCATCGCAGCTTCTTTCGCTGAAACAGGTTTATTTTGCAAGAGGCAACTGGGAGAAAAGTACGCTTTATTATACGGTAGCCTCCGGGGAAAATTTCTCCAAAAAAGACTGGAAGAATATGGAGAAACAAGGGGAAAAAACTACGGAAATCAAGCGTTATGACGGACAGGAAACATTATTGCCGGGACTGCAGGGGGGAAATCGGGAAACGGAGACCATGGAGGTGGATCTGACAAAGGGAACGCAGAAGGTAGGACTTCATTCCGATTATGCCCGGTGGCTTGGACAGATGTATCCAAATTATGCCAAAGGATGGCTGCTGTATCAGATGGCTCTTGCCGCAGAGAATAACTTTCAGGGAAAAGGAGAGGATGGAACCGGATATAAGAGTTATTATGGGGATCTTATGGAAGATTACCGGAAAGCACACCGCATTACGGATCTGTACAATATTGAGGAAAATTCAAAGCTGGTGGAAGACACAAACATTGTGTATGTCTATAATTCTTTGGGGGAAGAGGACAATCACACAGCACTTCGTCTGGATATGAACGATAAACTTTATTATAATGGTGGAAAGTCGGATTTTACCCTGAAAAACTTCTTAAAGGATCCAATGGCATATTATAGTGATGCAGAGGACAATGATGAAGGGTGTTATGTCTATGATGAAAGTCTGGAAAAATACACAGAAGAGATCAAAAAGAAAGGGCAGAAGCTCATGGAGAATGCTATAGGGGCACCGTGGAATATAGGAAGGCCTCTTTGTAATGAGACTATGGCAGCAGACATGGCGCAGTTTTTGCTGAGCTTTGGAAAAGGACTTGAAGACTTTTTACAAAAATCCGGATTTTTATATAATGTAACTCTGGACAAAAAGTGTCTCATTACAAAAAATGAAAAATGGGCATCTTATGTGGATAATCTCCAGCGTGCAGCCATTGATGAGAACAAAACATCCTATGATTATAAATATGCGATATATGATGCCAGAGGAGAGGTATATCAGACCAACTGGAGCTGGCATGGCTTTGAAAATTCCGGAGATTTGAAGGAATTTCTGAAAAAGATGACGAATTCCCATCAGAATGCCTATGTGGTCGTGGGATATCCGGTATTAGATATCACCTCACCGGGTAAGACAAGTGGTATGGCATCCTTATATAAGGATTATCAGGAAACACAGAAACAGTATCTGCGGGCAAAGGATACAGCAAAACAAAGTATTCTTATCTTTGCGATCGGTCTTTTAAGTATGCTGCTTGCATTCTTTGGTCTGGCCGTGACAAGCACAACGACGCAGGGAAAGGAAAGACGGATTCAAAAGCTTCCGTCTGAGATTCTGGCTGTGGCTGCGTTGGTGGGAATATATCTGCTGAATGGATCAGTATATGATCTGTGTCATATTTCCAACCGGGAACAGACAATGGAGCAGACGAATATCGGAAATATAAGTATTACCAGACTTGCAGATGCCTTATTGATCGCAGCGCTTGCGTTGGCGGTAATGTTTTTCCTATTGGGGCTCATACAAAGAATCTGCCAGAAAAGACTGAAAGAGCACAGTTTGATCCGCTGGTGTTTCCGAAAGGGAAAAACGGGAGGAACGATTGCTATATCAAAGCTGAAGGTATTTGTTCAAAAATATAAAGATACGAGAGCATTTGTAAGATATGGGACAGCAGTGATCGCCTTTGCTGTATTATGGCTTGTAATATGGATTGTCAGCTGGAATGTGGTGGTCAATTATTCTTTTGGTGTTTCTTACGGTATGACAGTTATTGTTTGTGTAATAGGACTTCCATTCCTTTTAATTGCCGGAGAAGGAGCCCTTTTAGCAGCAATGAGAAATGGGATTGCTGATGAGAAGATTCAGAAGGGTGCCGAGAGAATTGCACAGGGGGATATCTCCTATCAGATCGGTCTGCCGGAAAAAGCCTCCAAAGAGCAGAAGGAGCTTGCAGATACCATCAACCATATCCGGCAGGGACTGGAAAGTGCGGTGGAAGAATCGGTGCGAAGCGAACGGATGAAAACGGAGCTGATCACCAATGTATCCCACGATATCAAAACACCGCTGACTTCCGTGATCAATTATGTGGACTTGTTGAAGCGAGAGCATATCGACAATGAGAGAGCACAGGAGTATCTGGATGTTCTTGACCGCAAATCCATGCGTCTGAAAAGCCTGATCGAGGATCTGGTAGAAGCATCGAAGGCATCCTCCGGAACCATAGAGCTGCAGATCACTACATTGAATTTTGGGGAACTGGTCAATCAGACCAATGGCGAGTTTGAAGAAAAGTTTGAGCAGGCAGGTCTGTCTCTTGTGGCAGAGATATCGGAACAGCCGGTCCGGTTTAAGGGAGATGGGAGAAGAGTTTTCCGGATACTGGAGAATCTTTATGGCAATGTAGCCAAATATGCACTGGAAGGAACGAGAGTTTATGTGACATTATCTGAAAAAGAGGATCGTATTACCGGACAGAAAATGGCGGAATTTTCTATCAAAAATATCTCCAGGGAACGGCTCGACATCAGCCCGGATGAACTGATGGAGCGTTTTGTCAGGGGAGATGCTTCCAGGACAACAGAGGGAAGCGGGCTGGGCCTTTATATTGCCAATAATCTGACGGAGCGGATGGGAGGAAAATTTGAAATACGTCTGGACGGAGATTTGTTCCATGTAACAGTTTCCTTTCCGGTAGAGAAATAAAATTGTCTGCAGAAAAGAGATTGCTGCTTCATAAATAAAATTTGTGAAGCAGCGGTCTTTTTTTGATAAGAGGATGAAGTAAAAGTCGGAGATATATTTGACAAGTAGGTTTTTCTTTGTATAATGTATTTGGAGTGATTATGTTTGGAGTGGAGGAGAAATTCCGTATGGACAAAATATATATGGTTTTATTGGTGTTGATGATCATACCCATATTGATCTGTATCAGATATGCCCGAAAAATAAAAAGTGATGTGGCGGCTTCCATTGTGAAATGTCTTGTTTTTGCAATTATAACGATTTTAAGTAATGGTTTGTTTGTATTTTCAATAGACGAAACATTTGCATACTTAATGGAAGCTTTATATCTTTTTTCTATTGATATGGTTTTAATATACATATTACAGTATTCCCAGCAATATACGATGGTATTTAATGAAATTTCTCCGTTTCGTACGGGATGCTTTATAGTGGCATATCTGGATGGAATATCTTTGTTTGCAAATACGTTTTTGCATAATATATTTACTTTAAATAAAGTAAGTTATATGAATTATGAGTTGTTTCATATCGGAACCAAATCTGTTTTTTATCATCTTCATTTTGTTTTTGCTTTTTGTCTGGTATTCTGTATTATTGCGTCATTTATCACAAAAATTACGAGGATTCCATATTTTTATCGCAAGAAATACTTTCCGATCCTAGTAGTAATCTGTGTGATTCTTGTGCTGAATGTGGTATGTGACCTGTCTGAATTTCCGGTAGATCTGTCGCTTCCGTTTTTTGTGTTTGCGGCGATATTGATCTGTTATCTGAGTCTGTACCGTTCTCCTAAGGAGCTGGTAGACAAAACACTGTCTATTGTGGTAACGGAAATGAACAATATGGTAATCTGTTTTGATATTAATAATGAATGTGTCTATGCAAATGATCGGGCATTGGAAATGTTTCGTATCTCGGAAGGCAGTCTGCAAGCCGTTTCAGAGTATGCAAAAGCCTGGCTTGCTGAAAATGATATTGAAAACCGGGATTCTCTTGAGTGGAGTGATCAGAAAATCATTGATAATAAAATTCATTATTTTGATATTGAGTATCGGAAATTATTTGATCAAAAGAAGGAATACATAGGATTTTTCCTGAATCTGGTTGATAACACAGAAAAACATCTTGCACTGGAACAGGAGAGGTATCTTGCAACACATGATACATTGACAGGATTATACAATAAAAGCCATTTTGCAGTGAAATCGGCTGAGATCCTGAAGTCTCATCCGGATGAGGAGTGGCTGTTACTTAGTTCCAATATTAAGGACTTTAAGCTGATCAATGATCTTTTTGGAATGGAAAAGGGGAATGAGGTGTTAAAGATGGAGGCCGGTCTTTTGAAAGAGAGATGCCGTGACGGAATTGTCTATGGCAGGATCGGTGGAGATAAATTTGCAATATGTATGCCGAAGGCAAGATTTCAGGAGGAGTATTTTACTGATGCTATACAGACAATGGGACAGGTATTTAACAATGATCTGTATCATCTTCATATATATATTGGTGTTTATGAAATTACGGATATCAATGAAGATATTTCCATTATGTGCGATAAAGCAAATTTTGCGATCAAGACATTGAATGAAAATTATGCCAGATCCATTGCCTATTATAATGACACCATATTAAATAATACGATTTTGGAAAAGCAGCTTGTGGGAGATTTTGATCAGGCACTTAAAGAGAAACAATTCTGTATGTATTTACAGCCACAGATGACATCGGAGGGCAAAATGCTTGGGGCAGAGGCGCTGGTGAGATGGCAGCATCCAAAACGGGGTCTGATCTTTCCGGGTGATTTTATCGAGGTGTTTGAAAAAACAGGGCTGATCTACCGGCTGGACCGGTTTATCTGGGAGCTTGCCGTACAAAAGCTTGCCCGGTGGCAGCAGGAGGGACACAGTGATTTATATATATCTGTTAATATTTCTACCAAAGATTTTTACTATATGAATGTGTATGAAACTATTACCGCACTTGTAGAAAAATATCGCATCATTCCATCGACATTGAAGCTGGAGATCACGGAAACGGCAATTATGACAGGAACTGCCGGAGAGCTTGATATGATCGAGCAGTTCCGGGAATATGGTTTTCAGGTGGAAATTGATGATTTTGGAAGCGGATATTCTTCTTTCAACACATTAAAGGATATGGATGTGGATGTTCTCAAAATAGATATGGGCTTTTTAAGGACATCAAAACCGGAAAATCTGGAAAAAAGCATGTCTATCTTAAATATGATCATCTCTCTCAGTAAAACACTTGGTCTTTCTGTGGTGACGGAGGGAGTTGAGACAAAGGAACAGGTTGTGAAGCTGACCCAGATGGGGTGTAGAATTTATCAGGGATATTATTTTTCAAAGCCGATTCCGGTAGAGGAGTTTGAAAAGCGGTATATGTAAAAATTTCTCTTGACTGAGAATTTGTGATACAATGAATAAAAGAGTATTTATAGAACTCATTTTATGCAGAAGGAGGAGGTTTCTTTGCACACAATAAAAAAACGGATCATTATGACTTTCCTGATGGCGGCAATGCTTGTTGGCGGGCTGACAGGGCTTGATGGTACATATTATGAAAGCCGGTCCGGGCAGCAGGAGGGGCAGGGGGTTCAAAAGGCTGCAGCGGCAGGAAAGTCCACAATGAAGGTTCACTATATTGATGTAGGGCAGGGGAGTGCTGTGCTGGTACAGTCCGGTGTCCATTTTATGCTGATCGATGGTGGAGACAGTGATGCGTCGTCCAAAGTAGTCAGCTATCTGAAACGTCAGAAGGTAAAGAAGCTTGATTATGTGGTTGTAAGCCATTATGATTCAGATCATTTGAACGGAGTCGTGGGAGCTTTAAATGTATTTAAGGTGAAAAGGGTGATCGCTCCGGCTTATACAGCGGATTCCAGAGTATATGAGTCTTACTGTAATATCATTGCCCAGAAGAAGATTGCGACAACAAGGCCGAAGGTCGGTAAAAAATATAAGCTGGGAAAGGCCCGATTTACGATTCTGGCACCAAACAGCAGTGGCTATGTGGATGAAAACAATTATTCCATTGCATTAAAGCTGGTCAATGGAAAGAACCGCTTTGTGATCACCGGAGACGCGGAAACGGAAAGTGAATATGAAATGGTGGAAAATGGGCAGAATCTTTCCTGTGATGTTTATATGGCAGGCCATCACGGGAGTGCAAATTCATCTTCCCAGAAGCTTCTGCAGGCAATGAAACCGAAATATACTGTGATCAGTTGCGGTGCTGACAATAATTATGGTCATCCGGCGCAGAGTGCCATGAGCCGTCTGAAAGCAATCGGCACAAAGATCTTCCGGACAGATGCTCAGGGAACCATCGTTGCGACAAGCAATGGAAGCAGGATTAAATGGAACAAGAGCCCAAGCAAGCTGTGGTCTTACCGGGAGTATGGCAGCAGTACACTGATCGGGGCAGACGGTTCCGAGAGTCAGATATCCGGAGATGATACATCCGGCAGTGACAATACGGCAAGCAGTGCGCCGGCGCTTGCAAACGGACAGAAATATATTGGTAATGTCAATTCCAAAAAGTTCCATCTGCCAAGCTGCAACGGACTTCCCTATGAGAAGAACAGGGCATATTTTGACAGTATTGATGCTGCGCATCAGGCAGGATATTCGCCATGCGGTTTGTGTCGTCCGGAAGGCTAAAGAAAAGATAATCACTCATTCATTAAGATTAGAGAAAAGGAGTTATAAACCTGTGGATAAATTAGAAATGACAAAGATAATCGAGACAATGGATATGACAGTGGCACCGCCGGAGACAGAGCCGGAGCGTCAGTATTACTTTATCCGGAAGCTGCAGATTTGGATGGAGGAACGGAAGGCGCAGCTTGGAAGACCACTGACGGCATGTGTGACTACCTTTGGCTGTCAGATGAATGCGAGGGATTCTGAAAAAATCCTTGGTATACTGCAGATGATCGGCTATGAGGAGACAGATCAGGAGGAAGCGGATCTTGTCCTTTACAATACATGTACTGTCCGGGAAAATGCAAACTTAAAGGTGTATGGTCATCTGGGCCAGTTGAAGCGGTACAAAAAGCAGAATCCGGAAATGCTTACCATGCTTTGCGGATGTATGATGCAGGAAAAGACCGTGGTAGATAAGATCAAAACAAGCTACCGCAATGTGGATATTATTTTTGGAACCCACAATATATTTAAGTTTGCAGAGCTGTTGGCAATGCGTGTATTTGATGCCTCTGCGAAAAAGCGGATGATCGTGGATGTCTGGAAGGACACGGATGCGATTGTGGAGGAGCTTCCGATCGAGCGGAAATATTCCTTTAAGAGCGGTGTTAACATTATGTTTGGCTGCAACAACTTCTGCAGCTATTGTATCGTGCCGTATGTCCGGGGACGGGAGCGCAGCCGGGAACCGGAGGAGATCATTAAGGAGATCAAAGAACTGGTGGCAGATGGTGTTGTTGAAATTATGCTGCTGGGACAGAATGTCAATTCTTATGGAAAGAATCTGGAGCATCCGATCACCTTTGCGCAGCTTTTGAAGCAGGTGGATGAGATCGAGGGACTGGAGCGGATCCGTTTTATGACTTCGCATCCGAAGGATCTGTCGGATGAGCTGATTGATGTGATGACGCATTCTAAGAAGGTATGCAGACAGCTTCATTTACCGCTGCAGTCCGGCAGCAGCCGCCTGTTAAAGATTATGAATCGTCATTATACAAAGGAGAGTTATCTGGAGCTGGTTGCAAAGATTAAAAAGGCAATGCCGGATATTGCTCTGACCACAGATATTATTGTGGGATTTCCGGGAGAAACCGAGGAGGATTTTGAGGATACCATGGATGTGGTGGAGCAGGTAAAGTATGATAGTGCCTTTACCTTTATATACAGTAAGCGTACCGGAACTCCGGCTGCGGCTATGGAGGATCAGGTGCCGGAGGAGGTTGTCAAGGCACGGTTTGACCGTCTGCTAAAGAGGATTCAGGAGATTTCCGCTGAGAAAACACAGGCGGGAGCCGGTGCGGTAGAGGATGTGCTGGTGGAAGATGTGAATAAGCAGGAGGAAGGATATGTCACCGGCAGAACAGCCAAAAACTATCTGGTACATTTTCCGGGGGATGAATCTATGATCGGTAAGATCGTACCGGTAAAGCTGTGTGAGAGTAAGGGATTCTATTATTATGGAAAGGTTGTCGAGTGAGCGGTGGTGTTTGGACATCACAGAGAAAGGACTGGTGATCCCTATGGAGCAGGAAAAAAATCTTCGGGAAAGACAGGAACAGAGAGAGCACGAGATTTTGGGAAAGTATGCCAGCTTTGCAGATGAGAGCAGAGGAAGGGAACGGACAGAGCCCCAGTGTGATATCCGCACGGATTATCAGAGGGACAGAGACCGTATCCTGCATAGTAAAGCGTTTCGGCGTCTTAAGCAGAAAACGCAGGTCTTTCTGGCTCCGGAGGGAGATCATTACCGGACCCGTATGACTCATACGCTGGAGGTGGCACAGAATGCCAGAACCATAGCAAGAGCCCTGCAGCTTAATGAGGATCTTACGGAGGCAATCGCATTGGGACATGATCTGGGGCATACTCCCTTCGGCCATGCCGGGGAGCGGGCGTTAAACCGGATCACGAAGGATCTGGGAGGCTTCCGGCATAATGAACAGAGTGTACGTGTGGTGGAGCGTCTGGAAAAAGAAGGAATGGGGCTGAATCTCACATGGGAGGTACGGGATGGCATTCTGAATCATCAGACCAGTCTGACACCGGCTACGCTGGAGGGCAAGATTGTCCGCCTTTCCGATAAGATTGCCTATATCAATTCTGATATTGATGATTCCATTCGTGCAGGACTGATCAAAGAGGAGGAAATTCCATACTGGCTGACGGATGTACTGGGGCACAGTACAAATTACCGGTTAAATACATTAGTCCACGATATCGTAAGAAACAGCGAAGGAAAAAACGATATCAGTATGTCGCCGGAGGTGGAGAAGGCGATGTTTTCCCTGCGAAGTTATATGTTTGAAAAGGTCTATACAAATCCGGTGGCAAAGAGCGAGGAAAAGAAAGTAGAAATCCTGATCGAGCAGTTGTATGACTATTACATACATCATACCGAGGAGCTTCCAAGTGAATTCTCGGCACTGATTCTTCTGGGAGAGACGCCGGAACGGGCTGTCTGTGATTTTATTGCCTGTATGAGTGACCGTTATATGGTAAATCTTTATAAGGAGCTGATGATCCCGAAAGCATGGAGTGTACTTGGAACAGAGCATCGTTAAAGCTTGTGGCTGCCAGAGTTCAACCAAAATAAAAAAGAAAAAGGAAAAATAAAATCTTTGTCGAATAACTAATATAGTGGTTTGCGCTGTATTAGTTATTTTTGTGTAAAGGCCCAGTGAGAGGGAGGTGATACAATGCCGTGGTATTCCGAGGAACAGATCGAGGAAGTACGGTCTCGGAGTGATATTGTCAGCGTGATCGGCAGATATGTCCGGCTAAAACGGACAGGCAGTGGATATACGGGATTGTGTCCGTTTCACAATGAGAAAACACCGTCATTTTATGTAAATCCCGCCAGGCAGATGTATAAATGCTTTGGCTGTGGCGTGGGCGGCAATGTACTGACCTTTGTGATGGAATATGAAAATCTCACTTTTCCTGAGGCAATGGAGATGTTGGCCGAGCAGGCCGGAATTGATCTTCCCAAGCAGGAAATGACAGCACAGCAAAAACAGCAGGAGGGCATCAGGCTGACTTTGCTGGAGATCAATAAAAAGGCGGCGAGGTATTATTTTGCCCTGTTGAAATCCCCGCGGGGAAAGGTTGGGTATGATTATCTCACGGGCAGAGGGCTGACCGATGAAACGATTCTTCACTTTGGCCTGGGCTTCGCCGGACAGGGCGGCGGAGAGCTGTATCAGTATTTGAAAAAGGAAGGCTACAGCGATCAGATCCTTAAGGAGACAGGCCTTTTTAAGATGGATGAACGAGGCGTCTATGACAAGTTTTGGAACCGGGTCATGTTTCCAATCATGGATGTCAATAACCGTGTGATCGGGTTTGGCGGCCGTGTCATGGGAGATGCAAAGCCAAAGTACCTCAATTCACCGGAGACAAAGATCTTTGACAAAAGCAGGAACCTGTTTGGACTCAATTATGCCAAGCGGGGTAAGAGAAACAATATGATCCTGTGTGAGGGATATATGGATGTGATCGCTCTGCATCAGGCCGGTTTTACCAATGCAGTTGCATCTCTTGGAACGGCATTTACCGAGCAGCAGGCCAATCTGATCCGGCGTTATACGGATGAGGTGCTTTTGACCTACGACAGTGATGGTGCAGGTGTAAAGGCTGCAATGAGGGCAATTCCGATGCTGAGAAGAGCAGGCATTACCGGAAAGGTTATCCATATGGAGCCCTATAAGGACCCGGATGAATTTATTAAAAATCTGGGCGCAGATGAGTTTGAAAAGCGGATAGAGGAGGCACAGAACAGCTTCTTCTTTGAGATTGAGGTGACCAAAAGAAACTATTCTATGAGTGATCCGGACCAGAAGACAAAATTTATCCATGAGATTGCCAGAAAGCTTCTTGTTTTTGAGGACAAGATCCAGCGGAATAATTATCTGGAAGCGGTAGCTGCCCGGTATAATATTAAAACAGAGGATCTGCAGCAGCTTGTGGTGCGGTATGGCAATCAGATGCCGTCAGGCTATGAGGAGGTCATGGAGGAGAGACAGCAGGAACGGCTCCGAAAAGGCCGTAAAAAGGAGTTGAGAGAGGGCATTAGTTATTCCTACCGGCTGCTTTTGTCATGGTTGATCGAGGAACCGCAGCTGTTCCGGCAGATCAGTCAATGGATCAAACCGGAGGATTTTGAGGAAGGATTGTACCGGACCGTGGCGAAGGAGCTCTATGAACAGATGGAAAAGGAAGAGCTGGAGCCCGCAAGGATCATAGGACATTTTACCGAGGTAGAGGAGCAAAACAAGGTAGCGTCTATGTTTCAGACAAGCTTTGGCAGTGAGATCCAGGCAGAGGAAAAGAAAAAGGCGATCACGGATCTGATCCTGAAGATCAAAGAACACAGTTTGGAGCGGCAGGCGGGAGAAGTTACAGATCTCAATGAACTGCAAAAGCTCGTACAACAAAAGAAAATGCTGCAAGGTGCAGTAAAACTGCATATTTCATAAATAATTGGAAAAAGTATAGGTAAGAAAGGAAGGTATCGTATGGCAACAGAGAAAAAGCAGGCAACAAAAGCGGCAGAGACAAAGGAGGAGAAAATGAAAAAGTCTACCGTCGAAAAAGCTGCTGAAGGTACTACTTCTGTAGATGACGAGAAAAAGAAAACAAAGACAACGAAAACAACGGCAAAAAAGACAGAAGCCACAACAAAGAAGGCGTCAGAGAGCGAAAAGAAGACTTCTAAAGCGAAGTCTTCCAAGTCTGCAAAATCAAAGACAAAAGGTTCAGGAGATGACAAAAATGAAAACCACGAGGTGAAGTTTATCGAAAAGCTGAATGCCTTAAAGGAGCTGGCGCATACCAAAAAGAACGTGCTGGAGTATCAGGAGATCAATAATTTCTTTGGGGATATGGAGTTAGACGAGGAAAAGATGGAAAAGATCATCGAATACCTGGAAAATAACGGCATCGATGTGTTCCAGATTTCCGACGATAAGGATGATGTGGATGATGACATCATTCTTGGCATGGAAGCAGACGGTGAGGGCAACGAGGAGGATATTGAAAATATCGACCTTTCGGTGCCGGACGGTGTCAGCATTGAGGATCCGGTCAGAATGTATCTGAAGGAGATCGGAAAGGTTCCTCTTCTCTCAGCAGATGAAGAGGTGGAGCTGGCAAAGCGTATGGAAGAGGGGGACGCAGAGGCCAAAAAGAAGCTGGCAGAGGCAAACCTTCGTCTGGTTGTCAGCATTGCAAAGCGTTATGTGGGACGAGGCATGCTGTTCCTTGATCTGATCCAGGAGGGAAATCTTGGTCTGATCAAAGCAGTAGAAAAGTTTGATTATAAGAAGGGATACAAGTTCAGTACCTATGCAACATGGTGGATCCGTCAGGCAATCACCCGTGCCATTGCAGATCAGGCAAGAACCATTCGTATTCCGGTTCATATGGTGGAGACCATCAATAAATTTGTCCGTGTACAGCGTCAGCTCTTACAGGAACTTGGTAGAGAGCCGTATCCTGAGGAGATAGCAGAGCATATGAATATGCCGGTGGACCGTGTCCGCGAGATTCAGAAAATCTCATTGGAGCCTGTTTCTCTGGAGACACCGATCGGCGAGGAGGAGGACAGCCATCTTGGAGACTTCATTCAGGATGAAAATGTGCCGGTACCCGCAGAGGCAGCAGCATTTACCCTTCTCAGAGAACAGCTTGAGGAAGTGCTTGGTACTTTAACAGAGCGCGAGCAGAAGGTATTGAAGCTTCGTTTTGGTCTGGAGGACGGCCGTTCCCGCACTCTGGAGGAAGTGGGACGTGAGTTTGAAGTTACCAGAGAGCGTATTCGTCAGATTGAGGCAAAGGCACTTCGGAAGCTCAGACATCCGAGCCGCAGCCGCAAGCTGAAGGATTATCTGGATTGATCCGGCTTTCCAAAAGGCTGCAGGCAGTGGCACATCAGGTGAAGATCCATGGTGTGACTGCGGACATTGGCTGTGACCACGGGTTTACATCGATCTATCTGATCGAGCAGGGACTGGCTGATCATGTGATCGCAATGGATATTAACGAGGGACCTCTGGAGAGAGCCAGAGAACATGTGACGGAGAGCGGTCTGACAGAACAGATCGAGCTTCGGCTGTCGGACGGAGCGAAGAAGCTTGTGCCGGGAGAAGCGGATACCCTGTTGGTCAGCGGCATGGGAGGAGCTTTGATCTGTAAGATACTGGAGGATTCGCCTGAGATTGTGGAGAGGGTACAGGAGCTTGTGTTGTCGCCGCAGTCAGAATGGTCTGTGGTACGCCACTATCTTCATGAACATGGATTTATGATTGCCGCGGAGACAATGGTTCTTGATCAGGGCAAATATTATCTGATCATGCGGGCGGTTCCGGGACAGGAGCATTATTCCGATGAAATGGAATATATATATGGAAGATATCTGCTGGAGCATGGGGATACCTGTCTTATTTCCTTTTTGGAGAAGGAGGAGACAAGGCTTCAGGGGATATTAAATAAAATGGCATCAAGGCAGTTATCGGAGCAGGCAGCACGCCAGAAACAGGAACTGGAGCAGGAACAGGTTCTTGTGCAGCAGGCAAAGGAAATCTGTCTGCACAGAAAGGAAGGGTGACATATGGTGAAGGTAACAGTAGATGGGGAATTAACGGAATATGAGAGGGGTACTACATATTTACAGATCGCAAAGGATTTTCAGAAGAATTACGAGCATGATATTATATTGGCGAAACGGGGAGAAAAGCTGATCGAGTTAAACAAATCCGTCAATAAGGAGCAGGAGATCACGTTCCTGACAACGGCCAGTGACAGTGGATATAAAACCTACGTCCGGGGCGTAACGCTTCTGTTGCTTCGCAGCTTTTATCACGTTGCCGGAGAGAAGGGACTGGAAAACGTCTTTGTAAAGCATACTCTGGGAGATAATGTTTATTGTGAAGCAGAAGGGATTGAACTGACAAAGGAGCTGTTAGATCAGGTGGAGCAGTTTATGCACAGTCTGGTGGAGCAGGATAAGGTATTTCATAAGAAATCCGTCAGCACCTCGTCGGCAGTGGAAACTTTTGAAAAGTATGGTATGAAGGACAAAAAGAAGCTGTTTGAATACCGCAGGGTTTCCAAGGTAAATATCTACAATCTGGATGGCTTCGAGGATTATTATTATGGCTACATGCCGCCATCTACAGGGATATTAAAGTATTTCCGATTGGAGAAATATGATAAGGGATTCCTGATCTGTCTGCCAAACCGCAAGCATCCGGAAACTCTGGCTCCGGTCAAGGAGACACCGAAGCTGTTTGCAACGCTGCAGGAGGCAAGTGAATGGGGACGGATGATGAATGTAGACACCGTGGGAGCATTAAATGATGTGATCTCCCATGGCGGTATTACGGATCTGATCCTGGTGCAGGAGGCACTTCAGGAGAAGAAGGTGGCAGAGATTGCAGAACAGATCGCCAGTGACCGGAGTAAAAAGTTTGTGATGATTGCGGGACCATCTTCTTCAGGTAAGACTTCCTTCTCTCATCGTCTATCGATCCAGCTCCGTACTCACGGTCTGAAGCCGCATACCATTGCTTTAGACAATTATTTTAAGGATCGCAAGGATACACCGTTGGATGAGGATGGCAATTACAATTTCGAATGTCTGGAGGCAATCGACACAAAGCAGTTTAATGAAGATATGACAGCGCTTCTGGATGGAAAAAGAGTTGAGCTTCCGGAGTTTAATTTCCTGCTGGGCAAGAGAGAATATAATGGCGATTTCCGCCAGCTTGGTCCGGAGGATATTCTGGTGATCGAGGGAATTCATGGACTCAACGAAAAGATGTCCTATTCTCTGCCGAAGGAGAGCAAGTTTAAGATTTATATCAGTGCATTGACACAGTTAAATATTGATGAGCACAACCGGATCTCCACGACGGACGGACGACTGATCCGCCGGATGGTCCGGGATGCCAGAACACGCGGGGCATCGGCAATGCATACCATCGGTATGTGGCCTTCGGTACGCCGGGGAGAGGATCAGTACATATTCCCATTCCAAGAGGAAGCGGATGTGATGTTTAATTCTGCGCTGATCTATGAGCTGGCTGTGTTAAAACCATATGCCGAGTCTATTCTTTTTGGCATTCCAAAGGATGTGCCGGAGTATGTAGAGGCAAAGCGTCTGTTAAAATTCCTGGATTATTTTATCGGTGTCAGTACCGAGGTGATCCCGAAGAATTCGTTAATGAGAGAGTTTGTAGGCGGAAGTATTTTCCGTGTATAAATAGAAAGGCAAGGTGAATTGCAGTGGCAAAATTAATCGATGGAAAAAAGATTTCAGGGGAGATTAAGGATGAATTAAAGGAAAAGGTGGCGCAGCTTAAGGAGAAGGGTGTGGAAGTAACCCTGGCAGTGATTCAGGTTGGAAATGATCCGGCCTCCACCGTATATGTAGGCAATAAAAAGAAAGCCTGTGCATATATTGGCATCAATTCTCTGGCATATGAGCTGCCGGAGGAGACAACACAGGAGGAACTTCTGAATCTGGTGCGTCAGTTAAATGACAGAGAGGATGTCAATGGCATTCTGGTACAGCTTCCGCTGCCGGCACATATAGACGAGGATACCGTGATCCGTACTATCGCGCCGGAGAAGGATGTGGACGGTTTTCATCCACAGAGTGTCGGTCTGTTAAGCATCGGCCAGAAGGGCTTTGTATCCTGCACCCCGGCCGGTATCATTCAGCTGTTAAAAAGATCCGGCATTGAGATTGACGGAAAGGAGTGCGTTGTGGTAGGGCGGAGTAATATTGTCGGAAAACCGATGGCAATGCTTCTGATCCGCGAAAACGGCACAGTAACCGTATGCCATTCCCATACCAGGGATCTGAAGGAAGTGACCAGACGGGCGGATATTCTGGTGGTAGCCATTGGAAAACGTCAGTTTATTACTGCAGATTATGTCAAAGAAGGCGCCACAGTCATTGATGTGGGAATGCACCGCAAAGAGGATGGCAAGCTCTGCGGTGACGTGGATTTTGATTCCGTGGAGCCGGTAGCCGGGGCTATTACGCCGGTACCGGGCGGCGTTGGTCCGATGACCATTGCCATGCTGATGAACAACTGTGTTTCATCCGTAGAATAATGTACTAGAATGGAGAACAGAACATGAATATATTTTTTGTATCTCTTGGCTGTGACAAAAACTTGGTGGACAGTGAGATGATGATCACCTCTCTGCGCAAGGATAGCTTTGAGATCATCGACCGGGAAGAGGAAGCGGATATCATTGTGGTAAATACCTGCTGTTTTATTGGAGATGCCAAGGAGGAAAGCATCAATACACTTCTGGAGATGGCCGCATACAAAGAGGATGGGAAATGTAAGCTTCTGGTGGCGGCAGGATGCCTTGCACAGCGTTATCATCAGGAGATCCGGACGGAGATCCCGGAGGTGGATGTGATCATTGGCACCATGGGGTATGAGAAAATGGGCCGGACACTCCGGAAAGCTCTGGAGCAAAAGGGTGTGGTGGAGAGCCTGAAAAGCATTGATTATCTGCCGACGCCCCTGACGGACAGAGATAATACGTCCGGTGGCAGCTATGCGTATCTCAAGATTGCAGAGGGATGTGACAAGTGCTGCACGTATTGTATCATTCCGAAGGTACGTGGTCATTACCGCAGTGTGCCGATGGAAAATCTCGTACAGCAGGCACGTCACCTTGCAGAAAATGGTGTAAGAGAGCTGATACTTGTGGCGCAGGAGACAACATTATACGGCACAGATCTGTATGGAGAGAAAAGTCTGCCAAAGCTCCTGGAGCGGTTATCTGAGGTAGAGGATATCCGCTGGATCCGGATTTTATATTGCTATCCGGAGGAGATTACCCAGGAGCTGATCGATGCCATTAAGAAGCTGCCGAAGGTATGTCATTATCTGGATATTCCAATCCAGCACGGGGCGGATACGATCCTGAAAAAGATGGGAAGACGTACGGACCGGGCGCAGCTTACGCAGATGGTACAGCATTTGCGTAAGGAGATTCCGGATATTGCGTTGAGAACCACACTGATCACCGGATTTCCGGGAGAGACACAGGAGGATTTTGAGGCGCTTCAGGAGTTTGTAAAAGCAATGCGGTTTGACCGTCTGGGCGTATTTACTTATTCACAGGAAGAGGACACTCCGGCAGCAGAGATGGAGGATCAGATTCCGGAGGAGCTTAAGGAGGAACGCCGTGATGCAATCATGGCAATGCAGCAGGAGATTGCCTTCGAGAAAAATGAATCCCGTATCGGGCAGGAAATGGATGTAATGATCGAAGGATATCTTCCGGATGATGATGTCTATGTGGGCAGGAGCTATATGGACGCGCCGGACGTGGACGGCTTTGTCTTTTTATCCACAAGCTGGCATCTTGTAACCGGTGATTATGTACGGGTACAGATCGTACAGGCACAGGGGTATGATCTGATCGGAGAAGTAATAGAGGAGGACGACGATGAATTTACCAAATAAGATTACAATGTTTCGTGTAGTACTGATTCCGTTTTTTGTATTTTTTATGCTTTCCGAGCATATTGCATATCACAATTATATTGCAGTAGCTATTTTTATTGTGGCAAGTCTGACGGATATGCTGGATGGCAAGATCGCCAGAAAATATAATCTGGTCTCTAATTTCGGCAAGTTTATGGACCCTCTGGCGGACAAGCTTTTGGTAAGCTCTGCGATGATCTGTTTTGTGGCTCTTCCATCCAATCCTATGCCGGCATGGGTTGTGATCGTGATCATTGCCCGTGAGTTTATCATCAGCGGCTTTCGACTGGTGGCTTCGGATGCGGGAGTTGTGATCGCTGCCAGCTATTGGGGCAAGATCAAAACAGTGACGCAGATGATCATGTCTATCCTTTTGATCGTTAATTTTGATGGATATATTATAAACATCGTTGAATATGTATTTATCTATGCAGCATTGGTTCTGACGGTCATTTCCCTGGTGGATTATATGGTCAAAAATTGGAGCGTTATGCGGGATGGAAACATGTGATGATACCGAGCCATAAGAGATAGGATATAAAAATCAAAGGAAAACGATATGAGTGAAATAATAATTGTTGGCGGCGGTGCCGCCGGCATGATGGCCGCCATTGCAGCGGCAGATCAGGGACATCAGGTGACGATTCTGGAAAAAAACGAAAAGCTGGGCAAAAAAGTATTTATCACGGGCAAGGGAAGATGTAACATCACCAATGATAGTGATGTGGAAAATCTGTTGCAGCATACGATCCGGAATCCCAGGTTTTTGTATAGTGCATTTTATACCTTTGACAGCAGCCGTATGATGGAGTTTCTGGAAAGTGAGGGCTTACGGATCAAGACAGAGCGGGGGAATAGAGTGTTTCCGCAATCGGATCATTCCTCTGATGTGATCAGAACGCTGGAAAAGGCAATGAAGAAAAGAGATGTTACCGTCCGTCTCCATACAAAGGTATTGGAAATTCTGGTACAGGATGGACGATGCTGTGGTGTAGTTGCTCAGAAAACAGAAGGCGGCACGAAGGAGACGCTTTCTGCGGATGCCGTGATTACTGCGACAGGAGGAGTTTCTTATCCTTCTACCGGCTCTACGGGGGACGGGCTTCGTTTTGCAAAGGGGCTTGGACATCAGATCGTAGATGTGATGCCGTCACTGGTTCCCTTTGAGATCCGGGAGGAGTTTTGCCGGAGGATGCAGGGGTTATCCTTGAAAAATGTGTCCATGAAAATGCTTAAAGGCAAGAAAGTCCTTTATGAAGAACTGGGAGAAATGCTCTTTACGCATTTCGGCATCAGTGGTCCGCTGGTACTGACGGCAAGCTGTCATTTTACAAAACCGGAGGATGATGTCCGGATTGTACTGGATTTAAAGCCTGCCCTGTCAGAAAAGCAGTTGGATGAGCGGATCCTCCGGGACTTTTCCAAAAACAAAAACAGCTACTTTAAAAACAGCCTTGGAAAGCTTCTGCCATCAAAGATGATTCCTGTGATCGTGGAACTGTCCGGGATCGGACCGGAGAAGCCGGTCAATGAAGTGACAAAGGAGGAACGGCGGAATCTTGTGGCGTTACTGAAACATCTGGAAATGCATGTTTCGGGACTCCGGGGCTTCAATGAAGCCATTATCACAAGAGGCGGTATCAATGTAAAGGATGTTGATCCGGGAACCATGGAGTCTAAAAAAGTTCCGGGACTCTATTTTGCGGGAGAGGTTCTTGATCTGGATGCTGTTACAGGAGGTTATAATCTGCAGATTGCCTGGTCTACCGGATATCTGGCAGGGCTGTCGGCAGGACAAAATTAAAAGAAATGAGGAAAAGATTATGAAAAGTATTGCGATTGACGGACCGGCAGGTGCCGGAAAAAGCACGATTGCCAGAAAAGTGGCAGAAAAATTATCATTTATTTATGTGGATACCGGAGCAATGTACCGCTCCATGGCACTGTATTTTCTGCGGAACGGTATTTCGTCAGAGGAAGAAGAAAAGATCGCAGCGGCTTGTCCGGATATTGATGTATCCATCAGTTATCAGAACGGAGAGCAGCAGGTGATCCTGAACGGAGAAAATGTCAATGGACTGATCCGTACCGAGGAGGTCAGCATGATGACATCCAACACCTCCAAATATCCGGTAGTCCGGGAGAAGCTTCTGAGCCTCCAGCGCGGTCTGGCGGAAAAGGAAAATGTGATCATGGATGGAAGAGACATTGGAACGTGCGTTCTTCCGGGGGCGGATGTCAAGATCTATCTGACCGCCAGTGCACAGGAACGTGCCCGCCGCAGATATAAAGAGCAGACGGAAAGAGGTCTTATATGTGATATGAAGGAAATTGAGCGGGATATTATTGCCAGGGATGAGCAGGATATGAACCGGGAGGTGGCGCCGCTTCGCCAGGCAGAGGATGCGGTTCTGGTAGATTCCTCCGATATGAACATAGACCAGGTTGTGGATGAGATTATTCGTATATATCAGGAGAAGACAAAATGAATGTAACAGTAGCAAAAAGTGCAGGCTTCTGCTTTGGTGTAAAACGTGCCATTGATACAGTGTATCAGGAGATTGAAAAGGGAGAAAAGGTATTTACCCTGGGTCCGATCATTCACAATGAGCAGGTGGTGCAGGAGCTGGAGGAGAAAGGTGTTCAGGTCATTAATTCTATTGAAGAACTTGCCGATATAAAGGACGGAACAGTAGTGATCCGTTCCCACGGGGTATCCGAACAGGTTATCCGGCAGTTGGAGAAGTATGATATAAAGATCGTCGATGCGACGTGTCCCTTTGTAAGTAAGATACACCGCATCGTACAGGAAAAGTACAGAGAAGGTTTCCAGATTGTTATTATCGGCAACAGGACACACCCGGAGGTGGAGGGCATCAACGGCTGGTGTGAAAACAGTGCGATTGTTCTTGAAACTGTTTCAGAAGCGGAAAGTTTTCGCCCTGATCCACAAAAAAAGCTGTGTATTGTATCACAAACGACTTTTAATTACAAGAAATTTAAAGATATGGTTGATATTTTTGAAAAAAAGAGTTATGATATACTTGTTATGAATACAATTTGCAACGCTACCGAAGAGCGTCAGACTGAAGCAGGTACTATTGCAAGGCAATCCGACGCGATGTTGGTGATAGGTGGAAAACACAGCTCGAACACCCAAAAGCTGTATGAAATCTGCAGCAAAGAGTGTCCGAACACATATTTTATACAGACACTTGACGACCTGAATTTGGAACTATTTCAATCTTTTCGTAGCGTGGGTATTACTGCCGGGGCATCAACCCCAAACAATATTATTAAGGAGGTTCAAACGTATGTCAGACATGAACAATGACTTTGAACAGATGTTAGAAGCATCATTAGTAACAATCCACAATGGAGAGATTGTAGAAGGGACAGTTATCGATGTAAAGGAAGATGAGATTGTCCTGAACATTGGCTACAAGGCTGATGGTATTATTACACGTAACGAGTACAGCAATCAGTCAGGAATCGACCTGAGAGATGTTGTAAAAGTTGATGATGTAATGAAGGCAAAGGTTCTTAAGGTAAATGACGGAGAGGGTCAGGTATTACTGACATATAAGCGTCTTGCAATGGAGAAGAGCAATGAGCGTATCCGTGAAGCTTTTGAGAATAAAGAGGTATTAAAGGCACCTGTAACTGCTGTATTATCCGGCGGTTTGAGTGTTGTAGTAGATGAGACAAAGATCTTCATTCCTGCAAGCCTTGTATCAGATTCTTATGAGAAGGATCTTTCCAAGTACAACGGACAGGAGATTGAATTTGTTGTTACAGAGTTCAATCCTAAGAAGAGAAGAATCATCGGTGATAGAAAGCAGCTTCTTGTTGCCGAGAAGGCAAAGCTGAAAGAGGAGCTTTTCGCAAGAATCCATGTTGGAGATGTAGTTGAGGGTACTGTAAAGAACCTTACAGACTTTGGTGCATTCATTGATTTAGGTGGTGCAGACGGTCTTCTTCATATCTCTGAGATGTCTTGGGGACGTGTTGAGAATCCTCGCAAGGTATTCAAGGTTGGTGATGTGACAAAGGTACTCATCAAGGATATCAAGGATGACAAGATTGCACTGAGCCTGAAGTTCGAGGATCAGAATCCTTGGTTGAATGCAGACGGTAAGTACAATGTTGGTGCTATCGTTAAGGGTAAGGTTGCCAGAATGGCAGACTTTGGAGCATTCGTAGAGCTTGAGCCGGGTGTAGATGCACTTCTTCATGTTTCTCAGATTTCCAAGGAGCATGTTGACAAGCCATCTGATGTATTGTCTGTAGGTCAGGAGATCGAGGCAAAGGTTGTTGATTTTAACAATGAGGATCACAAGATCAGCCTGAGTATGAAGGCTCTGTTAAATGATAATGCTTCTGAGGATGAGGAAGTTGTTGCTGAGACAGACGCTGAGTAATTATTATGAAATGTTCTTTCGCCAACTCATCATGGTGTGGGTTGGCGAATTTTTTTCAATGAAAAGGAAGGGAGGATTTTATTATGGGCGATTATGAACTTTTTAAATCGAAGATCTTCCAGATGACAAAAATTGATCTGAGCTGTTATAAGGAACGGCAGATGAAACGAAGGATTGATGCGTTGATCACTAAGAGAGGGATCAAATCCTATGATGCATATGTGAATGCTCTCCGGACAGATGTGGAGCTTATGGAGGAGTTTGTAACGTATCTGACGATCAATGTATCTGAATTTTACCGCAATCCGGAGCAGTGGAAGGTGTTGGAAAACGAGATTTTTCCATATTTATTTGAGCGGTTTGGTAATACATTAAAAATATGGAGTGCTGCCTGCTCTACCGGGGATGAACCTTACACGCTGGTGATGCTTCTTGCGAAATTTATACCATTAAGCAGGATCAAGATCATAGCTACCGACCTGGATAAACAGGTTCTGGAAAAGGCACAGATCGGACTTTACGATGAAAAGAGTCTGAAAGGTCTGCCGAAGGAGTTTGTACAGAAGTATTTTACGAAGATAGGCAGCAGCTATCAGATTCATGATGATGTGAAGAAGTGTGTGCAGTTCAAGCAGCATAATCTGTTGAAGGATCCATATCCATCACAGTGTGATCTGATCGTATGTCGCAATGTCATGATTTACTTTACGGAGGATGCAAAGAAAGGGATGTATCATCGTTTTAATGACGCTCTGAAAAAGGATGGCATGCTGTTTGTAGGAAGCACGGAGCAGATTATTGCGCCGGCTGATTATGGTTTTACTACATACCGTTCTTTCTTCTATAAAAAGGATTAATATGAGCCTTTGCTTTCGTGCTCATTATTTAAACAATGTAAAAGACAGTTTTCCGGAAGACTTTGGAGCTGTCTTTTTTATTTGAAATATTTTCAATTTTTTTTCTATCTTGTATTAACATTCACACAGTCAACGAGGATGACTTCTTGCACTATAGACGAAATTCGGGTATAATATATTTTGTATGCTTATGCACAATAGCCCTATTAGGCTTGATAAGCGCAAGATATGATCAGGAGAAGCAGGAAAGGTTGGATCAATTATGGACGAAAAGATAAGAATTGTAGTAGATGCCATGGGTGGAGATAATGCACCGGAAGCACCGATTCATGGAGCGGTTGATGCACTGGCAGAAAATAATAAGATAGAGATCACACTGGTGGGGCGTACCCCGGACATTGAAGCGGAGCTGGCGAAGTACAGTTATGATAAGGATAGAGTTCATATTGTCAATGCAGAGGATGTCATCGGCTTTGATGAGCCTCCGGTAGAGGCAATCCGCAAAAAGAAGGATTCCTCTATTGTGGTAGGTATGAAGCTTGTGAAAAAAGGAGAGGCCGATGCCTTTGTATCTGCCGGCAGTACAGGTGCGATCCTGGTAGGGGGACAGCTTGTGGTAGGAAGGATCCGTGGCATAGAGAGAGCACCTCTGGCACCGTTGATCCCGACAACCGATGGAGTTTCTCTTTTGATCGATTGTGGTGCCAATGTAGATGCGAGGGCATCTCATCTGGTACAGTTTGCAAAGATGGGTTCTATCTATATGGAGAATATCGTCGGGATCAAGAATCCCCGCGTAGCCATTGTAAATATAGGAGCCGAGGAAGAAAAGGGGAATGCTCTTGTGAAAGAGACATATCCTTTATTAAAAGAATGTGAGGATATCAACTTTATCGGAAGTATTGAGGCGAGAGACATTCCGAAGGGGGGAGCAGATGTTATCGTCTGTGAAGCCTTTGTGGGGAATGTTATCCTGAAGCTGTATGAGGGACTTGGTTCTGCATTGCTGCACAAGGTCAAGGAGGGACTGATGAGTTCTCTTCGCAGTAAGATCGGTGCACTTTTGATCAAGCCGGCATTGAAGAAGACGTTAAAAGCATTTGATGCTTCAGAGCATGGCGGAGCACCTCTTCTGGGACTGAAGGGGCTTGTGGTGAAGGCACATGGAAGCTCCAGCGAGGTAGAGATCAAGACAGCGATCCTTCAGTGCATTTCCTTCAGTGAAGAGGGGATTAACGACAGGATCAGGGAAAATCTTAAATTAGATTAATAAGCATATGATCCGGTGGTTATATCAGGACAACGGACAGGAGATCATCTGATACTTTCCATAAACTTAGATGAGATGGTGATGAATATGGAATATGAAAAGCTGCAGAATCTTTTGGCAGAAATATTAGAGGTAGAACCGGAGCAGATCCGCAAGGAAAAGTCTTTTGTGAAGGACTATGGGGCGGATTCCCTGACTCTTTTTCAGATACTGATGGGAGTGGAGGCAGTATTTGGCGTGATCGCAGAGGAGCAGGAGCTTCTGCGATGGAATACTGTGGGAGAGCTTTGGGAATATTTACAGACAGGCAGAGGAATTACAGGAAAGGGTTCATCGTTATGAGATCAAAAGAAATGGGGGAGTTTGAGAAGGAAGCAGGGTATATTTTTAAAGATAAATCTCTGCTGGCAACGGCATTGACCCACAGCTCATTCTCCAACGAAAAGAAAATGAAAAAGACACAGTGCAATGAGAGATTGGAATTTCTGGGAGATGCTGTGCTGGAGCTGGTGTCCAGTGAGTTTATCTTTCGCAGCCATCCGGATATGCCGGAGGGTGAGATGACTAAGACCAGAGCAAGCTATGTCTGTGAACCGACACTGGCGCTTTGTGCCAGAGAGATTCATCTGGGAGATTATCTGCGTCTGGGAAAAGGCGAGGAGCTTACCGGTGGCAGACAGAGAGATTCTGTGTTGTCGGATGCGCTGGAAGCAACGATCGGTGCCGTCTATATGGATGGCGGCTTTGAACCGGCCGAACGATATATCGAGGAGCATATTCTGAAGGATATTGATAATAAAAAGCTTTTTTATGACAGTAAAACATTTCTGCAGGAAATTGTTCAGCGCCATGAGGGGGATACGCTGGAATATAAACTGATCGGGGAGAGTGGACCGGATCATCATAAAGAATATCAGGCTGCTGTATTTGTTAATGGCAGACAGATATCCACCGGAACAGGTCAGACCAAAAAGAAAGCAGAGCAGTCTGCGGCCTATGAGGCAATACTGATCTTAAAAAGAGAGGCGGACGGACGCCGATAGTCACAGGGAGAACATAGATGTATTTAAAAAGTCTGGAAGTGCATGGTTTTAAATCATTTGCCAATAAATTGTTATTTGAATTTCATAATGGTATTACGGCGATTGTAGGACCTAACGGAAGTGGAAAGAGCAATGTTGCCGATGCCGTGCGTTGGGTACTGGGTGAGCAGAGTGCCAAGCAGCTTCGTGGTGCCAAGATGGAGGACATCATCTTTGCGGGAACGGAGCTCCGTAAGCCTCTGGGATATGCTTATGTAGCCATTACCATCAGCAATGAGGATCACAAGCTAAATGTACCATATGAGGAGGTCACCATTGCCAGAAGAGTGTACCGTTCCGGCGAGAGTGAGTATCTCTTAAATGGCGCCTCCTGTCGTCTGCGTGATATTCAGGAACTGTTGTTTGATACCGGTATCGGTAAGGAAGGCTATTCTATTATTGGACAGGGGCAGATTGATAAGATCCTCAGTGGTAAGCCGGAAGAAAGGCGTGAGCTTTTTGATGAGGCAGCCGGTATTGTGAAGTTCAAAAAGAGAAAGGCTGCTGCAGAGAAAAACCTGGCGGAGGAGCAGCAGAATATGATTCGTATTGAGGATATTCTGTCGGAGCTGGAAAAGCAGGTAGGACCATTGGAAAAGCAGTCGGAGAAGGCACATGAATATTTGATCTATCGTGATGAGCTTCGTAATCTGGATGTCAATATCTTTTTGATGGAGTATGATCAGATTCATACGGAGATGGAAGATGTGTCCAAGAAACAGGACATTGCTTCCGGTGATCTGGAACAGGCAAAAAAGGATTTTGAAGAAACAAAGGCAGAATATGCACAGGTTGAAGAAGTGCTGGAAAAGCATAGTCAGAGTCTGGAGGGACATAAGGAACGCCTGACCAATTCCAGAGTATCCTTAAATGAGCAGGAAGGTAATGTCCGGGTGCTTCAGGAGCAGATCCGGAGCGCCAGCCAGAATGAGGAGCATTATAAAGAACGGTTGGAAAATCTGCAAAAATCCATGGATCAGGCGGAGGAAGAAAAGGCAGGCTACCAGGAGAAGCAGGATGCCTTTGATGAACGCCTTGCCGGGATCCGTAAGGAACAGGATGAAATGAAGGAGCGTCTCACACAGACCTCCGGACAGATCGCATCCACAGAGAAGGAAATCGCAGACCGTAATAATGATATTCTGGCGGCAATGAGTCAGACCACAGAGATCAAGACAGAACAGCAGAAATATGAAACACAGCTGGAACAGATCAATGTTAAACGGGCAGAAATGACCCAGAAGGTGTTGAAAAATAAATCCGAAGCGGCAGGTCTGCAGGAAACCATGGAGCAGCAAAAGGCTATTCTGTCCGATATTTCGGACAAGATTGAGGGAATGGATGCCAATAATGCAGAGATCCGTAATGCGTTAAAACGTCTTTCCGAGCGGAGTCAGGAGCTGGAAAAAGAGCACCGGGATACCCAGCAGAAGTTTCATATGGCAAACTCCCGTCTGAATTCCTTAAAGAATATGACGGAGCGTTACGAAGGCTTTGGACAGAGTATACGCCGCGTGATGGAGCAGAAAGAGCATAATCCCGGTATTATTGGTGTTGTTGCAGACATCATCCGGGTGGAGAAGGATTATGAGATTGCGATCGAGACTGCTTTGGGAGGCAGTATTCAGAACATTGTTACAGACAATGAACAGACTGCCAAGGCGATGATCGCTCTGTTAAAAAAGAACCGTTACGGTCGTGCCACCTTCCTTCCGCTGACTAATATATCCGGCCGTGGTGTGAATCAGGCACAAAACATATTAAGGGAGCCGGGCGTAGTAGGCTTTGGTTCTTCTCTGGTACATGCGGATGCGAAGTTTGACCAGCTGATCGAATATCTTTTGGGCAGATTTGTGGTGGTAGATCATATTGATAATGCCATTGCTCTTGCCAGAAAATATAAACATTCCCTTCGGATCGTGACGAAGGAGGGAGAGCTTTTAAATCCGGGCGGTTCCATGTCCGGTGGAGCTTATAAAAACAACAATAACCTCCTGGGACGCCACCGTGAGATGGACAATCTTGAAAAGGAAGTGGAGGCGCAGAGAGAGAGAATGCGCAGGATCCTGCGGGAGCAGGAGGAAGGCCGCAAAGAAGCCGAAGAGCAGCAGAAGGCTATCGAAAAGAACCGTAGCATCCGTCAGGAGCTGATCCTGCAGCAAAATACGGCTAAGATCAATTACGACAGAGCCAGAGGAGATTTCCTGCAGAATCAGAATGAACTGGAGCAGATCCGTTTGGACAGCCAGGGAATCGAGAGTACGAAAGCAGAGCTTCAGAAGCAGCTGGATGATCTGAAAGCGAGCATCAGCGACAGTGAGAGCCGCAGCAAGGAGAATGAGACATATCTGGAGCAGCTGAACCATCGTCTGGAGGAACTTCGTGAGGAGGAAAAAGAGCTTACGGAGAAGAATAACGAGTATACTCTTAAGATCTCCACGGAAATTCAGAGCAATGAATTCGTGGCACAGAATATTACCCGTATCAATGAGACGCTGAAACAGCTGACATCAGAGCTTGACGGAATTCAATCCGACAGTAGACAGGCAGAGGATCTTATGCAGGAAAAACAGCAGGAGATTGAGAAGGCAAAGCAGCAGATCGAGGATACAGCGGGAGAGATCGCAGAGCTGGAGGAAACGATCCGTCAAGAGACGGAGCAGAAGGACGAGCTTTCCAGACAACATAAAGACTTCATTGATAAGAGAGAAGGTCTTTCTGACAAGATCAATGAGCTGGATAAAGAGTGTTTCCGTCTGAATAATCAGAAGGAAAAAATGGAGGAGCGGATCAACTCACGGACTACATATATGTGGGAGCAGTATGAGCTGACCTATCATGGAGCAGAGGAGCTTCGGACCAATACCGAGCTTTCCATGCCACAGATGAAGCAGGAGATCAGTTCCTTAAAATCCAGGATCAAGGCACTGGGAGATGTCAATGTCAATGCCATCGAGCAGTATCAGGATGTGTTGGAGCGTTATACCCGGTTAAAGACGCAGCATGACGACCTGATCAAGGCGGCTGGCGTGTTGGAGGGGATCATCAGCGAGCTGGACGAGTCTATGCGAAAGCAGTTTGCGGAGCAGTTTGCCGAGATCCGGGAACGTTTTGACAAGGTATTTAAGGAGCTTTTTGGTGGAGGCCGTGGTACTTTGGAGCTTCTGGAAGAGGAAGATATCCTGACGGCAGGCATCAAGATCGTGGCACAGCCACCGGGAAAGAAGCTTCAGAATATGATGCAGCTTTCCGGTGGAGAGAAGGCATTGACGGCTATTGCGTTGTTATTTGCTATTCAGAGTCTGAAGCCTTCCCCGTTCTGTCTGCTGGACGAGATCGAGGCGGCACTGGACGATTCCAACGTAGACCGTTATGCCCAGTATCTTCATAAGCTGACGAAGGACACCCAGTTTATTGTGATCACCCATCGTCGAGGCACGATGAATGCGGCAGATATTCTGTATGGTATCACCATGCAGGAGAAGGGTGTTTCTACACTGGTATCCGTAAATCTTCTGGATGAGAAGGATGTTGTAAACTAATGGATTCGTGACTTGATACCCGGCCGGGTCTGGCTGGATACAGGTGAGGATATGGTCTGCATCGCAGGACAGATTATATATATCGCATTATGCGGGAAATGGAGCAGTTATGGGATTTTTTGACAGATTAAAAAGTGGTCTGACAAAGACCAGAGATAATTTTGTATCAGGAATTGATTCTCTTTTCAGTGGTTTCTCTGAGATTGATGATGATTTTTATGAGGAGCTGGAGGAGATTCTGATCATGGCGGATATTGGAGTGAACACCACCGACAGGATCATTGAGGATCTTAAGGAAAAGGTTAAAGAGCAGAAGATCAAAGAGGTTTCCGTATGCAGAGAACTTCTGATGGACACCATAAAGCAGCAGATGCAGGTGGATGAGACTGCATATGAGTTTGAGCATAAGACATCGGTGGTATTGATGATCGGTGTCAACGGTGTCGGAAAAACAACTTCTGTAGGAAAACTTGCCGGTCAGTTAAAGGCTCAGGGGAAAAAGGTGATCCTGGCGGCGGCAGATACTTTCCGTGCGGCAGCCATCGAGCAGCTGACGGAGTGGTCTAACCGCGCCGGTGTGGAGATCATTGCCGGACAGGAGGGCGGTGATCCTGCTTCTGTTGTTTTTGATGCGGTGAATGCTGCAAAGGCGAGAAAGGCAGACGTGCTGATCTGCGATACGGCAGGACGTCTTCACAATAAAAAGAACCTGATGGAGGAGCTTCGCAAGATCAACCGCATTATTGAGCGGGAGTTTCCGGAGGCATATCGGGAAACGCTGATCGTATTGGATGGAACCACAGGACAGAATGCGCTGGTACAGGCAAAACAGTTTGCAGAGGTGGCGGATATTTCCGGAATCGTGCTGACAAAGCTGGATGGAACAGCCAGAGGCGGTATTGCGATCGCCATTCAGTCTGAGATGAATATTCCGGTGAAATATATCGGTATCGGAGAGCAGATCGACGATCTGCAGAAGTTTGATGCGGACAAGTTTGTGGATGCCCTGTTTGAGACGCAGGATGAGGAGGAATAAAACAGGTGACAGCCTGTATCATAATATATGATTGTCAAAAAGGATGACAGAAAAGATAAGAAAGGCATGGTGATTCATATGATGACATTGGAAAGTTTTGAGGAGGCAGCAGAAAAAGTAAAAGAGGTTACGCTTCCCACGAATCTGATCTATAGCGATTACTTTTCAGAAATGTCCGGCAATAAGGTATATTTAAAGCCGGAGAATCTGCAGAATACAGGAGCATATAAGGTGAGAGGAGCTTATTATAAAGCAAGTACACTGACAGAGGAGGAGCTGGCACATGGACTGATCACAGCTTCTGCCGGTAATCACGCACAGGGTGTTGCCAATGCAGCCAAGCTGTTTGGAACAAAGGCGGTGATCGTAATGCCTACGACAACCCCTCTGATCAAGGTAAACCGTACCAGAAGCTATGGTGCAGAGGTTGTGCTGTATGGTGGTGTCTATGATGAGTCTTATCAGAAAGCACTGGAGATTGCCGAGGAGCGTAAAATGACATTTGTGCATCCGTTCAATGATCTTGCGGTGGCAACCGGACAGGGTTCCATTGCGATGGAGATCTTTAAGGAACTGCCGACAGTGGATATCATTCTTGTGCCGATCGGTGGAGGCGGACTGGCAGCAGGAGTATCCACTCTGGCCAAAATGCTGAATCCGAATATTCAGGTCATCGGTGTGGAGCCGGCCAATGCAGCCTGCATGAAGGCATCCCTGAAAGCGGGAAAGGTTGTTTCCCTGCCAAGTGCCGTGACCATTGCAGACGGTACTGCCGTAAAGACACCGGGAGACATTGTATTCCCATATATCCAGAAGAATCTGGACGATATCATTACCGTAGAGGATGAAGAGCTTATTGTAAATTTCCTGGATGTGGTCGAAAATCATAAGATGGTTGTAGAAAATTCCGGACTTTTAACGGTTGCCGCCCTGAAGCATTTAAATTGCAAGGATAAGAGAGTGGTATCTATCCTGAGTGGTGGTAATATGGATATCATTACCATGTCCTCTGTGGTACAGCATGGACTGATCGAGAGAGGCCGTGTATTTACCGTATCTGTACAGCTTCCGGATCGTCCGGGCGAGCTGGTCAATGTGGCAAATGTCATTGCGCAGCTTAAGGGAAATGTCATCCGTCTGGAGCATAACCAGTTTGTCAGCATTAACCGGAATGCCGCAGTAGAATTAAAGATCACATTAGAGGCATTTGGCCACGAGCATAAGCAGCAGATCGTAGATGCATTGAAGGAAAAGGGATATGATCCGAAACTGGAGAATCCAACCAGTCTTTACTAATTACAAAAATACTGCAATAATAAAAGGCAGAGAAATCAGGTCATCTGAAATATCAATACCGCACATGATACAGGTGTGCAGAAAAGAGGAGAGCATGTCAGAACAGAATTTTGGTCAGGAACTATTGCATACACCGGGCGGTGTCCGGGATATTTACGGCGCAGAATGTGCCAGCCGTTTAAAGATACAGCAGGAGCTTCATCAGGTCATGATCTCCTATGGATTTCGTGATATCCAGACACCAACCTTTGAATACTTCGATATATTTAGTAAGGAAAAGGGCTCTGTACAGTCACAGGCAATGTTTAAGTTTTTTGACCGGGGCAATAACACCCTTGTACTCCGGCCGGATATCACACCGGCGATCGCGCGCTGTGTATCAAAGTATGACAGAGAGGAAGAAATGCCGATCCGTCTGTGTTATATGGGGAACACCTTTGTAAATACCACACCTTACAAGGGAAAGCTTCAGGAGGTAACCCAGCTTGGAGCGGAGCTTTTTAATGATACCAGTTCTGATGCGGATGCAGAGATGGTGGTGCTTACGATTGAATGTCTGTTAAAGAGCGGACTACAGGAGTTTCAGCTGGAGATCGGCCATGCTGATCTGCTGCGGGGACTGGTGGAAGAAGCCGGATTTTCCGCTGCGGAGGCAGAGGAGCTGTTCACACTGATCGAGAGTAAGAATTTCTTTGGTGTGGAGGAGCTTCTGGACCGCCTCACGGTGGCAAAGCCGTTAAAGGAGATATTCGTCAGTCTGTCAGAGCTTCAGGGAAGTTTTGCGGAGTCAGAGGCCTTTGTTAAGGAAAGAACAGATAATGAGCGTGTATTAAAAGCACTGGACCGCTTAAAGAAAGTAGAGCAGATCGTGGCAATGTACGGTTATCAGCAGTACATTACCGTGGATCTGAGTATGCTGAGTAATTACAGCTATTATACGGGCGTGATCTTCCGGGCGTATACATACGGAAATGGCGAGGCACTGGCGAGCGGCGGACGATATGATGGTCTGGTGGCTCAGTTTGGCAAGGATGCACCGGCGATCGGAGCAGTTATTATCGTGGATCAGTTAATGTTAGCTCTGGAGCGGCAGCAGCTTCTGAAAAAGGAGAAGTCGGGCGGTACTTTAGTGGTTTATCCGGCACAGTATCGGGAGAAGGCGCATCATCTGGCGGCAAAGCTCCGGGGAAGCGGCAAAGTCGTTCAGCTGATCAGGAAATCCTCCGGCAGAGACCTTAAGCAGTATCAGGAATATGCGGACAGAATCGGAGCAGACGATGTGATCCTGGTGCAGGCAGATACGATTTAAAAAGCCGGTTGACCAAACATAGCAAAAGAACGGAGTGAAGAGATGAGAAGATATATAACATTTGCCCTTGCAAAGGGAAGACTTGCAAAGCACACATTAAGCCTTTTGGAGCAGATTGGCATTACCTGTGAGGAAATGAAGGATGAAAAGACGAGAAAACTGATCTTTGTCAACGAGGAGTTAGGCTATCGCTTTTTCCTTTCCAAAGCAACCGATGTTCCGACCTATGTGGAGATGGGGGCGGCAGATATCGGTGTTGTTGGCAAGGATACGATCCTGGAGGCGGGACGCAAGCTTTATGAGGTGCTTGACCTGAATGTGGGAAAGTGCAGAATGTGTGTGGCCGGACCGGAAAGCGCCAGAGAAAAGCTGAATGACGGCTCTTTGATCCGGGTGGCAAGTAAATATCCCCGGATTGCAAAAGACTACTTTTATAATACAAAGCATCAGACCGTAGAGATCATTAAGCTCAATGGATCTGTGGAGCTGGCACCGATCGTAGGTCTTTCAGAGGTGATCGTGGATATTGTTGAGACAGGTTCCACTTTGAAAGAAAACGGTCTTCAGGTGCTGGAGGAGATATGCCCGCTGTCTGCGAGAGTTGTTGTCAATGAGGTGAGCATGAAGATGGAGCACGAGCGGATCACAAAGCTCGTCAAGGATCTGAAAAAGATTGTTTCTGCAAATCAGGAATAATTCGAAAAAGAGATGAAACATAAAAGCTGTACATAGAGCAAAGGAGGAATACCATGCGGATCGTTACATTAACAGAGAAAGAAAAGAACAACATTTTGGAGAATATGCTGAAGAGAAGTCCAAACCAGTATGGAAAGTATCAGGATGCGGTGGACGAGATCTTAAATGCAGTAAAAGACAGAAAAGACAAGGCACTCTTTGAGTATACCGAGAAGTTTGACGGCGTGACCATCACGCCGGAGACGATCCGTGTGACACAGGAGGAGATTGACGAGGCATATGAGCAGGTGGATCAGGAGCTGATCGATGTGATCCGCAAGGCTCTGGTCAATATCCGTTCTTATCATGAGAAGCAGGTACGCTACAGCTGGTTTGACAGCAAGCCGGACGGCACTCTGCTGGGACAGAAGATCACACCTCTTGAGAGAGTCGGTGTTTATGTGCCGGGCGGCAAAGCAGTATATCCTTCTTCCGTCTTGATGAATGTCATGCCGGCGAAGGTTGCAGGTGTGGATCGTATCGTAATGACAACACCCCCGGGAAAGGACGGAAAGGTATATCCTGTGACCCTGGTTGCAGCCAATGAGGCCGGTGTAGATGAGATTTACAAGGTGGGTGGTGCCCAGGCAATCGCTGCTCTGGCATACGGTACCGAGAGCATCCGCAAGGTGGACAAGATCGTGGGACCGGGCAATATCTTTGTGGCACTTGCCAAGAGAACCGTATACGGCCACGTCAGCATTGATTCTATTGCCGGACCAAGCGAGATCCTTGTACTGGCAGATGAAACAGCCAATCCAAGATATGTGGCAGCAGATCTTTTATCACAGGCAGAGCATGATGAGCTTGCCAGTGCGATCCTGATCACCACGAGCATGGAGCTTGCAAAGAAGGTATCCGAAGAGGTGGATGGCTTTGTGGCACAGCTTTCCCGCAAAGAGATCATTCAGAAATCACTAGATTCCTATGGATATATTCTTGTGGCAGACAATATGCAGGATGCCATTGATACAGCCAATGAGATCGCGTCAGAGCACCTGGAGATCATGACAGCCAATCCATTTGATACTATGACAAGGATCCGTAATGCAGGAGCAATCTTCCTTGGTGAGTACAGCAGCGAGCCTTTGGGAGACTATTTTGCAGGACCAAACCATATATTACCAACCAACGGTACCGCGAAGTTCTTTTCTCCGCTTTCTGTGGACGATTTTGTAAAGAAATCCAGCATCATTTCTTACTCAGAGGAAGCATTGAAGCTTGTTCATGAGGATATTGAGAAGTTTGCAAAGGCGGAAAAGCTGACAGCACATGCCAACTCTATTGCCGTGAGATTCGAAGAAAAGTAGTATTTGCGTAAACATCATGGTTCGTGTATAATTATTATCATTAAGGAGGCAGGACATGCAGGAGAGAAAAGCAGAGATCAGCCGTGTCACCGGCGAGACAAATGTTCATATTTCCCTTGATCTGGACGGGACAGGAAAGGCACAGATCCATACAGGGATTGGTTTTTTCGACCATATGCTTAACAGTTTTGCAAGGCATGGTCTTTTTGATCTGACAGTGGATGTGGAGGGCGATCTGGAGGTGGATTCCCACCATACCATTGAGGATACCGGTATTGTTCTGGGTCAGGCGATCCGGCAGGCGGTAGGAGACAAGAAGGGCATCCGCAGATTTGGTGACTGCATGCTGCCCATGGATGAGACATTGATGCTCTGTGCCCTTGATCTTTCCGGCAGACCATATCTGAAGTTTTATATGCCTCTCACAGTTCCGAAGGTCGGAGATTTCGATACCGAGATGGTGCATGAGTTTTTCTATGCGGTCAGCTACGGTGCGGAAATGAATCTGCATTTAAAAATGTTAGATGGAGAAAATAATCATCATATCATTGAAGCGGCATTTAAAGCCTTTGCAAAGGCACTGGATCAGGCGACGCAGTATGATGACAGGATACAGGAGGTGCTTTCCACCAAGGGAAGCTTATAAAGAATCCTTTTGAGATGATCGAGTTTGATGTTTCAAAAGCAGACAGAAAGGCGTTTATTTTATGAGTCAGAAAAAGATAATACCATTTATCAATGGGGAGAATGAATTGTCCTCCAGCATCGTCAGTCTGGCGGATAAATATTCCTGCGAGGGGGCAGACAGCCTTTACTTGTACAATTATACCGGAGATGAGGCTTCTCACGAGGAGTTTCTTCATACGCTGAGAGCTATTGAGAAGGATATTGACATTCCTTTTATTGCAGGCGTTCATGTGAACCGCTTTGAGGATGCCAAGAAAGCACTTTATACCGGGGCGTCCCGGATCGTGATGCGCCGTGCGGTACTTCCGGTGGAGAAGGAGCTGCAGGAGATCACCTCACGCTTTGACAGGGATAAGCTCGCCATTGAGATCGATATGCAGAGAGATCCCCATACCGCAGAGCAGTTAAATCTATATTATGATATGGGCTTTGGTATGATCATCCTGAAGCATGTGGATGTGACAGAGAAGCTGAAGCAGGCGGTATCCGGCTGCAAGGCAGAGATTATGATCCGTGACGGTCTGATCCGGAATGATCTGGCAGAGCTTATGAGTCTGGAGCATGTAGAGGGTGTATCTACGAATTACTTCGAAGAGAAAGATATTTATAAAGCCAAGAGAGCACTGAAGAGCCAGGGGATTGATGTGGCTGTTTTTGAGACATCCATTGATTTTGCGGATTTCAAGCTGATGGACAATGGACTGATCCCGGCGGTTGTCCAGGATTACCGCACCAACGAGGTTCTGATGGTGGCATATATGAATGAGGAATCCTTCCGTCATACGCTTGAGACCGGCAAAATGACATATTACAGCCGCAGCCGTCAGGAACTCTGGTGTAAGGGAGATACCTCCGGTCATTATCAGTATGTCAAGAAGCTGATGATCGACTGTGACAATGATACGATCCTCGCGAAGGTACGCCAGATCGGGGCAGCATGCCATACCGGCAACCGAAGCTGCTTCTATCGGGAGCTTGCCAGCAGAGATTATGTAGATACCAATCCTTTGACGGTGCTGACCGAGGATTATGATGTGATCCGGAACCGTAAGGAGCATCCAAAGGAGGGCTCTTATACCAATTATCTTTTCGATAAGGGCATTGACAAGATCCTCAAGAAGTGTGGAGAGGAGGCAACGGAAATGGTGATCGCTGCCAAGAATCCGGATGCAGAGGAGTTAAAATATGAGATTGCAGATCTGCTTTATCATACGATGGTGTTGATGGTAGAATGTGGTCTTGACTGGAATGATGTAATGAAAGAGTTAGTCAACAGGCGGTAAGCAACATGGACAGAAAGGAGGAATAAATATGATTCCTGCATTTTTAGCAAAGTCCCTTGCGGATCTTACATTCGGAGGTGCATTTCTCTGGTATTTCATCAAGGCATTGGTCAGTATGGCGGTAGCATATGCTGCGATCATGCTGGGAATCCGCTGGCGCAAGTCAAAGAACGCCAAGGCATCGGAGCAGTAAAGTCTTGCTTATAACAGGAGAATACACAAATGGAAATCGAAAAAAAGTTTCTGATCCGGAGGCTGCCGGAAGAGCTTGACGGGTATCCGGTCAGACATATGGAACAGGGGTATCTCTGCACAGATCCCGTAATCCGTATCCGGAAAAGCAATGACCGGTATATCCTCACCTACAAGTCACGGATGGGACTTGAGGGGCAGAATGATCAGGGTGTCCGGGTTAATCAGGAGGTGGAAGTTCCGTTAAATCAGAGCGGCTATGAGCATCTCAGAGAGAAAACGGACGGCAATCTGATCCGCAAGGACCGCTATATTATCCCGCTGTCGGACGGACATACCGGAGAACTGGATATTTTTCATGGAGTACTGGAGGGGCTTGTCTTTATTGAGGTAGAGTTTGCGGACAGCCGGGACGCAAAGGACTTTGTCCCGCCGGAATGGTTTGGAGATAATGTCAGTGATGACCACAGGTATTCCAACAGTTATTTATCAACATGTAAGGATTTATCAGCTTTTTCTATCGGAAAATGCTGATGATATAAATTAGCGTTTTCTATGAAATTCTCTATAGGAAAGGCTGTATCACACAAGAAAATGGAGGCTCATTATGTTTAAAATTCTAAAAAAAGAGTATCTTGCCAACAATATCTGGCTTATGGATATTGAGGCACCCAGAGTGGCAAAGCACTGTCAGCCCGGACAGTTTGTCATTGTAAAAATGGATGAGGAAGGAGAGCGTATTCCACTGACTGTCTGCGATTATGACAGGGAAAAGGGGACAGTTACCATCGTTTTTCAGACGGTAGGAGCTTCCACAATGGAGATGGCAGAATATGAGGTCGGAGAGAGCTTTGAGGATTTCGTAGGTCCTCTCGGATGCCCTTCTGAGCTGATCGAGATGCCATTAGACGAGTTAAAGAAGGAAAAGATCCTGTTCGTCTGTGGTGGTGTTGGTACCGCACCGGTTTATCCACAGGTAAAATGGATGAAGGAGCATGGTGTGGATGTGGATGTTATCATCGGTGCCAGAACAAAGGATATCCTGATCCTTGAGGATGAGATGCGTAAGGTTGCAGCAAATCTTTACATTGCAACAGATGATGGTTCCTATGAGTTCAAGGGAAATGGCTGTGACAAGATCAAGGATCTTTATGCACAGGGAAAGAGCTACACCAAGGTCGTAGCGATCGGACCAATGATCATGATGAAATTTGTCTGCCTGCTGACAAAGGAAATGAATATTCCTACGATCGTCAGCATGAACCCGATCATGGTAGACGGAACCGGTATGTGTGGAGCATGCCGTCTGCAGGTTGGTGACGAGATCAAATTTGCCTGTGTTGATGGACCGGAGTTTGACGGTCATCTGGTAGATTTTGATCAGGCAATGAAGCGTCAGGCTATGTACAAGACCGAGGAAGGCCGTGCAAAGCTGAAATTCGAGGAAGGCGACACACATCACGGCGGATGTGGCCAGTGTCACTAAGACCGGACAGATTTATATAGAAACTATGAAAATCGCATGCAGAAATGAGGATAGATATGGAAGTAGATGTTATGAAGAGAATTCCTGTCAGAGAGCAGGATCCAAAGGTACGTGCCACAAACTTCGATGAGGTTTGTCTGGGATATAATAAAGAAGAGGCAATGGCAGAGGCAACACGCTGCCTGCAGTGTAAAAATCCACGTTGTGTTCAGGGATGTCCTGTAAATATTGATATTCCTGGATTCATTAAGGAAGTGGGAGAGGATAATGTAGCCGGTGCTTATAAGGTGATCAGCAAATATTCCGCACTTCCTGCTGTCTGTGGGCGTGTATGTCCACAGGAGAGCCAGTGTGAGTCCATGTGTGTTCGCGGTATCAAGGGAGATGCCGTTTCCATCGGTAAGCTGGAGCGTTATGTGGCTGATACTGCAAGAGAGCAGGGTATCAAGCCGGAGCCTGCTACAGAGAAGAAGGGCAAGAAGGTTGCTGTGATCGGTTCCGGTCCTGCAGGTCTGACCTGTGCCGGTGATCTGGCAAAGCTTGGCTATGATGTAACGATTTTTGAGGCACTCCACAAGGCCGGTGGTGTTCTTTCCTACGGAATCCCTGAGTTCCGTCTGCCAAAGGATCGTGTCGTAGCGGCTGAGGTAGAGAATGTAAAGGCTCTGGGCGTAAAGATCGAGACAAATGTTGTTATCGGTAAGGCAACAACGATTGATGAGCTTCTGAATGACGAGGGCTTTGATGCGGTATTTGTTGGTTCCGGAGCAGGTCTTCCGAGATTTATGGGTATTCCGGGTGAGAATGCCAACGGAGTATTCTCTGCAAACGAGTATCTCACCAGAAGTAACCTGATGAAAGCATTTGATGATAAATATGATACACCGATCATCGCCGGCAAGAAGGTTGCTGTCGTTGGTGGTGGTAACGTAGCAATGGATGCAGCAAGAACAGCACTTCGTCTGGGCGCTGAAGTTCATATCGTATATCGTCGTAGCGAGGAAGAGCTTCCTGCCAGAGTGGAAGAGGTACATCATGCAAAAGAAGAGGGTATCGTATTTGATCTTCTCACAAATCCGACAGAGATTCTTGTAGACGAGAATGGAAGCGTAAAGGGAATGACATGTATCCGTATGGAGCTTGGTGAGCCGGACGAGTCAGGCAGAAGAAGACCTGTGGAGATCGCAGGCTCTGAGTTCACCCTTGACGTAGATACCGTTATTATGTCTTTGGGTACCAGTCCGAACCCACTGATCTCCTCTACCACAAAGGGTCTGGAGATCAACAAGAGAAAGTGTATCATTGCGGAAGAAGAAAACGGACAGACCACGAAGGAAGGCGTATATGCCGGTGGTGATGCCGTAACAGGCGCCGCAACCGTAATCCTTGCAATGGGTGCCGGTAAGGCAGCAGCAAAGGGAATTGATGAGTTCCTGAGCAAATAAGTGAGGAAACAGACGTGATGCGGGGACAGGAGCAAAGTATTGAACAGCGGCTGGAGGAGAGAGTATATCTTTCCATGCTCTATGATTTTTATGGTGCATTATTAAAAGAAAATAACAGGCGTATTTTTGAGGCATATATTCAGGAGGACTATTCTATCTCGGAGATTGCTGAGGAGATGGAGATTTCCAGACAGGCGGTGCATGATGCGGTCAAAAGGATCACGAAGCAGCTTAAAGGCTACGAGGAGAAACTGGGGCTTCTGGAGCGTTTTGAGCGACAGAGAGATGAAATGAAACGTCTGCATGAATGTCTGCAGGAGATGAATATTTCGGAGGAGGATCCGAAGGGAAAGGAAATCTTTCAGATATTATCGGAGATCATTGAGAGCTGAGAGAGAAGAAGACAGCGTTGAAATATATTTGCAATATAAAAGAAATATGATAAAACAGCACTGGTTAGTTTTTTCTGACCGGTGCTGTTTTTTATGATGATTTTTTCTTAATAATATGGTATGATAAAAATAGTTACATGAGCGGCAAAATATTTTATTTTTGAAGTTGTCAATAGGGGACGGCAGAAGGGAGTGCTTATGAAAAAAACTATTTTGGGATTTACGGTTATTTTATTGATGTGTATCAGTGGCATGGGGATCAGTCCGGTCAGGGCATATACGGTGACGGTACAGAAGGACGGAATATATGGGGAGAAGATCCCGGACACGGTCATTGATAATGCACCGGCATTGTTTCAAAAAAGTGTGAAGAAAGCGTTGAAATATGACCAGAAGTATAAGGACGCGGATGCGGTGACCAGAGCAAACAAAATAGAATATCCATACGACAAATTTCTGGATATTGCCAAAAAGATCAAGGATTCTGATGAAATTGTGCTCCGGAATCCATTTTATATCTATACGGTATGGGATCAGGCGGATAGAGGAGGCGGACCTGCCGAATATTATTTCCTGGCACAGCAGAATGGGGAAAAGCTTTGTTATTTCAGTCTTGAAATTGACGAGACCGATCATAAAATCCGTTTTGAATATGATAAACTCATGGATCAGTATTTTAAATATGATGAAAAGACCATGAAGGATGCGATATTTTACGAGATTGATTTCATAACCTATGCCGAGACACCGGACAAGGTCTATGAGGTGAGAGATCAAAAGGACCGCGGAAATATGATGGCAGGAAGCGATGGATCGAATCTGGAAAAGACCGTGAAGAAATTTAAACAAAAGGATTATCGTGAAAAAAAGGATGAGATATTGTCTTATCTTGCAAAGGCTAAGAAGGATGGAGTATCCCGTAAAACAGAGAAAAATTTGAAACTCGAATTGAAGGATGATTATGTAGAATCCGAGGATGACAGCAAAGATGCCGGTATCACCAAGATGATCTATCCGGTGATCGCTGCAGTCTGTATCCTTGTGATTGCGGTTGTGATCTTCCTTGTACGGAAACGAAAGAAAAACAGTCTCAGCTAATTTGCAGGCTTTGATGCAGCTTCATAAAGAATGCGGGGAAGGTAAATCAGATGGGAGGTCTGCTTATGAAATACATATTTAAAAATATTAAGTCCTTTGCAAGGGATTATACAAAAATATTTGTTTTGATGATCGTTACGATCATGGCATCGACGCTGATCATTCATCTGTCCTATGGAATGTTCCGGGAATATAAAGAGCGGAAGGAGCTGAGCCGGAGTGCAACCAATGAGATCGTGTTTCGTCTGAAAAGCTCCTATATTTCCGGTGCGGAGGCAAATGCAGATGCAGGTGGTTCTTTGACTGTGGTGGGAGATCTGAATAATCAAAAGTATGAAAAATATGATGATGTTCAAGATCTGACGGCTGCGGATATAAAGAAGTTTGCCAAAGAAGTGGATCCGGAGGTGGCAGGAAAGCTTCTGAATATCCATACCGGAATTTTAGAGGGAGAATACCGGTTTGACACGGATTTTCTGATCGATCATGGGAAGATCGTCAACAGCGGTGATTATGGCCCGGATTCCCTTTATAATTATCAGATCGGAACGACCACAGGGAATATTTTTCAGTACGGCAGATATTTCTCAGACCGGGAGTATGCGGAGGGAGACAAGGTGTGCATCATGTATGGTTCTCAAAAGAAACCGGAAGGAGATTATCTCAAAAAAAATATGACAGAGTCAGGAACTGTAATGATCGGTGGGGATGAATACGAGATCATTGGTCTGCAGAATGGAATCGGGACAGGATTTCTGCCGATTACGGCGGTAGGAGAAGATACGGTTCTTCTGGATGAGATGGATATGCGGTTCAAGGACAATATTTCCCTGCGGGAGATCAATCTGCTGATCCGGGCGGCAGAGAAATGCTTTGGGGACAGGGCAGAATGCAATTATGACCTGCAGGAAACAGAAAATAATACTTATCTGTATAATACAGTCCTTTTGCTGGTGCTGGTGGTTTCTATGGTGGCAGCCTTTAACTTCTGTGCACTATATCATTACATTGTGACGACCAGACAGCGCACACTGAAGATTTTCCGGATATGTGGTCTGAGTCATAGTAAGAGTATCCTGCTGTATCTGGGAGAATGTTCGGTACTGTCAGCAGGAACGTATCTGGTGACGTTGCTTTTGTTTCGTTATCTGCTGATGCCGTTTCTGGCAGGCAGATGGAATGTATTTGATTTTCATTTTCCGGTTGGGGTATATGGAACATTATTTCTGATCTTTTTT
Source organism: Jutongia huaianensis (assembly GCF_014384985.1). GTDB lineage: Bacteria > Bacillota > Clostridia > Lachnospirales > Lachnospiraceae > Jutongia > Jutongia huaianensis. The sequence goes on from NZ_JACRSX010000008.1 coordinate 111,470, forward strand.
GTGTCCTCCTTTGTGCTTCAGTTCGTGATGATCCGCCGGACATTAAAAAAGAAAATGATCCGTTAGAAGGGGGGAGAACGTATGACATGGAAGTATGCGGTACGTGAGTGCAGAATGCACATTGTAATGTCGGTTCTGTGCCTGATACAGGCGGTGTTTTTATTTGCCATTGTGACAGGACTTTTGTCTATCTTTATGGTGCGTTATGAGAAATATCAGCCGGTGCAGAAGCTTGTAGAGCAGAAAGGATTTCTCTGCAATATAGTGAACAGTCATTATATAGAGGGAGAACACGAAGGAAAAATGGTGGAAACCTCTCAGGCATATGAGGCAATGTTGAAGGATGCGGAGGTTTGCGGACAGTATGATGTGAATGCTTTTGTCGAAGAGACACAGGAAGTTGCTGATGCAAGGAAAGAGGGTTCTTTCCATAGAAATGTCTGGGCATATGATGACGGCTGGATCAGTGGGTATACTCCGAAGCTGCAGTCGGGAAGCTGGCTTAAGACAGGGAATAAGGAAGGAAAGTATCTGGAGGCAGTGGTGCTGCAGAACCGGGAAAGGTATAAAACCGGGGATGTGGTATATGTGGATACCAACTCGGAAACGGAGCTTCAGACAAAGATTCCGGTAAAGATTATCGGGGTGATCGACCGGAATGCGGATATTATTTTCCAGTCCAATGGGGAGGACTCAGTAGATTATCATATTCTTTTCAGTAATATGATTAGGCAGTCAGAGGATGTGGAAAAGCTGGATGATATTACAGGGGACAGTATCTTCCCGCCAACGACATTTTTTGTTTCTAAAAAGAATCTGGACCGGGTGCAGGAGCAGTATGTGGATCAGGAAGCAGAAAAAAATTTATCGGAAAACAATAATAAAGTGCCAAATACAGATAAAAAAATCTTTTTTACAAGCTTGTCAGGTTTGGCACTGATCACCATGGATAAAAAATGCTCAGATAAGCTGTACGCATACAATAAGAACCGGGTGGCTCAGATCTCTGACTTTGAGTTTCTGCATGATCTTGATTACATCAAAAAGAATACCTGGCAGAATATTATGGCAGATATTTCCGATCTGATCCCCGCCGGTGTGGGAATGATCCTTTTTACGGTTATTTCCTTTGTGACACTTTCCACACTGATGTATCAGAAAAACATGAAGAAATATTCGATTTATTATGTGCAGGGACTGACCTGGAAGCGGATCTTCCGGATCCATATCCTGTATATATCGCTGATCATTCTGACAGCACTGGTGCTTGGCATTCTGCTGATCCTTGCGGCAGGGCACTTCGGCATTTGGAGCGGACTGGCAGTGCAGCTTGGCGGCGTGCAGATTGCAGGCTGTCTGATCATTACGGTTCTGCTTCTGGTATCTTCTGCGTTAATGTGTCTTTCCTTGGTAAAGGGAAGATCGGCAAAGGAGATTTTGCAGGAGTAGTGGGAAGGTTTCATATGACGGTTTTGAACCATGAGCTTCAAAGCTTGAAAGGGGGAGAAATATGATCTGTTTGAAAAATATCGTAAAAACATACAATAAGGGAAAAAGCAATGCCTATGAGGCACTTCATGGGATCTCCATGGAGATCAAGGACGGGGAGATGACAGCGGTGATCGGAACCTCCGGAGCCGGAAAGTCTACGCTGCTTCATATTCTTGCCTGCATTGACGGATATGATTCCGGAGAATATACCATTGACGGAGAAGAGGTTGGCAGGATCTCCGAAAAGCAGATGGCGCAGGTGCGCAATGAAAAGATCGGTATGGTAATGCAGGACTTTGCACTGGTGGATGGGTTTACGGCACTGGATAATGTATTGATCCCGTTAGATTTCGCGGGAGGAAAGCAGCGGCTCCGCAAGAAAGAGCGCAGGGAAAAAGCGTTAAAGATGCTTGATATGGTGGGAATGAAGGAATTTGCCGGAAAACCGGTCAATAACCTGTCGGGTGGACAGAAGCAGCGTGTGGCGATCGCCCGTGCCATTGCAAATGATCCGTCTATCATACTGGCAGATGAGCCGACGGGAGCACTGGATTCTGCCACGACGGAGGAAATCATGAAGGTATTCCGTGATCTTAATGAGCAGGGAAGAACGATCGTTATCGTGACGCATGATCCTGCTGTGGCAGAGCAGTGCGGCAGAGTGATCCGGATCGAGGATGGACGGATCGTGGAGTAAAAAGGGCAAAACCAGCGTTTAGCCCTCCAAGAATTGCTTCGCAAAACCAGTATAGAGGATATCAGCTCTGGATTTCAGCAAGTGCCTTTTTAAACTGAACGGCAAACAAAACAGAAGTAAAGGTTACGGCGATCACATCTGCGATCGGTTCAGCCATGTATACGCCTGTGGTGGGATCTGATACGATGTGCGGCACAATATAGATCAGCGGGATCAGCAATACGAATTTACGGACAACCGCAACAACAATGGAATTGACCGCTTTGCCGAGAGATGTAAATGTCATCTGGCACGCAACCTGGATACCGAACAGGCAGAGACCTCCCAGATAGATTCGAAGCATTGATGCACTAAATGTGATCAGATCTGCATCGGAGGTAAAAATGATTACGAAGGCTTTTGGAATAAGTTCCACTGCCGTCCAGAGTAACGTGGAATATACGAAACATGTAATAACAAGCAGACGGAATGTTTTCTTCACTCTGTCTGCATTTTTGGCTCCGTAATTATAGCTGGAAATAGGTTGTGCACCCTGGGCAATTCCCTGGAGTGGGAGCATGGCAAACTGCATCACGCTGGTTAAAATGGTCATTGCTCCCACTGCAATATCGCCACCGTAGCGAAGCAGGGAGGAATTAAAACAGACAGATACAATACTTTCACTTGCCTGCATAATGAAAGCAGCAAGTCCCAGTGCCACGCAGGGAAGGATAACCTTTGATTCCAGACGCATGTATTTTGTCCGGAGGTGAAGCTGTGTTTTTGAACCGCAGAGGAACAGGACGACCCAGATCATGGAAATGCCCTGTGACAGGATTGTTGCCAGTGCGGCACCCTTTACGCCCATATGAAAGCCAAAGATGAATACAGGATCCAAAGTGATATTGCAGACGGCACCGATCACCACGGAAACCATAGAAACAGTCGTGAAGCCCTGTGCTGTAATAAAGGAGTTCATACCAAGGGTCAGTTGTACAAACAGTGTACCGAAAGCGTAGATCTGCATATAATCTGTGGCATAACCGATGGTATTTTCACTGGCACCGAAAGCCAGCAGTAAATCTTTGCTCCAGATCAGCAAAACGGCAGTCAGGATCAGAGAAATAATAATCTGCAGAGAAAAGCAGTTGCCCAGTATTTTTTCGGCAGATTCCTCCTCCTGCTTTCCCATATAGATCGAAGCTCTTGGGGCACCACCGGAGCTGACCAGTGCCGCAAAAGCGGAAATGATCATAATGATCGGCATACAGACACCGACCCCGGTAAGAGCAAGACTTCCTTCACCGGGGATGTGTCCGATATAAATGCGGTCCACGATATTGTAAAGCATATTGATAAGCTGAGCGATGACGGTGGGAATGGACAGCTTAAGAAGAAGCTTTCCAATCGGTGCGGTACCTAAGAAATTTTTGTTATCCTGCATGATCCATGATCTCCTTTTGCGTTTGTATACGACTCATTTCGAATTGTTCCAGAATAACAAATAATACAATATGAGCCGGGGAAAGTCAAGGGGAGAAGGTCTGAGTTATTTGTTTGTGCTGTCTGCATCTATTACGGACTGGATCTGTTTCATCAGAGTATCGTAGTTGTCCTTATTATCAATGCCACCGAGCATTGGATCGCCTACAATATTGCCATTTCTGTCAACGAGTATCGTTGTTGGAAATGCCATGATCTCTGAGGCATATTTTCCGGCGGCGGAGGAGGAGTCAATGGAAAGGTTGCGGTATCTGGCACCCTGGCTTTTGAGAATAGAGGCAGCGTCTTTCATGGCAGTCTTGTTTTCGTCGAAGGTTTCTGTGTTGATGCCGATCACTTCGCCACCCTTTGATTTGATCGCATCGTTTAATTCGTTAAGCTTAGACAGCTCAGCGACACAGGGCTTGCAGCCGGTAAACCAGAAATTGACGACAGTCACAGCATTACCGGAAAATAGGCTTTCATCAACCGGATTACCGTCGAAATCCTTACCGGAAAAATTCCTGAATGGAGAGGAGTCTTTGGAACTGTCTTTCTGGCTGCTATTGTCGGATGATGTATTTTTATTCTCGATTTCTGCTATCTGTTTTTCGATTTTTCGTATCTCTTTGATATCATTTGTGAGTGTTTTTAACTCATCCTTGGTAAAGGAATCCTTGTTTGCTTTTACGGTATCTGCAAGATAATCAGCATAATCACCGCTTGGATCAGCATCCCCTTTATTCATCATACCAAACGCCTTGTTCCATGCATCTGCGTGATCTGCAAAAAACTGGTTTTCCTGCTGATATAAATCATCCAGCCGGGAATTGGATTTATCTGATGTTTTGGTGCCGGCTTCGGTCTGTGTGTCCACAGAACCGGAGGTGGAAGATTGTTTTGTGCTGCATGCGGTAAGTGATAATACTATGCAGAGTGTAAAAATAGAAATAAAGGTTACTTTTGTTTTCATGAGTTATGACTCCTTTCAATTATTGTAATACGTGAATTAGTTACCGGTTGTCTTTCTTTTGACATGAGGTTCCCAGAAACTGATAGTGGATCGCATCCTTCGGACAGGCCTTTATACAGGCTCCGCAGCGTATGCATTCCGGATGATCCGGTGTACTGCACACATCGACATCCATCTTACATGATTTAGAACATTGACTGCATCCGATGCATTTGCTGTTATCCACGGAAATATTCAGAAAGCTGATCTTATTAAATAATGAGTAGATCGCACCAAGAGGACAAATCCATTTACAAAAGGGTCTGTAAAATAAAATACTAAGCACAACCACTGAAATTAAAATAATACATTTAAAAGAAAAAAGCTTTCCAAGTGCAGAGCGGATAGCGGCATTTCCAAGTGAGAGTGGTATCGCACCTTCCAAGACTCCCTGTGGGCAGATATATTTACAGAAGAACGGGTCGCCCATTCCTATAGAATTCGTTACAAGCAATGGTAAAAGTATGACGAAAACAATAAGAATGAGATATTTCAGGTATCTGAGCGGTTTCAGTCCGGCTGTTGAAAATTTTTTTCCGGGAATTTTATGAAGTAAATCCTGAAACCATCCAAATGGGCACAGAAAGCCACATATAAATCTGCCAAGCGTCACACCGAGCAAAATAAAGAATCCGGTTATGTAATATGAAAATCTGAATCCGGATGATCCGACAACCGCCTGAAAGGCACCGATTGGGCATGCACCTGTTGCGGCTGGACAGGAATAGCAGTTCAGGCCGGGTACACATACTGTTTTAGCATTGCCCTGATATATTTTTCCCTGAAATAAATTGGGAATATGGATATTGGTCAGCAGTGTCGCTGCTGCCTGTATCCAACCGCGTATTCCGGCTGTTTTTTTTGATAATATCGTTTTTTTCTTATCCAATTCCTACACACTCCAGACATATTTTAATTGCTTTTCCAAGTACGACCGCTGCTTCCCCCCTGACTGCACCGTAGCTCATCATAGTGATCCCTGAGATGAGCAGAACAATCTGACATGTTTTTTTGCATTTCAAGATAATGACGCTCCTTTTTTTTGTTGTATTATTGACCAGCTGACTTTTGCATTATACAATATACATTGTAAAATTATTGTTAAGAAGAAGGGTGTATATTTTGAGATTATTAATTGTTGAGGATGAGAAACAAATATGTGATATGGTTGCAAAAAGCCTGTATCACGCCGGATATGAGGTGGATACCTGCTATGATGGGGGAGAGGCCCTTGAGTGTATACTGTCGGAGAATTATGACCTGATCGTTTTGGATCTGAACCTGCCCGGGATGGATGGAATGGAGATCCTAAAGGAACTTCGGAAGGAAAATGACGAGACAAAGGTTCTTATATTATCAGCAAGAGGACAGATTGTGGATAAGGTGGAAGGACTGGATGCGGGAGCAAATGATTATATGGAAAAACCATTTCATCTACAGGAGCTTGAGGCGCGTATCCGAAGTCTGACAAGAAGGCAGTTTGTGCAGAAAAATATATGTCTGGAAAGTGGAGAAATAAAGTTTGATACGATACGGCGTGAGGCGTATGCAAAAGAAAAAAAGGTTCCACTGACAAGAAAAGAATATGGTATTCTGGAATATTTACTTCTCAATCAGGGAAGACCGGTCAGTCAGGAGGAACTCATAGAGCATGTCTGGGATGCTTCGGCAGACAGCTTCAGCGGAGCCATCAGAGTGCATATGTCTTCCCTCAGAAGAAAGCTTAAGGCTGAACTGGGTTACGATCCCTTGATCAACAAGGTAGGAGAGGGATATAAAATACGGGAGGAATCGGAACGATGAAAAGAATGTCGTTGCAGTGGAGGCTTACATGCATCACTACATTGTGTATTGCAGTGATATGTGGATGCCTGACAATGTTTGTTTATAAAAACGGTGTACATTATATTGATTCCCTGCAGGGGACGGTTGAATCCCAGGGGGATGATAAAGGGGGCAATGCGGATGAAATCTATATCAGCATTCCGGATGATAAGTGGGATGAGTTTGCAAATGAATTTTCTGTTCAGGTGTACAATAATAAGGCAGACTACAAAAGAAACAGCTTGATAATTTCGGTTTTGCTGGCTCTTTTTGGAGGAGTTGCGACTTATTTCATAAGTGGGCATGCTCTCAGACCAATTAGCGAGTTCTCCGACAAAATAGAAGAGGTGCAGGCTCAAAATCTGTCTGATTCCCGAATGGAGGAAAATAATGTTAAAGAATTGAACCAGCTTAGCATTTCATATAATAGGATGCTGGAACGCTTATCAGATGCATTTGAAGTACAGAGGCAGTTTACGGCAAATGCAGCACATGAGCTTCGTACGCCATTAACATTAATGCAGGTACAGCTGGATCTATACAATTCTTCCGGGCATCCGGGAAATGATGAAGACACATTACAGACGATCAAGATGGTTACAGAACAGAGCGACAGATTAAACAAGATGGTAAAGACACTTCTTGATATGAGTGAGCTTCAGACGGTGGGAAGGGATGACAAAATTATGATCGCTGCCGTTGTGGAAGAAGTTTTGGTGGACTTGGAACCTCTTGCACAGGAAAAGAATATAAGGCTCATTGGAAAATGTGGGGATATTACGATGATGGGAAGTGATATTCTGATTTACCGGCTTGTATACAATCTGGTTGAGAATGCCATAAAATATAATCATTTGGGCGGTCAGGTCACAGTCACTGTATGCCGGAAGGAAAAGCAGGTTTCTTTATCGGTAGAGGATACGGGAAGTGGAATACCGGAGGAACTTAAGGAGAGGGTGTTTGAACCATTCTTTCGCGTGGATAAATCCCGAAGCCGTGAGCTTGGTGGTGTAGGACTGGGACTTGCTCTTGTTCGAGAAATTGTGCGGGTACATGATGGAAGGATTGCCATTAAGTCAAAGCCGGCAGGAGGAACGATTTTTGAGGTGATATTATGAATAAAATTAAGCTGACGGCACTTCCTTGTATATGTGCAGATATTTTTTATGGTACTGACATAATCAGACCGGGAGGAGAAGCCCTGAATTTTGCTGCTCATGCCTCGCACTTTAAGAATGTAGATGTTATACTTCTGGGGATTGTCGGTAAAGATAAATATGCAGAAGTGATAATGGATTCCATAGAAAAGCTTGCGCTTGATAAAGATCATATACGCATTGATGAAAGATATCCAACTGCCAATAACATGACATATCTTACAGAATCAGGTGACAGGTATTATAAAGACGATTCCTGGAATGGACAGATTCTCGATAACATCGTACTCAATGATAATGAAATCAAAATCCTATCAGAATCCGATGTGGTCTTTGTTCATTTTCTGGCCTCGTGTTTTTCACAGATCATTGAACTGAAAAAAACATCTGGCTTTAAACTTGCGGTAGATTTTGATGTATATAGAGATTTTGCAGATATGGAACGGCTTGTCCCGTATGTTGATTTCTTTATGATAAGCGGCTCGGAAGAACTCCTGCCGAAATTCAGAAAGTTATCGGACAAATACCGTTGCCTGTTTAATATATCGCTTGCAGAGCGCGGAAGCGTTACATACTTTCAGGGACAGGAATTCAGGGTACAGGCGGTGGAAGTTGAGAGTATCATTGACACGACAGGCTGCGGCGACAGCTATCACGCTGGATTTGTCTGTTCATATATGCTTGAAAATGATATTGAAAAAGCGATGGAAACAGGCTCCAAAATCGCAGCAGAAACATTAAAGCATTATGGTGGATTCTGATCAGGAAAAGCATGATATCTCCATAGCCTAGCATTTTTTAAGATTACTTTTTGATTTTTTGGATAGGCAATAACATAATGAAATAAATGGGAGAATTGAAATGAAAATTGATAGAATACTTGGGATAATTATTTATCTTTTAAATCATGACAGGGTTTCGGCTAAAACATTAGCCGAAAAATATCATGTATCTGTCAGGACAATTCAGCGGGATATGGTAAATATTGCATCTTCTGGCATACCGATATATTCGGATAGTGGAAAAAACGGTGGATATTCTATTTTACCTACATATAAATTAAAAAATACAAATATTAAAAGTGATGAACAACAGATGATTATTAAAGCATTAGAAAGTTTATCAACTTCATATACGAATCATACATTAGATTCCATTATTGAAAAATATAACTCCATTATTGGCAAGGAAGGTGGACAAAGGATTTTTTGGGATTTTGGTGTAACAAAAGAGAATCAACAGGTTCAGAATGTTAATAAAATATTGGAGCCTGCGATAGCGGAGAAGAAATACATTTCTTTTCATTATAGAAATGCCGGCGGAAAAGAATCTGATCTGACAGTGGAACCTTTAGCAATACATTATAAATGGTATGCATGGTATCTATTTGCGTATAATGACGAAAAGAAGCAATATTATACTTATAAGGTTGCAAGAATGAGAGATGTTGAAATGTTAAACAGAAAATCCATAATTGATCATGGAGACATCGAAAGTCATATGAAAGAAAGTGAACAAAATTATTATAAAACATGTATAAATATAGAAGTGCATTTTAAAGAACGGGAAAGCAGTTTAATACAGGAATATTTTCCAGATTGCCAAATAGAAAAGGTGAAAGATGGGATGTGCAGAATATTTATTGGTGTACCGGCGAAGGAACGTTTATGGAAAGCCCTTTTATTAAGCTTTGGAGATCATGTGAAAGTAGTAGCCCCAGAGGAATATAAAAAAGAATTAATTGATATTGCAGAAAAATTTTTATCTAATTATGACAGCTAGTTGTCGTAATGAAATGTTACAATGAGCCCCGGAACTTTTGAAACAGGCGAAAGAGGGGAAAACGATTTATGAAAAGAACGGAAAATAAGATGTATAATTTTATGCTCTTTTTTATCAGTCAAACAATATCGGAATTAGGAACTTCCATGACCGGATTTGCAACTGTGATTTGGATGTATTCTAACAGTGGACAGGTGATGTCATCATCTTTACTGGCAATCTGTAGTACGGTTCCTTATTTAACGGTAAGTCTTTTTGGGGGAGCGGTTGTTGATAAAACGAATAAGAAAAAAATTATGCTTATTTGTGATTTGATTGCTGCAGTGGGGTCTGTAATCCTCCTGAGCTGTTATAGTTTGGGATATTTACAGTTATGGGTATTATGTCTGGTAAATGTAATCAATGGATTTATGAATGCATTTCAAAATCCTGCTTCTCAGGTTGCGGTAACCTTATTGGTGGATGAGAAAGATTATGCAAGGATTGGTGGGGTTCAATCGACAATGGGAGCAATGGTTGGTATATTTCAGCCGATTCTGGCAACCACAATTCTTAATGTATTTGGCTTGCAATGGATTTTAATCGTTGACTTATGCACATTTTTCTTTGCATTTTTCGTATTATTATTTGTTGTGGAAATACCGGATGAGATCTCTTCGGACAATCAGACATCCTTTTCGGAAATATGGAATGGGTTGAAAGAAGGAATTGACTTTATAGCTGGCAATCGGCCGATTTTGATGCTTTTAATTATGTATTGCATTTTGGAATTTATAGGGGCAATTTCATTTGACAGTATGTGTACACCGCTTCTTTTGGCGAGAACAAACAATAGCGAAATAACCGTGGGGATTGTTTCATCATTTATGGCGATAGGATGCATAGCAGCAAGTGTGTTATTGTCGATCATAAGGCAGCCTTCAAAAAAGTTACCACTAATGTATCTGGGCAGTTATCTGTGCTTATTTGGTATTACGCTGTTTGGAATGGGGAGAAATCTTGTATGGTGGTGTATCATCGTATTTATTGGCTGTTTTGGAAGTCCGATATATCATACATATCAGACAATCATTATAAGAGAAAAGATTGACACTTCTATGCAAGGACGTGTTTTTTCTTTGCAGGGAATGATCACGCAGGCTTTAACTCCCCTGGGGTTTTTGGGAGGTGGGATGCTGGCAGATTATGTTTTCGAACCATTTATGAAGAAGATGTATTCGAAACGAAACATAATAACTTTTCTGGTTGGCAGGCAAAACGGCTCCGGAATAGGATTAATATTTGTTCTTGCAGGGGTAACAGGGATTATTGTACTAACGATCATGAAATGTAATCCTGCTATAAAACAGTTGGACCGGTAATACAGGAGAAGGGCTTGTATGCGTCTCTGTGGAATGCGCGGGCACAGTATTACCAGACTGGAAAGCAGGTTTGTATGGAATGATTATAAGATGTATGTTGCTCCATATGAGAAGGGGAAACCTATTTACTATGAATTTACAGAGTGCTCGGTGGCAGAATTTGCCAGAAAATATGATCTGCTGGAGGTGATGCCGGCGTTGTGCAATCCGGATTATACGGCAATGGAATTACTTCACGCAAAACTGATCCGTACAACCACATGTGCAAATGGCTGCAAATGCGATTACATGATCTGCGGCGATGAGGATGAATATTGCTGTAAACATCCCGAATACAAGGATGAACAGGGGTGTCGGCGAAATTTGCGTGGGAGATAAGAGGGGAACATGACATGATCATACAGACAGGAATGCGGACGGACATCCCGGCATTTTATTCCGAATGGCTTGTAAACAGAATAAAGGAAGGTTATGTGTTGGTCCGTAATCCATACAATCCGGTTCAGGTGACGAAATATCGTTTGTCTCCGGAGGTTGTGGATCTGATGGCATTCTGCACGAAGAATCCGGAGCCGATGCTGAAATATATGGATATATTGAGGCCATATGGACAGTACTGGTTCGTGACGATCACGCCATATGGAAACGATATCGAGCCAAATGTTCCGGATAAAGACAAGGTGATAGAGGATTTTAAGCGGTTATCGGATATGGTGGGAGTTGACAGTGTCGGTTGGCGTTATGATCCCATACTGACAGACCGGATCCATACGGCACAGTGGCATAGCGCAGAGTTTGAAAAAATGGCCTCCCGTTTATCCGGATATACGAAAACCTGTGTGATCAGTTTTCTCGATATTTATAAAAAAGTGGAACGGAATTTTCCGGAGGCAGGAACGGTTACGAAAAAGGACCGGATTTGGATTGGAAAAGAATTTATCCGGATTGCAGACAGATATGGGCTGACAATCCGGCCATGTGCAGAAGGCAGCGAACTGGCAGCTTATGGAGCGGATTGCTCCGGTTGCATGACGGTCGACACTTTTGAAACGGCACTGCATACGCATCTGGATATTCCGAAACAGAAAATAAATCAGAGGAACGGATCCTGCGCCTGCTTTATGGGAGTGGATATTGGGGCATACGATACCTGCGGTCATTTGTGCCGGTATTGTTATGCGAATGCTAATGCGGAGCTGGTCCGGGAAAATATGAAAAGACATGATCCGAAGTCGCCGTTTTTGCTTGGAAGAAGCATGCCGGAAGATGTCATACATGAAGCAAAGCAGAAAAGCTGGATCGACGGACAGATGACATTGGATCAGTATCTGGATGAATCTATTTGAGGAAGCATCAACGGAATGGGATATCAAGAGACCGCTCATAAAAAGTGCAAATACACAAAAAATAGTAATGGCTATTGAAGTGAAGATGATATAATGGTAAAATATCATTACCAAATTTCGTGCCAGGCACAAAAATGAGGAGCGGTTTTATGGAGATTAAGAGAGATTCGTACCTTGAACAATTAAAAATAAGAAAAGATAATGGAATGATAAAGATTATTACGGGAATCAGGAGATGTGGCAAATCATTTCTGCTATTTGTGCTGTTTAAGAAATATTTATTGGAGAGTGGTGTAGATCATGATCATATTATTGAGATTGCTTTAGATGGTATTGAAAATGAGGAGCTGAGAGATCCTAAAAAGTGTTACCGGTATATTAAAGACGCTATGAAAGACGAACAGAAGTATTATCTGTTATTAGATGAAGTACAGTTTATGCCGCGTTTTGAGGAAGTGTTGAACAGTTTGCTGCGTATTGGCAATATTGATGTATATGTAACCGGCAGTAATTCCAAATTTTTATCCAGCGATATTGTAACTGAATTTAGAGGCAGAGGAGATGAGATAAGAATTTATCCATTGTCTTTTGCAGAATTTTATGCAGTTTTTGATGGAGATTTTGATGATGCATGGGAGGAGTATATGATATATGGCGGCTTGCCACAAGTGGTAAAATTCTCTGTGGAACGCCAAAAAGCGGAGTATCTTAAGAATATTTTTAACAATGTTTATATCAAGGATGTGGTAGAGCGAAACAGGATTCAGAATGTTGATGAAATTAATACTTTGGTAGACATTCTTGCTTCTGTCATAGGAGCTCCAACTAATCCGACTAAGATATCCAATACTTTTAAAAGTGAACGAGGTCTCAATTACAGCAATAAAACTATATCCAACCATATAGATTATCTTGCAGAAGCATTTTTGATTTCTAAGGCGGAACGGTATGATATTAAAGGCAGAAAATATGTGGGGGCGAATCGGAAATATTATTTTTCGGATATAGGACTTAGAAATGCCAGATTGAATTTCAGACAGCAGGAGCCTACTCACATTATGGAGAATATCGTATATAATGAGCTGCTTATCCGGGGTTATAATGTGGATGTTGGTATTGTGGATGTATTTGAAAAGAGCAGTGAAGGAAAGAAAGTTCATAAGCAGTTAGAGGTTGATTTTGTAGTGAACCAGGGCAGTCAGAGATATTATATTCAGGTGGCTTATGATATGACTTCCGAGGAAAAGCAGATGCAGGAGCTTAACTCGTTGAGAAATATTTCAGATTCATTTAAGAAGCTTGTAATCGTAAACGGAACGAAAAAGCCATGGAGAAATGAGGAAGGATTTGTGATCATGGGAATGAAATATTTTCTGCTCAATGCAGATAGTTTGGAGTTTTAATATGGGAGCATAGTAAAATTAAGCAGCCTGTATGTGATGAAGCATACAGGCTGCTTGTGGTTTATAATTTCAAAGAATCGTCTGCCTCTTCTCATCTTTGCAAATTTTCATTAGGTATCATCCTGTATGACTATTTAAAAGCTTGACTTAGAACAAAGAGCGTACTGCGATGATAAGAGTATTCCAGTGACGGAGCTTATCAAAAAATTATTGATGGTTACGGAAACGCAGTTTACTGAGGTTATTAACGTATACAGAGATAAACTAAAAAATGAAGAATTTCGCCAAAATTTTGATGTGTTCCGGGCATACAGTTATATTTTTGCGATGTTTGGTCTGGCAGAGACGCCGGAGCCGGATACCGAAATGATGAAGCGGGAAATCCGGGAGATAACAAAGCTTATGCTGCAGATAGAAATTTCAGAAGAAAATATGGAAGGAGAATAAAAATGTCATTAAAATAGAGATCTCTCGAGAGTGTGATACTTTTTCTGTAAAATAATGATTAGAAGGTTCTTCTATGATAAAATAAATATCATTAGGAGGGCCTTTTATTATGGCAAGACAAAAGAAACCTGTACATCGAGTACA
>NZ_JACRSX010000009.1 GCF_014384985.1 Jutongia huaianensis
TGTACTCGATGTACAGGTTTCTTTTGTCTTGCCATAATAAAAGGCCCTCCTAATGATATTTATTTTATCATAGAAGAACCTTCTAATCATTATTTTACAGAAAAAGTATCACACTCTCGTTACGTTTAATATCTGTGCTGAACCTAAATCACTGGATGCATCATTGTTTTTGCCTAGAATATCAGTGACAAAGTATTCATATCCATCATAAGTTGATGATTTGATATGTTTTTTTTGCTGTCAAGCCATTCTAGTGCTACTTGTTTGACAGTTGTCTTTTTGTCTGTCAGGTTGGTTTTTTGACCATTCTTCCATTTTAGGTATTTGCTTTACATGCCTTTTCTGTCTTGTCGGTAAAGCTTTGCCCATCAATACGAAATCGTTTGTAGGTGATTCCTTTTGCTGAGATGCTATCCCAGCAGCCTTCTCCATGTCTTCTTTTACTCATAGGTATCATCCTCCTTAAAAATGTGATTGCTATGCAAATCACTGCACTGAGAATGATCTTTGATTTTCCAAAAAGTTTTCCAAATTAAAATGGAAAACGGAATGCCTTTTCGGCTGTTTTGGGCTTCAATCGACAAATCAGGAAGTTGCCCGGAAACGACAAAAGCCCTAGAAACTCCAGGTTTCTAAGACTTTTATATCAAAGCTGAAAATCGGACTCGAACCGACGACCCCTTCATTACGAGTGAAGTGCTCTACCAACTGAGCTATTTCAGCACTGGACATTATTCTATCGTATTTAAGACAAAAAATCAAGTCCTTTTTTCTTGAGTAGAAATGGTCTATAGTAATAAGGTATGGTTATTGGAAAGGATCACGCAGAAATCTGCGGAATGGAGACGATAATGAAGAATAAGATCGAATTTTATGGCACCTTGGGAAGTGCTTGTGAGAGTGAGAAAACATTGGAAGAAATGTTTCGTACCGGTATGACGGGAGTGCGGGTGAATCTGTCGCATCAGGATCTGGATGATCGAGAGGAATGGCTGGAGAATATGCGCCGTGCTGCAAAACGGTGTGACATAAAACCGGAGCTTTTAGTAGATCTGCAGGGACCGGAGCTTCGAATTGGTAAGCTGAAGAAGCCTATTATCCTGGAGGAGGGCAAAAAGGTTATTCTTGGAAAGGGTGGTATTAAGCTTTCCAAGCAGATCAGAACATCATTGGAAAAGGGACAGGAAATTCTGGTGGATGATGGCAAGCTTCTGTTGAAGGTCAAAAAGGCAAAAGAAAATTATGCAGAATGTATTGTTGTGCGCGGCGGTGTTCTGAAATCCAAGAAAAGTATCACAATTCCCGGATTGGAGTTGGAGCTGCCGACTTTGACAAAGGCAGATATGGCCAATATTCATAATGCTCAGGAAGCAGGAGTGACCGGTGTAATGCTTCCGTTTGTGCGTGGAGCACAGGATGTAATTAATTTGAGAAAGACGCTGCAGGCAGAAGGTGTGGGAGATATCCGGATCTTTGCCAAGATTGAAAATCTGGCGGGCTACGAGGCGGTTGATGAGATCATTCCGGAGAGTGATATGATCGTGATCGCCAGAGGAGATCTTGGAATGGCAGTTCCCCTTTGGGAGCTTCCGGCGATCCAGAAGGATATCAGTGAACGATGCAAAAAAGCAGGCAAACCGTTTATGGTAGTGACACAGCTTCTTCATTCTATGGAGGAGGCAATGGTGCCAACCAGAGCGGAGGTATCGGATATTTATAATGCAGTGTTGGATGGTGCAGATGCATTGATGCTCACAGGAGAAACAGCGGCAGGAAATTATCCGGGCATTGCAATGGGCTATCTGGTACAGACGGCGAATCAGGCATTACAGAAGCGCAAATAAAATTTGGTGACGGTGAATCAGTAAACGGATAGTTCCCAGAGCTGACAGCATCGCAGATCGCAATATTGTTTTTGAAAGGCTGGTTTTTATATGGCGGGATCGGTAGAACATCTGGCAGTGACGATAGAACTGCTTCATATAGATAAAGCGGCTGATGGCAGCTTACTCCAATTAAAAGATCCGGTTCATTTTGTATTGGGAAATCTGGCACCGGATGGGATTATGTCCCGGAAAGGGTACACACGTCCCATGAAAATGCATACACATTTCCGTGATGGAATACCGGACCGGGAGTTTACTGCTCCGTCCAACCTACAGCTTTTTCATCAGAGAATACGGCAGTTTTCGAGGAAAATGTTGTCTGATCCGTCTTTGGACAGAGATTTATATCTTGGTTATATTACTCATATTCTGACAGATGAGATCTTTATGAAAACAGTGCGGCCGGAGTTTATGGAAAAGATTGCCGTGCGGGGTCTGACCGACCGGGATGCAGAGACCTTTGAGCATTTTACTTATGATGTAAATCAGATTGATTTCCGGCTGGGCGTGGAATATCCGGGGATGGATGAAATGAGGAGATGCCTGCTTTGTGAGGATCAATGCAGTATCCGGGAAACGGCAGCATTCGATATGATCACATCACAGGAGCTGGCAGATAGCAGAAAATGGGTTCGCCAATTCTTTTTTGACCAGGCTCCGGTGCCGGAACAGCCGGTATATTACACCTATGAAAGAGCATTGCGTTTTATACAGGAGGCGTCATTATTCATAAAAGACAGGTTGCCGGAATATATTAGATTCGAGTAACGAAACAAGCATGGACGCTGGAAAATATCTGATATATTTTGTTGATATATGAAGTTGAAGCAGAAATGACAGAAGGAAAACGAATGGTACAGCAAAGAAGGAAAGTTCGCTCAACACGAAAAATAACAAATAAACAGAAAATGAGGCGCCGGCTATGGCTTTTACTTACATTGTCGGTGCTTTTTTTGGTATGTATTATTTATGACTGTCACCGAAAGGGACTCTTTCAGAAGGAATGGAAAGAGCTTACGCATCAACCGTCGGAAACGAAGAGGGTTTCCACCAAAAAGGATCAGGATAAGATCCGTGTTCTTCTGACAAACGATGCAATGAACAGTATTTATCATGATACCATTCAGATTCGTGGAACAGGGGAGCTCGTGGTATCACAAAATGGAAGAAAAAAATGTTATGCAAAAGGGCAGACGGTAACCTTTGCAGCAAAGGGACGTCATCATATCGGGAATAAGGTTGACATTTCCTGTTCCAAAGGAAGAATAAAGGTCGTTTCGATCACAAGA
The DNA here is from genome assembly GCF_014384985.1 of Jutongia huaianensis. Lineage (GTDB taxonomy): Bacteria > Bacillota > Clostridia > Lachnospirales > Lachnospiraceae > Jutongia > Jutongia huaianensis. The sequence continues at coordinate 3,176 of NZ_JACRSX010000009.1, forward strand.
TCGGGCAAAAATCCGGTATATCGTGGAACGATGAAGATTGTAAAGAAAAAGCAGGGCCTGCTTTTAGTCAATACATTGACATTGCGGGAATATTTGTATGGAGTTGTGCCAAGTGAAATGCCGTCCTCATACCCTATGGAGGCATTAAAGGCGCAGGCGGTCTGTGCCCGCTCCTTTGCCTGGAGACAGATGCGTTCCAACAGCTATAAAGCGTATGGTGCAGATGTGGATGATACCACGTCTTTTCAGGTGTATCATATGTCCGGAGAAGATGCACGCACCAGAAAAGCGGTCAGGTCAACTGCCGGGAAAATGGTATATTCCGGCAATAAGGTCATCACCACATATTATTATTCTACATCCTGGGGATACAGTGCATCCGAGCAGGAAGCCTGGGGTGGAAATGCCGGGCAGAATTATCCGATCCGTTTTCAGAGAGCTGGAAAGACTCCGGGACAGAGCCTGCTGCAGGAGTCGGGATTTTATGATTTTATTACAAAGGATTCCATAGAGACATATGATTCCGGTTATGACTGGTATCGCTGGCAGGTAAAGCTTCCGGCAGAAACGCTGGGAGCAAAGCTTGGGATTGGTAAGGCGGAAAAGATCAGGATATTGAAACGGGGCAGAAGCGGACTGATCCGCAGCCTTCGGGTCAGCGGGACAAAAGGCCGGGTCACATTAGAAGGTCAGGAAAAGATCAGACAGCAGTTATATCCGGCGGGAATCGAGATCTTGAAAAAGAAATCCGGTGAGAAGGTAGTGCTTTCTATGCTGCCAAGTGCAGCTTTTACCGTTTTGGACGGAACAGAGGATGGAAAAGTTGTATTTACACTGATGGGAGGAGGTCTTGGTCATGGCGTGGGAATGAGCCAGAATGGCGCCGGGGAAATGGCAAGACAGGGGAAAAGCTATAAAGAAATTTTACAGCATTATTACAGTCATTGTGGGGTTCGGTAATATCAGTTGAAAAAACGACGGACCATTTCATTTAACCAGCCACCAAAGAAGAGGATATACATACAGGCATAAAGCCATACCATTAGCAGGGCGATGGTGGTCATGGCTCCGTAGATGGAGGAATAATTACTGATGTGATCCACATAAAAGGAGTAAAGATAAGAAAAACCAAGCCAACCAATGGTAGCGGTGATCGCACCGGGCAACTGGCTGATAAAAGTAACGCGGCTTGGTGTGATCGTGCTTCCTGCAATCTCATCTGAAGGAACATAGTCTGAGACATAGCCGTGCAGCTTATGATTCGGGATCAGTACATACATACCGGTAAAGAAAAGGAGCATAATGAAAAAACCTGCGGTGGAACGAAAGCTGATAATGGGAAGCAGGATATGGGTCAACAACGGAAAGATTTTGGTGATCCGCAGAAAAAGCTGATTACCAAATACCAGAAGCACAAGAGTTGCAATGATCAGCAGAGCAAAAAGCAAAGTGTAAATCATTGCCCAGAGACGTAGGGTAAAGTATCCTCGTGTTTCGGGAATCTTATACACGGAATTCAGACCGTAGATAATGGAAAGGAAAGACTTTGATCCAAGCCATAAGGCGGCAATAACAGTCACAGGCAGCAAGGATGAGGTCTGTGTTGTATAGATGCCATTAATAATATCTGCCATAAATTTACGAAATGATTCCGGAAGAAATGCCTCCACAGCGGTAATTAAAAGCTCCGGGGATAGTGGCAGACGCTGTAACAGAACCAGCATAAACATGGTAAAAGGAAAAAAAGACAGGATCATCATAAATGCGGCCTGTCCGGCATACGCAGATACCGCTGTATCCAGAAGATTAAAGCCAAGGAGCTTTCCTTTACGGTAAATAACCTGCGGAACTGCTTTTGGTTCTTCATTCCATTGATTTTTTAAGCGGAGAAACATTTCCCGCATCTTATTCAGATTCTCATTTTTTTTCATCTCTTTTCCTCATTTCCCGATGATTCATTACATAGGCATTGTGAAACGATATAGTTTCATCAAAGTGTAAAAATAGTTTAGTTTAAATGGGACAGCTTAAGAGGTAAGCAACTTGTAGTTCCCGGAACGCAGCACCTGATAAAGTGCACGGGTATCTGTGACAGGTATGGAGGTTTCAATGCCGCCCTTTGCCACATCCTCCAGCTCGTGAAAATCACTTCCGGAAGATTGGATCATATGATATTTTTGCGACCATTCTTTGGCAAGCTCATTCTGATTATTGTGCCTTGGATTACCATTGTAGCTCTCGGCACCGTCCAGATAAGCCGGATCAGCCGGAGTACAGTACGTCCGGTAAGGATGTGCCTGTAAAAGAAGGATCTGTTCCTTCTGACAAAGTGCATAAAGCTCCTTCAGAGTCATTTCGTGAAGATCCGGATGCTGCAGGATAAACTTCTCGGTAATGCCATAAAGCAGATAATCATTGGGACTGCCCGGCAGATTCGCCTCTGCTCCCAGAAGAACAGGAAAGCCGATTTTATCTCCGGCAGCCTTAGCAGTCTGGTATCCATTTAAGAAATATTGTGCGTAAGCTTCAGCTGTCTCTGCTCCACTTCGTTCTTGAGCCCATTTACAGTAGTGATCCGTGATCACAATGGCATCATAGCCCGTCTGTTGATACAAAACAGGAATCTGCCCGGCAGAAACATTGGCGCAGGGACTTGCCTCACCGGTATGTGCATGCATCTCTATTTTCATAAGAAAAACCTCGATTTCTGTGAAATTCGTCTATCAGCGTTATCCTATCATTTTATGGAGAGCTTGTCAAAAATATGCGGAAAATATATACTATAGATAAAGCGGAGATCCGGGAGAAGGAATCCGCATATTATCAAAAAATATAGTTGCAGAGCATCTGCAGAATGGAGGAATATTATGCATAGTTTTCAGTCATTTACAGCCGATATGATGGAATGCAGTCCATTTGATAAGATCGGAAAGGAATGGATGCTGGTAACAGCAGGAAATGAGGAGAAGGTAAATACCATGACAGCTTCCTGGGGTGGCATGGGGGTTATGTGGGGGAAAAATGCTGCTTTTATTGTAATTCGTCAAAGCCGCTATACAAAAGAGTTTATTGATAAAGAGGGAACCTTTTCCTTGTCATTTCTGGGAGAGAAGCATCGCAATATGCTCAAATATCTGGGAACGGTGTCCGGACGCACAGAGGATAAGATTAAAGAAGCAGGCGTAGAGATCAATTATCAGAATGGTGTTCCATATGTGGATCAGGCGAATCTCGTATTGATCTGCCGAGCCATGTCTGCTACAGAACTTAAGCCGGAGGAGTTTCTTGATTCGGAGATTGATGAAAAATGGTATGCAGACAAAGATTATCATACCTTATATATTGCGGAGATCACAGATTTTCTGGCGCGGTAATTGTGTTCAAACAGTGAAGAAAATATGGCAGAAATCCGGCATTTTTATGTCACAAAAGGGGCAGATGTGTTGATTGAATAAATCTATTTCAAATAGAAAAAATAACGCCGCACAAAATATAGTTTAATGCCGATTTTTCCGCTATTTTCCACGGATTTTGCACTCGCAATTATTGACAGGAAAATATGAGTGTGCTATTATGGATTTGCAAATTTATATACTTATTAAGGAGGCAATATTATGAGATTATCAAATGTAGCAAAAAGAGTATTTTCTGTTGCATTAGCAGCAACTGTTGCAGCTTCTTCTATTGTTGCTGTACCACAGGTTTCCAAGAAGGCTGACGCTGCATCCAGCGCAACTGCATATCTTTGCTTCGCAAGCAAGAGCTATAATGGTGTACTTTCTAACCACGACGACTCAAACCGCAGCAAGGGTGTTATGAATGGAAACAAGAAAGCATCCATCAAGGGAATTAAGGTTTCTAACGCAACCATCAAGAAAGGCAGCTTTACTGTAACAGTAACCGCTTCCGGTGCGAAACTGAAATCCTTTGCAAAGGATGGCGGCTGGAACAGCATTTATGTAGACACAAGCCTTGCAGGTAAGGACAAGAAGAAACTCAAAGTAACATCTGCAACATTAAAGATTGACGGTTCTACAGTAAAGACCATCAAGAACCCTACACTTACTCCGGATCCGGGTGTTAAGACCGGCAACACACAGGTAATGGTCGTTAATACTTGGAATAAGTATTCTCAGAAGAAGTACAAAGCAGCAAGCTGCAAGAAGATGCCTAAGAAGAGCATCTCTGTTACAATTTCCGGTACATTAAAATAATACATTTTAATGGGAATCTAAGGTAGATATTTTTGATTGCACTTCTACATTTTGAAGAGCCATATAACAGTGGAGATCATTGTTATATGGCTCTTTTTGAATGGAATAAGAAAGTGTTGCATTTTTTGTATGCTATTATGCAG
>NZ_JACRSX010000010.1 GCF_014384985.1 Jutongia huaianensis
ATATTCGTTTTTTGTTTCCTGATATTGACATCTGAATTCTGCATAATAGCATACAAAAAATGCAACACTTTCTAACAAAATGTTGCATTTTTGTTTACACAAATTATATCGACAGTAAGTGAGGAATCTTAACCCCTATTATAAAAAATTGTGAAATTAATCTGTTATCTTCTCTATATAGAATGAACAAATGCCGTCCGGTGCGCTTTAAAGATCGATTTTCCGAAAGACATAATCCATATCATCCTGTTCAATTCCAAGATACCGTTTTGTAATCTGATAAGAGGAATGATTGTATATATTCATCAGCATTGCGGGTGGAACGCCCTGCTTCCAGGCGTGATAACCAAAGGTTTTACGCAGGGAATGACAACTGATATGTCCCTCCAGTCCACATCCTTCGGCGGCACGGCGGATAATACGGTAGGCCTGATAACGGCTGATGGCATGTGATGGGTCCGAATGTGTGCAAAACAGGAAATCCTCTTCGTTTCGATCCTTGCGGCACATTACCAGTGCTTCATGCAGGGAATGATTTACGGCGATCATGGTCTTTTTTCCTGTTTTCTGTTCCACAAGACAGATATGTGATCGGTATCGTTTGTTCTGAAAATCGTATACATCATTCCAGCGTAATTTTAATATATCACTGATTCGCAGAGCCGTATTTAATCCCATAATGATCAGCAGATAATTTCGGTACTTCTCCTTTTCTAAATAATAATTCTTGAATTTTTCCAGTTCCCGTTTTCCCCTGATTGGATTTGTAGTTCCCATGTGTCCTCCTTCTGTACAAAAATGCACAACTTATTGATCAATTTACAGCATCATTATACCTTGAATACAACATTTTGTTAGAAATTGTATCTTTTTTTATTTCATTTCTGAAATCCTTTTGGACTTCGCAGATAAAAAGAGATAGAAAGGAGAAGCTTTCCATGCTGAGACTTACAGTAAGCCCGGAGGAATATCTGATGATTGGCGACAACATCAAGATTGTCTTTCTGGGAGGCTCAAAAAATCATCTGCAGATCATGGTGGATGCACCACGGGATGTAGACATTATGCGGAGTGAAGTGTATGAGCGGATGCATCCGGAGGCGGCAGAGCAGAACAGCTACTATGCAGAGCCGGATCCACCGGAAAAATATCGTAAACCAAAACAGCGTAACACCCGCCAGTATGCCGGATAGGCATAAGCGGGACAATTTATACACACACGGCACACGGATGTGCGGTGTTCAAACAAGGAGGTAATTACTATGATAGTACAACACAACATTACAGCAATGAATGCAAACAGAATGCTGGGACTGACTACAGGTTCCCTTGCAAAATCAACCGAGAAGCTTTCTTCCGGTTACCGGATCAACCGTGCAGCAGATGATGCCGCAGGTCTTACAATTTCCGAGAAGATGAGAAAGCAGATCCGTGGTCTGGATCAGGCATCTACCAACGCCGAGGATGGCGTTTCGGCAGTACAGACAGCTGAGGGTGCTTTGACAGAAGTACATTCTATGCTTCAGAGAATGAATGAGCTGGCTGTTCAGGCGTCCAATGGAACAAATTCTGAATCAGACCGTCAAGCTATTCAGGATGAGATTTCTCAGTTGACTACAGAAATTGATCGCGTATCCGAAACAACAAAATTTAACGAGACTTACTTATTAAAGGGGTCTACAGGCGATACAAATAAGTATATGAAAGCACATGATGCTGGTTTTGATGGAACTCTTGTTGACGGAGATAAAAAAGCATCGTTTGAGATGACAGTAAAAGAAGGAGAAAAATTAAAAATCGGAGGTGTAGAGTATGATGTTTATGCCGATGGTTCTGGATTGTCTGATCTTCAGACATCTGTCTCTGGTGCTACTGCTGGTACAAAGATTACTGTTGATGGAACTGAATACACGGTGGTAGATGCTGCAGGAACTGAAACGGGCAATTCTTTACATGCTTCTACAATTAGTGCAAAAATAGCAGTAGGTTCTAAAGTTAAAGTTGGTGCTGCAGATGCTGTCACAGCGGTAGATGATTCTAAGTCAACATCTATTAAGCAAAGTGATGCTATTACAAAAATCACTGAGGAGTTGAAACAGGCAAATTCAATTGGGGCTGTTGATGGAGATGCAATTGTAACTGCAGGTACTGCAGATGCAAATGGTAAAGTAACATTTGAAATTGAAAAAGGTTATGCAACTGTAAAGAATACATTGTCTTTTAATTTGCATGTAGGTGCAGATGCTGATGCTACTAATAAGATTACTGTAGATATTGATTCGATGAGTGCAGCGGGTTTGGGAATTAAAGATATTAATGTTAAGGATACAACAGGAATGGCTGGAACGTATGCAATTGATGCTATTAATGATGCAATTGCAACGGTATCTTCACAGCGTTCCGCTCTTGGTGCTGTACAGAACCGTCTGGAGCATACAATCGCGAACCTGGACAATGTCGTTGAGAACACCACTTCCGCTGAGTCTCGTATCCGTGATACAGATATGGCTGAAGAGATGGTTACATACTCAAAGAACAGTATCCTTCAGCAGGCTGGTCAGTCTATGCTTGCACAGGCTAATCAGGCAAACCAGGGAGTTCTTTCACTTCTCCAGTAATTTGTTGAGAGAGTAAGTTTTTAGCAGGAAAGCGGATTTCTCAAATGTTGCATTTTGAATAATCGCAGATGATTCACCGCTGGTTCGGCATATCCGGATCAGCGGTGTTTTTATGGTAAATACCATATAACATTATATTTTACAATTCCAGACTATTCTCCCTTAATAGGAAGTCGTATATGCTCATAGTTGTAATTCCATATTCATCTCTCGTAATATTTACAACATCCCTGACAACAATGATTTTTTTGAAGGAGTCATTGATATTGATGAGAGAAGCACATTCTTGGATACGTTTTTCATCTGTTGGTATATGGAAAGCGGATTGAATGTAATAGCGTTTGCTGCCAAGATTGGCAATAAAATCAATTTCCAATTGTTTTTTATATTCTTTGCCATCTTCATTTTTTCCACGCTTGTCGACAACACCAACATCAACAGAGTAGCCTCTGCTTCGTAACTCGTTGTAAATGACATTTTCCATAAGATGCGTTTCCTCTACTTGACGGAAACCTAACCGTGCATTTCTCAATCCAACATCTTCAAAATAATATTTTAATGGAGAACCAATGTATTTTCGTCCTTTTACATTATAGCGGTTTGCCTTATGGATGATAAATGCATCCTCCAAATATTCGATATATTGTCGAATCGTATTCAGGCTGATTGTTGATTTAATAGTACTTTGAAAGGTTGCTTCAATTTTTGGAGGATTTGTTAATGAACCAATGGCAGAAGCCAGAATATTCACCAGATCATCTAACTCCTGTGTTTTTTCAATACGATGTCGTTCAATAATGTCTTTCAGATAAGTTTCTGTAAAGAGATTTGTCAGGTAGTTGATTTTTTGTTCCTCGGTTTTCATGGTTACAGTAAGCGGAAGCCCCCCATAGACAATATATTCAGCCCATCCGTGATAAATATCTCCATCATAGGCTTCCATAAATTCCTTGAAGGTCAATGGAAAAATGTGAATTTCGTCGCCTCTTCCACGAAATTCAGTAATAACATCCTTAGACAAAAATTTTGAATTACTTCCAGTCACATAGATATCTGCATTACCAATATGCAATAAAGAATTTAATACTTCTTCAAAATCCTGCAGCATTTGTACTTCATCAAGCAGGATATAATATGGAGCATTATCTGTTATCAGTGACTCGATGTAGTCTAATATCGTGTCAGGCTCCCGATACTTTCTATTTTTACGTTGATCTAATTCAATCGTAATGATATGTGAAGCAGGGATGTCCTGCTTTAATAAGTAATTTTGAAAAATGTGAAATAAAAGGTAACTTTTTCCGCATCTTCTGATACCGGTTATCACTTTTACCATTCCATTGTGCATGCGGTTGATTAAATCGTTTAGGTATTTATCTCTTTTGATATCCATTAGGCATCCTCCTATATTGAATATTTTATACGGTTTCGGACAAATTATTCAATATCATTATACACACAAAAAAATAAAAATACAAATTATATTGAACAGTAATTACATAAATGTAAAAAAAGTTCAATGTAAAATGATAATAATAGTATTGAAATTTTGATCATTTTAGCATAAATCCGAGACATATAACTGTCCGATCATTTCATGAAACAGACCGTTAGAAAATGTGTCCTAATTTACAAAATTTTCCTGTAAAAAGTCTGTTTATATAACAGATACAGGGACTTGTTCGGACACAGAAAGGAGAAGCTTTCCATGCTGAGACTGACAGTAAGCCCGGAGGAATATCTGATGATTGGTGACAATATCAAGATCGTTTTTCTGGGGGGGTTCTAAAAATCATCTGCAGATCATGGTGGATGCACCACGGGATGTAGACATTATGCGGAGTGAAGTGTATGAGCGGATGCATCCGGAGGCGGCAGAGCAGAACAACTACTATGCAGAGCCGGATCCACCGGAAAAATATCGTAAACCAAAACAGCGTAACACCCGCCAGTATGCCGGATAGGCATAAGCGGGACAATTTATACACACACGGCACACGGATGTGCTGTGTTCAAACAAGGAGGTAATTACTATGATAGTACAACACAACATTACAGCAATGAACGCAAACAGAATGCTGGGCCTGATTACAGGTTCCCTTGCAAAATCAACCGAGAAGCTTTCTTCCGGTTACCGGATCAACCGTGCAGCAGATGATGCCGCAGGTCTTACAATTTCCGAGAAGATGAGAAAGCAGATCCGTGGTCTGGATCAGGCATCTACCAACGCCGAGGATGGCGTTTCGGCAGTACAGACAGCTGAGGGTGCTCTGACAGAAGTGCACAGTATGCTTCAGAGAATGAACGAGCTGGCAGTACAGGCATCCAATGGAACAATGTCTGCGGATGATCGTCAGGCAGTACAGGATGAGATTGACAAGCTGGTTGATGAGGTGGATCGTGTAGCAGAGACTACAAAGTTTAATGAAACGTATCTGTTAAAGGGGGATCCTGAGTCTAAAACAACGACATATGAAGCAAAATATAAGAATCCATTAAAGAATACGGTATCACAGATTGCAAATAAGGATACATATGCCACTGGTGATTCTAATACTCTTACGGCAGCTGATATTGATAAGTATGTAGAAGTCGATGAAACTGGAAAGCTTAAGTACAAAGAAGGAAAAGTGTTGTATAAAAAAGCAGGAACACCAGGAACGGCAGTAGGACAACAGGAGAATATAAGACAAAGTTGTATCAGAAGACAGGACCAACGGATACAACGGCCTCAGAAATAGGAGCAGATTATATTGACAAATACGTTAATGTAACTGCTACAACTAAGGCAAATCCTCTGGAATTCAATCTGCATGTTGGCGCTGAATCAGATGAGGCCAACAAGATTAAGGTAGAGATTAAAGCGATGTCTGCTAATGGAATTGGAGTGGATGTATTAAAGGGAAAAGGAATGACATCTGAGGATTCTGCTACAGCAGCCATTGACATTATTGGTAAGGCTATTAGTGAGGTTTCTTCACAGCGTTCCGCTCTTGGTGCTGTACAGAACCGTCTGGAGCATACAATCGCGAATCTGGACAATGTCGTTGAGAACACCACTTCCGCTGAGTCACGTATCCGTGATACAGATATGGCTGAAGAGATGGTGGCATACTCAAAAAACAGTATCCTTCAGCAGGCTGGTCAGTCTATGCTTGCACAGGCAAATCAGGCAAATCAGGGAGTTCTTTCTCTTCTCCAGTAATTTAATTATTGAGAGAGTAGGTTTTTAGCAGGAAAACTGCTTTTCAAATGTTGCATTTTGAATAGTTGCAGATGATTTACCGCTGGTTCGGCATATCCGGATCAGCGGTTGTTTTTATAAATACATGTTGCTATAAATATTTCTTAAACTCGGTGGTTGTTATTTTGAGAATCCCGGCGGCCGTATCGACTGTAATTGAACCGGATTTTACAAGAGTAACAAGAACTTCGATTCGCTCCTCAATTCGCCCTTCGCTTCGACCTTTATCCTCTAATCTTTGAGCAACATCACACATGGTCCTCACCTGTCCTTTCTCATTGGAAAATGTTAATATTTTTCGTAGCGGTTATCACCACTCATAACTAAAAATGCGTACAGGCATATATTTGTCTGGATTTGTTTGATTCTCAAAGCCAATCAATGCAATTTTTATATTTCCATCTGTCCATGATTTCAGTATGTCTCTTTCCTGCTCGTGAAGCCGGTCGTTACCCGACTTATATTGGGAGAGGGTTCTTTCATTTTTTAAGGAATCAGGGGAGACCATTTGCTCTCCCTGAAATAACAGGACATTTGCAATATCTGCAAACACATCATTATAATCTGCCAAAATCTTTTCTGTAATGTCTTTTGCTCCCAAGTAAACTCCTTTCTTTCGAAACAGCATAATATCCTTGAAAGCTTTCAATTTATTATATGTTATACATTTCGAAAAAACAATGATCATGTGTACTGTGTTGATATACCTTTTGGATTTTGTGGTTAAAAATAATAGAAATTTTGAAAAATAGATCGTATACGATTTTCTAAGATTGTAGCATGCATACAATAGAGTGTCGAGAGGTAAAATAAATTTCTGCATTGTGCCGAAAATATAGGGAGAAATTCAGCATAATGACATAAAAATGCCGCTTCCCACACGATATTTTCTGAAAATGAAGGCTTGTAGTAGAAAGTAAAAAAATATGACCAGACAATTATCTGGTCATATTTTTTAAGTCCTCGATCAGTTCCAAATCTTCCGGGTTGATCTTGAGATTGGTAGAAATATTCTGTCCTTCCGGTGTAGTAATATTGATCTCAAGAATCGTTCCTTCTCTCAGAACATTATTATTCACAGCGGCTTGTAAAAACATTGGAAATTTTGGATGGGAAGCCGTAAATTTTTCCCATGAGCTTTTTAAACGAAATATCATAGCTGGATTGATCATTGGTAAATTCCTCGTCTTTCTATTGTACATATTCGTTTGGAATAAAATATTGTGTTCCGGATATTCTGATATGTGCTGGTAAGTAGTTTAACACAGTATGCAAAATAATCAAGTGGTTTGAAAGAAAAATTCAAGGAATCGAAAATTTATAGAATTAAAATCTTCAGAACGAGATTTCAGCGCCGTACAGAAAGAGCAGTTTCGGTTGTAATCAAGACAGGTGTGTTATAAAATAGAATCGGAACTAATGTGGTAGCTTTGGGGCTGTGAAGCAAAGCTTGTAGATGCGTTAGGTGATAATGTCGGATTAGTATAGAATATAGTCAGGAAAGCAGGAAGAAAATGAAAAGAATCCTAATTTTTATCAAAAAAGAAACCGTTTTAGTCGTTGCTATTTTATTAGCTGTAATTTCTATAATATTTATTCCACCGGATCAGCAATATCCGGAATATATTGATTTTCGGACACTTGGTATTCTTTTTGGATTGATGACCTGTGTGGCAGGGGTACAGCAGTTGGGGGTATTTGATCGTCTTGCCGGGATGCTGTTGCGGAAAGTATCCGGCAGAATGGCGATTACTTCTGTTTTAGTAATGCTTTGCTTTTTTTCTTCCATGCTGCTCACAAATGATGTGGCATTGATTACGTTTGTTCCATTTTCCTTGATACTTCTTCAAAGAAAAAAAGAACTATTTGATGAAAAATGGATTCTTCGGATTGTGGTGATGCAGACCATTGCGGCCAATTTGGGGAGCATGCTGACCCCCATTGGCAATCCGCAAAATTTGTATCTGTTTGGATTGGCACAGATGAGAATTGAAAAATTTATATTGCTTATGCTGCCATATTCTGTGATGGCGTTTTTGGTGCTTATAACATGGATCATACTGGCATCCGGCATTAGCCGGATATATGCAAGGAATGATCAAAAACAAGACCAGACAACGATAAAGAATATACAAGATAATAAAATTACTTTCAGTAAAGAGGATGGGAGACATCAATTATCCGAGGAAAAACACTCTGAAAAATCAATATCTTTTTCGTGGAAATTATGGTGTTATTGTGTGCTATTTCTTCTGGGACTCTTTGTTGTGGGAAGGGTTCTTCCATGGTCTGTTTTCACTGTGTTTGTTTTGGTATTTACATTCGCAGCTGATAGGAAGACATTAATGAAAGTAGATTATTCGCTTCTTGGAACCTTTGCGGCGTTATTTATTTTTATTGGAAATTTAGGGAGGATAGAAGTATTTCGACAGTTTTTGGAAAGAATGATCCGCGGAAGAGAAATGGTTACTTCTGTGCTTGCCAGTCAGGTGATGAGTAATGTGCCTGCAGCAATTCTTCTGTCCGGATTTACGGACGCAATTCCCAATCTGATCGTGGGCACGAATATCGGAGGACTGGGAACATTGATTGCATCAATGGCAAGTCTGATCAGTTTTAAATATATTGCCAGAGAATACCCTGCACAAAAGGGAAGATATTTTTGCATGTTTACATTGGCCAATGTATTCTTTTTGCTTGTGATGTTGATAGTATACCTCGTCTTTCTATCCCCTGTGTTCGTCAAAACAAAACAATTTGTCTTAGCATTCTGATATGTGTTGGAAGATAGTTTGACACAGTATGATCAGGGCATTCCAAAATTTCAGCTGTACATAGGAGGAGCAATTCCGGTTGTAATAAAGAGAGGGGTGTTATAAAATAGAACCAGTACAGATATGGAAAATGGTACAGAATATGTCAGGAAAGCAGGCGGAACAATGATACAGGATATATTACCTCAAAAGCTTTATAATACATTTGTCAGAAAGGAGCCTTCGCCGGACAGCAGGATCTTAAGCTTCCGGGAGGGGGGAGCATTATACCGGGAGCAGGATGGAGAGCTTACGTTTCTTACCTTTCGTCAGGTGAAGGAATATTATCAGAAAAAATTACAGACACTTCCGAAGGCTGTTTTTCTATTTTCTGTAGATACACAGGATTATTTTTTGATGGATCTGGGCGAAGCTGTGATGGAAGGTTACAGATATCATAAAATGTTTGAAACCCGCCGGTTGTCTCCGAAGGAAAATGTTCTGGCAGCTGCGACCGGCTGGCACTTATATGTGTGGTACCGGGATAATCAATATTGTGGACGGTGTGCCCATAAAATGGTACACGATGAAACCCTTCGGATGATGAAGTGTCCGGATTGTGGCAATATGGTATTTCCGAAGATTGCACCGGCAGTGATCGTGGGGGTGACAGATGGAGACCGGATTCTGATGACCAAATATGCGGACAGAGAATATAAGAAATATGCGTTGATCGCAGGCTTTACGGAAATTGGAGAGACAGCGGAGCAGACGGTGGAGCGGGAAGTCATGGAGGAGGTAGGGCTTTCTGTAGAAAATATCCGTTATTACAAAAGCCAGCCATGGGGATATGACAGTAATCTTTTACTAGGGTATTTTTGTGATCTGGCACAGAAGAGGGAGATTCATCTGGATGAGACAGAGCTTTCTCTTGCAGAATGGGTGGATTACCGGGATATTCCGGATGATCCGGAGGGATTAAGTCTCACCAGAGAAATGATGATCACGTTTCGGGAGCAGAAAAAACGGGAGCACAGTCAGAGATAATAGAACAGGAGATCAAAGAGATGACAAATTTTGATTATTATGCACCAACAAAAGTGGTTTTTGGAAAAGGAACAGAAGATCAGGCAGGAGATCTGGTCAGGGAACAGGGAGCTACAAAGGTATTGGTTCATTATGGAAGCGGAAGTGTGAAAAGAAGCGGGCTGTTGGAACGTATTTATCAGTCACTGGAGCAGGCTGGAATCCCTTTTGTGTCATTGGGAGGCGTGGTGCCAAATCCAAGGCTGTCTCTCGTGTACCAGGGAATTGAGCTTTGCAAAAAAGAGCATGTAGATTTTATTCTCGCCGTTGGTGGAGGAAGTGTCATTGATTCCGGCAAGGCAATCGGATATGGTGTGGCAAACGAGGGAGACGTATGGGATTTCTATGAGAGAAAACGTGTGGCTGCAGGGTGCCTGCCCATCGGCGTGGTGCTGACGATTGCGGCTGCCGGTTCAGAAATGAGCAATTCTTCTGTGATCACCAATGAGGATGGATGGCTGAAACGCGGCTATGGAAATGATTGCTGCCGTGCCAGATTTGCTGTGATGAATCCGGAGCTTACAATGACTCTTCCAAAGTATCAGACGGCCAGCGGCTGCGTGGACATTATGATGCATACCATGGAGCGTTATTTTAACCAGGAAGAGAATCTGGATCTTACGGATGGATTTAGTGAGCATCTGATCCGGACAGTTATGGAGAATGCACGGATCCTTATGAAGGAGCCGGACAATTATAAAGCAAGAGCAGAGGTGATGTGGGCAGGAAGCCTGTCTCATAATGGTCTGACCGGATGTGGAACGGCAGGCGGGGACTGGGCAAGTCATCAGCTGGAGCACGAGCTGGGCGGTATGTTTGATGTGGCGCATGGTGCGGGACTGTCTGCTGTCTGGGGAAGCTGGGCAAGATATGTTCTGGAGGGGAATCCCGGCAGATTTGCACAGTTTGCTGTCCGTGTAATGGGACAGGAGAAAGGAAAGGATGACACAGAAACAGCACTTCGGGGAATTTGTGCCATGGAGGAGTTTTACCATCAGGTAGAAATGCCGACAAGTCTTTCGGAGCTGGGAATCAATCCGACGGAGGAGCAGCTTCACAGTCTGGCAGAAAAGTGCAGTCATTTTGGAAAACGGACGGTTGGCTGCATTAAAAAGCTGGATCAGGAAGATATGTATCAGATTTATAAAATGGCAATGTAAAGTTTTTTTAATGGATCCGGTGAGCAGACAATACCAGCAGGAGAGGGTGGTACAAAACAAATGATAGCATTAAACGATTATTTATATTCGGGCGATACGGTTCTTCGGATATTGCAGAAATACAGCAGCGATCTGGAACAGGAGGCACAGAAAAGTCATAATGAGGTGGATCTGCTGCATTGTGCATTTCTGTCCCAGATTATGGACATGTTGGAACACAATGATTTCCTAACGGCGCAGTCCCAGAAGATACGGGAATTCTACATGTATATGGCAAAGGAATATCCGTTTCTTGCCTTTACGTTTAAAGGAAGGATTAAATCTCTGATCCGTGCGGAGGAGAAATTTAATGGATATATTGTCGAGTACATCTATGATTATTATGAAAAATATCATCAATTTCCGTCGATGGAAGAGATTAAAAAGCGTCTGGATTGTTTTCGGGATCTGATCGCATACCGGGTTGTGATCTCTTTACCACAGTGTCATCTGAAAGAAGGGCAGGATCGGGAAAAGGAGGAGTTGCGATATCTTTATGAGATTGCCAATGTATTGCCATTCTTTATGGAACAGAGAGGTTTCCGGGTAGAATCTGCAAAGGGAGTACGGGTGAGCAGTTCTGATATGTTGAAGGAAGCTGTCCGGCCTTATTACCGGGATTATATATCGAATGAGGGGGAATATGGTTATCGTTCTTTGCATATTACATTTTATGATGATACGGCAAAATGCTATATGGAGGTCCAGCTTCGGACAAAGGCCATGGATGATAACGCAGAGATCGGTCCGGCAAATCATCTGGGATACGAGAAACGGCAGGAAAATGAACGCGCCAGAAGAGATGTCATTCCTGTAGGAGAATGCAGATGTTTTGATGAAGCCTATGAACGAGGAATGCGCCTGCAGAAGCTGGAGCTTGCAAAACTGGACGTCAATATGTTTTCCGCGGCCAATAACAGTCTGATCAATGACGGTTGTGGTTTGTACCGGGGCAGACTGATTCTTCCCTATGAGCATTTATCACGTTTTCAGAGTGATCTGTCATCTTAAGTGTTGCCAATACACGTTAGTGCATAAAAATGTCGTTTTGTGAAAAAGATGACGAGAAATAATGACGAAAAACTAAAAATGTGATATCATAAATCTCATGGAAATGATTATCTGCAGATCAATAAAACGATCATGCAGATATACATAGGAACGGAATAGTTAAGGGAGAAAATGTATGAAAAAAAAGAGAATATGGAAAAAGGCGGCAATGTTGTTATCTGCTACTCTTCTTTTAACAGGATGTGGTGCAGGAAAGTCAGGGACACCGGATGATTATGCAACCAATAAGGGCTATGAGGAGGATACTACTCAGAAGGGCAGTTCCGATGGGATTGCCAAGGAGGATATTAAGGTTGGTGTGCTGTATCTTTCTGATCCATCAGAGGGAAGTGGTTATTCTTACACTCACGATCTGGGTGTAAAGGGGATGCAGGAGAATCTTCTGCTGTCGGATGATCAGATCGAACGCAAAATTGTAGATGATTCTGATGAAAAAGCGACAGAGAAAGCGATTGAAGAATGTGTTGCAGATGGCTGCAATATCATATTTACCACAAGCTGGGGATATATGCAGGTGACCGCAGACATGGCAGAGAAGTATCCAGATGTATATTTTTCCCATGGAACAGGTTATATGTCCAATGGCAAGAATTTTAACAACTATTTTGGTCGTATCTATCAGGCAAGATATCTCAGCGGAATCGTAGCCGGTATGAATACAAAGGATAATAAGATCGGCTATGTAGCGGCACAGGATTCCTCGAATTCTGAAGTGACCGGAGGCATTGATGCTTTCGCTATTGGTGTGGAGTCAGTGAATCCGAAGGCGAAGATTTATGTAGATGTAACCAATAGCTGGTATGACGAGAAAAAGGAAAAGAAAGCTTCAGAGCGTCTGTTGAATATGGGGTGTGATGTGATGACACAGCATTGTGATACGCCATATCCTCAGACTCTGGCACAGGAGAAGGGAGTTTACGGTATTGGATACAATTCTGATATGAGCAAGGAGACGCCGGATTCCTGCCTGACCAGTGTCATATGGAACTGGAGTGCATATTATACTTCTGCAGTGAAAAGTATCATTGATGGCACCTGGGATGGAAGCAATTATTACGGTGGTATGGCCGAGGGGCTTGTAAGCATTACAGATCTGGCATCCTTTGCGGCAGAAGGCACGCAGCAGAAGGTAGATGAGGCGACAGCCGAGATCCTTAGTGGGGATAACAATGTATTTGATGGTGTTCTTGTGACCAATACAGGCAAAAAGATCGGCAAAAAGGGAAAGACTCTGGATGATGCAACGATCACAGGAAAGATCAACTGGTATTACCGCAATGTTGTTGTATTAAAATAACTGAAACTTCCCACACCAAATAAAAAATGGAGGTCTTGTATGAAATTTACATTACGAAAAAAGATTATTTTAAGCGCAATTTTACCTCTTCTTTTACTGGGAGCCAGTATTATCATTATTGCGGCGACGATCGTAAAGGGTTCTATCATCAGTAAGGTAGAGGAGTCCCTGAAGGGAACGGCAGTAGCTACTGAGGCAGCATATGACCAGAATGCAGGCTCGTATCTCAAGGCAGAGAATGGTGCTATCTGGAAGGGAAGCTACAACATATCACAGTCGGAGACTCTGGTGGACACGATTAAAGAGGAGTCCGGTATGGATGTGACCTTCTTTTATGGCTCTGACCGGATTATGACATCGGCAAAGGATAAGGACGGCAACCGTCTGCTGGGCAGTCCGGCAGGAGATAAAATTAAAAAAAGAGTGCTGGAACAGGGCAAAGAATATTTTAGTGATAACATTTCCATAGATGGAACGATTTATTACGGCTACTATGTGCCGGTTTATCAGGATGGTTCCAAGGATGCGCCTGTTGGAATAGTTTTTGCAGGTCAGGAAAAGCAGAAAACATTTCGCAGTGTCCTTAAGATCATCAATACCATCGTGGCTATGGTAGTGATCATTATGGTGATCTGCAGTATTGCAGTGGGCATCAGTGCTAACTCTATTACCAGAGCATTAAATAAGAGTATTGCAGAGGTTTTAGAGGTATCCTCCGGTAATCTGAATGTAAGACAGAACAGGAAGCTTCTCCACAGAAAGGATGAGATTGGCAACCTGTCCAGAGCGGTTCACAGTCTGCAGGAGGAATTATGCAAGATTATTGGAGACATTAAAGATAGTACCGACACACTTCTGGATGCCTCCAATACATTGGAGGAGACGTCCCAGGATACTCATAACAGTATCGGAGAGGTGAATCACGCTATGGACACCATTACCGGTGGAGCAAACCGGCAGGCGGAGGATGTGGGGCGTGCTTCTGACAATGTGCGGGATATGGGAGAGTTGATCATTCAGACCGGAAAGGAAGCGGACTCACTGGAGAGCAGTGCGGACAGCATGAAGGGAGCCAGTGACAAAACGGCTGTGACCATTGATGAGCTTCGCGGTATTAGTGAAGATGTGAAGCGGGCGGTATCTGAGATTGCAGAGCAGACTACACAGACCAACAGCTCGGCACAGAGCATCCGGGAGGCATCCCAGTTTATTTCGGAGATCGCCGAGGAAACCAATTTGTTGTCCTTAAATGCCAGTATTGAGGCAGCCCGTGCCGGTGAGGCAGGAAGAGGATTTGCTGTGGTTGCATCCCAGATTCAGAAGCTGGCAGAGCAGTCCAACGCAGCCAGTGGCAACATTGAGGAGATCGTGAATACTCTTCTGATAAATTCTGAACGGGTTGTTGCAACGATGGCGCAGACACAGGAGGTCATTGACCGGCAGAATGAATATATTGCCAACACAGAGCAGAGTGTGGAAAGTGTAATGAAGGAAATTGAAATTTCCATCGAGTATATCCGGAATATTGGACAGAGTATGAAAAAGCTGGAGAATGCCAGAGCAGAGATCATACAGAGAATTGATGCAATGTCTGAGATCGCGCAGAGTAATGTTTCCGGTACTTCCCAGACCAGTATGGCACTTCAGGCGATGGAGGAAAGTTTTAAGAATATTGAGACTTCTACGGAAAATCTCAGAAATACGGCAGATATGTTGGTACAGAATATAGGACATTTTACAATGTAGCCATTATTCAGGCGGTTTCGTGAGATTTGGTAGATTTTAGAGTAAATTAGCAGAACAATCTGAAAAAGTTGTCATATACTGTACTATACTTTCATAGTAAAGGATGGGAAACGATATGGCACGATTTACAAATCAGGCGTAGCTACGGTATGGAAATGCCGTGACAAATTCCAACATTGCAGTGGGTGAGATCCTTGAGGTTCTTTCTGCAACAAAAACGGCTGTCAGAGCGACCTATGGGCAGAATGACAATGTCACATATATTGTGAGCATTGTCAATTCCGGAACGACTCCGGTCACAGGTCTTACGCTGACGGACAATTTAGGAGCGTATCCTTTTGGGACAGGAGAACTGGTTCCATTAACCTATGTTGCCGGAACGATCAATTATTATGTCAATGGTACCCTGCAGACAACGCCGACAGTAACCGCAGGCCCGCCGATGACTGTCACCGGGATCAATGTTCCGGCAGGAGGAAATGCTACGATCATTTACGAAGCATCAGTCAATCAGAATGCTCCGTTGGCAGTGGAATCTGAGATCACCAATACGGCGACGATCACCGGAGGAGGGATCACTCCGATCAGGGTGACGGAAACGATTGGTGCTGCCAGTGCACCAAACCTGAATATTACCAAATCAGTCAGCCCGGTACCGGTGACGGAAAACGGTACGCTGACGTATACTTTTGTAATCCAGAATTTTGGCAATGCGGCAGCCAATGCAGCGACCGGGGCAGTGATCACAGATACCTTTGATCCCGTTTTGTCAAATCTGACCGTAACCTTTAACGGAACGGCATGGACAGATCCGACGGAGTACACCTATGATGAGACCACAGGAGTATTTGCGACGGCAGCGGGAGGGATTACGGTACCGGCAGCCACTTATACCCAGGATCCGGTCAGTGGAGCATGGGTCGCAAATCCGGGAGTCAGCACGCTGGTGGTCACAGGCACTATTTAAAAATAACCGGATTAGGAAAAGACCAGGATGAAAGTTCTCTACAGGAGTAGTCGTGCGTTCGTTGACGCGACAGAGCCCCTGTGCTAAGATGAAACTGGAATGTAGTAAGAATCAGATGGAAATGCAGACTGCAAACCATCTGATTCTTTTTTTGCAGAAGGGAAAAGTACAATGGAATTAGATGTAGAGAACAGCTATTATGGACAAAAAGCCAAAAAATTATTTCTGGAGGGATATAACTGCAGCCAGTCTGTTTTTCTGGCGTTTGAAGATAAATATGATATGGATCACAGCATGGCTATGAGGTTAAGTTCTTCTTTTGGAGGAGGTATGGGCAGGCTGCGGGAGGTATGTGGTGCCGTGTCCGGCATGTTTATGGTTGCAGGTCTGTTATACGGATATGATGAGCCGAAGAATTTTGAGGCAAAATCAGAGCATTATGCAAGAATTCAGGAGCTGGCGGGCGAGTATAGGGTGCGCAACGGCTCTATTGTGTGCCGGGAGATTCTGGGGCTGGGAAAAGGTAAGGATGATCCGGTGCCATCCAGACGGACAAAGGAGTATTATCAAAAACGGCCATGTCCGGATCTGGTGGCGATGGCAGCAGCGATTATGGAGGAATATATCCGGGAGAATCCGTTAGAAGGATAAAGCTGCAGATTTGTCGGTTGTGAATTTCTAAAGGAGCATGGAATATTATGAAAAAAATAGTGATCGTGGAGGATGAGAAGGTGATCCGGGAGGAGTTGTATGCTCTTCTGGAAAATGCGGGATATGGGCCTGTGGCTGTGACCGATTTTGTACATACGGTACCGGAGATATTAAACAGTGGTGCAGATCTGGTGCTCCTGGACATCAATATTCCAAAGATGAATGGAGAACAGGTGCTGCGGGAAATCCGCCAGAAGTCGGAAATTCCGGTGATTATGGTGACAAGCCGCACGGAAGAGCTGGATGAGGTGCTTTCTATGAGTTATGGTGCGGATGATTATATTACGAAGCCCTATAACCCAACAATCCTTTTGCTGCGTATTCAGGCGATTCTCAAACGGATAGAAAATACCGGGGCGGATCTGTACCATTATCGGGACATTGAGATCCGGCAGGCCAAGGGTGTCCTGAATCGTGGACAGGATCAGATGGTCCTTACGAAAAATGAAATGCTGATCTTTATGGTTCTGCTTCATCATCAGGGGGAGATCGTATCGAGGGATGATCTGATGACCGAATTATGGGACAATAGTGAATATATCAGTGACAATGCCCTGACGGTGAATATCAGCAGACTCCGGGCAAAGCTGGAGCAGATGGGGTATCCTGATGTGATAGAAACCAGAAAAAAACAGGGGTATGTATTAGTGTAGACGTTCAGAAAGGAATTCAGGTCGATTATGAATTGGAAACGTTATTTACAGGATAAACGAGTAGAGATCCTTATATTTATGGTGGGGGTGATCATAGAAGCGGTTTTTCTGGCGGCATGTCAGGTGGAAACGGAGCTGTTTCTGGTGGCTGTATTGGTGCCTCTGGTGGCGTGGCTTTTTTGTCTGCTTTATGATTATTACCGTAAAAACTCTTTTTACCGGAGGCTTTTTCAAAATCTGGACCGGATGGATCAGAAATATCTGGTGTTAGAGACATTGGAAAGCCCCCGGTTTTATGATGGAGAACTTTTGAAGGAGGCACTGTATGAAGCCAATAAATCCATGACGGAGCATGTTAATGAAAGCCGCAGAGTGATGCGGGAGTTTAAAGATTTTATTGAAATGTGGGTTCATCAGGTAAAGCTTCCTGTGGCAAGTCTCCTGCTTTTGTGCCACAATCATCCGGATGAAAACAACAAAAAATACATGGAGCAGCTTCGACGCATCGACCGTTATACGGAGCAGGTACTGTATTATACCAGAGCGGAGCATGCGGAGAAGGACTATCTGATCCAGGAGTGTTCTCTGGCAGGGATCATTCATCATATTGCCATGAAAAATAAAGATGATCTTCTGGAAAATAAAGTGGAATTTCAGGTAGAAAATTGTGATCTGTCTGTGGTGACCGATGAAAAATGGATGGAATTTGTGCTGGATCAGATTGTCAATAACAGTATAAAATACAGGCGTAAAGAAGGAGCCAGGATAAGGATTACTGCCCGGAAAGATAACAGACAGACAATATTATCCGTATGGGATAATGGAATTGGCATTGCATCCGGTGATCTGCCGCGGTTATTTGAAAAGTCCTTTACCGGCAGCAATGGACGTATTTTTCATCATATGGAGGAAAAATCAACCGGAATGGGTCTTTATATCGCATATAACATGTGCGAAAAGCTGGGTCATAAGATCAAAGTGGAGTCGGAGGAAGGAGAATATACCCGGATCAATATTACATTTTTGTAATGTACAGTCAGTTTGAAAAAACGACAGAAACCGGATTCCCCGATACAATAAGGAAAACATGAAAGGGGAAATAAAATGGACAAAACATTACAGGTAGAACATTTGGAAAAGTATTATGGAAGCAGGTCAAGTCTCACCAAGGCAATTGATGATCTGTCCTTTAATGTGGAGCCGCAGGAGTTTGTGGCGATCATGGGAGCATCCGGAAGTGGAAAGACAACACTTTTGAATTGTATTTCTACGGTAGACAGACCCACAGCAGGCCATATCTTTGTGGACGGAGAGGACATTACGAAGTTAAAAGGAGAGGCGTTAAACCGGTTCCGGAGAGAGCGGTTTGGCTTTATTTTTCAGGATTTTAATTTATTGGATACCCTGACCGCATATGAAAATATTGCGTTGGCATTGTCGATCCAGAATGTAAAGGCGGCAGACATTGACAAACGGGTTATCAAGGCAGCAAAGGATCTGGATATTGTAAATGTCCTGAGAAAATATCCTTATGAGATGTCCGGTGGACAGAAGCAGCGGGTGGCATCGGCAAGAGCTATTGTGACAGAGCCGAAGCTGATCCTGGCAGATGAGCCTACCGGTGCTCTGGATTCCAAATCCTCCAGACTTTTGCTGGAGAAGTTCTTATATATGAACCGGGAGCTTCAGGCAACAATCCTGATGGTTACTCACGATTCTTTTTCTGCCAGTTATGCCTCCAGAGTTATTTTCATTAAGGATGGAAAGCTGTTTCACGAAATTCACCGGGGAGATTCTTCAAAAAAGGAATTTTTCGGACAGATCATTGATGTGCTCACTTTGTTGGGAGGTGATGTCAGCGATGCTCTTTAAGATAGCCTGGAAAAATATGAGAAAAAGTATAAAGGATTATACGATTTATTTTTTTACGATTGTTATTGGTGTGGCAATATTTTATATATTTAATTCGTTAGGCTCCCAGACGGTTATGATGAATGTGTCTGCGGATACCAGAGAGATCATTAAAATGATGACAACGATCATGTCGGGACTCAGTGTGTTTGTTTCCTTTGTACTGGCATTTCTGATCATCTATGCCAATCGTTTTCTGATGAAGCGCCGGAATAGAGAGTTTGGAATTTATCTGACTCTTGGCATGGGAAAACGTAAGGTTTCCGGGATATTGGTGTTAGAGACATTGGTGGTAGGAGCTTTTTCATTGGTGGCAGGTCTTGGAATCGGTATTTTTGCCTCTCAGTTTATGAGTGCCTTTGTGGCAAATATGTTTGACGCAGATATGACCAGGTACCGGTTTGTCTTTTCGGGGGATGCCTGCATCAAAACTGTGATCTGCTTTGTGATCATTTATGGAATTGTGATCCTGTTTAATACTATTAATATCAGCCGCTGCAAGCTGATCGATCTGATCTATGCAGGACGCAGATCCGAAAAGCGACCGATGAAAAATCCGTGGATCTGTACGATCATTTTCATCGCGGCAGCGATCGCATTGGGACGCTGTTATTATCTGGTGGGGAGTGATAAGGTGAATATCTCACTGGATGGTCTGAAATGGATCCTGGTCACGGGAGTTGTGAGTACATTTCTGATCTTCTGGTCGGTATCCGGGCTGCTGCTTCGCGTTGTCATGTCTATTAAGAAGCTGTATTATAAGGGGCTGAACAGCTTTGTCCTTCGCCAGCTCAGCAGCAAGATCAACACCACGGTATTTTCTATGACCATCATCTGTCTGATGCTTTTTGTGACCATCTGTGTGCTGACCTCGGCCTTTGCCATCAAAAATACTACGGCGGAAAATCTCAAAAAAATGGCACCGGCAGATATTGAATTTAAGGTCAATATGAATCTGGATCTTTTTGCCGGAAAAGATCAGAAATACAGCCGGAAGCAGATAGAAAATTCCCATTTCAATGTGGTGCAGAGATATGAAAAGAAGAAGGTGGATCTGAACAAATATTTGAAGGAATCCTGTGAGGTTAAGGTTTACCGCAGCCCGAAACTGACCTTTGCAGAGTTTTGCGGAGATACCATTCAGGACGTTAAGGAACAGTATCCTTTTATGCTTGTAAATACCGGAGAGGATATTGTGACGATCAGTGATTACAACCGGTTAATGGAGCTGTTTGGTGGTAAGAAATACACACTGGCTGAGGATGAATATATGGTTGTCGCCAATTTTGATGGAATCATACCGGTCCGCAATCGGGTGTTGTCACAGGGAAGACAGTTAAATGTGTTTGACAGGAAATTAAAGCCAAAGTATAAGGAATGTCAGGATGGTTTTATGGACATTTCTTCCCAGAAATTAGATATGGGATTTCTGGTGGTACCGGATGATGTCGTACAGGAAAAATGGATCGCAGAGGATTGTCTGTTTGGAAATTATAAGGCATCTGCCAAACAGGAGGTGCGCAGGCTGGAGGATGAGCTTCGGAAGCTTCCGCTGAAGAGTACCTGCATTTATGCATCCAAACAGGAGATCGCTGATGCAAGTCTGGGGCTCAGTGCTATGGTGACCTTTATCGGACTTTATCTGGGCATTGTTTTTTTAATTGCGGGAGCAGCCATCCTTGCCCTTAAGGAGCTGTCCGAAAGTGCGGACAATGTGGAACGCTACCGGATGCTCCGTAAGCTTGGAGTGGAAAATCGTATGTTAAACGGTGCACTGTTCCGTCAGATATTCATTTTCTTCCTTTGTCCAATGGTGCTTGCAGTGATTCATTCTTATTTTGGAATGCAGTTTTCTACCAGACTTCTTACTTATGTGGCAGAGAAGGATCAGCTGTTTACGGCGACAATGCTGGCGGCAGCGATTATTGCAGTGCTCTATGGAGGTTATCTGATCATTACCTATTTTAGTAGTAAATCGATTGTCCGGGAATAATCATACCTTCCATAATCTGGAGGATTGCAATGTCCTTTGGACTGGTGCTATAATAGGATTATGAAGGAACGGACTTATATTGCAATTGATCTAAAATCTTTTTATGCATCGGTGGAATGTGTGGAGCGGGGACTTGATCCGCTGACGACAAATCTGGTGGTAGCCGATGCCGGCAGGACAGAGAAAACAATATGTCTGGCGGTCTCGCCATCCCTGAAAAGCTATGGGATATCGGGACGTGCCAGACTTTTTGAGGTGGTTCAGAGAGTAAAGGAGATCAACCGGGAGAGGAGAAGCAGGGCGCCGGGATACCGGCTGGAGGGAAGCTCTGTTCTGGCACAGGAGCTGGAAGAAGATCCGGCTCTTGCAGTGGATTATATTGCAGCTCCGCCGAGAATGGCATATTATATGGAGTACAGCACAAGGATTTATGATATTTACCTGAAGTATGTGGCTGCGGAGGATATGCATGTCTATTCTGTGGATGAAGTATTTATGGATGTGACGGACTATCTGGAAGTGTATCAGAAGACACCAGGGCAGCTGGCAGCAACCATTATACAGGATGTGCTTGAAACGACAGGGATCACGGCGACAGCGGGGATTGGAACGAATCTTTATCTGTGTAAGATTGCGATGGATGTGGAGGCAAAGCATATTGAACCGGATGAGAACGGGGTGCGGATCGCCCGGTTAGATGAAATGAGCTACCGGCGGAACCTGTGGACGCATCAGCCCATTACGGATTTCTGGCGGATAGGACCGGGATATGCCAGAAAGCTTGCGCAGGCCGGGTTATATACCATGGGAGATGTGGCACGCTGTTCTATTGGAAAAGCCGGCGACTATTATAATGAGGATCTGCTTTACAAGCTGTTTGGGGTGAATGCAGAGCTTCTGATCGATCATGCCTGGGGATGGGAACCCTGCACCATCGCCCAGATCAAAAGCTATCGGCCGTCAACGAATAGTCTTGGCTCCGGTCAGGTATTGTCTTGCCCATATGACTGGGAAAAGGCACGGCTCGTGGTCAAAGAGATGACAGATCTTCTTGTGCTGGAGCTGGTGGATAAAGGCCTTGTGACGGATCAGATGGTCCTGACGGTAGGTTATGATGTGGACAATCTCCGGCAGGATCAAAAGAAGCGGTACCGCGGGGAGGTGACCACGGACCGTTATGGCCGGAAAATACCAAAGCATGCCCATGGCACTGTTAATCTTGTCAGAAAGACTTCGTCTACCCACCTGATCATGGAGGAGGTTCTGTCATTATATGATGATATTGTCAATGAAAAGCTCATGATCCGGCGGATCAATATCACGGCAAACCGTGTGATCCCTGAGGCAGATGCGGAGCGGGAAACACAGTTTGAGCAGCTCAGTCTGTTTGAGGATGCAGAGCAGGAGGAGATTCGCAAACAGCAGGAGGAGCAGGAACTTGCCAGAGAGAAGCGGATGCAGCATGCGGTGATTGACATTAAAAAGAAATTTGGTAAAAATGCGATCCTCAAAGGAATGAACCTGGAGGAGGGAGCAACCGCCAGAAACAGGAACAATCAGATTGGAGGGCATCGGGCATGACAGAGTCAGGAGGGGGATCTGCAAAGCTGCAGGAATCATTTCCTTATGAAGATATCGTAAATCTGCCTCATCACCGTTCCGAGACGCATCCCCATATGTCTATGGAGGAGCGGGCAGCACAGTTTTCTTCTTTTGCTGCATTAACCGGACATAAGGAGGCAGTGCAGGAGAAGGCACGCCGTACCAGCAGAAGGATGGAGCTGGATGAGGATCAGAAGGCACGGCTGGACGAAAAGCTGCAGGAGCTTTGCAGAGAGGAAGAAGGACGGGAGACAGAATTTACGGTTTTTTATCCCGATGACAAAAAAAGCGGCGGCTCTTATGAAAAGGTATGTGGAGTTCTGAAGCGGATTGATGTCTATGAAAAAGTGATCTGGCTGGAGGATGGAAAAAGCCTTAAAATATCGGATATTATTGACATTCAGTGAGTGGAAAAGATGTGGGTGTAATTGACGATTTTGTGAAAAAATGATATGATAAATACAAAGAAGGGAGGCGCAAATAATGGAAAAACAATGGATTATTTCAATCAGCAGAGAGTACGGAACAGGTGGACATAAGATTGCAGAAAAGCTTGCCCAGATATTTGACTTTCCGGTTTATGATCGTGAGCTGTTAGATAATGTGTTTGGAGATGAGGCAAATGTAGAGGAGTGGCGTGAGTGCGATGAAATGCCTGCACCATTGGCATTTTCCAAGAAGTTTTCCGGCACAAAGAATTCGTCAGAGTACACACTGGCGAAGCGTCAGTTTAATTATCTGCGAAAGAAAGCCAACGAGGGAGGTTCCTTTGTTGTGGTAGGCCGTTGTTCGGAGTACATTCTGAAGGATTACGCGGGACTGATCCCAATCTTCATTCTGGGAGATGAGGATGTCAAGGTAAAGCAGGTTATGGAGAGTCGCAATTTCACAGAAAAGGAAGCGAAGGCAGCACTTGCCCGCCACAATAGATTGAGAAAGAGATATCACAACAGCTATTGTGAGGGGAAATGGGGAGACTCCAGATGTTATGATATCTGTATCAACAGCAGCCGGTTAGGTTTTGATGGCACGGTGAAGTTCCTGGAGGAGTATATCCGGGAAAGAATGAAACAGGACCAGAACAACAAAAATTAAGTTTTGACATATCAATGATCATTGATTCGTTGTACTTGGAAAAGTATGAGGAGACTGCCGGTTTGTTACTGCTTTGGGCGATAACATTCCGGCAGTCGTTGTATTCGAGCTTTATATAAAGAAAATAGGAGAGAACAGATGACAAAGAAGCAGAGGGCGTTAGAAATCATAGAACGGTTAAAAAAAGAATATCCGGATGCAGCATGTACGCTGGATTATGAAGAGGCATGGAAGCTGCTTGTCAGTGTGCGTCTGGCAGCCCAGTGTACCGACGCCCGTGTTAATGTGATCGTAAAGGGGCTGTTTGAGAAATACCCGGATGTCAATGCACTGGCGGAGGCAGAGGTCAGTGAGATTGAGGAGATTGTGCGTCCCTGCGGACTTGGTAAGAGCAAGGCGAGGGACATCAGTGCCTGTATGAAGATGCTGCGGGATGAGTATGAAGGAAAGGTGCCTGATGATTTTGATGCACTTTTGAAGCTGCCGGGAGTCGGGCGCAAAAGTGCCAATCTGATCATGGGGGATGTCTTTGGCAAGCCCGCCATTGTGACAGATACCCATTGCATCCGCCTGTCCAACCGTATGGGATTAGTAGACGGGATCAAGGAGCCCAAGAAGGTAGAGATGGCATTATGGAGGATCATTCCTCCCGAAGAAGGCAGTGATTTTTGTCATCGTCTGGTGATTCATGGACGTGAGGTATGTACGGCCAGAACGAAACCATATTGTGACAGGTGCTGTCTGGCAGATATCTGTCCGAAAAAAGGGATAGAATAAAGCTGGGGTTTTGATGTAAGTATAGGAAAGAACAGTGTTGGCAGGACAACAGAACAGGTTTTGCATGAAAAGGAGGCGGTCCGGAGTGACGATCAATGAAATTGCAAAGATGGCGGGAGTTTCCAGAGCTACCGTATCAAGATATTTAAATGATGGGTATGTCAGTGAGGAGAAAAAAGAACGGATTGCCGGAGTGATTGCAGAAACCGGTTATATCCCATCTTCTCAGGCACAGATGCTTCGTACCAAAAAAACGGGACTGATCGGAGTGATCATACCGAAGATCAGCTCGGACTCCATCGGCCGTATGGTAGATGGAATCGGAGAGGAGCTGGCAAAGGAAGGATATCAGCTTTTACTGGCATCCACCAACAATAATGAGCGGGAAGAGGTACGCTATCTTCAGACATTCCGGAATAACTATGTGGATGGAGTCATACTGATCGGAACGATCTTCCGAAAGGAACATCGGAAGGCACTGGAGGAGCTGGAGGTGCCGGTGGTGATTCTGGGGCAGCAGTATGAGGGATATGCCTGTGTTTATCAGGATGACTGTCACAGTGCCAGAGACGTGGCGGAGCTTTTGACAAAAAACTGTCGTCATATTGCATATATTGGTGTTACTCCAAAGGACAAAGCAGTGGGGGCTGCAAGAAAAAAGGGGTTTCAGACTGCATTGTCATCAAAGGGACTGGAGCCGGTGGCAGAGAAACAGATTGCTTTCCGGATGGAAGAGGGCTATCAGACGATGAGACAAATTGTGGAAACGATACCATATATAGATGGTGTGTTCTGTGCTACGGATATGATCGCTGCCGGAGCATTACAGTATCTGCGGGAGGCGGGGCTTGAAAGAAAAGTATGTGTGACCGGAATGGGAGATTCCCAGATCGCGACGATCCTGCAGCCATCCCTGAGCACGGTACATTTTCACTATAAATCCAGTGGCAGAGAGGCAGCACGTCTTCTGATCGAAATGCTGCAGAAGAGCGAGGATGTCCGCAAGGAGATCAAAATGGGGTATCAGATCATTGAGCGGGACAGCACAAGGGACATATGATCAGATATTCCGGGGGGTGACAGAAGATTTTTTGACGAATCCGGTAAATGCCTTGTATAAAATTCACAAATAAATTCCACAATAATTATGAAAAATGTCAATATACAACAAATGATGAACTTGTTATAATTTGTTCAAGATGTGAGAACGATATCATATAAAGAAAAAGACATCTAATGAAAAAGGCTTGAAAAACTATAGAATGTATATGCGAGATGGATTTCATATAATCACTCTTGCAGGATTGGAGGGCTTATGGATTATAAGAAAGTAGCACAGCAGGTGCTGGAATGTGTAGGAGGCGGAGAGAACCTTGTTTCTGCAGCACATTGCGCCACCAGACTTCGTATGGTGATCGCAGACAATGGAAAGTGCAGCAAGGAGAAGCTGGAGCAGATTGATGGGGTGAAGGGAGTATTTGAAGCTTCCGGACAGCTTCAGGTTATTTTTGGCACAGGCGTTGTGAATAAAGTGTTTGAGGAGTTTGCGCCGTTAGCAGGCATTGATGTGGCAAGTACGAAAGATGATGTCAAGAAAGCGGCGGCATCAAAGCAGAATTGGTTTTTCCGGGCGATCAAGAGCCTTGGGGATATCTTCGTACCGATCATCCCTGCAATCGTTGCCAGCGGATTGTTGATGGGACTTCTGGAGGGTTTGTGCAATGTGTATCCGGCGATGGCACAGTCAAGCACCTATACGATCATTCATCTGTTTAGTAATGCGGCATTTGTTTTTCTGCCGATCCTGATCGCCATCAGTGCAGCAAAGACCTTTGGCGGAAATATTTTTCTGGGAGCAGTCATTGGTATGATCATGATCCACACTGATCTGATGAATGCCTGGTCTGTGGCAGGAGCAACGGATATTCCTACAGCTTCTGTGTGGTTTGGATTGTATGATATTAAGCTGGTGGGATATCAGGGACATGTCATCCCGGTTGTTATCGCCGTGTGGCTGATGTCTGTGATCGAGAAGAAGCTTCATAAGATTGTACCGGAGATCATTGATCTCTTTGTAACGCCGCTAGTGACGGTTCTGGTGACAGGCTATGTAACACTGACCATTATCGGTCCGGTATTTGTTGTGGTAGAAAATGGTGTACTGGATGGGGCAAAATGGCTGATCACACTGCCGTTTGGAATTGGAGCTGCTATCGCCGGAGCGGCATATGCACCGACCGTTGTGGCAGGAGTACATCATATGTATAATGCTTTAGAGGCGGGACTGTTAAGTGCCGAGGGCGTCAATACATGGATGCCGATCGCAACAGCGGCAAATGTGGCACAGGGTGCTGCGGCATTGGCATTATCCTTAAAGACAAAGAATCAGAAAACCCGTTCCGTTGCATTGCCGGCATCATTATCTGCATTCCTGGGAATTACGGAGCCTGCAATCTTCGGCGTGAACTTAAGATATGTGAAACCTTTTATTGCAGGATGTATCGGTGGTGCCGCAGGTGGTCTTGTAGCAGGCATTATGCATGTAGGAGCAAGTGCATATGGTATTACCGGTGTGTTTGGATTCCTGATCACTACAGACTGTACACTGGGATATCTGCTGGATATGGTGGTGGCAGCCGGAGTGGCATTTATCCTTTCATGGATTTTATATCGGGAGAAGTCGGAGGATCCAATAGAGACAGTACAGGAGATTCCTGAGGCAGAGAAAAATGACGATACGACAAGTGTAGAAAGGGAAGGTTCCAAGCAGGATGACAAAGCAGTTTACAGTCCTCTGGAAGGAAAATTGATCCCTATGACAGAGGTGCCGGATGAGACCTTTGCTTCAAAGGCGCTGGGAGACGGCGTGGCAGTGATTCCGGAGAAGGGATGTGTTTATGCCCCATTTGATGGAGAGGTCGAGATGGTTTACGATACCGGGCATGCGATTGGTCTCGTCCGGGAAGATGGAATGGAGGTTCTGATCCATGTGGGGATCAATACGGTGGAACTGGGCGGAAAGTATTATACAGCGAAGGTTTCTAACGGACAGAAGATCAAAAAAGGAGATCTGTTGCTGGAGTTTGATATGGATGAGATTGCAAAGGCGGGATATTCTCTGGTGACACCGGTGATCGTTACAAACAGCGACGAGTATGAAGGCTTAACACGCAAGGAGCATGGCCGGGTGGAACCGGGAGATCAGATCATAACCGGTTCGTGTTAAATAATTAATATGATGGTAAGAAATTTTAAAGACAGATCAGTATCTGTGATTCCGGATCTGCAGTTTTGGGAAAGGTGTGATGATTATGAAAACAACAGAAATGCTGGCGGAGAAAATGCCTCTCACACAGAGAAAAGAAGAGTTAAAAAAGATGGCGGCTGCATATGAAGGGAAGCAGGCACCGCAGATAGAACTGCAGGAACAGAGAGCCTTATATCATCTGATGCCGCCGGCAGGATGGCTGAATGACCCGAATGGACTCTGCTGGTATAAAGGAAGATATCATGTATTTTTTCAGTATTCTCCGTTTACGCCGCAGGGTGGAATGAAGATGTGGGGGCATTACAGCAGCCCGGATCTGCTGCATTATGAGTATCATGGAATTGCAATTGCACCGGATGAAGCATATGACAAGGACGGGGTATATTCCGGTTCAGCTATATGCCGGGGGGATAAGCTCTATGTGTTTTATACCGGCAATGTCAAGGAGGAAGGAGATCACGATTATATTTTATCCGGCAGAGGAGCCAATGTGATCCGTATGGAGTCAGAGGATGGTATTCATTTTGAGAAGAAGACATGTATTCTGACAAATGAGGATTATCCGGAGGAATGCACCTGTCATGTCAGGGATCCGAAGCTTTATGTGGGAGAGGACGGGGCTTACCGGATGGTTCTTGGAGCGCGTCTGAAGGAGGAAAAGGGTGCTGTGCTTTTATATCGCTCCGAGGATCTGCTGCATTTCCGTCTGGAGGGAATGTATACCACACAGGAAGCGTTCGGTTATATGTGGGAGTGTCCGGATATTTTTGAAATGGAAGGACATAAGATCTTAGCTGTATGTCCACAGGGAGTAGAGAGAGGAAGCGAGCGGTATCAGAATATTTACCAGTCCGGCTATTATGTGAAGGATATGGATGAATTGACAGAATGGGATATGGGCTTTGATTTTTATGCACCACAGACCTTTGAGGCACCGGATGGACGGAGGATTCTCATCGGGTGGGCAGGAGTTCCGGATGCAGGGTATGACAGCAATCCCATGGAAGAGGGCTGGCAGCATTGTCTTACGGTTCCAAGAGAGCTGACGTGGCACAATGGAAAAATATATCAGTATCCTGTGCGGGAGCTTACGAAGCTTCGCGAAGGAGAATGGATGCCGGATAACACAGGCCGGGTTACTATACCGGGAAAATGCGGTGAAATTATTGCAGAAGGTATCAGGACGGAGCAGGGAGCTGTTTACATGGACTCCGGCTGTGTGATAAAATGGGATAAAGGTTATGTGACATTATCCTTTCAAGACGAAACCGGAGCAGGAAGATCTGTCCGAAACGCATGGGTTTCCAAGGTGGAAAGTATACGGATTCTGGTGGATGTCTCTGTTTTGGAAGTTTATATCAATCATGGAGAGGTCGTCATGACAAGCAGATTCTTTATGAAACAGCCGGATATGGATGTCTGTTTTGAGGGAAGGGCAGAACGGCTGGAATTTTATCGGATAGGAGGAAGGATTTGTGAAACATTTAGTAGCGATTGGGGAGGCGTTGATTGACTTTGCACCACAGCAGGCGGGCAGCCCAATCAAGTATACAGAATGCTTTCTGCCGAAGGTAGGAGGTGCCCCGGCCAACGTCTGCGGTGCCTATGCAAGACTTGGAGGACGGGCAGTAATGCTGACGCAGCTTGGCAAGGATCCTTTTGGGGATAAGATCGTGGAGGAGCTGGCGGACAGCGGAATCAATGTAGATCATATTTCCCGGACCGATGAGGCGAATACTTCTCTGGCATTTGTGGCGTTGATGGAGAATGGAGACAGAGAGTTTTCTTTTTACCGGAAGCCGGGGGCAGATATGCTGTATCAGCCGGAGCAGGTGCCGGAAAATGTTTTTCGGGACGCATATGCCCTTCATTTTTGCTCGGTATCTTTAGGAGATTTTCCTATGAAGGAGGCACATAAAAAGGCTATAGAATATGCTTCTAAAGCAGGGGCGGTCATCAGCTTTGATCCCAACCTGCGTCCGCAGCTCTGGGAGGATGAGGAGAAACTTTGCACAGCAGTGAAGGAGTTTCTGCCGTATAGTGATATTTTGAAATTGTCCGATGAAGAGCTCTTTTTCATTACCGGGAAAGAACAGATTCAGGATGCGCTGGAGGACTTGTTTGATCTGGGGATTTCCGTGGTGCTTTACACAAAGGGAAGTCATGGAGCAGAGGTATATACCCGCAAGGCATCGGCAAGTGTACCGGGCAGAGACAAAAAGGCAGTAGATACTACTGGTGCCGGAGACGGTTTTATCGGTTCCTTCCTGAATCAACTGGCATTTGATGGGAAATCTCTGGAGGATATGAAGCAGATGACTTCTGAGCAATGGGAGCATTATCTTACTTTTTCTAATGTTTTCTGCGGGGAAAGTATTCAGAAGAAGGGGGCTATTTCTTCTTATATTACCAGAGAACAGATGCAAACACTTCTTGTATAAAAAGGAATATATTGGCATTTCGTCTATAATATTTTAGATCATCATTTTATAACACCTTGAAATCGGACGGGCAAAGACAAACCGGAGGATTTCCGGGTGTTTTTCTTTCTTTAAAAAAGCTCTATATCGTCGGAGGTTCTTTTTTTGCATAGAATATTTAAAAGAAAAGATACTGATAAAAAAGCATCAATTATTGAATTGACGTTTCAGAAAGAAGAGGGTATGCTATCTTTGGTTAGATAAAACTAACCAAAGAGGGTAGAAACTAACAAACGATACCAAAACCGACGTATTGAGAAGCAATATATTTTTATGAGTCGATCGTATTTATCAGGAATAGACGGAGGAGCAGGAATGAGTCATGGATTAACGCAGATGCTGCAAACTATGGATGGAACCAATATTGAAATGAGGATCGCATATCAGTGTGCTCCGCTTCTGGCGGGGCTGAAACCATCGAATCTGCTGATGCTGCGGGAAAGGGAAGTTACTTATGTACAGTGGATGTTAAAGCAGGCAGGGATCTCTTATTTCATTGTAGCACAGGAAAAGGGAAAGGCGGCAGTTCTGTTATATAATAAGGGAGAGCTGCAAAGATATCTGGCGCAGGAACAGGTGGCAGGCAGTTTGAAAAAAATGGGATATCGGGAACTGTCACTGGGAAAGGTTCTGTATGTGTTTCGCAGGCATTATGAGGCGTTTCTGCGGGGAGAAGCAGAGTTTCCGCATGAAATGGGATTTTTGCTGGGATATCCGGTTGAGGATGTGGAAGGCTTTATCCGTAATGAAGGCCAGAACTGCTTATATACCGGGGACTGGAAGGTCTACGATAACCTCACAGAGAAGCTTACCTTATTTGGAAAATTTGAGGCAGCCAGAGAAAGTCTTCTGGGAATGATCTCCGGTGGAATGGGAATCATTGACATTATGAAGAACCAGCTGGCACATTATTAAAAATATACAAAGCAATTAGAAATATTCATAGGTGGATTGTAGTATCTGTCTATGGATATTTTTTTTCAGGTGGACTATGATTAATATGAATGTGCGTCAAAGCGCTTCACTTTGAAAATCTTCGCCTGTGCCCGGAATCTTACGGTCCAGGGAGAGATTACACATTTATTATAGACAGAAAGGCGTGAAACAGACATGAAATACGATTTAGTAGTATTTGATATGGATGGAACGATTTTAAATACATTGGAGGATCTGGCGGACAGTCTGAATGTGACTCTGGAACATTTTGGCTATCCACAGCATACCATTGAGGAGGTTTGTTCCTTTGTGGGAAATGGAATTCGTCTATTGATCGAGAGAGGTGTGCCGAAAGGACTTTCTACAGAGGAGATCGATCAGGTATTTGATTATTTTATGGAATATTATCAGGTGCATTGTGCGGATAAAACAAAGCCTTACGGGGGTATTGAGGAGACAATTCGTAAGCTTCGGGCTGCGGGAATCAGAACGGCGGTTGTGTCCAACAAGGCGGACTGTGCAGTAAAGGAGCTGGCAGAGCAGTATTTTGACGGCTTATTTGATGTGGCGGTGGGAGAGCGTGAAGGAATTGCTAAAAAACCGGCACCGGATGGGGTCAATGATGTTTTGCGGCAATTAGGAATTGCCCGGGAAAAAGCGGTTTATGTGGGAGATTCCGAGGTGGATGTTGCTACTGCGCAGAATGCTCATATGGACAGTCTGATCGTGGAATGGGGATTCCGGAAATCTGATTTTCTGCGGGAGAAGGGTGCCAGAATATTGATCAAAAAACCGGAAGAAATTCTTTCTTATTGTTTGGACTGATATCCGGTAAATATTACCGTATTTTTGGCATGTTCGTCGTATTGTTGCGGAAAACAGGGGAAAAGAACGAAAAAGTTGTGTAAAATATGCGGAAAAAAGGGGCTGACTTTTCTTTGGAAAAGTTGTATGATATAAATTGGTTTGTGTAAAATTTAATTGATTCATTGATAGGAAAAGAGGATTAGGGGGACACATGAAGAAAAATTGGTTACTTCGGATTGTATTTGGAATTGCAGGAGTGCTGATCGTGGCAGTCATTGCAGTTTTAATCTGGCAGAAGGGATATTATGGCAACCGCTGGTATGGCAATACAACCATTAATGGTGTAGACGTTTCAAAGCAGACGCTGGCGGAGTCGAAGCAAAAGCTGATTGAGGCTCACCAGGATTACAGCCTGACCATCAAAGCCAGAGAGGATGGGATCCTGACGATTAATGGCAGTGATATTGATTATAAATTTGATATTGGATCACAATTTGATGATCTGTTTGCAACGCAGCATGGCTCCATGTCTTTCTTTGGAAAGAAGAGAGAATATACCATGGATTATGATGTGGATTACGATGCAAAGAAGGTAGCAAAGATTGCATCAGAGTCGGCATTGATGACAGGGGATGGCTACAAGATCAAAAAGCCGGTGAATG
This sequence comes from Jutongia huaianensis, assembly GCF_014384985.1. GTDB lineage: Bacteria > Bacillota > Clostridia > Lachnospirales > Lachnospiraceae > Jutongia > Jutongia huaianensis. The sequence goes on from NZ_JACRSX010000010.1 coordinate 32,877, forward strand.
CCCATGTGAAGTATTCAGCAGAGAAAAAGCAATATGAGTGCATTGCGGAGAAGCTTGGAAATAAATTGAAAAAGAAAGTATTTATTCAGGCAATCGAGGATACGCTTCAGAAGGCGCAGACAGAGATGGATCTGACAGATGAGAAGGCATTTCCGGATGTGTATAAGGCTCCAAAGATCACTTCAGAGGATGAGGAGCTTCAGACAGCATTATCTGCATGTAATAATGCAGCGATCCGCTTTATTAAGTGGAATATGGGAGAAGGTGTGACAGAGCAGATTACGCCGGAGGAGATTTCCAAATGGATTACATATAAAAACGGAAAGATAAAGTATGACCAGACGGCAATTTCCGATTGGATCGAGGCATTTTGCCTGAAATATAAAACGGTTGGCAAGACAAGAACCATTAAGGATCACAATGGAAAGAATGTGAAGATATACGGCGGCGATTATGGCTGGCAGATGGACTATGAAAAGACATTAAGCCAGGCATTAAAAGCACTAAAGAAGCCGATTGACGCAAGTCTTACAGAGGCATATATTAATGATGCGAGTACGGACAACCAGGAAGCATTAACCATAAAGTGTAAGGTGGAGTATCTTAATACCGCATTCCAGAAGGATTATAATAACTTCGCAGTGGACTGGGATACACAGAATTACACAGAGATTTCGCTGGCAGATCAGATGGTTTATGTATTCCGTAATGGAAAGGTTGCATATTCCTGCAAGACTATCAGCGGCAGACCGGTGGAGGGAAGATCTACACCGACAGGAGCTTACTTTATTAAAGAGCACAATACACACCGTGTGTTAAAGGGAGAAAACTATGAGACGCCTGTAGACAGTTGGGTGCGTATTACCTGGTCAGGTACAGGCTTCCATGCAGCTCCATGGCAGAGCTGGTCTTCGTGGACAAAGGATTATTATAAGGTGAGAGGGTCTCACGGATGTTTAAATCTGGAACCATCCGTAGCCAAAAAGATTTATGATATGGTGAAGTATCGGGAAGCAGTATTTATTCATTGATCAAATAATAATACAATAAAAAGCGAACCGTTTCGAGAGATCGAGATGGCTCGCTTTTTGTCCTATAGTAGAATTTTTAAGATGCAGTTGCCTGATATCCGGTATATAGCGCTCTACTGCATATCGTTATCATCAAAAGGATCGCCACACTCCGGACAGAATTTTGGTGGATGGTGTGGATCCTCCGGTTCCCAGCCACATTTGTCGCACTTATAAAGAGGTGCTCCGGCAGGTTTTTTGGCACCACATTCGGAACAAAATTTACCGGTATTTACGGCACCACAGGAGCAGGTCCAGCCTGTAGCAGGAGCCGGTTTTGGAGCACCACACTGAGAACAGAATTTACTGGTATTGACCGTGCCGCAGGAACAGGTCCAGCTGTCGGCAGAGGCAGCGGAGGAACTGTTGGCGGCAGGAGGGGCGGCTGGTGCTGCCTGCGCCTGATCAGCCTGCATCTGGAACAGAGAGCCTGCATTGATGCCGCCGGCCTGATTTGCCATATTCATACCGGCAAATGCCATCATGGGACCTGTTGATGTATTGGCAGCAGCAGATTTCATTGCTTCTGCCTGAGCCTCTGTCAGTGTAGCAGCTGCCATACCGGGATTGCGCATTACAGCAGTACGCTGGAGGTTTTTGATCATGTCTTCATCTTCCTTCGGAGCAGTGATGCTGTTGACACCAAAGGAAACAATCTCAATACCACGAAGTTTTGCCCATTTCTCGGAGAGGATCTTGTTCAGTGCCTCTGCCATTTCGGTTGTGTGGGCCGGAACAGCACTGTAGCGGATGCCCATCGCGGAAATTTCTGCAAAAGCAGGCTGTAATGCAGTCATTAATTCTGATTTTAACTGTCCGTCAATTTCATCACGTTTGTATTCCTCTACAATATTACCGCAGACATTTGTGTAAAAGAGAATTGGATCTACGATCCGGTAGGAATACTCTCCGTTACAGCGGACGGTAATATCTACGTCGAGTCCGATATTCTGGTCCACAACGCGGAATGGGATCGGATTTGGTGTGCCATATTTATTGCCCATCAGTTCCTTTGTGTTGAAGAAATAGATACGCTGGTCTCTGCCGGCATCGCCACCGAAGGTAATACGGCTGCCGATTTCTGAAAATGTATTTAATATGCTTTTTCCAAGAGGTCCGCAGAATAAGCTTGGTTCCGTGGAGGTATCATATAAAAACTGACCTGCCTCTGCACAGAATTCCACGACCTTTCCCTGATCTACGATGATCATACACTGTCCTTCGTTGACAGCGATCACGGAGCCATTTGAAATAATGTTGTCATTGCCGTTGTTTTTAGTTCCAAACTTGCCCTTAGTGCGTTTAAATCCCCTTGTCACCAGAACATCGGCATCCAGTGAATCGCAGTAAAAATATTCCTTCCACTGGTCAGCCATTGTACCGCGGATCGCTCCGCCGATTGCTTTGATCAATCCCATGTAATCGTACCATACCCTTTCCGATGCCGCGTTCTTGACAAGCGGCATATCTATGCTTGATTAACGTATATATACCATAATTATACTGGTTATTGTCTAAAAAGTCTATGAAAATGTAAAAAGCACCACGGAAATGCACCACGGAAAGACGATTTGCGTTTGAGCGTGTAATTCTTTCTTGAGAAATGGTTGCAGGATAGGAAGGAAAATGATATTCTATATTTATATGCTGAAAGATATAGAGAAAAACTATGAAAAGAACGCCGGTTTCCGGCAAATACGGAGAGGAGAAAGAAAATGAGTGATTATAAAATGAACACAAAGTGCGTACAGGCGGGGTATACGCCGGGAAATGGAGAGCCAAGGCAGATTCCCATCATACAGTCCACTACCTTTAAATATGACACCAGTGAAGATATGGGAAAGCTCTTTGATCTGGAGGCAGAGGGCTACTTCTATACCCGTCTTCAGAATCCGACTAATGATCATGTGGCGGCAAAGATTGCAGCATTGGAGGGAGGTACAGCGGGGATGCTGACATCTTCCGGGCAGGCTGCAAACTTTTTTGCGCTGTTTAATATTTGTGAATGCGGAAGTCATATTGTGGCTTCTTCGTCTATTTATGGCGGTACTTTCAATCTGATCGCAGTTACCATGAAAAAAATGGGGATTGATGCTACCTTTGTTTCTCCTGACTGTACCGAGGAGGAGTTAAATGCAGCATTTCAGGACAATACAAGAGCAGTTTTTGGTGAAACGATCGCAAATCCTGCTTTAACAGTGCTCGATATTGAGAAGTTTGCAAAGGCAGCTCATGCACATGGGGTTCCTTTGATCGTGGATAATACCTTCCCGACCCCGGTAAATTGTCGTCCTATTGAGTGGGGAGCAGATATTGTGACACATTCTACAACCAAATATATGGATGGTCACGGAGCTGCTGTCGGTGGGGCGATTGTTGACAGTGGCCATTTTGACTGGATGGCTCAGGCGGATAAGTTTCCGGGGTTGTGTCAGCCGGATGATTCCTATCATGGGATTACATATGCAGAGAAATTTGGTAAGGAAGGTGCATTTATTACAAAATGTACGGCACAGCTGATGAGGGATTTTGGATGTATTCAGTCCCCGCAGCATGCATTTATTCTGAATCTTGGTCTGGAATCTCTTCATGTAAGAATGCCTCGCCATGTGGAAAATGGACAGGCAGTGGCAGAGTTTTTACAGCAGCAGTCACAGGTGGCACATGTAAATTATCCGGGACTGAAGGGAGATCCTTATTACGAAAGAGCGCAGAAATATATGCCAAACGGAGGATGCGGCGTGGTATCCTTTGAGTTAAAGGGTGGTCGTGAGGCTGCTGAGAAATTTATGAAGAAATTAAAGCTTGCTGCAATTGAGACTCATGTGGCAGATGCCCGGACCTGTTGTCTGAATCCGGCCACCTCGACACATCGACAGATGAATGATGAGCAGTTAAAGGAAGCCGGAATTCCGGCAGGACTGATCCGGATCTCATGTGGACTGGAGGATAAGGAGGATCTGATCGCAGATCTGAAACAGGCTTTGGAGTAAAATTCTTCCCTTGACATGATGTATTTTTCTGCTTTATGATATGTTATACATACATTCAGGAAAGGCTTGTGTCATATGACAGAGAAGAAACAGTTTAATAATAAAGAACCAAAGAAACAGTCCTTTGCCGGTCTGGCAGAGGAACTGTTTAGGTGGTACGGAGAGGAGACGTTTCCGGCAAATGTCAGCGGGGATGCGGCATATATCCTGCAGGCACAGCGGCAGCGTCTTCGTAAAAAAGGTCTTGAGATGGAGTATGCGATGACATCTCAGGACTTTTTTGATGAGAAAAAGAATGGAAAGGTTAATATGCTCTTTTTGCGGTGGAAGTGTGAAGGTGACATTATTTTTACCATGGATACCGGCAAGAAAAAGAAATTATCCCGCAGTCTGCGGCTGTGTGGAGCGGCTGACTGGCTGGGCAGAAGATATATGGTGGAGCAGCTTTACTGGAAAACAGAGCAGGGAACGAATCGCAAAAAGATACTACGAAGGGTTGCCTGGTGCTTTGGAATAGGAGCTGTCATTGGATTTTTGGTAGCGTTATATCAGATTTTAATTCAGGATAGCATGGTGTATGCCAATCTTTTGATCAATCCGGTTATCGGAGCATTGTTCAGCTATGCTGCATATGCATTGGTACAGTTGGGCAAACTATTGGTAAAAAGCATCCGGATGATGCCGTTGATCCGAAGAAATAATCAGACAGCTATGGAGATTGCTTCAATTATGCAGCTGTTAAATCAGGATTTTTCATTTCCGCTGTTTGAGGCACAGATGGTTGATCTGCTTCAAAAGGTGATCTATACAGGAGATATTTCAGAACTTTCCCAGTATGAACCGGAGGCAAGGGAACGATGTCTGGAGGATATTGTGCATTGTGTTTATGATGGCAATATGATCTATCGGGGATATCGCAAAGAAGGGGAAAAGTGCATTTTACATATCGATATATATATGAATGATATTTATGAAAAAAATGCCAGGATCAGGAGCCGGAGAGATCTCTTTCATATGACTGTCTGCCGGGATCTCGGAAATCATAAAGAGAAAGGTAAAAACTGGAGCGTGCAGGCGATGTGGAGACAATAATAATGCAAAAAGTGCTTCTAAAGCGGCTGTATAAGGCTGCTAAGAAGCATTAAAATTCTGCATAGAAAACGGAAGGTAAGATTAAAACGGTAATGGAGGGAAAGAATGAGCGAAATGTATGATTTTGATAAGGAAATCAACAGAAGGAATACCGGTTCTCTGAAGTGGGATGTACCGGAGGGAGAGCTTCCTATGTGGGTGGCGGATATGGATTTTGAGACAGCGCCGGCGGTAAAACAGGCGTTGGAAAAGAGAGCAGCTCATGGAGTATTTGGATATTCTATTTTGCCGGATGCCTGGTATGAGGCATACCGGAACTGGTGGAGCAGTCGTCACGGCCTGCAGATTGAAAAAGAGTGGCTGGTCTTTTGTACGGGTGTGATCCCGGCTCTGTCCACGGCCGTGAGAAAACTGACAACACCGGGAGAAAAGATATTGATTCAGACACCGGTTTATAATATTTTCTTTAATTCCATTATCAATAATGGACGTTTTGTAGCAGAAAGTCCTCTGGCATATGACGGAGACAGATACACCATCGACTGGGAGGACCTGGAGCAGAAGCTTTCCGATCCACAGGTTTCCATGATGATCTTGTGTAATCCCCATAATCCGGTGGGCAATATATGGGATCGGAAGACACTGGAGAGGATTGGAGAGCTTTGCCGGAAATATCATGTAATTGTATTTTCCGATGAGATCCATTGTGACCTTACGGCTCCCGGAAAGGAGTATGTTCCTTTTGCCGGTGTTTCTGAAATCTGCCGTAGTATCAGTGTGACAGCAATTGCACCCACGAAGGCGTTTAATATTGCGGGACTGCAGACCGCAGCGGTTATGGTGCCGGATGAGCTTTTGCGTCATCGCATGTGGAGAGCGTTAAATTCCGATGAGGTGGCGGAACCAAATGCTTTTGCGGTGGATGCGACAGTGGCTGCATTTGGGGAGGGCGGTGAATGGCTGGATGCGCTGCGTGAGTATCTTCAGGAAAACAAAAAGACCGTAAAGGAATATATTCAAAAGGAAATACCGCAGATCAAAGTGGGATCATTGGACGTGACATATCTGTTGTGGCTGGATTGCAGCAAGATTACGGATAATACAGAGGGGTTAAATGTATATTTAAGAAAAAAAGCGGGAGTATATCTGTCAGAAGGTAATATTTTTGGAGGAAATGGAGCCGGATTTCTTCGTTTCAATACTGCAACTACCCGCAAAAATATATTAGAGGGATTAAAGAGATTAAAAAGTGGGATAGAAGGCTATCTTTCAAGACCATAAATAAACTGCCGTTATGGCGGATTGAGGATAAAAATATGAGAAAAGATAAAAGTGCAAAGCTGTTAGAATGGCTGCGGGAGGGACAGGAGTTGTCCATGAGACAGCAGCTTCTTCTGATCGTGCATTTAAGTATTCCGGCTATTTTTGCACAGATTTCTTCCATCATTATGGAATATATTGACGCATCCATGGTGGGGTGTCTCGGAGCAAATGCCTCTGCTTCGATTGGTCTGGTGGCTTCCAGTACATGGCTGCTGGGAGGATTGACCTCCGCCTATAATACCGGTTTCAGTGTGCAGATTGCGCATCGGATCGGTGCCGGTGACGGTAAAGGCGCCAGACGGATTATGAAGCAGGGACTGATAACAGCCTTATTGTATAGTCTCATTCTTCTAAGTGTGGGGGCCGGGATCAGCAGAGAGCTTCCACGGTGGCTTGGGGGTGACAGCAGCATCTGCCGGGAGGCATTCCATTATTTTTTGGTTTACTCTCTGGCGCTTCCGATCATGCAGATGAACCTGGCAGCCGGTGCTATGCTGCAAAGCAGCGGTAATATGAGACTTCCGAGTATTCTGCATGTGCTGATGTGCTTCCTTGATATATTGTTTAATCTTGTTTTAATATTTCCTTCAAGAAACGTTTTATGGATGGGACATCAGATGTGCATTCCGGGAATGGGGCTGGGAGTGCTGGGGGCGGCACTTGGGACTGCGCTGGCGCAGCTTGTGATCATGATATGTATGATGTATTTCCTGCTTTTTCGATCGCCGGCGCTTCATCTTCGGAAGGAGGAGAAGCTGCAGTTTTACCGGAAAGACATACGGAAAGCAATCGGGATATCCGTACCGGTAGCAGTAGAGCAGTTTATTATGAGCGGTGCGCAGATTATGTCTACCAGGATCGTGGCACCATTGGGGATGATCGCTATTGCGGCAAATTCCTTCTCTATTACGGCGGAAAGTCTCTGTTATATGCCGGGATACGGAATCGGTTCGGCGGCAACTACGCTGATCGGACAAAGTGTAGGAGCCGGCAGACATGATCTTACGAAACGGCTTGGCTGGATCGCTACCTGTTTTGGTATGCTTGTTATGGCGGTGAGCGGTGCATGTATGTATCTTCTGGCACCATGGATGATCTCTATATTATCGCCGGATGAAGCCATACGGCAGTTAGGGGCCTCTGTGCTTCGCATCGAGGCGTTTGCAGAGCCGATGTATGCGGCTTCTATTGTTGCTTCCGGTGTATTTCGCGGGGCGGGGGATACGTTGATTCCAAGTTGTCTGAATTTTTGCAGCATGTGGCTGGTACGTCTGCCTCTGGCGGCTTTTCTGGCACCGAAATTTGGTCTCCGGGGTGTCTGGATCGCTATGTGTATTGAATTGTGTATTCGTGGCGTATTATTTCTGTTGCGGCTGGCATTTAGCAAAAACTGGGACCAGACGGACAAAAGGCACCGTGGAAAATTGTTGACATAAAATATTGAAAAGGGTTTCGTGCTTTTCTTTTTGGTTAGAATAATGTATAATTATTTTGATTGGAGAATTTATGGAAAATGACAGAAAAGCACTGGATTGTAAATGTGAAGGAGAAATACAATGCAGGTTATAAGAGAAGAGAGATTAACAGGGGAGAGGGCATTATTCCATAGTAAAGACCTTTCGATCGAGTATTCTATATTTGCAGATGGTGAATCTCCACTGAAGGAGAGCAGTGACATTTCGCTGCGGCAGACTTCTTTTCAGTGGAAGTATCCTCTATGGTATTGTAAAAATATCAGGGTGGAGGATTGTGATTTTGCTGAGATGGCAAGGGCAGGAATCTGGTATACAGATCAGATTTCTGTTAAAGATACATTATATGAGGCACCAAAGGGATTCCGCCGGGTCAATGGGCTGACTCTGGAAAATGTGGATCTGCCTCATGCAGAGGAAACCCTGTGGCATTGCAAGGATGTTGCCATGAGTAATGTGGTGGCAAAGGGAGATTATTTTGCCATGAACTGCAGTGATATAAAGCTGGATGGTTTTCGTCTGGTGGGAAATTACTGTTTTGATGGATGTCGTAATGTAGAGGTGCATCACGCCAAAATGCTTTCCAAGGATGCTTTTTGGAACTGTGACAATGTTACCGTATATGATTCCTATATCTGCGGAGAATATCTGGGTTGGAATTCTAAAAACATTACTTTTGTCAACTGCGTGATCGAGAGTCTGCAGGGCATGTGTTATATGGAAAATCTTGTGATGAAGAACTGCAAGCTGTTAAATACGACGCTTGCTTTTGAATATTCCACGGTGGACGTGGAAGTGGACGGACCGATTGAAAGCGTGAAGAATCCATCTGCAGGAGTGATAAAGGCAGAAAAAATAAAAGAATTGATCTTAGAAGAGCAGGAAATTGATCCTTCCCAAACAACCATCATTGTGAATGAAGCATAAGCTTGTCATGATGGAGCTGCGGGAGGAGATATTATTGAGGGAGACGATACATTGAGAAAGAGAATCGCAGTGTTATCCTCGCAATTGGAGGAAAATTACCAGAAAAATTTCATGCAGGGTTTTTTGGAGCGGGCATTTGCTTTTGATTTTGATGTCTGCACCTTTGCCACTTATCGGAAGTATCAGGATACGTCAGAGCGGGAAGCAGGAGAGACAAGTATTTTCTCTTTAATTGATTACGATGCTTTTGACGGTGTGATTGTTTTGCCGGAAACGTTGCAGACGCCCGGTCTGATGCTGCGTCTGGAGGAGCAGTTCCGGAGCAGATTTCATGGGCGGCTTCTATATGTCGATCGGAAAAGTGACGAGTACGACTATATCATGCTGGATCATTACAAGCCGATTAAAAGAATGGTATCTCATCTGATCGAAGAGCACGGCATGAGAGATATCATCTTTTTGACAGGTCCCCGGTATAATGCACATTCTGTGCAGCGTCTGCATGGATTTGTGGATGCCATGGCAGAGCATGGACTGGACGCCGGAGATGACAGGATATTTTATGGTGATTACTGGTACGATGGTGGTCATGATATGGTACGGGAGTTGATGGAACGGAGGCAGAAGCTTCCGGAGGCGATCGCCTGTGCTAATGATCTGATGGCGGTCGGCGTTGCCGAGGCTCTGGCAGATCGTGGAATCCGTGTGCCGGAGGATATTGCCATTGTGGGTTATGATTCTGTACCGGAGGGAAAGGAAAGCCCTAGTCCCATTACATCTATGGATATTCCGTCAAGGGAGTTTGGACAGTATGCGGCAGAGTGCATCCGAAGCCTTTTGGATGGACAGAAACTGCCGGAGTTTACTTATGAACCACCGTTATTTATCGGTGGAAGCTGTGGTTGCCACTGTGAGAGTGTGATACCGCGAAAGATCGTACGGGATCAGTGGTCTACTGATGTTTCCCGCAAGAGCTTTTATTCTAACTTTAATCATCTGACAGAGGACTGGATCTCACAGAATACCTTTCAGGAGCTGATGGATGCGGTTCAGACATACAGCTACCAGATCAGGGAGTTTGACAGCTTTCATGTTTGTGTAAATGATCTTTGGATCCGGGAGGACAAGCCGGCTAGTGTTAATATTGTGAAGGGACATTATACAGACCGGATTGCACCGGTGCTTCATTGTGGACCGTCCGGTAAAGGAGAGGATCGTCTGGAATTTACGGAAACTTTTCCGAGAGAACAAATGCTTCCTGAGATTTATGAGGAGAGTGTTACACCCAAGGCATACATTTTTACCCCTCTTTATTTTGAGGATATGTGTTTTGGGTATGCTGTGATCAGCTACGGGAACGAGCCAAAGGCATATGATGAACGTTATTATATGTGGTTACATAATCTGATGATCGGTATGGAGTGTTTCCGGCGTATGGATGCGCTGCAGAGGACAAACCGCCGGGCACAGGAGCGCAAGATTCATGATGAATTGACGGGCATGTTTAATTATACCGGCTTTGTGAAGCATTCTAAACCAATGGTGGAGAGGGCCTGTGAGGAAAATAAATATGTCAGTGTTCTGGCGATGGATATGGCGAGTCTGGACAAGATCAACGAAAAGTTTGGCAGAACAGAGGGGGATCATGCGATTCAGAAGGTTGCACAGATCATCCAGAAGTGTGCGGATGAAGGTGCGATGTGCTGCCGGCTGGGGGATGATGAGTTCATTATGGCAGAGCTTACCGATGAAGCAACTCATGAGAGGATTCATACGGTACGCAGAGAGATTGACCAGATGCTGGAGGAGTATAATGGGTCTTCTGACTGTAAATATGAAATGAGGCTGTTTAGTGGCAGCAAGACAGAGCGTGTGAAGGATCTGGTGGAGATGGAAGATCTGGTCAATGCAGCCGTGAGCCGCAAGAATGGACGCAAAGCAAGTGAAAAACGGATTACCGGTGATGCAACACTTTCTGCTCAGGAGCAGGAACAGGCTGCTTTGGTGAAAAAGGTGCTGGATGAGAATTTGTTTGTCTATCATTTCCAACCGATCGTCAGTGCGAAGGATGGTTCCATTGTGGCGTATGAAGCACTGATGAGAGCACAGATCTATCCAATGATATCGCCTCTTGACATTATTAAATATGCATCTCATCTGGAACGGTTGTATGATGTGGAGAGAGCTACCTTCTTCAACATCCTTCATCTGGTGGATGAGAGAGAGAAGGAACTGGCAGGGAAAAAGATCTTTATCAACAGTATACCGGGCAGCCAGCTTTCCGGAGAGGAAGCGGCAGTGCTGAAGCAGAAGCTTACAGAGCATGCAGATAGTGTGGTTGTGGAGCTGACGGAGCAGACCGAGGCAGATGACAAGACGCTGGCGGATATGAAGAGCGGTTATGAGAAAATGGGAATTGAGACAGCGGTTGACGATTACGGCACAGGATATTCTAATATTGTGAATCTGTTGCGTTATATGCCGAATTATGTGAAAGTAGACCGGATGCTGCTCAGCGGGATTCAGGATAATCCACAGAAACAGCATTTTGTTAAGGATATTGTGATCTTCGCCCATGAAAATCATTTTCAGGTACTTGCCGAGGGTGTAGAGACTTCGGAGGAGCTGGAAACGGTGATCAAGCTTGGGGTAGATCTGATCCAGGGGTACTACACGGCCAGACCAAATCCGGATATTCTTGGCAGGATTGACAGTAACATTGAGGAGGAGATCTGCCGGTATCAGAAGGAGCGGGTATCGTAAAGAATGTTTATTTGATGTATCAGAACATTGAATTTTATAGTTTGATTAAAATATAAAAGTCATCACAGAACATTTGTGATGACTTTTTGATATTTATAAATTAAGACGCCGGTATTTATCCGGATGATATGCCGGGGCTGTTTATTCACCAAACAGCTTCACGCCATCCTCCTGTCCATAGACAGCAAATCCATCAAAGCCCTGTGTTTCCAGCTTGTTCAGATATTTTCCGAGCTTCTTTGGACGGGCAATAACAGAAACGATATAGTCATTCCGTAAGTCCTCTGCGTAGATCAGAGCTTCTGCATAGGTGTCGGTATCGTAGAATACGGCAATTTTCTTTTTGCGGTTTGGAATAGAGCAGTTCTGCTCCATCAAGATACCGAAGATACGCTCAAAGCCAATCGAGAAGCCGACGGCCGGGATATCTTCATTCAGGAACTTGCCGATCAGATTGTCGTAACGTCCGCCACCTGCCACGGCACCGCTGTAGCCTGCTGCTTCCACCTCGAAAATAGTGCCGGTGTAATAGCCCTGTCCACGTACAAGGGAAGGACAAAATTCCACAGGAATCGTACCCTTTGAAACGGTTGTGACAGCATCAATGATACGCTGCAGTTCCGTTACATACGAAGCATCACATACGTTTGCTACGGAATCCAATGTCAGGGTGCCGTCTGCAAAAAGAGCAATAAATTTATCAATGCAGGTCTGGTTAAAGCCATTTTCCTCCAGCTCTGCCTTCACACCGTCAATACCGATCTTATCCTGCTTATCAAAGATGATCGCAAGCTTTTCATTGTCCTCCGTTGAAAAGCCGGCATAAGCAAAGATATCGCTTAAGATCCGGCGGTCATTGATCTTTACCTTATAATCAGAAAGTCCCACGCGGTTCAGGGCCTTTGTGGTAGTCAGGATCAGCTCGATCTCCGCGTCTCTGGATTCGTTTCCGATAATATCAATATCACACTGCATAAACTCGCGGAGACGACCCTTCTGGGGACGTTCCGCACGGTATACACGATCCATCTGGATCACTTTAAACGGCGACAAAAGTTCGTTACGGTTATTGGCATAGTAACGGGAAAGAGGCAGCGTCAGGTCGTAACGCAGTCCCATATCCGCAAGCTCCTTCTCGGTCGGGTGCACCCCTGCAAGGGCACTGTCCAGTTTTTTGCCTCGTTTTAATATTTTAAAGATCAGGTTCAGATTTTCTCCACCCTCACTTTTGTCCAGATTGACAGAATCCTCGATGATCGGGGTGGTAATACGCTGAAATCCTGCGCTGCTGTATGTTTCCATAATAATATTCTGTAAATAATCCCGGATCTCTGTTTCCTTTGGAAGATAATCCCTGGTTCCCTTGACTGGTGTAGCTTTCATAATTGACATTCCTTTCTTGTTATATAGTAACAAAAATGATTTTATCACAGCAAGTCCTAAATCACAAGTGCACTGTAGGGAATAATATATGCCGGATGTTTGACTTATGCTTTATAATAGTGTAAAATCGGAGAAAATGCGAAAGAAGAATTATACGCAATTTTCAGAAAAAGTTATTTTGGAGGTCATCATGGATAAGAAGTTAAAAGTAGGTATCCTTGGAGGTACCGGAATGGTAGGACAGAGATTTATCTCTTTGCTGGAAAACCACCCTTGGTTTGAGGTTGTTGCAATTGCAGCCAGCCCAAGAAGCGCAGGCAAGAAGTATGAGGATGCCATTGGCGGACGCTGGAAAATGACAACACCGATGCCGGAAGCTGTCAAAAACATTATCGTTGAGGATGTCAGCAACGTAGAAGAGGTTGCTTCTAAGGTTGATTTCGTATTCAGCGCAGTTGATATGAGCAAGGACGAGATCAAGAAGATCGAGGAAGAGTATGCAAAGACTGAGACTCCTGTTGTATCCAATAACAGTGCCCACAGATGGACTCCTGATGTACCGATGGTTGTGCCGGAGTTGAATCCGGAGCACTTAGAGGTAATAGAGTCACAGAAGAAGCGTCTGGGAACGACCAGAGGTTTTATCGCAGTTAAGCCGAACTGCTCTATCCAGAGCTACACGCCTGCACTTCACGCATTAAAGAAGGCAGGTTATGAGCCAAAGACGGTTGTTGCTACCACATATCAGGCGATTTCCGGAGCAGGTAAGACATTTAAGGACTGGCCGGAGATGGAGGGCAATATCATTCCGTTTATCGGTGGTGAGGAAGAGAAGAGCGAGCAGGAGCCGCTTCGTATCTGGGGTCATATTGAGAATGGCGAGATCGTAAAGGCTGACGGTCCGGTGATCACGACACAGTGTATCCGTGTTCCGGTATTAAACGGTCATACAGCGGCTGTATTTGTTACTTTCGAGGAGGGCAAGAAGCCTTCTAAGGAAGAGATCATCCGCGTATGGAGAGAGTATTCCGGAGTACCACAGGAGCTGAAGCTTCCTAGTGCACCGGAGCATTTCATCCAGTATCTTGAGGATGATAACCGTCCACAGGTATCCATGGATGTAGATTATGAAAATGGTTTTGGCGTATCTATGGGACGTCTCCGTGAGGATACTGTATTTGATTATAAGTTTGTAGGTTTATCCCACAATACAGTCAGAGGAGCAGCCGGCGGTGCCGTACTTACTGCAGAGCTTCTGACAGCCAAGAAATATATTACAGCAAAATAATCAAGGGATTCATTAACTGCAGTATAATAAGACACATTTCGATGAGTATAAGGGAGTGAGGTGGCTGCATGAATGCATATAGGATCTTAGTTAAAGGAATTGTAAAGAGAGATGATAAATATCTCATTATTGAAAAATGGTACGATGATAATATCATGGATCCTTACCAGTGGGAGTTTCTGGATGGAGAAGCCGAGTTTGGCGAGTCGCCGGATGTGGCTGTGATCCGTATGATCCAGGAGCAGACAGGTCTTACGGCGGAGGTTGACCGCATCTTATATACCTGGACATTTATGGTGGGTTCCGTATGCAGTCTTGGTCTGACATATCTTTGTTATACAGATATGGAAGAAGATGACGTACAGCTATCTGAGGATCTTCACGATTGCCGCTGGGTATCCGCTGATGAGTTTGGTGAGTTCATATCCAATCAGAGGATGCTGGAGGATATCGAGAAAGCAGAATTATATTAAAAGAAAAGGGGTGTCAATGCCGGATGGCTGACATCCCTGTTTTTAGTACGAAATGAAATGGACGGTGATGCAATGAAAATTTTGATCAAGAATGGAAAGCTGGTGGACCCGGCAAATGATATTGATGCGTTTTATGATGTGCTGATCGAGGAGGATAAGGTAGCTCGTGTTTCACAGGATATTGATCCGAATATTCTGGGAGAGGGAGACAGACTGATCGATGCCTTTGGCAAGGTTGTGATGCCGGGCTTTATTGATCTGCATGTACATTTGAGAGAGCCGGGTTTTGAATATAAAGAAACGATCAGGACAGGTTGTGAGGCTGCCGCCCACGGCGGTGTGACCAGTATATGTCCGATGCCAAATACGAAGCCGGTCATTGACTCTCCGGAGAGAGTCCGGAATCTGCTGGAGCGGGCAAAGGATGCACCGGTACATGTGTTACCGATCGGAGCCGTAACCATTGGACAGGAGGGAAAGGAGCTTGCAGATATTGAAGGCATGCAGGAGACCGGTATTGTTGCTTTGAGTGAGGATGGCAAATCAGTGATGGACAGTCTGTTATTCCGTCATGCCATGGAGCAGGCAGCACAATATGAGATTCCGATGTTTTCACACTGTGAAGATAAGGCGCTGGTAGACGGCGGTGTGATGAATGCAGGAGATAAAGCAGAAGAACTGGGACTTCCGGGTATTACCAATGCGGTAGAGGATGTGATCGTTGCCAGGGATATTCTGATCAGCAAGGAGACGGGAGCACAGCTTCATCTCTGCCATTGTTCTACAGCAGACAGTGCGTTGCTGGTAGGAATGGCAAAGGATCAGGGGCTTCGTGTGACGGCAGAGGTGTGTCCACACCACTTTACGATGTCGGATCAGGAGATCACCGAGGATGACGGTCGTTTTAAAATGAATCCGCCACTGCGCAGTCCAAAGGATGTACAGGCTTTAAAAGATGCTCTGGCATCAGGTGTTATGGATGTCATTTCTACGGATCACGCTCCTCACGGAGCTCAGGAGAAGGCACAGAGTATGAAGAAAGCTCCGTTTGGTATTGTTGGACTGGAGACCTCCTTTGCGCTTGGATTTACAGAACTGGTACAGGGTGGATATCTGTCTTTAGCCCAGTTAGTAGAGAAAATGAGTGTCAACCCGGCGAGAGTGCTGGGAATTGATAAAGGAAATCTGGCTGTGGGAAAAACGGCGGATCTGGTGATTGCCGATGTGGAGCATGAATATGAGATTGACAGCAGCAGCTTTGCTTCTATGGGCAGAAATACCCCATTTGACGGGAAAAAGGTTACAGGACGGGTGGTAACGACCATTGTAGATGGTAAAATTGTTTATGAATATAGTAGATAATGGAAAGGACAGGTAAAAAATGATCAATAAATTAGTGGCAGAGATTAAGAAGAAAGATGCACCGGTAGTCGTTGGACTGGATCCGATGCTTGGTTATGTACCGGAGCATCTGACAAAGAAAGCCTTTGAGGAGTTCGGGGAGACTCTGGAGGGAGCAGCAGAGGCAATCTGGCAGTATAATAAGGGTATCGTGGATGCAGTTTATGATCTGATCCCGGCTGTGAAGCCACAGATTGCTATGTATGAGCAGTTTGGTATTCCAGGTATGATGGCGTTCAAAAAGACAGTGGATTACTGTAAGGAGAAGGGACTTGTTGTGATCGGTGATATCAAGCGCGGTGATATCGGATCTACCTCCACCGCTTATGCAGTGGGTCACCTGGGAAAGGTTACGGTAGGCAGCAGGCAGTATTACGGCTTTGATGAGGACTTTGTCACCGTGAATCCATATCTGGGAAGTGATGGTGTCAATCCGTTTATTGATGTATGTAAGGAAGAGAAAAAGGGAATCTTTGTGCTGGTCAAGACATCGAATCCGTCCAGTGGAGAGTTTCAGGACCGCCTGATCGATGGCAGACCGCTTTATGAGCTGGTAGGGGAGAAGGTTGCCGAATGGGGCAGCCAGTGTATGGGAGATGATTACAGCTATGTAGGCTGTGTCGTAGGTGCAACGTATCCGGAGATGGGCAAGATCCTTCGAAAGATCATGCCAAAAACATATATCCTTGTACCGGGCTATGGTGCGCAGGGCGGAAAGGCATCAGATCTGGCACCGTACTTCAATAAAGATGGTCTGGGTGCCATCGTTAATTCCTCCCGTGGTATTATCTGTGCTTACAAGCAGGAGAAATATGCAAAGTTTGGTGCCGGAAATTATGCGGAGGCATCCAGACAGGCAGTGATCGATATGATCCAGGACATCAACGAGGGTCGTAAATAACGGAGCGCATGGGAAAAGCATATAATAATGCAGTATCCTGTGATGTTCATTGATTGCAGAAACAGAATGGAGATAAGAATGGCAGATAAGAAAAAATGTCTGGCTGTTGTGGTAAGCCAGGAGAAAATCACAGAAGGGATCTACAGCATGTGGCTGCAGTTTCCGGAGGATTATAATGTTGCCGGGATGGCAGTGCCGGGACAGTTTATTTCAATGTACTGTGGTGAGGGAAGCCGTCTGCTTCCAAGACCTATCAGCATTTGTGAGATCGAACCGGCACAGAGAAAGCTTCGTGTCGTTTACCGTGTAGCAGGAAAGGGAACCGAGGAGTTTTCCGGACTGGAGGAAGGTGCGCAGATTCCTGTTATGGGACCTTTGGGCAATGGCTTTACCAGAAAGAGCGGAAAGGCAGTGCTGATCGGAGGAGGCATCGGAATCCCGCCGATGCTTGCTCTGGCGAAGGCTTTGAAGGAAGAAGGTGCAGAGGTCTCCGTTGTTCTGGGATATCGGGATGGAGATCTCTTCTTAAAGAAAGAATTTGAACCATATGCAGATGTCTATGTATCCACAGAGGACGGCAGTGTAGGAACGAGGGGAAATGTCATTGATGCGATCCGTGAAAATGGTCTGGACGCAGATACGATCTACGCCTGTGGTCCTATGCCGATGCTTCGTGGTGTTAAGGCATATGCAGCAGAGAAGGAGACAGAGGCGCAGATTTCTCTGGAAGAGAGAATGGCTTGTGGTATTGGTGCCTGTCTGGGATGCGTCTGCAATTCTACAGACGTAGACAGTCACAGCCATGTACATAATAAGCGGGTATGCAAGGATGGTCCTGTTTTTAATGCAGAGGATGTCACATTATAGAAACACAGGACATGGAGGATGAATATGAATTTATCAGTTGATTTTGCCGGGGTGACTATGAAGAATCCGGTAACAACAGCATCTGGAACCTTTGGCTCCGGTGCAGAATATGGTGAGTATGTGGATCTGAGCCGTCTCGGAGCAGTGACCACCAAGGGAGTGGCAAATGTACCGTGGCCGGGCAATCCAACGCCGAGAGTCTGTGAGACATACGGTGGCATGTTAAATGCCATTGGTCTGCAAAATCCCGGCATAGATGTATTTGTGGAGAGAGATATTCCATATCTGAAACAGTATGATACACGGATCATTGTCAATGTGTGTGGTCATACCACAGAAGAATATCTGGAGGTGGTAGAGCGTCTGGCAGATCAGGATGTGGATCTGCTGGAGATCAACATTTCCTGCCCGAATGTCAAGGAGGGCGGCATTGCCTTCGGACAGAATCCCAAGCTGGTGGAGCAGATCACCGCAGAGATCAAGAAGAAAGCAAAGCAGCCGGTAATCATGAAGCTGAGTCCCAATGTAACAGATATCACAGAGACGGCGAAAGCAGCAGAGGCAGGTGGAGCTGATGCCCTGTCCCTGATCAATACATTGACGGGGATGAAGATTGATATTAACCGCCGCCGGTTTGCATTGGCAAACCAGACCGGTGGAATGTCCGGCCCGGCAGTAAAGCCGGTGGCAGTCCGGATGGTATATCAGGTTGCTCACGCCGTAAAGCTTCCTGTGCTTGGTATGGGAGGCATCCGTACCGCAGAGGATGCACTGGAGTTTATTATGGCAGGAGCTTCTATGGTTGCTGTGGGAACGGCAAATTTCAATAATCCTACAGCGACAGTGGACGTGATCGAGGGAATCGAGCAGTTTATGAAGGAGCATCACATTGAGGATATACATGAGCTGATCGGATGTGTTGAGGCTTAATTTTAATATACAAAATAACAAATTTATTGGCGTATGCGATGATTTCAGTTTATTATCCGCTATATTGGCATGAAAATTTAACAATATCTTTACACTTGCATTGGGCTATGATATTATGAAATCTGTGTGAGTGAGCTGATTTGCACAGCATCGAATCCCAATAAGGCGTTTTTAAATAGCCGGAGTGGGAAAACAGACAGTGACACGAGGAAGGAGTTACATAATGAAGAAGAGAGTATTAGCAATGATGCTTTCACTGGCAATGTGCTTTAGTATGACAGCCTGTGGAAGTACGAACAACGCAGACAACACAACAAGCGATAAGGCATCCTCAGAAAGTAAAGGAAGCTCTAAGAGTGATAACAGTTCCGATCTGGCTTATATTCAGGATAAGGGAACATTGATCGTGGGTATTACGGATTTTGAGCCAATGGATTATCAGAAGGGATCCGATGAGTGGATCGGTTTTGATGCAGATATGGCAAAGGCATTTGCAAAGAGTCTTGGCGTTAAAGCTGAGTTCGTAGAGATCGATTGGGATAATAAGGTTCTGGAGCTGGATGCAAAATCCATCGACTGTGTATGGAACGGTATGACACTCACTGATGAGGTGACAAGCTCTATGGCCTGCACGAATGCATACTGCAATAATGCGCAGGTTGCCATCGTAAAAGAGGCAGATAAGGACAAATACAGCACTGTAGAGAGTATGAAGGATTTGAACTTTGCCGTAGAGGCAGGTTCAGCCGGTGAGAAAGAGCTTTCGAAGCTTGGTTACAATTACACATCCGTTAAGGCGCAGGCAGATGCACTGATGGAGATTTCTGCCGGAACATCCGATGCCGCTGTGATCGATTCCCTGATGGCAGCTGCTATGGTTGGCGAGGGTACCGGTTATGAGAAGCTTACCTATACCGCAAGCTTTAATAGTGAGGAGTATGGTGTTGGTTTCCGCAAAGGATCTGATATGGCAGAGAAGTTAAATGACTTTTTTGCAGAGAGCTATAAGGATGGAAGTATGAAGAAGACAGCCGAGAAATATGGTGTCCAGGCGGCACTCATCGAACAGTAATACAAAAAAGTATGGCTGCCGTGATGTTACATTTGCGGCAGCTTTTGCTATGCAAAGAGAGAAATATTAAAAGGCAGGTATAATGATGTCAACGATTATGGAACAGATGCCCATTGTATTTCATGCATTAAATGTGGGCTTTTTACAAACGTTAAAATTATTTTTTGTGACACTTCTGGGGGCTTTTCCACTGGGACTGATCATTTCCTTTGGATCGTTATCCGGATTTCGTCCGCTAAGGTATCTTACGAAGCTTATCGTATGGATCATCCGGGGAACTCCGTTGATGATCCAGCTTCTGATCATTTATTACTTTCCGGGGCTGGTTCTGGGCAAAACGATCTGGAGCGGTGGTGAGGAAGGCAGATTTATGGCGGCAGCAGTGTCCTTTATCATCAATTATTCCTGCTATTTTTCCGAGATATACCGTGGCGGTATCCAGAGCGTGCCGAAGGGACAGCAGGAGGCCGGTCTTGTACTTGGTATGACAAAGCGGCAGATCTTTTTCAAGGTAACTCTGTTGCAGATGATCAAGCGGATCGTCCCTCCAATCTCCAATGAGATCATTACGCTGGTGAAGGATACCTCGCTGGCGCGTATCATTGCACTGCAGGAGATCATCTGGGCAGGGCAGGCATTCTTAAAGGGATCTCAGGGTATTTCCGGACAGATCTGGCCATTATTCTTTACTGCAGTTTATTATCTTGTATTTAGTGGCATACTCACGCTGTTCCTTGGATGGCTGGAGCATAAACTGGAATATTTCAAATAGGAGGACAATCGGATGGCAATTTTAGAAGTACAAAATATCGAGAAATCCTTTGACCGTACCCCGGTTCTGAAGGATATTTCCTTTTCGCTGGAAAAGGGACAGGCATTGGCGATCATTGGCTCCTCCGGCTCCGGTAAGACAACACTTTTACGTTGTCTGAATTTTCTGGAAAGACCCGACAAAGGTAAGATCATTGTGCAGGGAGAAACGCTGTTTGATGCACAGGATGCCTCTTCCATCAAGGAGAAGGATATCCGTATGAAGCGTCTTCATTTTGGCATGGTCTTTCAGGCATTTCATCTGTTTCCGCAGTATACGGCGTTGCAGAATGTCATGCTGGCAAGACAGCTTCTGGAGAAAGGAAAGCCTGGCTTTAAGGAAAATAAAAAGAAGATTTACGAGGAAATCGAGACAGAGGCAAAGGAGCTTTTGGACAAGATGGGGTTGTCCGACCGGATGGAGCATTATCCGCATCAGCTTTCCGGCGGTCAGCAGCAGCGTGTGGCGATTGCCAGAGCATTGGCACTGAAACCAGATATCCTCTGCTTTGATGAGCCGACTTCGGCTCTGGATCCGGAGCTTACCGGAGAGGTTTTAAAGGTGATCCGAAGCCTGGCGGATCAGAATATGACTATGGTTATTGTAACCCATGAGATGGCATTTGCCAGAGATGTGGCAGATCAGGTGATCTTTATGGACAGTGGTGTGATCGTAGAGCAGGGCGATGCCAGGCAGGTGATCGAGAATCCACAGGAGGAGAGGACGAGACAGTTCTTGTCGAGATTTTCGCAGACGGTGTAGTGGGAGAGTTTTATGAAAAATTAAGGAGGTATTATACAATGGAACAGTACAAGCAGGAATTTATCGAGTTTATGGTGGAGAGCAACGTATTGAAGTTCGGCGACTTCACATTAAAGAGCGGACGTAAATCGCCATTTTTTATGAATGCGGGAGCCTATGTGACAGGGGCACAGCTTCGCAAGCTGGGGCAGTATTATGCAAAAGCGATCCACGAGCATTACGGAGATGATTTTGATGTCCTTTTCGGACCGGCTTACAAGGGGATTCCTCTTAGTGTCGCTACGACTATGGCTTTCGATGAGCTGTATGGCAAGGAGATCCGTTACTGCTCCAACCGTAAGGAAGTAAAGGATCACGGAGATACCGGTATCCTCTTGGGCAGCAAGATCAAGGATGGAGATAAGGTGGTTATTATTGAGGATGTCACCACATCCGGTAAGTCGATCGAGGAGACATTCCCGATCATTCAGGCACAGGGAGATGTGGAGATCCTTGGTCTGATGGTTTCTCTCAACCGTATGGAGAGAGGTCTTTCCAGCAATGCCAGTGCATTGGATGAGATTCAGGAGAAGTATGGATTTGGTGCCAATGCCATTGTAACCATGGAGGATGTAGTAGAATGTCTGTACAATAAGGAGTGTCAGGGCAAGATCGTGATCGATGATACGATTAAAACAGCCATTGATGCATATTATAAAGAGTATGGATGTAAGTAAGAAATGGAGGAGCGTTATGGCAGAGAAGGTTTATAAAACGATGAAATCAGTAGGAGCATTTAGTCTGGTTACAGGGATTCTTTTGATCGTTGGTGGTATTGCTGCCGGCGTTGCAGTGATCATTAATGGGGCAAAGCTGCTTCAGGCAAAGTCAGATCTGACATTTTAAAGCGATGAGATATTATTATTTAGACATTTACAAGACATTCTCCTGTATGGCAGGGGAATGCCCTTCTACATGCTGTGCAGGATGGAGTATTCGGGTGGATGAAGAGGCGTTGGAACGGTTTGATGCATTGCCGGAATCGGATCTGAAAGAGGATATCCTGCAGCATATACAAAAAAAGCAAGATGGATATTATTTTATGAACCGTCCGGATGGAAGCTGCATGATGCTTGATCCGGACGGTTTGTGCCGTATACAGAGAAACAGCAGGGAGGAGATGCTTTGTATTACCTGCCGGAAGTTTCCAAGACTGGCAGGCAGAGTGCAGCAGGACTACTGGATGTCGATGGCGGCATCCTGCCCTGTGACAGCCGGGTATCTCTGGACGAAGACCGTAGGCTGGTATATGACAGATGGCGAAATAAGTCAGGAGATTGACTGGACAGAGCTTCCATATGATAAGGAGCGAAAGGAATGGCTGGAGTGGTTTATGGATTCTCTCAGAAAACAATCTGAGGCAGCTCCGGACTCTATGGAAGAAAGTGTCCATTTTTTATGGAACATGTATCAACGAATGTACGATCTGATGGAGGGCTGTCTGGAGCTTTTGGCGTCTTCGCCGGAGCTTTCTTATCTGGAGGGAAGCTTTGATTACTTTGAAAAGGATTATGGGGCGGCAGAAATTATCAGTCAAATGATGACGTTTCAGGAAAATTTTAGAGGGAAGCTGCGGGAGTTTACAAAAAATTATATGTTGTACAGAGTATACAGCCGGTGCCTGGAGTTCCCGGAGGAATCCAGTCAGAAATGTCTGTTTACGGTGGCAGGGGAATTATTTTTGTTTTATATTCTGCGGTTCAGCCGTTATCATACAATACACCGGGATGATTTGCCTTCTGTTGTGGCGGAGATTAATTGGATGTATCGTTTTTGCGTCCATAGTAAAAGGCGATCCGATCAATTTACGTCATTGTTAAAGGACAAATTTAAAAAATTAGAATATTTAGCCGAAATAATCATTAGAATATCTTGAATAACATAATGGAGAAAGATTGCTGTTAAATTCCGGCTGTCGCTTCACAGAAGGCGGAAAGAGAAAATTGCATTGTCATACATGGCATTTTCTGTCTTTACTGACAAAATGTAAGCTGCGTATTTATTAAAAACGTAGAAAAAATAAAAACATCTTTACGGGGGTATGAAATTATCATATGATTGACATACAGTTTTTGGAAAGGTGTGGTTATTCGTATGAAAGTTGCATTTTGGAGTAATATCAGGAAAAAGGGTGGTGTATCTACCAATATGGTATGCATTGCAGCCGTATCTGCCATAGCGGGAATTGGCAGGAGTGTTTTACTGGAAAATCATTACAATGTCAATAATCTCAATGGAATGCTCCTGTCCCAGGAAAAGATCGCAATGCTTCATGAAACCGGGCAGTATTACAATAAATATGGGATTGAGTATATTTTAAAGCGGCTATATACCGGTACAGCAAGTGAGCAGTTGATCAGAAAAGCGTCTATTCCTCTATTATATTCAAGTATCTATTATCTTCCTCAGAGTTATATCGTAAATAGAGAAGTGTTTGATTATGAGTTTGAACTGGCACATAAGGACCTGTTTCAAAGTCTGGAGAGCATTTCAGATATGGTATTCATCGATACAGAATCAAGGGGAAATGCCAGTTCGGTACAGATTCTGGAGGAAGCGGACCTGGTGGTAGTTAATATAGATCAGGACAAAGAAGACTGGGACGATTATTTTGAAAATTATGCCTCGATGCTGGAAAAATCTGTATTTCTGATTGGCCGGTATGAGAAGGAAAATCCGTTTAATCTGGAGTTAATACAGAAGCAATATCATATTCCGAGAGGTAAAATGGCTGTCATTCCCTATAACATTGATTTACATATTGCGGCCAATGAGGGAAGAATGATACCATTTCTGAATCGAAACTATTTGAAAAGCAGCAGGGCAGAGAATGAATATTTGATGGGAGAAGTCAAGCGGGCAGTTATTATGTTGAAGGAAAATATGACATATCTTGGAAAGCCTGATATGATGAGGCGTTTTGGAAAAAATTAAGGGAAGTGGCTTCCCGGAAAGGAATGGTTATTCGTATGGAGAAGCATCATCCGTTTTGGAAAAAGAATGCGTCATTTCAGTATACCTATTGCTTTGGATTAGGTGTTATGTCTATGGGACATATGAAGTCCATTATGGAGACACAGGATTTTTTTGAGGATATATTAAAGGCAATTCATCTGCCGGAATCTCAGTGGCAGCAGATTTTCTTTGATCTGAATAATCATTTTGAAGAATGGATTGATAAGGTGTTTGCTTTGCTGCGGGGAAAAGAAGAACAGTATTGTTTTACATTGGATCTGTACCGTATCCTGAGTCACACGGTATGGTCCGGGGAATATTGCAGTGCTGTTCTGGAGGACTATCTGCAGGTGTTTCAGTTTTCCCATGCGGAAAGAGCTTTTTTTCAGGAATTTGACAAGTGTATGAGGACACAGGATGAACAGGGAGCCATTGCGGCTGTGCAGAAATTTTCAGAGGAAGGCTACAGTATCCGGTATGATTTTCTTACATGGTTTTATCCGCAGTTTTATATGGAAAAGCGATATCAGGGGATGAGAATAAGAGATGGGGAAACAGTTATTTTGGACTGTCCAACGATCATCCGGGGAGACATCGAGGTGGATAAGGGAGGATCTTTACTGATTTATGGAGCGGATATGCAGATGGATGGAAGGGTGATTGTCCGAGGTGGAAGGCTTCAGGCAGATCATGGACATATAGAGATTACAGAATGCACTTCTGATTACTGGCTGTCCATTGAGGGAGCGGCTGTGGTGATGTTGACAGATACCTCTGTAGATTGTAAGGAAAAATGTGGTTTGCTGGAACAGAAAACAGGATATCTGCTGGTGAATGACTGCTGGGTCCGCCAGACGGCAGGGGCAAGGGCTATTTCCTTTGAGGGGGATGCCATCAGAATACACAATACGCATTTTAGCAGATGCATGAATGGAATGGTATCCATACAGGGAGGAGCAAGTGCAGAGATTGTAAACTGTGAGTTTCAGGAGGGGATCGCAGAGTATGGCGGGGCTGTTTATGCAGACACGATTCATGATGTACTGCTGGAGCATTGTACTTTTCGGTCCTGTCAGGCAAAGTATCTGGCAGCAGCCGTATATTTCAAATTTCAGAAATTAGGACAGCGGGTAGAAGATTGTCAGTGTATTGATTGTGATCCGCCGGAAAATGTATTTTTTAATATATTATAACCAGGGGCAGGGAGGTGCCGTATGATCATAGGAAACCAGACAAAGTTATATTATAAAAAGAAATCATGGCTGACGCCAAAGCATCCGCTATATTTCGAGGAAGAGGAGTTCAAGATCTATTATGCGTCTGCGGTTATGATCCATGCTGAGAAAAATCAGTCTATGCCGCCGGAGCAAAATTATGAGTTGGAACGTTTGCTGCATCATGGTCTGGATCTGAATGCAGGACAGATGGCCCGGGTGCTGAAAAAGGCAGCGGATCCCGGTGAAGTTCTGGATTATCTGTATAGTCATACAGACCTGGGAATGAAACGTTATCTGCTGATGCTGGATCTTTATAATATATCTTCGGAGGAGGAGCTTAGCAGACAGGAGACAGATAATTTGTGGTTGTTTGCTCATATGCTGGAGATTCCGGAGAAATATATGAGGTTGTTTGAGCATTTTATCCGTGGAGCCCGGAAGGAGAATGAGGGAGAATGCCGCAGGATATTTGCTATGATGACAGAGTGCAAAATAGAATTGTCCCTGATGGAGTTAAAATATTATCTTATGACCCTGTATGATGTTTTTGAATGTACTCAGGACATGCTGGAAAAGGATAAACGGATACGTCTGGTGGATCGCTGTGTCATTCGGGAGGATCTTGTCTTACGGGATGGTATGGAGCTGAGAATGGATCATGCGGTTGTCAGAATTTATGGAAATATTACTATTGATGGTGGAACATTTGTTGCGGAACACAGCCGGATCATTCGTAAAAGCGGTTCTCACAGGGCATGTCTGAATATTCGGCGGGCAGGAAAAGTCCGGATGGAACAATGTGACATTGATTGTAGAAATTACGGTATGTTGTTACGGGCGCAGGACGGAGCAGCGTTAATTCGCGACTGTGAGATTCATCATACCACCAGAGGGGCTGCTGTACGTTTCTGGGGCACTGCATTGCAGATAGAAGGAACCCTGTTTCATCACTGCTATTCCAACGAGGAGGGTGGAGCTGTACTGATCCGTGAGGGATCAGCGCGTATCGTACAATGTCGTTTCTGGCATTGCGAGGCG
Source organism: Jutongia huaianensis (assembly GCF_014384985.1). Taxonomy (GTDB): domain Bacteria; phylum Bacillota; class Clostridia; order Lachnospirales; family Lachnospiraceae; genus Jutongia; species Jutongia huaianensis. Next base: position 59,654 of record NZ_JACRSX010000010.1, read on the forward strand.
GTTCGTGGAGGTGCTGTGTATGGAAGAAATTTCATGGAGATCCGGGACTGCTTTTTTAAGAAATGTTATGCTTCGGAATATGGAGCAGCTGTATTTTGTATAGGAATGATACAAAATAAGATTTCAGGTCTGCATTACACAGAATGTTTTCCTGAGCGGACAGAACTGATCCAGTATATTGTAGAGCCGAGAGGTATTGAAATTTCGGAGAGGGTGGAGATTGGTGTGAATACAATTCTGGATTGTGAATTGGATATCACATCGCAGGGTAGTTTGTGGCTTCACGATGCCGTTGTATATTTAAGATATCCTATTCGGTGCAGAGGTTCTTTGGAAATGGACAGGGTATGTCTTCTGGCTGATAACATGCAGCATCAGGATATGATTGTGCTGGAGCATGCCAGAGGATGCCGGATCACGAAAAGCCGTCTGGACGGAATGGGGCAGAAAAGCGGGATTTTTTCGGCAGCCACCAAGCTTGAGGCTGAAAAGACAGTATTTTGTAATATGAAAGGCGGGAGAGCTGTTTTTAATGCGTATCAGCCACAAATCACATCCTGTATCTTTAATTATTGTCAGAATGGCGGGATTCATTGCCAGGGAGGCACGATCCAACACTGTCTGTTTGTGAATTGCAGAGGCAAAAGTGGAGCCGGTGTGACAATGGTTGGCAAGAAAGGTTTGATACGGCAGAGTCAGTTTGTGCGCTGTATTTCTGATATCAGTGGCGGTGCTGTAGACAGGGCAGTTGGAAATCAAATGACAGAATGTGAATTTACGGATTGTATATCCGGGGATTAGTGGAAGAATAATTGCTAAAATGAAAGAAGCCTGCAATCTGTATCCGGTTGGACACAAAATTGCAGGCTTCTTTGTTATATGGTAAAGAAAATATCAGTCGTTTGATGCATCATCGCAGGAGGTTTGATCTAAATCACACTCCTCCTCTTTATTGGTTTGAGGCAGCAGATGAAGCTTCACTTTATCAATACGATTCTTTTCTGCGGATAAAACGAGATATTCTGCATATTTATCAGAAACACGTTCTCCGGTTTTTGGAAAATGATCCAAAAGATTAATAATATGACCGGCGATGGAGTCGTAGTCCTCTGACTCTATATCAATACCAAGCTGTTCGTTGATATCGTCAAGCTTGGCAACACCCAGCAATATGTAGTTCTCGTCATCTAACCGGGTGATTTCGTCTTCCTCGTAACCATCATACTCATCACGGATCTCTCCTACGATCTCCTCGATCAGATCCTCGATTGTCAGAAGACCGGCTGTTGCTCCATATTCATCCAGGACGATTGCCATAGGAATGGATTCCTTTTTCATTTCAAAAAAGAGTTCTGAGATTTTCTTATATTCATAAGTGAAATAAGGCTCTCTCATTACTTCGGATATCTTGAAATCTTCATGGGAACCCTCATAGAAGAAAATATCCTTTAAGTTGATAATGCCGAGAATGTTGTCGCGGCTTTCTTTATATACAGGCATTCGTGTGAATTTCTTTTTGCCGTAGCATTCCATTAATTCCTGATAGGTAAAATCAATGTTTGCAAACTCCACATCCATCTTCGGAACCATAACGTCTTTGGCAAGGGAATCTCCGAAATCCACTACATTTGTGATCATTTCCCGTTCCTCGCTCTCGATCACGCCTTCCTCGTGACTGACATTTACCATTGTCAGCAGTTCGTTTTCGGTGATCACCGGGCGGGGAGATACATCCACACGTAAAAGCTTTAAAAGACCAAACGAAATCTGGTTCATCAGAAATGAAACCGGACGAAGTATCTGTGTCAGCGCATAGACCGGCTTTGCATACAGCAAGGCGAGCTTTTCTGCGTTTACCGTGGCAAGTGACTTTGGTACGATCTCACCGAAGATCAGGATCAGGACAGTTAAAACACCGGTTGCTACGCCGGTAAATACACTGGCCGATATAGGAAGACCATTTCTCTGTGCAATATGAATTGCGTAAGAAGTGGTGAGAGAAGATGCCGTCAGATTGACAATGTTGTTGCCGATCAGAATGCCGCTCAGAAGTTGTGTTGGCTTTTCAATCAGCTTTAAAACAGTTGAGGCATTTTTGACATGGTCCTCTGCCATAGATTGCATACGTACCTTGTTTACAGTTGTCAGACACGTTTCTGCTGATGAAAAAAAAGCAGAAAGAAGCAGTAAAATCAACAAAATGATAATCTGCGAGGCGTCACTCGAATCCAAAAAATCAACTCCATTTCTTAATAATATAATTAGATAGTATCGCTCCTATTTTACCTAGCCGGAAGTCTCTTGTCAAGATGTTGTCATACGAAGAGGTATTTTCTGACAATTTTGGAAAAAAATCAAAAATATCAGAAAATACTTGAAAATAACAATGGATAGAGGTACAATTATTTCAGAAAGGCGATATACACCGGATGAAAACAAAAGGGTATATCGGTGGGGAGGTCGATATGAGAAAAAAATCCCATATTTCACTTGCATGGTATCTGATGAATAGTGAAGGAATGGATGCTTTAAAACTTCATAAAGGATCTTTTTATATGGGCAGTGTATTGCCGGACTGCATGCCATCATTTCTGGTACGCAGACATACGATTGAGGATTCCTTTGAAGTATTAGAGAAGGAATTTCAGAAACTGGTATCACATTTTGATCCGAAAAAAGGGATTAACTGTTATTTTTGCAGACATTTAGGAATGATCACCCATTATGTTTCTGATTATTTCACATTTCCACACAATGCGAATTACCCGGGAAATTTAAAAGATCATTGTATCTATGAGGAGGAGCTGAAAAAGGAGCTTCGTGCCTATGTACACAGCCCGGAGGCGATTCGAAAGCGTAAAAAGCTGGGAATGCAGACTCCAGATGATATTCTGACAATGATCCGCCAGATGCATAACCGGTATCTCCAGATGGAAAGTGTGGTCATGCGTGATTGCCAATATATTATTGAATTGTGCCATCGGGTTGTAGATGCAATATTATGTCTCTTAGAGTCATTGTCGGCAGCAAAGATATCAGTTGCCTTGCAGTAATAAGTGATGTGGAGGGCAGTTTTGTTTTATGAGGACAAAGCTGTAATAGAAAATAATGAAACGGAGAGCGGCAGTATATATGATACTGTAGTCTCTCCGTTTTTTTGCATTTGTGGTTTGTCCGACTGACGATTTTGCATAAATATGGAAACAGTTTATATCTTGACAAAAGACAGAAAATGAGTAAAATGAAAAGAGTTTTCAAATTTAATGGCTGGATTGTACCTATGGAGGAGAAATATGGATAATGATATAGAAAAAAAATGGCTGATCTCATGCCGGGATGCAGGGTTGGGATATGAGAATAAAGCGGTATTGGAGCATTTAAATATTGAGATTCTGGAAGGACAGTATATTTGTGTGATTGGGGAAAACGGATCGGGAAAAAGTACACTGATCAAGTCCCTGCTTGGATTGTTAAAGCCGGTGAGTGGAACGGTACAGATCAACCGCCAGGTAGGAAAGGGGGCTGTGGGATATCTGCCGCAGCAGACACAGATACAGAGAAACTTTCCGGTGAGTGTGATGGAAGTAGTCCTGTCAGGATTTTTAAATGATATGCGTTTCCGCCCATTTTATAATAAAAAAGAAAAGCAGGAAGCGAAACGCCATTTGGAGCATCTGGGAATTGCAGATCTGGCGGCAGAATGCTACGGAGAGCTTTCCGGAGGACAGCAGCAGAGAGTATTGTTAGCAAGGGCACTCTGTGCAGCAGATAAAATACTGGTATTGGATGAACCGGTTACCGGCCTGGATCCCGTGGCGGCCAATACCCTGTATGAGAGCATGGAACTGCTGCATCAGGAGGGGATGGCAATTGTTATGGTAACGCATGACATGGGAAACGCATTGAAATACGCAGATAAGATCCTTCATATCAGTGATGAGGGATATTTCTTTGGAACAGTGGAGGAGTATAAAAAGTCAGAACTGGCGCAGATATTTTTGCTGAAATAATACGGCAGCACAACAGATGGAAATGGAGGATGATCAATGATCGATCTGGTGATACAGATAATGTCGTACCCTTTTATGGTACGGGCATTTGTGGTGGGAATTTTAGTGTCTCTTTGTGCGGCACTTCTTGGAGTAAGCCTTGTTTTAAAGCAATATTCTATGATAGGAGATGGTCTGTCCCATGTATCATATGGTGCACTGTCCATTGCCCTTGCATGTGGAATTGCGCCCCTGAAGCTGTCAATTCCGGTGGTGATTGTTTCTGCCTTTTTTCTTCTTCGTATGACAGAAAATAATAAGATCAAGAGTGATGCGGCTATTGCAGCCCTTTCTGCATCGACGCTTGCAATTGGTGTGTCCGTAACAGCCCTTACAACCGGAATGACAACAGATGTGTGCAGCTATATGTTTGGAAGTATACTGGCGATGACAAAGGAGGATGTGGTTTTAAGCGTTATTCTCTCCGTGCTGGTATTGATCTTATTTGTTTTTTCTTATCACAATATATTTGCAGTTACATTTGATGAGAATTTCTCCAAGGCAACCGGTGTCCGGGTGGGATGGTATAATACACTTCTCTCGATTTTGACGGCCGTTACCATTGTATTGGGAATGCAGATGATGGGGGCTATGTTGATCTCCAGTCTGATCATTTTTCCGGCACTGACATCCATGAGGCTGTTTAAAAGCTTTCGAGCGGTGATTATCAGCTCAGGAGTATTGTCCGTTGTATGTTTTTGCGTCGGAATGGTTGTTTCTTATTGTGTTTCTACGCCGGCAGGAGCAAGTATTGTGCTGGTAAATTTATCATTTTTCCTGATTTTTGCATTGATCCGGAAAATCCGTGAAAAAATTGGAGTCGCGTAAATGCCTATTTTATCAGGGGTTGCAGATTGTTTTTATAAAAAAATAAAAAAAAATAAAAAAAACACTTGCAAAACCTGAAAAATTGTTTTATACTAAGCAAGGCTTGTGAGACAGAAACGCATAAGCACAGCATAGTGGGCTATCGCCAAACGGTAAGGCACTGGACTCTGACTCCAGCATTTCAAGGTTCGAATCCTTGTAGCCCAGTGAAGGTCGTAAAATTGAATGATTCGGTTTTACGACTTTTTTCATATCCTGGACTGCATCAATTACAATGGGTGCAGGGGAGGCATAGACGCCTTTCGTACATAATGAAGAAATGGAGAGCAAAATGAAGAAAAGTTTAAAGAAAGTTTTATCTATGGTACTTGCACTGGCAATGACAGCAGGTGTGGTATCCGGAGCAGGAAACGTATCTGATGTTAAGGCGGAGACAGCGTCTATCGTAAATCCTCCGGTTGTTACAGATTATGCTTCATTACCGACACCGGCACAGGCAACGGTAACGTTACAGGGCAAGTCATCTGTGACTCCGAATGTAGTTGTACCGCTTCGGGTGGAGAATCCTGGTGTTGTAGAGGTGGCAGCAGCAGTTACATCTGGCGCGGCAGCATCAATTGAGATGGGCTTTTTCTCTGATCAGAATTGTACTGCATCTGCCGGAGTTTCTACAACCATGGCAGCAGGCAGCACACAGATCGTTGATAAGACATTTGTGGCACCCACAGCAGCTACTTATTATGTGAGATTTAAATGGTCCTCTATTGTACCGAATGGGGCAGCAACAATTAAGCTGGTTACATACGCATATGCCGGACAGGAAGTAACATTGAAAAATATTTTCCAGCCGGTATTTATAGGTAACACAGGAAAAACTCTGTATCATAAACTGGTTGTTAAGAAAAGCGGCCTTGTTGCAATCTGTGGTAATGAGTATCGTGAAAGTGGTACTTCACTCCAGGCTGCCGGATTAAATATTCAGCTTTGCAATGCAAAAAAGAAACCTCTTCACAATGCATATCTTTCTAGTTTGAATACATATACTGAGAAATATGCGCTGAAGAAGGGAACATATTATGTAGCAGTTTCTTCCAGCCAGAGATATCAGCTGAAGGCGGAAAGTAAGGCCTGGAAAGATAAGAGTGGAAAGAGTAAAAAGAAAGCAGCGACCATCAAAAAAGGAAAATCTGCAGATGGAATGGTAATGGTCAATGAGGGAATGAAGAAGGGCGACTGGTATAAGGTTAAGCTGACAAAGCGTTCTAAGCTTCGTATCAACATTACTGCAGCCTGTACCGGTGTTGTATCAAACCTGAAGGTACAGATTATTCCTGCAAATCGTCATTATACATTGATTAACAGCACATCCTTGATTGGGAATAAGGGAAAGAAGCTTGCTTCTAGAAATAAGCTTGCTGCCGGCACATATTATATCAAGGTGTCTAAGGTGACAAAGTCTGCCAGTGGTGTATATCGTATTAAATTTGTAAAATAATTGGTTATTTTCAGACATTTTATAATAATACAAAGAAAATCCTCAGGATCATATATGATCCTGAGGATTTTCTGCTAATGGGAAAGATTAATATTCGCAATTTCCCGTGGTGCGCGGAAATGGAATAACGTCCCGGATATTTGAGATTCCGGTAAGATACATCACACATCGCTCAAAGCCCAATCCAAAGCCTGCGTGACGGGTTGAGCCATATTTTCGGAGATCCAGGTAGAAATCATAATTTTCTGTATTCATACCGGTTTCTTCCATTCGCTGTATCAAAAGCTCCAGATTTTCTTCACGCTGGCTGCCACCAATAATTTCTCCGATACCAGGAACAAGGCAGTCCATAGCGGCAACTGTTTTCCCGTCCGGGTTCAGCTTCATATAAAAGGCCTTAATCTCTTTCGGATAGTCGGTGACAAAGACAGGACGTTGAAAGATCTGTTCGGTCAGATAACGCTCGTGTTCGGTCTGCAGGTCACATCCCCATTCTACCGGATAGGTAAATTGCTCCTGGTGCTTCTTTAACAGCTCAATGGCTTCCGTATATGTGACGTGGGCAAAATCAGAGTTTACGACGTGATGAAGGCGGTTTAACAGTTCCTTATCGATATATTGATTGAGAAATGTCATTTCCTCCGGTGCGTGGTCCAGGACGTATTGAATAATATATTTTAACATATTTTCTGCTACGGTCATATCATCCTTCAGATCTGCAAATGCCATTTCCGGTTCAATCATCCAGAATTCGGCAGCGTGTCTTGCGGTATTGGAGTTTTCCGCACGAAATGTAGGACCGAAAGTATAGATGTTTTGAAATGCCATGGCATAGGTTTCGCCGTTTAACTGGCCGCTGACCGTGAGGTTTGTTTCTTTTCCGAAAAAATCCTGAGAATAATCCGGCCGGCCCTGATCATTCTCAGGAACATGATCCAGATCAAAGGTGGTGACGTGAAACATTTCCCCGGCTCCTTCACAATCGTTAGCTGTGATCAATGGCGTGTGGACATAGACAAAATCGTTTTCCTGAAAAAATTTGTGTATGGCATATGCAGCCAGAGAGCGGATCCGGAATACAGCCTGAAATGTATTGGTGCGAGGACGCAGATGAGGAATCGTGCGCAGATATTCCAGAGAATGTCTCTTTTTTTGAAGAGGATAATCGGGACTGGAGGTGCCTTCGATAGTGATCCGGCCGGCATGCAGCTCAAACGGTTGTTTGGCGCCCGGTGTTGCAATAAAGCGGCCGGAAATAATGAGAGAAGCACCAACATTCAGATGGCGGATCTGCTCCAGATTATCTAATGTATTATCGTAGACAATTTGTAAGGGCTGAAAAAAAGTGCCATCATTTATTACTATAAATCCGAAATTTTTGGAATCGCGGATGCTGCGGATCCAGCCACATACCTGAATAGTCTGGTCATAATACTGCTCCGCGTGTTGAAATAATTCCTTGATGTGAATCATATGCATGGAAGTCTCCTTTATAAAATAAAGTTAATTTTCTAAATAATAGTATGCCCATTTTGCTCTATAAGTCAAGAAAATATAATACATTATTAAAAATAGCATTATTGACTTCCGGAAAGAATAGTAATAAAATAATAATATGTTTTTTCATTTTGGAGGAGATTATGAAAACAATTTTAATTAGCAGGAAATCCTGCGTTATTGAGGGATTTTTACATGAGGCAAGGTATGTGGAAGAACTGGAAATTCTCCGGACTTTTCAGGATGAGCAGGAAGCTTATGATATGGTCGGCAGGCAGGAAGTAGATCTGGCGATCATAGACCTTGATATGGAAAAGTCGGATGGGGCTGATATAGGATGGAAATTAAAAAAGAAAAATCCCGATATTTTGCTGATCTATCTGACAAAGGAACAGAGGAGTCTCATGAATCTGATTCGACTTCATCCGGTTGCGGTGATGGAGGTGCCGTTTCGTGAGGGAGAGATACGATACGTTGTAGAATCTGCGTATTTGCTGTCAAAAAGGAAAAGAAAGAGGATTTATGCCAGAACATTTGGACATTTTGATGTTTTTGTGGATGGAAAGCCTATCATGTTTAAAAGTGCCAAAGCAAAGGAGTTTCTGGCGTTTCTGATTGACAGACGGGGAGGTACGGTAACAACCGATCAGATGATCAATGTACTTTGGGAGGACAGACCAAATGATGAGTCTACCCAGAATCTCTGCTGTAAGCTGGTAAAGACGCTGCAGCGGGAACTGCGGGCTGCCGGTGCAGAGGAAATGCTTGTTGTTGCACGAGGGAGCAGGAGTGTGAATGTGGAAAGCTTCCAATGTGATATGTACGAGCTGCTGGACGGAAACCAGAAAATAAAAGCCCGGTATATGGGAAATTATTTGCTGGATTACAGCTGGTCCGAAAGTCAGACAGCATTGTTAGACCATATTTTACACGAATAGCTCTGTTTTTTGCGCGAATTACAAAATTTTTGCTGAAATTCCATTTTGATTCCCATAAAATGAATTATTTTTTCACTTTTTGTTCCACCTTATGGCAAAAGAAGGTTGTAAAATGACGTTGTCAAACAAACTTGAAAAAGGTAAAAAGGAGAAAAATATGGAAAAGAAAGGAATTAAAGTGGTACTTGCTGACAACAATGTACAAGACAGAGAAACCAGGACGAAAGCAATTGAAGAAGCCGGAATGCAGGTGGTCTTTTCGACAGGAGACGGAAAGAAAGCACTTGATGCGATTTATCGCGAACAGCCGGATATTGTAGTTATGGACATGATCCTTCCGGGACTTGACGGCATAGGAATACTGGAAGAGATGGAACAGGTGGACAGGCTTAAGCGGCCTGTTATTATGATCGTAACCGCATTGAAAACGTCCCAGATGGTTTCAAAAGCACTGCAGAAGGGAGCCGGTTATTATATGATGAAGCCGGTATCCAACAAAGTATTTGGAAAGAGACTGACACAGATTGCAGAGGAGATGCAGGAACGTGGGAATCAGTCCAAACCGTCACAGACACCGGAACAGGAATATGCCGCAGAGGAATATGCGGTAGCCGGTGAACAGACACATTCACAGGGAGAAATAGTGCATCAGATGGAGGATAACGTGGTACATTTTGACAGAAAACCATCTTACACGGCACCAGCATCAAAGCAGATAACAGGACACAGCAGATATTCCGGTGATCTGGAAAAAGACGTCACAAATGTTTTGCTGGAAATAGGAATCCCGGCGCATATCAAAGGATATCAGTACATACGTCAGGGAATTATAATGTCATTTCATGACAGAAGCATGCTTCAGTATATTACGAAGTATCTTTATCCGGCGATTGCCAAGAAAAACAAAACCACATCCAGCAGCGTAGAGCGCACGATACGTCATGCGATTGAGGTAGCATGGCGCAGAGGAAATATGGAGGTATTGGAGGAGATTTTTGGCAATACTGTTTGTGCCGGAAAAGGAAAACCGACTAACTCAGAATTTCTTGCATTACTGACAGACAGATTCCGGCTGGAGTATCGGGAAAAGATTGTTTCCTAAGGAAACAGGCAGGTTTCCGGGATCATCAATAGGCAGAAATGTCCGTCAGGCAGCTGACAACTGCTTGACGGAATAGTGAGAATTAGGGTATACTTGAAAAGTTGTATGTAATATGTAAGGGATATTATATGTAAGCTTTGTATACATGTATGCAAGATTGATGAAGAAAGGGGGCCTGGTTATGGATAGCAAATCAATGATGGAATTGACAAAGGAGCTGGATGCGGAATTTGACAATCTGGTAAATAACTGTATGACATCCGGCGCCATTGATTTAAATTTATATCAGGAATATGATGTGAAAAGGGGACTTCGTGATAGTGCCGGAAAGGGTGTATTGACGGGATTGACAGAGATCTCAGATGTAGTGGGCTTTCAGGTGGTAGATGGAGTCAAGGAGCCGGCAGATGGTAAATTGTATTATCAGGGCTATGATGTCAAACAGCTGGTAGGCTCTGATCCCCAGAAAAGATTTGCGTTTGAGGAGGCTACATATCTGTTATTGTTTGGACGTCTTCCGAATGAAACGGAGTTTAAGGTGTTTCGGGAGATTCTTGCCAGTCTGCAGGAGCTGTCAGGTCCTTTTGTAAGAGACGTTATTATGAAGGCGCCAAGTGAAAATCTGATGAATGGTCTGATGAAAAGTGTATTGACACTGTATTCTTATGACAGTTGTCCGGATGATATTTCCGTGGCAAATGTTTTGCGTCAGTCATTGCAGCTGATCGCAAAGCTTCCGCTGATCGCCGTATACAGCTATCATGCTTATCGTCATTTTACATTTGCAGAGAGTCTGGTGATCAAGCAGCCGAAGAATGAATATTGTACAGCAGAGAACATTCTTTATATGCTCCGTCCAAACGGGAAGTTTACTCCGTTGGAAGCAAGAGTTCTGGATGCAGCCCTTGTTCTCCATGCAGAGCATGGTGGTGGTAATAACTCTACTTTTACCAATCACGTGGTGACATCATCCGGAACCGATACATATTCTGCTGTGGCAGCATCAATCGCGTCTCTGAAAGGACCTCGTCATGGTGGAGCCAACCTCAAGGTTCAGCAGATGTTTGATGATCTGAGAGCAAACTGTACCGATACCACGGATGATGATCAGGTTCGCGGATATCTGTCCAAAGTATTAAATCGCGAGGCCTTTGACAAGAGTGGTCTGATCTATGGAATGGGTCATGCAGTATATACTCTTTCAGATCCGAGAGAGGTTGTCCTGAAATCACTGGCAGAAAAACTTGCAGAGGAGAAGGGCCTTCGTCAGGATTTTGAGCTTTATGACAGAGTTGAGACGATATCGGCAGATCTGCTGCAGAAGAACCGCCATGTATTAAAACCGGTTTGTGCCAATGTAGATTTTTACAGTGGTTTTGTATATACTATGCTTGGAATTCCAAGAGAAATGTTTACTCCGCTTTTTGCAATCTCACGTATTGCCGGATGGAGTGCGCATCGTCTGGAAGAGCTTGTAAACAGAGGTAAGATTATTCGTCCTGCGTACAAATATGTAGGACATCACAGAAGATTTACTGAAAGAAGCAAAAGAAAGTAGTGATGTCCGTTCTTTGTTATACAGAGTAGTGCCTTTGATAATATTTTTCCAGAAAGGAAATAAAAAGATATAGTCCCGTAGAGATCAGGCACAGGATAACAATGGAAAGAAGAACGTAGTCAAGTTTAAACACCTGACTGCCGTAAATAATTAAATAACCCAGTCCTGCTTTGGCAGCGACAAACTCCCCGATGATAACACCCACCAGAGTCAGGCCGATATCGACCTTCATGGCACTGATAATGGCGGGAATATTGCCGGGGAGTATTAATTTACAGAGAATATCTTTTTTGGATCCCCCCAGAGTCTGTATCATTTTAATCTTTCCCGGATCCATTTCCAAAAATGTGTTATAGAGTGTGATGGTGGTGCTGAAAACAGCAACACTGACTGCGGCGACAATGATGGTTTTCATATTATTGCCCAGCCATACAATAAAAACAGGAGCCAACGCTGTTTTGGGCAGGCTGTTCAGGACAACCAGATAGGGCTCTAATACTTTGGCAATGGTTTCGTTCCACCAAAGCAGGATGGCAAGTAAAATGCCGATGACGATCACCAGAAAAAAACTTAAAAAGGTTTCTCCCAGAGTCACACCGATATGATAAAAGATCGTGTGGCTTTTTGCCATCTCCACAAAACATAAAATAATTCTTGACGGACTGCTGAAAATAAACGAATCCATCCATTCCAGCCTTGTGGCAATTTCCCAAATAGCAATGAAAATAACAAAAAATAAAATACGCAGAAAGAGAATTTTTCTTTTTTGCCGGGCGGCTTTTCTCAAAAACTGCTGTTGCAGATCACTCATTATTATTCAGCTCCTTCCATACCAGATTGAAATAATCTTTAAATTCCGGAGAACTCCGGGCAAGAAATGGAGTTCGTTCTCCCGGACAGCTTAATTGCAGCGTGATTTCTTTTTTGACGGTGGCAGGCCGGGAAGATAAGATGATAATGCGGTCTGCCATACTGATGGCTTCCGAAATGTCGTGAGTGATCAGAAGAGCCGTTTTGTTTTCTTTTTTCAGGATTGCCCAGACATCATCGGAGACGGAAAGTCGTGTCTGATAATCCAGAGCGGAAAAGGGCTCATCCAGGAGAAGCAGATCCGGCTCCAGCATCAGTGTCCGGATCAGAGCAGCTCTTTGTCGCATACCGCCGGAAAGCTGGTTTGGTTTGGCGTTACGGAAACCATCTAACTGATATTTTTTTAACATATTATCAATTTTCTGAGGCAGTCCGTCGGCCGTTTGATGAGTAATTTCCGGTCCCAGTGCAATGTTCTTATGTGTCGTACGCCATTCCAGAAGATGGTCTTTTTGCAGCATGTATCCGGTTTTCTTGTTTTCCTGCAGCAGAATCGTCCCCTGATCGGGCTGCAGAAGCCGGCAGATCAGGGAAAGAAGTGTGGATTTACCGCAGCCGCTGGGTCCCACGATTGCCACAAATTCTCCGGGTTCAATGGAAAAGCTTACCCGATCCAGAACCAGCGTTTCTCCCTGCAGTGTATGATAGGCATAGGAGAGATTTTTGACTTCTAACAGATGATTCATATCAGCCCTCATGTAGACAGTGGTTTACGATAAATATATTCATAAAAATAAATAATGTGAAATTATCGAAACATTGCAAAGCAAAGACTTTTCGAAAACCGTAGGGTGACAAGACAATTTTCAGATCACAGTCCCCGGACATTTCAAGTATTATGGGCTTATTCTGATATTCGATGTGGGAAGTTTTTGTCAGAAAGATGTATATTTTCATTGGGGCGTGAAATAATAGTACAGAACAATGAAAAGGAAAGGTATGGTGTTGATATGAGAAAGAAAGTATTGATATTGGGAACTGTAATGACACTGGCTGCAGGTTGTCTGGTGGGATGTGGTACAAACAACAATTCTGTAACAGATCAGTCAACTGCTTCTCCGTCCGTGGAGGATGACAGAAACCTGAATACTAAGGATCCGCAATATTCTCCGGATGGGGATGATGGCGTTGTGGATGATCTGGAAGACGGTGTCGATGATGCTGTGGATGGGGCAGAAGATGCCGTGGATGATGTGATCGATGGCACAGAGGATGCTGTGGATGATGCAGCAGATGCTTTGGATGGCGATGATGATACCAATGATACAAATAACAATACCGGAAATAAGAAAAATAACAAGACAACGAACAATAAAAAGAATCATACAAAAAATACGAACATGAGATAATGGTGGAAATATATGCCTGAAAAAATAACAGGGCTGTCAGTGATCAGACACCGGCGGTCCTGTTATTCTGTGTACAGGTGCTAAGATGCCGGATGTTCCTGCCATACATACAGATCTCCCGTTTTTTCCTGATAAACTGTTTCTTTGGCGCGTCGAAATCCAAGAGAGACGGCTAAGCGGATGGAAGGCAGATTATCCGGAGTAATGACAGCGACAATACGGTCGAATTCCAGCTCCTCCCGTGCATATTCCAGAATTTTTCCGCAAGCTTCCTGTGCGTAACCCATGGAGCGGAAGTTGTTGCCCAGAAAATAGGACAGCATAATTTCTCCGTTTTCATCAACAATCTGGCTTTCAATTCCTGCCTGTCCGATCAGAATGTCCTGTTCCTTCAAAAAAATACCCCATAAACCAAAGCCGTAGAAACTGTAAACCATCTGGATGTAAGAGACAAAGCGGCCATATTCTATGTCACGGTTATCAGAAATATGAGGAACATATGGATGGACTTCCGGTTGATGGCAGATGCGAAAATAAGCATCGAAGTCGTTTTGGGTCATTTCCCGGATCACCAGGCGTTCGGTTTCTAATGAAAACATATAAAGATCTCCTTGTGAATTATGTTATGCGTGTATATTCCTTAGAGTATAGCACATTTTTTGTGAAAGGGGATAGGATTTCATAGCATTTTCTGATATAATTGATGTAATATTTATAGGAGGATTGTTAAGACACTATGGCACAGATAAAACCGTTTATGGCAGTAAGACCGGTGGAGGAACTTGCAGACAGAGTGGCAGCTCTTCCCTATGATGTATATAATCGTCAGGAGGCCAAAAAAGAAGTACAGAGAGAGCCTCTTTCTTTTTTGAAGATTGACAGAGCGGAGACTCAGTTCCCGGATGAGGTTGATACATATGATCCATGTGTATATCAGAAAGCGACCGAGCTTCTGAAGGAAATGGAGAAGGATGGTGTTTATGTATCGGATCACGATAAGGCATACTATATTTATCGTTTGACAATGAATGGAAGAGCACAGACTGGTATTGTGGCATGTGCTTCCGTGGATGATTATCTGGAAAATGTAATTAAAAAACATGAAAATACGCGGGAAGAAAAGGAGCAGGATCGTATTCGCCATGTGGATACCCTGAGTGCCCAGACAGGTCCGATCTTTTTGGCATACCGTTCCAAAGAAGAGATCAATCAGGTGGTTGCCTCTGTTATGGAACAGGAAGCACCTCTGTATGATTTTACCGCAGTAGATGGAATTTCTCATACCGTATGGAAAATTTCAGCACAGGATCAGGTAAAGAGGATACAGGATACGTTTGCATCCATTGATGATATTTATATTGCAGATGGTCATCACCGGGCTGCTTCGGCAGTGAAGGTAGGCCTGAAGAGACGACAGGAGCATCCGGGATATGACGGTACAGAGGAGTTTAATTATTTTCTGTCTGTTTTATTCCCGGACGATCAGTTGATGATCATGGATTACAACAGAGTAGTTCGTGATCTCAATGGTCTTACAACTGAGGATTTCCTGAAAAAGACAGAGGAGATTTTTCACGTTTCTGTGCTCGGAGAGAATGCACAGTCTCCACAGCATAAGGGACAGTTTACAATGTATCTGGAGGGACAGTGGTATCTTTTGGAAGCATCAGAGGCGATGCTTACTGAGTCAGATGCCGTGAAATCTCTGGATGTTTCGCTGCTGCAGGAGTATCTGCTGGAACCGGTGCTGGGAATTCACGATCCCCGTACGGATGACAGGATTGATTTTGTCGGAGGCATTCGTGGACTGGAGGAGCTGGAGAAGCGCACACAGACAGATATGAAGGTGGCATTTGCTATGTATCCGACTTCGATTGCAGAGCTGTTTGCGGTGGCTGATGCCGGTCTTTTAATGCCGCCAAAATCCACATGGTTTGAGCCAAAGCTTCGCAGCGGATTATTTATACATGAGATTTAGATTTAGGGGTTTTTTATGAAACGATTTTTTGAAAGCAAACCAGTAGTATATATGTCAAAATTTATTGATATGATCATACTGAATGTGATTTTTCTGATAAGCTGTATCCCTGTTTTTACCATTGGTGCAGCATGGACTGCTATGTATTATACCTGCGTAAAGGTGATCCGGAGAGACAGGGGAAAGGTATGGCAGGAATATAAACATAGCTTTGTCGTGAATTTTAAGACAGCAACCGGAGTATGGGTGATATTGGCAGTTGTGGAGGGAGTGTTTGCGGTATTGACGTTCCGGCTGCTGGTTCATGGACATGGCAGTTTATCAGCGGCTGTTATTGGTCTTGCGATGGCCGGTTTCCTTTTTACACTGGCAATGATGATATATGCTTTTGCTGTATTGTCCCGTTTTACGGTCAATGCAAAAGGAACGATACAAAATGCGGTGCTCATTTCCATTCATCATGGTGGAGAGACTGTTTATATGCTGGTTTTGACCTTGGGACTTGCGACATTGATTATGATGGGCTGGAAATTTCTACCGGTGATCTTGCTGATCATGCCGTCGGCATATATGTTATTGATCTCTTTGATCATGGAAAAAATATTGATTCAATATACTCCGGAGGAGGAAGAAGTTACTTCAGACGATGCCGGTATAGATCCGGAAGATATGCTTTATGCAGAGGAGCATAAGGACAAACCGTGGTATCTGGAGGGAGGAGATAAGAATGAATAAAAAATTATATGATTTGATGGATTGGGCAGGCATAGAGGGAATCGTTTATTCAGAGGAGGATCATCCGGAAAGGCTGTTGGGAGCACACAAGATCAGAGGTGGATTTCTGGTACAGACCTTTCAGCCGGATGCAAAGCAAGTTTCTTTGAAGTTGAAGAAGTCAGGGAAAACGATTGTTATGGAACAGGCAGATGATGCCGGTTTTTTTGCAGGGATATTACAGGAAAAGAAATTGATTCCCTATGTTTTTGAAGTGGTGTACGAAAATGGGGACAGTGTAGAGGTGGAAGATCCTTATCTTTATACAGAGCTTTTAGGAAGCAACGAATTAAACCGTTTCAGTAACGGAATTCATTATTCTGTTTATGACTATCT
This sequence comes from Jutongia huaianensis, assembly GCF_014384985.1. Classification (GTDB taxonomy): domain Bacteria; phylum Bacillota; class Clostridia; order Lachnospirales; family Lachnospiraceae; genus Jutongia; species Jutongia huaianensis. The sequence goes on from NZ_JACRSX010000010.1 coordinate 76,428, forward strand.
GGGAGCGCATACCATGGCTGTCTATGGATGTGGCAGTCAGGCAGAACCGGAGTGGGATGTACGTTCTGCCGGAAAGAATGGCGTATATGGCACGCATTTTGCTGTATGGGCACCAAATGCCATGAGAGTCAGTGTTGTGGGTGACTTTAACCATTGGGACGGACGGATCCATCAGATGAGCCGGCTGGGAGACAGTGGCGTATTTGCTTTGTTTATTCCGGGTGTGGATCAGGGAGCGGTATATAAGTATGAAATTAAGGTCAATTATAAGACATTATTATTAAAAACAGATCCTTATGGCACATGCTGCGAGCAGAGACCGGCCAATGCAAGTATTGTCTGCAATACGACGGACTTCAAATGGAAGGACGATAAATGGCTGGAAGATCGTAAATTAAAAAAAATTGACAAAGAACCGGTTTCGATTTATGAAGTACATTTAGGATCATGGATGAAAAAGGATTGCAGTTCTCCGGAAAATGTAACCTGTGACCAGGAGTTTTATAATTACAGAGAGTTAGCTCCTCTTTTGGCTGATTATGTGAAAAAGATGCATTATACCCATGTGGAGCTGATGCCTGTAATGGAGCATCCGTTAGATGAATCCTGGGGATATCAGGTGACAGATTATTATGCGGTCACATCAAGATATGGATCTCCGGAGGATTTCATGTATTTTATGGATTATATGCATCGCCACGGAATCGGTGTGATCCTGGACTGGGTACCGGCTCATTTTCCAAAGGATGAGAATGGACTGGCGAGATTTGATGGGACATGTCTGTATGAGCATATGGATCCGAGACAGGGGGAACATCCTCACTGGGGAACATTGATCTATAATTATGGCAGGCCTCAGGTAGTTAATTTTCTGATCGCGAATGCCTTATTCTGGGTAAAAAGATATCATGCAGATGGAATTCGTATGGATGCGGTGGCTTCTATGCTTTATCTGGATTATGGCAAAAAGGACGGCGAATGGGTTGCAAATATGTACGGCAGCAATGAAAATCTGGAGGCCATTGAGATGTTAAAAAATCTCAGTGAAATATTCCACAAGGAATGTCCGGGAGCATGGCTGATCGCAGAGGAGTCCACGGCATGGCCAAAGGTGACGGCTAATCCGGCTGATGACGGACTTGGATTTGATCTGAAGTGGAATATGGGATGGATGAATGATTTCATTTCCTATATGCAGACAGATCCGTTATTCCGAAAGGGACGTCATGGAATGCTTACATTCAGTATGATCTATGCGTACAGTGAAAGCTTTATTCTGGTATTGTCCCATGATGAGGTGGTTCATCTGAAAGGTTCCATGTATGCCAAAATGCCGGGAGATGAAGATCAGAAATTTGCTAATTTAAGGGCAGCATATGGATTTATGATGATGCATCCCGGCAAAAAACTTCTTTTTATGGGACAGGAATTTGGACAGACCACAGAGTGGAATGAAAAGGAAAGCCTGCCATGGAATGAGGCAGAGGATACGGAGCATCAGAAATTGCAGCATTATGTGGCGGAATTAAACGCATTTTATCAGGCACATCCGGCTTTATACGAGATGGATAATAAGGAGGACGGCTTTGAGTGGCTGAGCAGTATGGATGCAGATCACAGCATTATTACATTTATGCGGTACAGTGAGGAAAAGCAGGAAAGTCTTCTTGTGATATGCAATTTTACTCCGGTTTTGTATGAGAACTTTAAAGTAGGAGTGCCACATGCCGGCAAGTATAAGGAAATATTTAACAGCGATGCAGAGGTGTTTGGTGGTTCCGGTCATGGAAATCCGAGACAAAAGTGCGCCAAAGCTGTTTCCTGGGATGGAAGAGAGTATTCCATTTCAATCGAGGTTCCACCGTTGGGAATCAGTGTATTTAAGTATATAGAGAAATAACGGGTTAGAACAATAGAAAGATGTGATGACAGATATGACAGGACAGATTTTAACAAGAGGCTTTATGATGCTTGCTGCCACGGCGGCTACAGGAACGCCGGTTCCCACGGAAAGTCCGGTACCGGCGGATGTGCAGGAGGTCGTGGAACAAATGAATTCCAGTGCTTCGGCAGAGGAAAAGACCAGTTTTTTACTGGAATATCTTATGGCACAGAGAGAACCTCTGATGAATTTTGGTAAGACACTGCTGATCGCGCTGATCGTTTTTCTGATCGGCAGAAAAGTGATCTCCCTGCTTTTGAAGCTGCTGAACCGATGGATGGAACGGGGCGGCGTAGAAGTCAGTGTGCACAAGTTTATCATGTCTCTTGGCAATGTGGTGCTATATATTCTGTTGATTTTTTGTGTTGCAGGGATTCTGGGAGTTGGCACCAGCTCCATTGTGGCGATCATTGGTTCCGCAGGTCTGGCAGTAGGTCTTGCTCTGCAGGGAAGTCTGTCAAATCTTGCAGGTGGAATCCTGATCCTTTTGATGAAACCGTTCCGGGTGGGAGATTATATTGTGGCAACCGGTGTAGAGGGCACAGTGCGCAATATTGATATTTTTTATACCCGGATCGTTACTACGGACAATAAAGTGGTCGTGATACCGAATGGTACGTTGTCAAATGGAAATATTATTAATACATCCCAGGAGGATTACCGGCTTTTGATCCTTGATTTTATGGTGGGGTATGATGCTGATATTTCCAAGGTGCGGGAGATTATTCTTGAGTTGATGGAACAGGACATGCAGATCTGTCAGGACCGTGCCCGGAGCGTAAATATTGATAAACTAAATCCGGGCAGAGTAAAGCTTCAGGCAAAGGCGTGGGTTGCGACAGAGCATTACTGGGATGTCCGTTACCGGATGTTAGAGAAGATCAAGGAGGAACTGCCCAAACAGGGAATTCCTTTGTTTTGACAAGGGACGTAAAAAGTATGTAAAGCATTTGTTTTCCCGTAAGTTGAGGGTTGTCGAATATGAAAGAAAAATGTTATACTGTTTATACAGATAATTTGACTTGTATATGGGGTTTGATAGAAACTATAGATTGGTGTGATTGGATTGGTTAAGATATATCGTACAGATGATAGAAAAATCCACGAAGAGGATGAATTGACAGAGGGAGTCTGGGTGCAGATGGTCAATCCTTCGGAGGGAGAGGGCGAGGAATATGCCAGAAAGCTTGATGTAGATATTTCAGATCTGCTGGCGGCGTTGGATGAAGAGGAGAGCTCCCGTATCGAACTGGAGGATGGCTATACGCTGATCTTGGTGGATATTCCAACGACGGAGATCCGTATGGATAAGGAAGCATATACCACAATTCCTCTGGGTATTATATTGACACAGGACGCGATTATTACAGTCTGCACGGAAGATACACCGGTGCTGCAGTCCTTTGTCCTGGGGAGAGTTAAGGAGTTTAGTACCAAGAAAAGACTTCGTTTTGTATATCAGATATTGTTCCGGATTGCCACGTTATATCAGAGTGCACTGCGGATCATTGACAAAAAGAGAACAGAGATTGAGGAACGAATTGATGGAGATACCGAGGATATCGATCTGATCGATCTTCACGCATTGGAGTCCACACTTGTATACTTTGCAACCTCCCTGAGGGCAAATGCAGTGGTTCTGGATCGACTGACACGATATAAGAGATTGGAGCAGTATCCGGAGGATAAAGAGCTTTTGGATGATATTATCGTGGAGAACCAGCAGGCGATCGAGATGACAGGTATTTATCGTGATATTATCAATGGAACCAGAGAACTTTTGTCTTCAGTGATCGATAACCGGCTGAATAATGTCATGAAGTATCTGACAGCCATTACATTGGTGATGGCTGTGCCAACGATCATATCCGGTTTTTTCGGTATGAATGTAAGCGTTCCGCTGGCACAGACAGCACATGCTTTTTCAATTATTTCGGTTGCCACGGTATTGATCTGTGTTGTGCTTTTTGTTATATTCAAAAAAAATCGAATGTTATGACCGGGAGATACGGTGGATAGTTTCGTTTACTTTGGCGGAGATCCGTTCAGGATCTTCGCCTATTTTGTATATGCCATTTTCATACAAAATATTGCCGGCAATCATAGTCATTAAAACATTTTGCTTGCTGCCGCTGTAAACGATGTTTTTCGATACATCGTTTACCGGCTGCATATTTGGCTGGTGAATATCCAGCATGATGAGATCTGCCTGTTTGCCGGGAGCAAGGCAGTCACAGTCCGGCAGACACATTGCCGGGGCTCCGTTTGATGCTGCCATACGAAGTACGATATTGGCATCCATGGCAGAAGCGTTCTGCTCTGTGACCTTTTGTAAAGCTGTGGTCAAAAACATCTCCCGGAACATATCCAGACAGTTATTGCTGGCAGGACCATCAGTACCGATCGCCAGAGAGATTCCTTTGTCAAGCATATGGGTCAGTGGGGCAATTCCGCTGGCAAGCTTGAGATTTGAGGATGGGTTTGTGACAGCCCATAAGCCCTTTTCTTTATAAATATCCAGATCCTCTTCGGTCATATGAACACAATGAAAGCCGCCTCCGCCATGATCCAGGAGTCCCAGACGCTCCATGTAAACCGTTGGTGTATAACCGGTGCGTTTGACGCAGTCGGAAACCTCATCTGCTGTTTCTGAATTGTGTGTATACACGGGAGCTTTATATTTGTGACTTAGATCTGCAATCCCATGGAGGAGCTCCTCACTTGTAGTATATTCTGCGTGAAATCCAAGCTGGGAAGAGATCAATGGATCATAGTTATTATACCGGAGATAATTTTGTTCCAGTTCCTCTACACTGCTTACAAAATTGTTGACGCTTCCACAGAGAACGGTCCGGTAGCAGGAATCCACAGAGGCCCTGACAATAGCGTCCGTTTTTTGGTACATATCAAAATTAGCAGTGATGCCGCTGGTCAGGTACTCCATGATCGCGAGGCGGGAGCACCAATAGATATCTTCCGATGTCAGCAGGGCTTCCAGAGGAAACACCTTATCATAGAGCCAGTTCTGAAGCGGAAGATCGTCAGCGTAGGAGCGCAGAAAGGTCATGCCGGAGTGGGTATGTGCATTTTTAAAGCCGGGCATAATAATATTGCCATCTGCATCAATTTCCCGATCCCAGTCTGCAGAAGGAGCGAATCGGGGATCTCCCACATAAGTGATCTTGTCATTACAGATATGGATCTCGCCATGTATGACAGGAAGCTCTGAAGATCCATCTGATGTGTCCTTTGTCATGGAAAGGATACGGGCATGGTGGATTCGTATATTGTTTGATTGTTTTTCCATAAGGCACCTTCTCTCTGTTAATTCATTATCGGTATCGAATATGACAAAATGTTTACTTTTATGTTATTTCTTATTGAGTGAAGCTGAGATATCAATGATACACCCGGTGACAAGCTTTTCAAAAAGAGGTGCAGCCTTGTCTGCCATTTCCTGCACTTCAGCGTGATTCAGAGGCTGCTCAGAAATGCCACAGGCGAGATTGGAAATGCATGAAATACCACAGATCTGCATACCCATATGGTTTGCAGCCACTGCTTCGCAGGCGGTGCTCATACCAACGGCATCGGCACCGAGAGCCTTGCACATCTGTACCTCTGCCGGAGATTCATAGTTTGGTCCGGTAAGCTGGATATATACTCCCTCATGCAATGGGATTTCCAGATGACCGGCTGTACGGCGGATCACATGGCGGAGCTTCTGATCATAGATATCACTCATATCAGGAAAACGAACTCCAAGCTCGTCAATATTTGGTCCGATCAGTGGGGAAGGGACAAAGCTGGAGATCTGATCCCGGATCAGCATAAAATTTCCGGCGTGAAAGTTTTTGTTAATCCCTCCGGCGGCATTGGTCAGAAAAAGAACCTTTGCACCCATTAATTTCATCAGTCGGATCGGAAGCACTACATCGCTGATGGGATAGCCTTCATAATAGTGAACACGCCCCTGCATACAGACCACGGGAACATTCTCCACATAACCGAAAATATACCGTCCCTGATGACCGGGTACGGTAGAAACCGGGAAACCGTCGATATCGTGATAATCCAGGGTTGCTTCAATCTTTATTTTGGAAGCATAATTTCCGAGGCCGGAACCCAGAACCAGAGCGATTTCCGGAGTGAAATTGATCTTCTTTTGAAAACAATCATAGCATTTCATAAGTTTATCGTAGATACTATTCATAATCATCACCATTCCTTTCCTGAATCTGTCCCCAAAATGGTATAGATGGACAAATTATGTCAGGGTAAAACATCCTGAAATTTTATTGCAATATATTTATATTGTACCCGTTGGCAGCAGAAAAGTAAATGCCTGTATCATAGCAGAAATACGGCAGATTCGTTGACATTGTAAAACAAAAGATATATAATTCTTTTTATACGAAAGCTTTTGTTTGGGAAGGGATAGAAAGAAATGACTGATACCAAAAAGAGAAAAAATATTGTGGTATATCTTCCACAGGTATATGCAGAGTATATTTCGGAATTGCGTCATTCCATCGAGAGAGTGGGGAAAGAACGAGGATATCGTCTGCTGTTTTTTACCTGCTTTGGAGATAATAGTAATATAGGCATCGAGGAAGCAACCAATATTCGATATGATGAGGGAGAGCGGAGTGTTTTTCGTCTGGCAGATCCTGATGCGGCAGATGGTGTACTGCTCTTATATGATGCATTTGCAAGATCGCAGTATGCAGAGATCAATAATCTGATCAAAAATCGTTATGATTGTCCCGTTATTAATTTTCGGACTCCTATGGAAATAGAGCTTGATAATGTACACAACATCTATGTAGATGATAGAGAGGCTTTTGCGGAAATGATCCGTCATTTCATCGAAAAGCATCATTGCACGAAGGTAGATCTTGTAACCGGTCCCCAGGACAATCCGCATTCTATGTTCCGGCTGGATATTTATAAAGAGGTCCTGGAGCAGAATGGTCTGCCGGTGGAGAAGGAACGGATCCATTGGGGAAATTTTTGGAAAAACTGTGGTCAGGGGATTGTAGAGGAGATTCTTTCTTCCGGAAAGGAGCTTCCGGAGGCGATTGTCTGTGCCAATGATTATATGGCAATTTCAGTGATCAGTGCATTGAAAATGCATGGGATCAAGGTGCCGGAGCAGATTATGGTGTCCGGTTATGATGATGTGACAGAGGGACGTTTTTGTGAACCGTCCATTACGACGATCCGTCAGCCGATGCGTCAGATGGGAGAGACGGCCATTGATATTCTGGAACGGATCTGGAATGGAGAAGAGGTTCCCTGTGATACATATCTGCCGGAGGAGATTGTGTTTCGCCAGTCCTGTGGCTGTGGTGCAAACGGAGGCGATGAGGGTGGTCAGTATGCCACAAAGCTCAGTACAGAGCTTGATAAGGTATTATATCTGGAGACAGCTGCATCAGCCATGGTTACGATGCTTGCCAATGCAAAGGATCTGGAAGAGTTTACACAGTGTCTTCAGAAGTATGTACTTCGGGAGACCGGTTTTAAGAGTTTTACTCTGTGCCTGGCGGACCATTGGGAGCAGCAGCTTCCGTTACCGGGGATGTCCTATGGTAAGAGCATGTGTATGATAGATATGGTCATGGGAATCTATAAATCCCGTATTCTGGAGCCACAGAGATTCCCAGCGTGTCAGTTGATACCCGGAGTGTTTGTGAAAGACGATGATCCGGTTTATATCATACCGCTTCATTATCTGCAGTATTATATGGGATATGTAGTTTTGCAGATTGATTATGATCTGGTATCTAATGTCAACATCAAATCATGGTTTATTCATCTGGACAGTGCGCTGGAAAACTTCCGTATGAAACAGCGGCTTCATCTGGTGGCAGAGGAGTTAGAGCGTCTTTATATCAGAGATACCCTGACGGGTCTGTATAACCGCCGTGGTCTGGAGAAGTTCGGTGAAAAGATGTGTGAGGACTGTGTCCGTAATAACGAACAGTTTATGATTATGGAGATTGATATGGATGGCTTGAAGCAGGTCAATGACCAGTATGGCCATGAGGAAGGAGATGTCTGCATTACCACGATTGCCAATGCCATGATGTATGCGGCAAAGGATCGGGAAATCTGTATCCGTTCCGGTGGTGATGAGTATGTGGTGATTGGTAAAAATTATTCCGATGAAAAGGTGGAGATGTATATAAAGCGTTTTCAGGAGTTTATTGACAGTGCCAATGAATCCTTAAACAAACCATATAAGATTGGTGCAAGTCTTGGATATTATATGGGAGTGCCGGATGGAAAACGGACCGTAGAAAATTATTTGAGAATTGCAGATGATAAAATGTATGAAAATAAAAAAAGAAGAAAGGCAAAATCTTATCCCGGAGTGGAGATCCGGTGATCACCATTCCGGGGAGAATCGCAGAGTTTATTTAATTCTCTGCGAGATTTTCCCATTCTTCCATAAGGACAAGGAGGCGCTCGTCATTGGCTTCCTTTTCGGATGCGAGTTTCTGGAGAAGTGCGATATCTGTCCCATTTTTGGGATCGGATAACTGTTCTCCCAGAGACTCGTTTTTTTCTTCCAGTTCTGCAATTTCTTTTTCGACCTTATTCAGTGCGTTCTGTTTTTTGCGAAGACGTGCCTGTTCCTCCTTCTGTTGCTGCCAGGTAAGTTTAGAGTCGGAGGCAGTATCCGCCGGCTGGCCGGCTGTGTCGATGACCGGGGCGGTCAGTTGTGCCAGTTCGTTGGCTTCCTTTTTCTCAAGGTAATAATCATAATTACCGATGTAATTAACAAGCTGCTTCTGGGTCAGATCCAGGATACGGGTTGCGGTACGGTTAATAAAATACCGGTCGTGGGAAACATATAAAACAGTCCCTTCGAAATGGTTGACTGCGCGTTCCAGAATTTCTTTGGAATCAATATCCAGGTGGTTGGTCGGCTCGTCCAGGATCAGAAAATTGGCATCAGAGAGCATCAGCTTGGCAAGGGAAACACGTCCGCGTTCACCGCCGCTGAGTTTGGAAATCTGTTTGAAAACATCATCCTCCGTAAAAAGAAATGCGGCAAGGATATTGCGGATCTCTGTATTGGTCATAGTCGGGTAATCATCCTGCAGCTCTTCAAAGATCGTTTTTTCTCCGTGGAGTACCTGATGTGCCTGATCGTAGTAGCCGATGTCTACATTTGTTCCGAGCCGGACGGTACCGCCATCAGCATCTACCAGATTGTTGATGATCTTCAGGATCGTCGTTTTGCCGGAGCCGTTATCGCCAATGATGGCAACACGTTCCCCGCGCTTTAAATCGAAACTGATGTCCGTAAAAAGGGTCTCGGTGTCAAAAGATTTGCTTAAGTGCTCGATTGAAAGGACATCATTACCACTCTGGATCCTTGGAGAGAACAGCAGGTTCATACGGGTATTTTCTTCTACCGGCTTTTCCAGACGTTCTATTTTATCTAACTGTTTCTCGCGGCTTTCCGCACGCTTGATGGATTTTTCCCGGTTAAAGGATTTTAATTTGGCAATGACTGCTTCCTGATGTTTGATTTCCGCCTGCTGGTTCATATACTGCTTCATCTGGGTATCTAACATTGCCTGTTTCTTCTCGGAAAACTGGCTGTAGTTGCCCTGATAAACGGTTGCCTTATGCTGGCGGATCTCCACTACCTTTGTAACGATCTTATCCAGAAAATACCGGTCATGTGCCACGATGATCACGGCACCACGGTAGCCGGACAGATAATTCTCCAGCCAGTGGATTGCTTTCATATCCAGATGGTTGGTCGGCTCATCCAAAATGATCAGATCCGGTGAGGTGAGAAGCATTTTACCGAGAGCTACACGGGTGCGTTCACCGCCGGAAAGGGCAGAAACCGGTTTGGAAAACTCCTCCTCGGTAAAACCAAGACCTTTCAGGACGCCGATCAGCTCACTGTGGTAGGTGTATCCTCCGGCAAGTTCAAAACGATGGCGAAGATTGTCTGCCTTTTGGATCAGTTTTTCCAGCTCCGCACCTTCGGCGTGGTTCATCAGCTCTGTGGTATCATTGAGTTCCTGTTCTAAAGCGATGACGTCCTTTTTGGCATCCTGCATCTCTTCCAGAATAGATTTGGCGGAATCAATGTCCTGATTTTGCGCCAGATATCCGATCACGGCATCCTTCTGTATGATGATCTCGCCGCTATCTGCTTCGTATTCGCCCATGAGTATTTTTAACAGGGTAGATTTGCCGGAGCCGTTGATTCCGACGATGGCTGTTTTTTCCTGTTCATTTATGTGAAAAGAGATATCATCAAGGATGGTATTGCCATCAAAAGACTTGTTGATATGATTGCATTGTAAGATCATAATAAAAATCCTCCGTTGTTCTTTCATCTGTACCAGTATATATGAAAATGAAAAAAAAGAAAATAGCAAATGCTTATTCTTGAACCATATGGGGGATATGTGGTACTATGAAAACGCTAAAAAATACTTGTAACGAGAAAGGTGAAGAAATATATATGACGAGAAAAGAATTTCAGGAGTTTATCGCAAAAGGAAAAATGATCCTGGATGGAGCCACAGGCTCAAACCTTCAGAAACGCGGAATGCCCACGGGAGTATGTCCGGAGGAGTGGATTCTGGAGCATCCGGATGTGCTGGTGGGACTCCAGAGAGAATATATAGAGGCGGGATCTGACGTGCTGTATGCTCCGACCTTTTCTGGCAACCGGATTAAGCTGGAGGAGTATGGTCTGGCAGATCAGATCGGAGAGATGAACCGGAAGCTGGCTGGTTTGTCCTTTGAGGCGATCCGTCAGGCAGATACGGATCGTCAGGTGCTGGTAGCCGGTGATATCACTATGACCGGACAGCAGTTGTATCCGGTAGGAAATCTGCCCTTCGAAGAGCTGGTAGATATCTATAAAGAACAGATTGGATATCTGGTAGAGGCCGGAGTGGATTTTATCGTGGTGGAGACCATGATGAGTCTGCAGGAGTGCAGGGCGGCAGTACTGGCAGTGAAGGAAGCGTCAGAGCTTCCGGTGATGGTGACACTGACTTTTGCAGAGGATGGAAGAACACTGTTTGGAACAAATCCGGAGACAGCGGCTCTTGTGATGACGGCTATGGGCGTGGATGCCATAGGTGTCAACTGTTCTACGGGACCGGACAAAATGGTGTCTGTGATCGAGAAGATGGGACGGTATACGGCTCTGCCGATCGTTGCCAAACCAAATGCAGGGTTACCTCAGCTTGTAGACGGAGAGACAGTATATGACATGGGACCGGAGACATTTGCGGAGGAGATGTGTGTGCTGGCAGAGGCAGGAGCAGATGTGCTGGGAGGATGTTGCGGAACCACGCCGGAGCATATCGAAAAGCTCGTAAAGCGTCTAGAGGAGAAGGGGATCCGAAAGGCGATGAAATATCCTGAGAGAAAGGGAAAGGTGGTACGCCGTGCCCTTTCCACGGAGAGAAATGTACTTCCAATCGAGTTAGATGGAGCCTTCAAGGTGATCGGTGAGCGTATCAATCCTACCGGAAAGAAAGCGTTACAGGCACAACTGCGGGAGGGCAGCCTGGAGCTTGTAGGGGAGATGGCAGAGGCACAGGTGGAGGCCGGAGCTGCAATTCTGGATGTAAACATGGGAACCAACGGGATTGATGAAAAGGAAATGATGTGGAAGGTCGTCAATGAACTGACCCTTTTAACGGACACACCCCTTTCTATTGATTCCAGTTATGTAGAGGTTATTGAGGCGGCACTTCGGATCTATCCGGGACGTGCCTTGATCAATTCGATCTCTATGGAGCAGGAAAAAATGAGACGACTGCTTCCAATTGCCCAAAAGTATGGCGCGATGTTCATTCTTCTTCCGTTGTCCGATGAAGGACTGCCAAAGGATATTCAGGAGAAAAAGGATATTATCCATACAGTATTAAAGGCCGCGGCAGAATATGGGCTGACACCGGAGGATGTGATCGTGGACGGACTGGTGGCAACCATTGGAGCCAATAAAATGGCAGCAGTGGAGACACTGGAGACGATCCGTTACTGTAAGCACGAGCTTGGTGTTGCGACAGCCTGTGGTCTTTCTAACATTTCCTTTGGTCTGCCGGAGAGAGCCTTTGTTAATAGTAACTTTATGGCAATGGCTATTATGAACGGTCTGACCATGGCGATTGCAAATCCGTCCCAGGATCTGCTGATGCATGCGGTATATGCCTCGGATCTGCTGATGAACAAGCCGGATGCGGATCTGCGCTATATTGAGCGAGTGAATGAGCATAAGCTTACTATGGTAAGTGGTGAGGTGGACAGTCAGAGCCTGAAAACATCGGTAAGCAGTGGCAGCAAGGCCTCCGCAGCTATCCCGGAGGATAAGCAGGGGGATGAGATTTTTGAGGCGGTTGTCAAGGGAAAGAAGCAGCGGGCACAGAAGCTGGTGGAGCAGGCTGTGAAGGATGGAAAGGATCCACAGAAGCTTATAGATGAGAGTCTGATTCCGGGTATTATCCATGTGGGTGAATTATATGAAAAGCAGATTTATTATCTGCCGCAGCTGATCTCCAGTGCCGAAACCATGGAGGCTTCCATTGATTATCTGGAGCCGATCCTTGCCGAAAAGCGTTCCGGGGAATCACTGGGAACCATTGTGATCGCTACCGTAGAGCATGATATTCACGACATTGGTAAAAATCTGGTGGGATTAATGCTGAAGAATTATGGGTATCATGTGGTTGATCTGGGCAAAGATGTACCGGCGGAGACGATCATTGAGGCTGCGATTAAGGAAAAGGCAGACATCATTGGATTGTCTGCATTGATGACCACGACAATGATGGAAATGAAGAAAGTAGTTGATATGGTTCATGAACAGAATCTGTCCTGTAAAGTGCTGATAGGCGGAGCAGTCATCACCCAGAGCTTTGCAGATGAGATCGGTGCAGACGGCTATGGGGAGGATGCCCAGGATACGGTGAATGTCGTGGGAAGATTACTCGGCAGAACAGAATAAAAAGAATCCGTTTGAAAATCATGCCTGTGGTTTCAGGCAGGGAAAGGAATATCAAATTATTATGGAAAAAACAGAGATACCGGTGATTGATGTGATCATACCGGCATACCGGCCGGATGATTCTTTTCATAAGCTGATCCGGCTGTTACTGGAGCAGAGTGTGAAGCCGCATCATATTTATGTGCTGCAGACCATAGAGGACGGAGAACAGGTGCTGCAGCCACTGGATCAGAGGATGTCTGTACATCCGGTTCCGAAAAAGAAATTTGATCATGGTGCCACCAGAGATTATGGAGCGGGACTGGCAGTGAAAGACATTGGTGACGATATATCACAGCATTACATTTTATTTATGACACAGGATGCGGTTCCGGCAGGAACCGAGCTGTTAGAGCGGTTGGTGAAACCCTTTGGTGATGACAGGACTGCTATTACCTATGCCAGACAACTGGCAAGAGAAGAAGCTGATCTGCTGGAACGGCTCACCAGAGTTCACAATTATCCGCCGGAGGATCAGGTAAAGAGTAAGGAGGATCTGGAACGGCTGGGGATCAAGACCTATTTTTGCTCGGATGTATGTGCCATGTACCGCTTAGATCGTTATATGGAACAGGGGGGCTTTGTACATCCCACCATCTTTAATGAAGATATGATCATGGCTTCCCGGATGATCCAGGCGGGATATCAGGTGGTTTACTGTGGCAGCGCCGAGGTGGTTCATTCCCACAATTATAGCTGTATGCAGCAGTTTCACCGTAACTTCGATCTGGGGGTGTCCCAAAAACAGTATAGAGAGGTTTTTGAAAGCATTTCTTCTGAGAAGGAGGGCGCAGGGTATGCCAAAAGCACTCTGCTGTATCTGCTGAAACGGGGAAAGCCGGGAAAGGCATTTTATTTTGCGTTGCAATGTGGATTTAAGCTGATTGGCTATAAGCTTGGTAAAAATTATGATCATCTGCCCCGGAAGATGGTGCTTTGGTGTACTATGACACCGGGATATGTATTGTTTCATCAGGATGAGTAACTCGAAATATGAGAGAAAAGAGGAGAAATGTAGTGGATTGTATCAGGATAAAGAAGCTGGAGGTTTTTGCGAAGCATGGAGTAATGCCGGAGGAAAATGCTCTGGGACAGAAATTTGTAATCTCCATAGAATTGTTTTGTGATGTACGAAAAGCAGGACAGACGGACAATCTGACATATTCCGTAAATTATGCGGAGGTGGCGGAATTTGTTACCAAAAAGACGCAGGAAAATACTTTTCAGTTGATCGAAAGGCTGGCAGAATATCTGGCGCAGGAGATTTTATTACATTATGAAGCAGTGGAAAAGGTTTCAATCGAAGTGGAGAAGCCATGGGCACCGGTACACCTTCCTCTTCAGACGGTTGCGGTATCCGTGACAAGACAGTGGCATACGGCATATCTTAGTATTGGCTCCAATATGGGGGATACAAAAGGACATTTGGATCAGGCAGTGGAGGCTTTGCGGCAGGATTCATGGACACGGGTTGAGAAGGTGTCCTCCTATATTGTGACAGCACCGGTGGGAGGTGTGGAGCAGGATGATTTCCTGAATGGAGCTGTGATGCTGCGGACGCTGCGGACACCGGAGGAGCTTCTGGAACTGATCGGTGAGATTGAAAGGAGCCAGAAGAGAGAGAGGATCATTCATTGGGGACCGCGGACTGTAGATCTGGATATCCTTTTATATGATCAGGAGATCATTCATACAGAGAGTCTGACGGTACCTCATATTGAAATGGCAAATCGGATGTTTGTGCTGGAGCCGATGTGTGAAATTGCACCATATGCAAAAAATCCCCTGAATGGCTGCTGTATGCTGGAAATGAAGCAGCAGATTCAGGGGAGAGAAGATTCTTGAGACGATGCGGTACTGTTTTGACCGGAAAGTCTATTTTCCTTTTTTCGGATGGAAATCTTCAATCTGTTCATTGGAGAGATTCATTACATAGGCGGCACTGCCGTCAAATTCTTCAAAAAACAGATAGTTGTCGATAATATGATAATAATTATAATTTCCGGAGCGAAGTTCTGTCTGCACTCCGGATTTTGTATCCAGAACATATAAGCCGTTGTCCTTGCCGTTATCAACCTGATAATAAACGGTAGCACCGTCGCTGCTGACATTGTAGGTGGCAATGCGGACCTGGGTGAGATGTGTCATTTCCTGCGTGGAAAGATCCAGACGGCACAGAGTATAATCATTATCCATATCCATACAATAAAGAGATCCGTTTACATAGGAAAGTCCGGTGAAATTGCCCTCGTAGACGACACTTGGACTGCCTCCCGATACGGAAAGCTTATGAATATTATGGTCACTGTCCACTCCGGTATAATATATGATGTTATTCGCAATGACCGGAGCTGCACCCTCTTTCAGAAGCATGGTGTCCTTTTTGCCATCAATACCGATACGGAAAAGCTGTAAGCCCTCTTTCTGGTCGTATCGCTGATAATAAATGTGGTTGCCCAGAAGATTCAGTGACTGGGAGGGATCATTATAAAGCTGTTTTAATCCCTGACCGTTGGTATTGATACGGTAAAGTCCTGTGGTGCTGAAGGAAAACAAAGCCTTGGAATCGGCACCCTTCTTATCATTTCTCCGTGTATAAAAAATATAATCACCGGCAGCATTAATATAACTGGTATAATCGTTATAAACCTTTTTTACATGTTTCAGGCTGGTATCCATAGAGTAGAGGGAGTTTTGGTCATAGGGGTTTGCAAAATAAATGGTATCTCCTGATTTTGCAAACAAGCCGCCATTTAACAAATTGGTGCTGGTGTTTCCGGTAGTGCCTTCATCTTTATAGAAATGGACACCGGCATTCCAGCGCAGAAAGCCAAAACATCCGATCAATGCAAGGATTATAAGCGCAAGGATGATCCTGTTTCTGAGACGATGCTGTTCTTTTGATTGATTCATACGATTCCCCCTGTTCTCCGACGACGTAATCATTCAATATATATCATTGAATTATATTTATCATTATAAAGGTTATAAAAAGGAATTGCAATGAGTATGTAAAAAGTTGTATAATAGGTCTAATTGAGAAAAAACATAGATTATGCAATCGGGAATGGAGGAATCGGATACCATGCTTAAATTACCAGCGATATTCAGTGATCATATGATCTTACAGAGAAGAAAACCTGTTGTGATCTGGGGAGAGTCAGATGCTAAGAAGGTGACAGTTACGATACAGGATGCGCGTGTTGTGACCTATGTACAGGACGGCAAATGGCAGTTGTTCCTGCCGCCAATGGAGGCAGGCGGTCCATATGTGCTGACAGTTAAAACCGATGAGGAGGAAGAAAAGGTTTACGAGGACGTAATGTACGGTGAGATCTGGCTTGCCGGCGGACAGTCCAATATGGAACTGGAGCTTCAGAATTCCAAGAATGGAGCTGTTGCTGTGACAGAGGCGCACAATGAGCTTCTTCGTTTTTATTATACCCCAAAGGTTTCTTACCTTTGTGATGAGCTTTATGAGCAGGAGGAGAAAAGCTGCTGGGAGCTTTGCTGTCCGGAGAATGTAGGACGCTGGTCAGCCGTTGGTTATTATTTTGCCAGAAAGCTTGCTGCACAGCTAGATGTTCCGGTGGGAATCATCGGATGTAACTGGGGAGGAACCTCCGCTTCCTGCTGGATGAGCAGAGAGGCTCTGGAAAATGACAAAGTGATCTCTTCTTATGTAGAAGAGTATGACGCCATCGTGGCTGAGCAGGATTTTGACGCATACTGCAAAGAGCGCGAGGAATATATCGTATATCAGGCAGAGTTTGACAAGAATTGCAAGCATTATTATGAGACAACACCAAATCCTACATGGGAAGGTGCATTAGAGGTTTGCGGTGAGAATAAATATCCGGGACCAATGGGACCGCGTTCCGAGTATCGTCCGGCAGGTCTTTACGAGACTATGATCCAGAGGATCGCACCATATACACTGGCCGGTTTCCTGTACTATCAGGGAGAGGAGGACGACAAGAAGCCTAGAAGCTACTATAATCTTCTGACACGTCTGATCCGTCAGTGGAGAGAGGACTGGCATGATGACAAGCTGCCGTTTATGATCGTTCAGCTTCCGATGTTCTCCAATGTGGGAGAGGAGAATTTGACCAACTGGCCGCTGATCCGTGAGGCACAGCACAGAGTATACCGTACGGTGAAAAATACCGGTCTGGCGGTTGTTCTGGATAAGGGGGAGTACAGCAATATCCATCCGGTTGACAAGCAGCCGGTAGGGGAGCGTCTGGCATTGCAGGCAATGTACCACGCTTATGGACTGGACAACGAGGTCCGAGCCTTTGGACCGTTCTATCAGTCCTGCTACACACTGCAGTCCTATATCTGGCTGATCTTCAATCACGTCAGAGACGGCATCATCTGTACCGGTGAGAATCCTCTTGGTTTTGAAGTGGCTGGTCAGGATAAGGTATTTTATCCGGCAGATTCCGTACAGATTCAGGGCAATAAGGTCCGTCTGTTCTCTGCAAATGTAAAAGAGCCTGTTTATGCAAGATATAACTGGAGAAACTATGCAGAGGTCAATATGTTCGGAAAGAATGGTCTGCCAATGGCACCGTTCCGTACCAGCATGAATGATGAATGATAAAAAGAGCCGTTTTCACGCGGTTGACTGAAAGAAGGGATTCGTGTTAGAATAACACGATAGCGTTAAGTTTTATAGTCTTAATTTGGAGGATTTAACATGGCAGAGAAGAAAAACATATTAACCTATGAAGGTTTGAAGGCTCTGGAGGATGAGCTTCAGGATTTAAAGCTGAATAGACGTAAAGAGGTAGCCGCAAAGATCAAAGAGGCTCGTGAGCAGGGTGACTTATCCGAGAATGCAGAGTATGATGCAGCGAAGGATGAGCAGAGAGATATTGAGCTTCGTATTGAGGAGATTGACAAGATCCTGAAAAACGCAGAGGTCGTTGTTGAGGAGGATGTTGACAATGATGCGGTCAATATCGGATGTTCTGTCCGTTTAAAGGATATTGAGTTTGATGAGGAAATGGTTTATAAGATCGTAGGATCTACAGAGGCAGATGTCCTTGGCAATAAGATTTCCAATGAGTCTCCGGTTGGTGTGGCTTTGATCGGATCGAAGGCAGGAGACACCATTGAGGTGGAGACACCAAATGGAGAGGTTGTGAAGTACGAGATTCTGGAGATCCAGAAGTCAAAATAAGATAGAAACGGAGTGATAGAAAAGTGGCACAGCAGAATAAAAAGCCGCAGGCAGAGCAGGATGTCAATGCTTTGTTGAAGGTGCGTCATGAGAAACTTGCAAATTTACAGGAAGCCGGAAAGGATCCTTTTCAGATTACAAAATATGATGTAACCGTACATTCTCAGGATATCAGAGACCGATATGATGAGCTGGAGGGACAGGAGGTTTCTCTGGCAGGCCGTATGATGTTTAAGCGTGTGATGGGAAAAGCATCCTTCTGTAATATTCAGGATCTCAAAGGGAAGATGCAGCTTTATGTTGCAAGAGACGAGATCGGTGAGGAATCCTATGCAGATTTCAAAAAGTATGATATCGGTGATATCCTTGGAGTAAAGGGTAAGGTGTTTAAGACCAAAACAGGCGAGATCTCTGTTCATGCAGAGGAGATCGTTCTTTTGTCCAAGAGTTTACAGATCCTTCCGGAGAAGCATCATGGACTGACGGATACCGATACAAGATATCGTCAGAGATATGTGGATCTGATCATGAATGAGGATGTAAAAGATACCTTTATTAAGCGTTCCAAGGTGATCAGCTGTATCCGGCGTTTCCTGGATGAGCAGGGCTTTATGGAGGTGGAGACACCGATGCTGGTATCCAATGCCGGCGGTGCTGCTGCAAGACCATTTGAGACTCACTTCAATTCCCTGAATGAGGATCTGAAGCTGAGAATATCTCTGGAGCTGTATCTCAAGAGACTGATCGTAGGTGGCATGGAACGTGTTTACGAGATTGGTCGTGTGTTCCGTAATGAGGGACTGGATACCAGACATAATCCGGAGTTCACATTGATGGAGCTTTATCAGGCGTATACAGATTATCACGGTATGATGGATCTTACCGAGAAGCTTTATCGTCACGTTGCCAAGGAAGTGACAGGTTCCGAGATCCTCAAGTATGGTGATCATGAGATGGATCTTTCCAAGCCGTTCGAGAGACTGACGATGGTAGATGCCGTCAAGAAATACGCAGGAGTTGATTTTAACGAGATTCCGGATACTGAGGCAGCAAAGGCTCTGGCAAAGGAAAAAGGCATTGAATTTGAGGAGCGTCATCAGAAGGGGGATATCCTGAACCTGTTCTTTGAGGAGTATGTAGAGGATCATCTGATCCAGCCTACCTTTATTATGGATCACCCAATTGAGATATCTCCACTGACAAAAAAGAAGCCGGACAATCCGGATTATGTAGAACGTTTTGAGTTCTTTATGAATGGATGGGAGATGGCAAATGCTTATTCCGAGTTGAATGATCCGATTGATCAGAGGGCTCGTTTTGAGGCACAGGAGAAGGCTCTGGCTGCCGGAGATGATGAGGCAGAGCATACGGACGAGGATTTCCTGAATGCACTTAGCATTGGTATGCCTCCGACAGGTGGCATTGGATTTGGTATCGACCGTATGGTAATGATGATGACAAATTCACCGGCGATCAGAGATGTATTACTCTTCCCGACGATGAAGAGCCTGGATTCTGACAAGAAAGCATCCAAGTCTTCCAAGGCAGTTTCTGCAGAGGCAGATAAGCCGGCAGAGAAGATTGACTTCTCCAATGTAAAGATTGAGCCTTTATTTGAGGAAGAAGTAGATTTCGAAACCTTCAGCAAGTCTGATTTCAGAGCGGTAAAGGTTAAGGAATGTGTTGCTGTACCAAAGTCAAAGAAGTTATTACAGTTTACGCTGGATGATGGAACAGGCACAGACCGCACGATCCTCAGTGGTATCCATGCTTATTATGAGCCTGAGGAGCTTGTTGGCAAGACATTGATCGCAATCACCAATCTGCCACCGAGAAAGATGATGGGAATTGATTCCTGTGGTATGCTGCTTTCTGCAGTAAATAATCTTAAAGATTCAGAGGATGAAGAACTTCATCTTCTTATGGTTGATAACCACATTCCAGCAGGTGCAAAGCTCTACTAAAAACGTGATGTACCTTATTGGTGGAAATTCGTAAAATTACAAAAATACGCCAATTTTACGCCAAACGATGTAGAGAATGAGCAGATTTGATGCTTATGGAAGTGGCGATATGATATAATAACCTCACTGGTAGAAATACTGGTGAGGTTTTTTATTGAATGCGTAATAAAAGGTGCTACTTCGTAATCAGAAAAGAAGGTGTAATATGAGAGAACAATTGTTGCTGCTGATGATAAATTAAATTTACAAATAAGATTTTCGTCAGAAATAAAATATTACGAAACTGAAAGATAATGACAGTAAAATTCAAAGAAGGTTGAAATACGCCTTCTTTTTTTGTACCCATTTTTAAGGAGGTGGTATCAAAAAGTGTACATTTAGGAACTAGATAAAAACGATTGGTAAACAGTACCAAAAAGTAGGGACTTCCTGTTATGGGAGTGTGGAGATGTTACATCGTCCGCAGATGAGGAATGTGCCGATGGCAGTAGGCGGTGATCCACAGGCAAGACATGGAATCGTATTGACAGCGAATTATCTGGCGAAGTGGCAGGGAGTGAAGACTGGTATGGCACTCTGGCAGGCAAGACAGGTTTACTTTCTTTCGCTTGGTAGGTCCGATGATGTTTTTGTGCTTGACACCATCATAGCGGATACTTCTTTTGATCGTCAGGAATTGTTCATCAAGGTTGATATCCTGCCAGGTTAATCCGCATACCTCACCGATACGAAGTCCTGCATAATAAGCTATCTGGATTGGAAGGATGGCAGGTGGATTTTTTTCTTCGAGATATTTGATCAGTCTTTCATAGTCAGCATGTGAGATTGGCTGAACGCCTTCCTCGATATCCTCATCGGAAAATAGATCCACATCCTCCGCCTGCTTTTTTAGTTTAATATACTGCATCGGATTAAAAGTGATCAACTGTTTTGGAAATACTGCAAACCGGAAAGCCTGCTGTAATACTGCTGAAAAGGAATGAACGTAATCTTTGCTGTAACCCTTTCGTGTCTTTCCATCAGGAAATCTGCCACCGAATGTAAGCAGATCTAGAAATGACTGTAAATGCTCAGCGGTAACAGTTTTTAATTTGCGGTTTGCAATCGGATGCTTTTTGATACAACGGATCGCACCAAGATAATTTTCTACTGTACCATTGCTGAGTGTTCCAACTTTCAATTCTTCTTCTGCCCACATATCAAGCAGTTCTCCAACAGTAATGTTTTCCGACGTTGCAATGAATTTCTTGCTTTCGTAATCCTCCATTGCCTTACGGAGCAGTTTTTCCGTTTCGCTTTTGCTTTCGGTTCCGGCATATTCTTTCTGAACCAGATTGCCGCTTGCATCCTCTACATAGAAGCGGTAGTACCATTTCTTTCCTTTTTTTCTTACAGATCCTTTTGCCATAATCGTATGTCTCCTTTCGATATTCGACAAACTATCTGGTTTACAGTCCATTAGCATATGACCGCCCAGATGATAACTGGCTTCTAGATGTGGAGCTTTACAGTGAAGAGTTCCGGGCAGATTTGATTTCCATTTGGATGGATGAGATGGGGCTTGTATCGAATCCGGCCATGCGGAAGCAGGTCAAGAATTATCGTGCCTATTTCAATGCAAAAGATCGTCGCTTGAAAGTTAGCACACAGAATAAGGTGCCGACAACCCCGGCGCAGCTACACAAGGCTGTTATGGCAGCAATATGTGGATTGAAAGATGCACAGCCGGATATGATTATTCGCAGCACGTTCCGTGCAGGATTGGATTTGAACAACAATACAATTTATCAGGATTTCATAAAATATCATGCAGACAGTGCTTTCTGGGCGATGGTTCGCCAGGGCTGCGGATTTACAGAGGAAGAACCAGACCTTGGACGGCTGGCAATTCATTTGTTGTTGACCGCTGCTACCCGTACCATGCGGCAGGAGTATCTTGCAGGACTGGATAGTTTTATTTCCATGCCGCATCAGGCATATTGTTATGATTTTATTTCTGAATGGCTTCATAGTGAGGATGTGGGGCAGCTATACGATGTGGCACGGTATGTTGAGGAGGAAGCGCATCTCCATCAGCGTTTTGAAAAGTTGTCTGTGGATGACCTGGCAGGAACCGAGTGTTTCCCGTGTATCAACGAAGTGATTCTGATCAAGATTATGACGGAGATTAGTGACCAGATCATTGATGTAGATACCATAACTTCCACGGTCGAAAAACGCAGAACATGCGCATGGTATGAGTCGTTTGAGAATTTCTATGACGGTATTTTACAAGTGGCGAATATGCAGAGTTTTTTTAAGGAACATTCTGCTGGATTTCACACTGCAGAAGCAAAAGGCATCTGGAAAGAGTATACGGAAAATTACTATCAGATGGATACCTATTACCGTTTGTTCCATCTGAGTTTCCAAAAGAGTCTGGAGACTTCCAATATTCTGCTGGATGATTTATTCAAGCACGTTGTCGATAAAGTGGAAGGGCTCTATACTCATTGGTTCTTAGGTGAGCTGGGGAATAACTGGTCGGATGTGTGTGCGGATGAAATGGCAACTTTCGGTAAGGTTTTGGAAGTGCCGCAGCAGGAAGAATTTTATCGTTCCCGTATTAAAACTTCGGATACTAAGATATTTGTGATTATTTCGGATGCGATGCGGTATGAAGTGGCAGCTGCGATGGCAGATCAGCTTCAGAGAGAAACACAGAGCAAGGTTTCCATTAGTAGTATGCAGAGCATCTTTCCTTCTATCACAAAGTTCGGTATGGCAGCATTGCTGCCGCACAAAGAACTAACAGTAGAGGTTCGGAATGATATTTTGACAGTTTTGGCGGATGGTCAGTCTACGGCAAGCACTTACCGGGATACATCTTTTGAACGAATTAGTGATGTACCTGAGTTTCAGAGCTGGATTCAAGAAATAAAATTGGAATTGCAGGAAATTTATGACAGAACTCACGATACTTTTGTTTGGGAGACTGTAAATTTGTGCGGCAAGCCTCTGGATGGTTTTACGGAGAAAAAATATTTTATTGAGCTTGTTGGAAAACTTCAGGCTATTAGAAAACACATTGATAAATACTATCCAGAAGAAAAAGAAGTACTCGAACTGTCACAATTACAGGGAGGTGTATTTGAAGTGAAAAAGAAGCCGCTTATTTTCATAAGTCATTCTTCTAAGAATAAAGCTCACGTTGCGAAAATTGCTGAATTACTGCGCTCAATCAATTTAAGCCCTCGCAGAGATATTTTTTGTAGTTCTCTTCCAGGATATGGAATACCAAACGGAGCTAATATATTTGACTTTTTAAGAGAACAATTCCTGAACTATGACTTACATATTATTTTCGTGCACTCACCAGAATATTATGAGAGTGCAGTGAGTTTGAATGAGATGGGGGCTGCATGGGTGTTGAAATCTAATGCAACTTCACTTCTTCTCCCAGGTTTTGATTTTTCTGGAATGAAAGGTGTGATTGGCAGCGACAGCATTGCTATTAAGTTGGATGGGGATCAGTCAGAAGTAAAAGATCGTTTAAATCAGTTAAGACGGGAATTAGAAGCAGAATTTAATATCCCGGATAACGAGGATATTATTTGGGAAGATGCAAGAGACAAGTTTATCCGTGAAATAAATGATCCGACTTTAGAAAAAAAGGACAATACCACTCCTGCATCAGTAACAATTACAGAAGAAATGAAGCAACTCCTTAGAAAAGTAGCAGCCGTACCAGAAGGGCAGATATTGATAGGTTTTAGTTTGGAATTAGGTACATATATCCAGATTGGCGGCGAAGTAGTGGCAAAGGAATATCCAGATAGACGACAATATGCTATTTGGGATGAAGCGTTGAACGCATGTTTGCATGCTAATTATATTGAAAGAAAAAGCGATGCAATTTATGTAATAACGAATGCAGGTTACAAAGTGGTTGAATAGCAAATGACACGACAAGAAGTATTTAACTGATACAAATAACAATATGGTACAGAACTGGACAAAATCAGAAAATCAGAAGCATTCCAATCAGTTCACCATGTCACTTTTATTTCGTGTTATAATGTGTTATCAGAAAATTTTGCCCTTGCATTTGCCCTTATCAGAGTTCGTAAACACCGATGGGACGATATAACACAAGGGAAACAATAAGGGAAAGCTCACCTGTTACAAATTTAGTGTTTTCAAGGGTTTGTGAGAAATTTAATAACAAAATATAACAGTTATAAAATCGCTTAAAACAGGTGAAATCTCAATCGAAATTTATAAAGGAGAATATTGATGAAACTATTTTTATGTTCGCACTTTTCAAGTGTGGGAAGTCTGATAAAGGAAGAAATTGAAAATAAGAAAGTCGCATTTATTCCAACAGCTTCACTGCGTGAAGGCTACACCGGTTATGTCGGCTCGGCTCGAAAATTATTCAAAAAGTTGGGAGCAATCGTAACTGAAATTGATATTTCAACGGAGGCTTATTCAACGATACAGTCTGTTTTTGAAGAAGCAGATGTGATATATTTTACCGGCGGAAATTCTTTCTTTCTTATGGACCAGCTCCGTAAAACGGGAACTGATGGGCTACTGAAAAAGGAATTGGCAAATGGAAAATTGATGATCGGCGAGTCGGCAGGCGCAATTATATGCGCTCCAAGCATCCAATATATCGAGCAAATGGATGAAAAGCCAGAGGACTACTCACAAGAAGATGATGCAGGGCTTGATTTGATTGATTTCTATGTTCTTCCGCATTATCTTACAGCACCATTTAAGAAAGTTACCGAGAAAATAATGACTGAGTTTTCGGATTTGAATCTATGCCCGATTAACAACCGTCAGGGAATTGTAATTGATGGTGAAGGTTCAAAGGTTATTTGCAAAGACTAATTTGAAAATTCCTGTTTTTGAAACTGGAAAATCGGAAGCTGAGGAGATAGACTATTGAGAACATATGAGAATAAAGACGAGCTTAAAAACGAGATAAATAAAAGCTTTGCAAAATATATTTCAGAATTTAATGATATTCCGGAGCATTTAAAAGATAAGAGAATTGATGAGATCGATCGAACTCCGGCAGAAAATCTTGCTTATCAGGTTGGCTGGACAACTCTTGTTATTAAATGGGAATCAGACGAAAGAAAGGGTATTCCTGTTAAAACTCCTTCGGATAATTATAAGTGGAATCAGCTTGGCGAATTATATCAATGGTTCACAGATACATATGCTCAGCTGTCACTGCAAGAATTCTTATGGACAAAGCAAGTGGAAAACTGACGGTATATTTTGAAGAACCATTTTGGGTAGGTGTATTTGAACGTATTGAAGATGGTAAACTATTTGTGGCGAAGGTAACATTTGGTGCAGAACCAAAGGATTACGAAGTGCAGGAATATATTCAAAAATACTATTTTAGTTTGAAATTCAGTCCGGCTGTTGAAACTGTTGTAAAGGATATAAAAAGAAATCCAAAGCGTATGCAACGAGAAGCAAAAAAGCAGACGATGGAAACAGGCATCGGCACAAAATCGCAGCAGGCATTAAAATTACAACAGGAACAGAACAATCAGGAGCGTAAAGAGAGAAGCCGCAAGAAAAAAGAGGCTAAAGAACAGCGAATGTTTGAGTTGAAACAGCAAAAGAAAAGAGAAAAGCATAAGGGACATTAAAGTCCCTTGGGCTTTTGCACAATTCGATATTTAACGGAGGAATCATTATGTGTGGAATGACAACTGATTTATAAATAAAAATAAATCGGAGGTTTATATGAATTATTCAATAAGAGAATTAAAACGAGATGAAAATAAGATATTAGATACTTTTTTATACGAGGCAATTTTTATTCCTGAAGGTGTTCCAGCACCGTCCAAAGATATCATTAACAAACCAGATTTGCAGGTATATGTAAAGGACTTTGGTGAGAACAAGGGAGACTTATGTTTGGTTGCTCAAGTTGCGGATGAGATTGTTGGTGCTGTATGGGTTCGGATTATGAATGATTACGGTCATATAGATAATGAAACACCGTCTTTTGCGATTTCACTTCTTAAAGAGTATAGAAACTATGGTATCGGAACAGAATTAATGAAACAGATGCTAATGAAATTAAAACTAGAAGGATATAAACAAGCATCATTAGCTGTTCAAAAGATGAATTATGCTGTCCGTATGTATAGGAAGGTAGGATTTGAAATCGTTGATGAAAATGATGAAGAATATATTATGATTTGTAATTTATAGGAACTTTCAACTTCCGGTTTTTGAAACTGAGAAATCGGAGTTTGAAGCGGAGGTATGTATTATGAATATAGGATTTTGGTCGTGTATAATTTTGGTAATACCATTTCTGATTATAGGTGTGTTATTTGCGATTTTTAAGGAAAAAGCAGCAAAATTTGTTTCAGGATTTAATTCATTTTCTAAAGAAGAACAGGCATTGTATGATAAAGCTCATATCTCTCGTGATATAAGAAATCAGTGCTTTATGTGGGCTATTATAATGTTGGCAGGAGCATTATTATCCTGCTTTTTAACCCCATATATAGCTATACCAACCTATATTATTTGGTTAGTTCTGTTTTTTAGAGAAGTCCACTTTGATAATCATAAAGCGTTTGAAAAATATTTATTAAAGTAAATTCAAGTTTGTAACGAAGGTATTTGCGATGAAAGGAATTAAGATTGAGTTATTGGGGATTGCAATAATACCTTTAGGAATTGCTGTGACAACAAATAATTTTTGGGGATATGTCCTAGGTGTTCTTGGATTTGGCGTCGCTGTAGTTTACTGTTTTCTAAAAGATAATCACTGATAACTTCTTGTTTGAAAAATTGAGAAAACGTAATATTGAACAAAAAAGAAATGCACAGTTCTTAGCTTATCGTGAACTGTGCATTTTTTTAAATAAATACTTTTAATTAGCCGATTACGGCATCCTCTGCTGTAAAATGTTCCAGAGAATTTTCTTTTACCTGAATGCAGATATAAGTAATTCCAGAAATATCGGATGCAAAAAACTGACGCTTTGCAGCAGGTGCGATTTTTAGCCAGTCTCCAGTTGAAAGGCTAATTTCTTCTCCATCAATTATGGCTTTGCCGTTACCTGAAAGAATTCCATAGATTTCTTCATTTTCTTTATGAGAATGAACAAATGGGACATTTACTCCTGCAGGTAGTTCGTTTAAACTGATTTCTGCACCTGTTAAAGACAACTTTTCATGCAGCTCAATTCGGTTTTCCTTTCCAATAGTTGTTTTTGTGTAATTTGCCATAATAATACCTCCATAGTTAATTTGTAGTTTCTGGTTGCTTGGTATTAGTATAGTGTGAGACACATGGCATAAGATTCAAGATGTTCTGGAAGAGCGAGTAAAAGCAGGTGTGGAAGTTAGAGTATTCTACGATGATATGGGTTCTATAGGCTTTATTAACACAGATTTTGTGAAAAAGATGGAGGCAATAGGAATTCATTGCCGTGTATTCAATCCGTTTATGCCAGGTTTAAATCTGTTTTTGAACAATCGTGATCATAGAAAAATAACAGTTATTGATGGAAAAGTCGGATTTACAGGTGGATATAATCTAGCAAACGAATATTTTAATTACACACACCCGTATGGA
Organism: Jutongia huaianensis; assembly: GCF_014384985.1. Taxonomy (GTDB): domain Bacteria; phylum Bacillota; class Clostridia; order Lachnospirales; family Lachnospiraceae; genus Jutongia; species Jutongia huaianensis. The sequence continues at coordinate 104,175 of NZ_JACRSX010000010.1, forward strand.
CAGTGGAAAGATACAGGTATTCGTTTAGAAGGAGATGCTGTTCAGTCGCTTACGGTGACATTTTTGGAAATGTGGAATGCAGTAAGTGCTAAGGATGCTAATGATCCTGATTTTAGTAAATACCTTTTCCACTATGATTATGCGGCACAGCAAACTGGGTTTGTTCAACCTTATGCAGACAGCCCTATGGATAATGAGCAGGTAGGAGAAGAAGTTTATATCAGTATGATAAATAAAGCTGAAAAATATTGTTGGTTTATGACTCCATACCTAATCATAACAGATGAAATGACGCATGCGTTATGTCTGGCTGCTAAGCGAGGGGTAGACGTAAGAATTATCACACCTGGTATCCCTGATAAAAAATTCATTTATAATATAACTCGTTCTTTTTATCATGGATTAGTTAAACATGGTGTTCGTGTTTATGAGTGGACTCCTGGTTTCTGTCATGCAAAAATGAGTGTGGCAGATGACTGTATGGCAACTTGTGGAACAATTAATCTGGATTATCGAAGTTTATATCACCATTTTGAAAACGGCTGTTTTATGGCAGATTGTCAGGCAGTTGTGGAAATAAAAAATGATCTGATAAGGACGATGGGAGAATGTCGTGATGTGACAGACCAATATCAAACCGGACGAAGTGCATATTTGCGACTGGGACAATTATTTATGAGATTATTTGCTGGATTGCTATAAGAATCTGATGAAACGACCTTTCAAAAAACAGTTGATTTAGAAATTAACTGTTTTTGAAAGGCCGTTTTTGCTATATCTAACAGTCTGTTGTACAAAGAAGATTTTGCATGGATAAAAAAACAAACCTTGTTGAGGTTAAATTGAGTTTTCCATTGTATTGTATTGCTAATGAATAAGAATAAGAAAAAGAACAGACAATGCTGAATGCTCTGGAAACAAGAATATCTGAGTATAGTATGTAAGTTCGTAACAGAATGAAAGGAGCGATTCAAATGAG
>NZ_JACRSX010000011.1 GCF_014384985.1 Jutongia huaianensis
GACAATATTACCTATGTTAATGGAAAAAATCTAAGTACGATTGTTTTGGATAATGGATATTTGTATATAATATTGAGATATGGAATTCTGATTTTATTTGTTTATTTTTTGATTGCTTATCGTTTAGCAAAAACGAATAAACGAAATGTGTGTATATTGGGGACGTTGATGGCTGTTTTTTGGATAAATTTTGTTGATAATGACTTGGTTGACTACTCGTTCCTACCATTTATTCTCTGGGCATTTAATGATTTTAGAACTGACAGCATTTTTGAAAAATTAAAATATAAAATAGAAGGAATATAAAGGACGATAGATAAAAGTATGAAAATAGTTATGGTTGTAATTTCTGTATATAATGGTGCAAAGTATATTGAGCGACAGTTGGAGTCTATTTTCGGGCAGACTGGTGTAAAAGTTCAAGTCTTGATACGAGATGATTGCAGTAAAGATAATACGTTGGAAGTTGTGCGAAAATATGTACAAAACCATCCGCAAAATAAGATTAAAATCATCAAGGGAGAAAATGTTGGCTTTGCAAAAAGTTTTTGGTTGGGGCTTTCAATGAGTGGCGATGCAGACTATTATGCATTTGCAGATCAGGATGATGTTTGGAAACCGAATAAGCTAATTAGGTGTATTGATGTAATGCAGGAAGCAGATCAGATTCCGCAACTGGCGTATTGCAAAATGCAACGTAGTGATGTTCGACTGAATCGCTTGGATGAACAGGTTGAAATTTTGAAACCGGAACAGTTGACAAAAAAACTTACACTAATTAAAACATATAATTATGGCGCGGCGACGGTTATCAATAAGAGTGCGAAAGAGCTGGTTTGCAGAGTGTGGCCCGAAGTGGACGATTTGCCACATGATATGTGGGTTGGAACATTATGTCATTGGTTTGGTAAAGTATATTATGTAGATGAAGAACTTTATTATTGGATTCGGTATGATACCAGTGTTACAGGAGAGGGAACAAAAGGAACAGGGATTCAATACAGGCTGAAAAAGACGTTGCAAAAGAAGTCGTATCCTAACATCAGCACAGCAATATTAGAGTTTTACAGTGACCTTTTGCAGCCTAATGATCGGGCTTTTTTAAAAAAAGCGAGCGATTACAAAACAGTGTTCTATGATAAAATGTCGCTTTTATTTGATCCGACTTTTAAAAGGCTGACATTCAGTGGAACGTTTGCACTAAAACTTGGGATTTTATTAAATTGGTATTGAGGAAGGGAGAAAGAAATGAAAGAGCAGAAGGTAACAATTGTTGTTCCAGTGTATAATGTAGAAAAATATCTGAAGAGATGCGTGGATTCGCTTCTCGGACAAAGCTACCAAAATATTGAAATTCTTTTGGTGGACGATGGATCAAAAGACTCTTCACTTTCCATATGTAAGAAATATGAATTACAAGATTCACGAATTCGAGTATTTCATAAAGAAAATGAGGGTCTTGGCCTGACGCGGAATTATGGTATTGAAAGAGCCACTGGTGAGTATATCACATTTGTTGATTCGGATGACTATTTAACATTGGATGCGATTGCAGTCATGTTGGAAAGAGCAATTGCGACAGACGTAGATGTGGTAATTGCAAGTCATTACTATAAAAATGAAGAACAGAGAGTTACAGTGTCAGAGCGTATCTACAGTGGAAACGAAATTAAAGAAACACTTATGGTTCATATGATGGGAAATAAAGGTAATAAGTTAGATGCTCTTTCTTATACGGCATGTTGGAAACTATATAAAAAAGAATTGTTTATAAAAAATAATCTTGTTTTTCCGTCTGAGCGAAAACTTATTTGGGAGGATCTTGCTTTTAGCGTAGAAGCGTATCCCTTATGTGAAAAGGTATATATTCTCCATAAACCTGTTTATTATTATTGCTTTAATGAAGAATCCTTAACGCATACATACAAGCCAAACAAGTTGGAACTTGTTATGGAATTGTATCATTATATGGGCGTTAAAATACAGGATTTGAACTTGCCGGGGGAAGCACAATATCGTTTAGATACAAATTTTATTGGACATATTCGTACTTGCATTAAACTTGAAGTATTTTATACAGATAAAAATGGTTTTGGAACGGCAATTCAAAACATCAGAAAGATTTGTTCCCGAAAAGATGTTCAAAGGTTAATAAGAAGTTATCCTAAAACTTCTTTTAACAAGTCACAATATGTTTACAACTTTGCAATGGAGCATATGTTGGTTTATATGGTATATTTTTTGACGTGGCTTCAGAATAAAAAGAAGAGAATTGAGTAAATATTTGAAAATGGAGGATGTGATATGGAAGCTCCTTTAGTTTCTATTCTTATGAGTACCTACAATGAAACACCGAAAGAATTGGATGAGAGTATAAATTCTATTTTACATCAGACGTATTCCAATTTTGAATTCTTAATTATTAATGATAACCCTAATAACTGCGAGTTGGAAGAAACATTGAAAACATATGTAGACAGTCGAATTAGAATTATTCGTAATGAAAAGAATTTAGGGCTTGTAAAAAGTTTAAATGCAGGATTGAAATTATGTGAAGGTCAATACGTGGCTAGAATGGATGCCGATGATATAAGTCGTCAATCAAGAATACAGGATGAGTTGCTATATTTAAAAAAAAATCATTTAGATATGATTGGTAGTTATATTGAAACGATTGATGAGCACGGAGAAACGATTAAATCTTTGATGAGATTTCCAGAGAAACATAATCAGATTGCAAAGTTTATGCGATGGGGAAGCTGTAGTTGTCATCCCACGTGGTTTTTAAAGCGTGAAGTTTGTTTAAAATTACATGGGTACCGAAAAACACCACATTGTGAAGATTATGATTTTATGCTACGGGCAATAAATAATGGATATAAAATTGGAAATATACCTAAAGTTGAACTAAGTTATAGAATACGTAAGAGTGGCGTGTCAAAATCACACGAGGCAGAACAATTTCTTCTAAGAGATTATCTTGCTCAAAATATGAAACGGATTGATTTGCTAACGGAAGAGTCCATTACAGAATTTCTTGATTCTGAAAAATTCCATAGGCAGGTTGAGCAGCTTACACGCTATAAAAACGAAAAACAAATAATAAAAAATGGATCATGTATTAAAAAAATTAAAGCTGCTACACAAATTCCGAAAAATTGTTTTTTTTGGAGAGACATCGTTGAAAAAACAACATTGTTACTAAGAGAGCACACATAATTGAAAGGATGGTATCATTGAAAAGGATTTTGCTTTTAATGCCCTCATTTATGGGATATGAAAAAAGCTTGCAAAATCAGTTGGAAAAAAAATATGAAGTAACATTGCTTAATTGTGACCAATTTGATAAGGCAATTCTTGATGAATATAAAAAGTGTAGTAAATTTCGGTGGATATTGCGAAAAATTTTTTTAATAATTAAGGAACATGATCAAGAGAGAGCTGAAGCTAAGTATTTGATGCAAACGCTTGAAAAGGTGAATGCAGCGAAAAATTACTATTCGGTGGTATTTTGCATTAATGGGTCTTTTTTATCTGATAAATTTTATCAGGTAATAAAGGAAAGAAATCCGCAAGCACGTTATATCTATTATGCGTGGGATGATGTGAGAAACTTGATAAAACAATCACATATCAAGCTTTTTGATGAGAAGTTTGCATATAATATTTCCGAGTGTAAAAAATATAATTTCTCGTATTGCCCAATGTTTGTCCAAAATAAAACAGTTGGACATAATTCGGAAGATATATACGACATTCTTTTTATTGGATCGGCACACTCGGATAGACAGAAAATTGCAGATGAATTGTATGTAAAGTATGGGAAAAAGTATAGATTATTTATTTATTTATATGATCCAACACATACGAATGGACGGTTTTGTCACGATCAGCCGTTGACATATGAAAAATATATAGAATATATGCGGAAGTCTAAAGCTCTTATAGATGTACCGCAATCCACACAAGAGGGTCCTACTACACGTTCATTTGATGCATTGCTAACAAAGACGAAAGTGATTACGGTAAATTCGTATATAAAGGAATATCCAATTTATTCTGATAACATCTTGATTGTAGACAGGAACAATATAGTGATAGATGATGAATTTATGAATAAGCCATATATCGAAACCGGCTATCAAGCATTGACTATTTTAGAATGGTTGAAAAAATTTAATTTATAAGGAAGAATAAAAATGAGAATTCTAGTTATTAACTGTCATTCGGATAATCGTGGTGATGAAGCTGCTGTTCATGCGATGGTAGATGAAATAAGTGTTGCACATCCGGAAGTTGAAATTATACTAGCCATCCGTGGTGCAGGAACAAAATATCCTAATATGCCGTCCAATGTTAAAATGATTCATCAGTTTATGCCAATTTCTTTTAAAGCTAAAGTTGCACATAGAATTGCTGTGCTGACGGACGGAAAGATATCAATTTCTTTAAATGAGAGGGTATTGATTTCGGAGATTTCCAAATCTGATATTATTTTACATGCACCGGGAGGTCCAAGCATAGGTGATACATACTATAGTGATGAATCAACCTATCTTGCAATTTATGATTTGCTGATTGCAATGCATAAGCCATATATGTTTTATGCTCCGTCTATGGGACCATTTCAGAGAGAAGAACGTAATTCGTGGCGTAAAAAGATTCTGGAACATTCAGAAGCGATTGTGTTAAGAGATCCCATTTCAGAGAAATATGTACGTAGTATTGTTCCAAACAAAAAAGTTTCTTCGACTTTGGATTCGGCATTTCAACATGATGTAAATACTGAACAGAATCAAGAAAAGCTGAATCAATATATAGACTTGAAGAGATTTTTAGAAAAACATGAAAAATGCGTAGGTGTTACTATTACTGATTTACAGTGGCATCCAGTGTATTCAAAGGATCCTGCAATTGCTAAAAACGTTCGTGATATATTTCATGAGTTCTTTTCAAGTATTACAAAGATTGGCTATGGTGTAGTGTTTATTCCTCAATTATACGGAAACGCAAACGATTATGATTTGATGTGTAAATTCTGTTGTGATACAAATGATTATTTTATAGTGACAGCAAATGATGGACGATATGATGCGTATTTTCAACAATATTTGGTAGGTCAGTTGTACGCAGTTATTGGTATGCGATACCATAGTAATATTTTTTCTGCCAAGATGGGGACACCTTTCATTTCGATATCATACGAACAGAAGATGAAAGGATTTATGGAAAAAATGGACTTAGTAGAGTATTGCATTGATCTTCAAAATCTGTCGAAAGATGTTTTGAAAAATCGTTTTGAGTACCTTGTAAAGCAGTATGATGAGTACAAAAAGTTCCTTTGTAATAAACACACCTTTATGAAAACTGAAGCTCATAAAACGACAGATATTTTAGAAACAATATTAGAAAGAGAAGACACAGTGATATGAACAGAACCCAAAACGCAACAAGAAATATGGTGTTTGGAGTCATCTTGAAACTTTACCAAATTTTATTGCCTTTTTTGATGCGAACAGCAATGATTTATCTGATGGGAGTAGAGTATTTAGGATTAAATAGTTTGTTTACATCCGTTTTGCAAGTTTTGAATCTTGCAGAACTTGGAGTAGGTTCGGCAATGGTCTATAGTATGTATAAACCAATTGCTGAGAATGACAAATTAACAATTTGTGCATTGTTGAGGCTGTACAAAAAATACTATTTTTTCGTAGGGCTAATAATTGCTTGTGTTGGTGCATTATTGACCCCTTTGATTCCAAAACTAATAAACGGGGATATTCCTGAACAGTTAAATGTTTATATTCTGTATTTGATAAATTTGGCAGCCACGGTAATGACATATTGGATGTTTGCTTATAAGAATTCTTTGCTTCAGGCTTATCAACGAAGTGACATAGCGAGTAAGATAACAATTATAACAACATCGCTTCAATATGCTATACAACTGATGGTTTTGTGGGTGTTTCATAACTATTATCTTTACATTATTGTTATGCTTTTTACGCAGGCGATGGCGAATGTTATTACTGCAATGGTAGCATCGCGTTTATATTCAGATATGGAACCAAAAGGAAATTTGCCTGATAAAATGGTAAAAACAATCAATCAAAGAATTAAAGACCTGTTTACTGCAAAACTTGGAGCGACGATTGTTAATTCTGCAGATACGATTGTTATTTCGGCATTTCTGGGTTTGACAATTCTGGCCATGTATCAAAACTACTATTTTATTATGTCTTCAGTTATGGGGATTTTGACAGTAGTTTTTAGTTCCTGTTTGGCTGGGGTCGGTAATAGCATGGTAATGGAAAGCGCAGAAAAAAATTATAACGATTTTAGAGTTCTTACATTTTTGACAAATTGGATAGTTACCGTTTGTATGTGTTGCTTTGCAACAATATATCAACCATTTATCGAACTTTGGGTAGGAAAAGATTATATTTTTGATGAAATTGTTGTTGCACTTTTTTGTGTTTATTTTTATCTTGTAACGATGCAACAAGTAAATGGAATGTATAAAGATGCTGCAGGCGTGTGGCATCAGGATAGATTCCGTCCACTTATTGCGGCAATGGTTAATATGTTTTTTAATATTGCATTAGTTCAATATTGGGGCATTTACGCAATATTGCTTTCAACTATCATTAGTTATGTTTTTGTATCAATGCCATGGATGATTAGTAATGTTTTTAAATATGTGTTTCATAGAAGTTTGAAACAATTTGTGAAAGAGTTTGTGATATATTTCTTTGCTGCATGTATTATTGCATTTTTGTGCTGGATCTTGTGCAGAACAACAAGAGGGTTATCTTTGTTGGGGCAGGTTATAATAAATTTAATTCTTTCGGTCGCTTTATCGAATATAGTAATGTTTGCTATATATAGAGAAAACAGTTATTATAATCAGATGGTTGAACTGGTTGATAAGATAACCAAGTATAAAATAACGAAAGTATTAAAAATGATAAAAAAATAACGAAGAGACTTTTCTGCAAAAGTGTATAGTAAAGGGGAAAAGAAATATGTATTCAAGTGAAAGAAATGTACAAATGTTATTGGCACTATTAAAAGCACACAAAATAAAAAAAATGGTATTAAGTCCAGGAAGTGCCAATGCATCCTTTGTAGCAAGTGCACAATATGATGGAGAGTTTGAATTGTACTCATCTGTTGACGAACGATCCGCAGCATATATTGCTTGTGGGTTGGCAGAAGAATCTCAAGAACCTGTTGTGATTTGCTGTACTGGAGCTACGGCATCAAGAAACTATATGCCAGGATTGACGGAGGCATATTATAGAAAGTTACCTATTGTTGCAGTAACGGCAACACGACCAATTGCTTGGCTTGGACAAAATCGTGATCAACTGATTGATAGAACCGTTATACCAAATGACATTGCAGTAAAAAGTGTACATCTTCCAGTCATACTGAATGAGCAAGAAGAATGGGAATGCAATTTGAAGATTAATGATGCCCTGATGGAACTTTATCGAAACGGAAGAGGACCGGTGCATATTAATTTGACTACATCCTATAGCCTTGATTTTTCCGTAAGTAAACTTCCACAAGAACGTGTTATTCAAAGAATTAATTTTGGGAGGGAGTTACCTAAATTATCTAATGGCAATATTGCAATATTTGTGGGAGCTCATTCGGCGTGGAGTGAAAAATTAAAAGTTGCGGTTGAATCATTTTGTGAACAATATAATGCGTTTGTTTTTTATGATCAAACAAGTAATTACACAGGAAAGTATGGCATTCCTTGTGGACTATTCGATATTGGAGGATTTCCTAATTTAAAGATAGATCTTTTGATCCACTTGGGAAATATATCGGCATCATGGCCATCATCGGCTAGAGAAATATGGAGAGTGAATTCTGATGGTGAGATTCGGGACACATACCAACATCTTACAAAAGTATTTGAAATGCAAGAGGAAGATTTTTTTATGGCGTATTGCGACTATTATCAAATAGGTCAGACTACACAATATGAAAAGTGGCACGCTGTATATAATTTACGAATAGAGGCAATGCAGAACTATGATAATGATATGGCATTTTCTTCTTTGTGGATTGCACAGAACATGCATAAAAATATGCCTAAAAATTCTATTATCCATTTTGGAATTTTGAATTCTCTCCGTTGTTGGAATTGTTTTGAAATTGACCATAGCATTCGAGGTTATTCAAATACGGGGGGCTTTGGAATTGACGGTGGTGTTTCAAGTCTAATAGGTGCATCATTTGTGGATTTTGATAAAATATATTATGGTATATTTGGAGATTTAGCTTTTTTTTATGACATGAATAGCTTGGGAAATAAGCATATTGCATCTAATGTACGTATTCTTGTTGTTAATAATGGATTAGGAGGAGAGTTCAAAAATTCCTTAGGAAATGTTCAGAAAGCAGGCCTTGGAGATTTGGCAAATGAATATATTTCGGCTTATGGGCATTATGGTGAAAAATCGCCAGAACTTTTAAAACATTATGCACAAGATTTGGGATTTCAGTATTTATCCGCGACTGATAAAAAGAGTTTTTTTGTAGCAATGAAAGAGTTTACCGCAACAGAACATAAAGAAAAACCAATGTTTTTTGAAGTGTTTATAGATGAACAGGAGGATGTAAGTGCACTTGATTTGATTCAGAGTTTAGCTGATTTTTCGGAAAGCGAACAAAATGTTATAAAAAAAACAAAAAAAATTGCAAAAAATATTCTTGGACGAAAAGGTGTAAAAATAAGTCAAAAAATTATGCGTAAAAATGATTGAGGTGAAAAATGAGTGTAGGCTTAAAAATTCGAGAGTTAATAGATTATTATTACTCAAAAAAGAATGAAAAAAATATTGTTTCAATTAATATTCCTAAAAATCAAAGCAATTTATTGGAAAATAAAGTTGCATTGATAGTTGGCGGAACTGGAGGAATCGGAGTGGCGATTGCTGAAGCATTTATTGCGGCTGGTGCAAAGGTTATTGTTTCGGGTACAAAAGAAGAAAAGGTAAAGAATACTGTTGAAAAACTTGGCAATTCTGCAAGAGGTGTACAGATAGATTTGAATAAAGTAACAATGTTTGATAATAAAGTGTCACAGGCTGTCACATTGTTCCAGGAAAACAAAATTGATATTCTTGTGAATTGTGCAGGAGTGCATGGAAATCAAAAGTTTGGAACTGTTTCAGAAACAACATATGATTCAGTTATGAATACGAATCTTAAGGGAATGTTTTTTATGACGCAGTCAGTGAGCAATTATATGAAAAAGAAGAAAATAAAAGGACATATTCTTAATGTTAGTTCAGCAGCAGCTTTAAAACCAGGCTATACACCTTATGAAATATCAAAAAGTGGAGTGCGATCATTTACACTGGGAGCAGCAGCTGAGTTGATACCGTATGGTATAATTGTAAATGCGATTGCGCCAGGACCAGTTGCAACGGCAATGCTTGGACGTAAAGCGGAAGATACATTGTATACTGACTGTATACCGGCCAAGCGATTTGCAACACCTTCAGAAATTGGACAATTAGCAGTAATAATGGTCAGTGATATGTGTAATTTGGTAGTGGGGGATACTTTTTACATTAGTGGAGGGTCTGGAACTACTAAATATTGATAATGTGAAGGGGAACGGAAAAATTGCGAGGTTCTTCATCTAAATGTGGGAAAATATCTCACATGTATTGAAAAATAAGGAAGAAAAGCTTTTTTAAAACTGGATAATGGGGAAAGGGGAAATTTTAATAAATTGTCTATGTGGTGGTCAGAAAAAGAAGTGGATATTTGGTCATATAATGACTACCCTACAATGTACACGAGAAGACGAGATAGTCCTTTTTTAAGTGAAGTTTTTGGGGTATCAGCCTCCTTTCTATTTGGTCATGACATGGGCAGTTTATTACTGCCGGATGCAGTGATTATTCATCGGTTTCTGGAAATGGAATGCCGTTTTGATGGAGGATTTCTTCCAGCATAGCAGCATGATCCAAAAGTCTATGGTAATCCTGCCGGAGAGACTGGAATGCTTCGTTGGCTTCCTGGATCGTATATTCAGCAACAGCAAGCTCTGTTTCCAGTTCCTGGATGTAGGATCTGTATGGAAAAGGTTCCTTAGTATTCTAATAGCGAGTGCGGTCGATTATAACGGAGAGCTTCCTTTCTTAGTGCGGTTTCTCTGAAACAGAGATGCCGGATTCGTGACAAACTGCGTGACACCGCAGGTGAGCAGGATCCGTTTGCGGAAGGACTCAAAGTTGTGAAGACCGTGGCAGGTACGTTTGAAAACCTTGATCCGGTTGTTGTAGCCCTCACAGACACCATTGGACTTGCCGTATTTCCAGGTGTTCTGGATATATCCCCGCCAGTGCCGGACCATGTTGGCGACGCTGCGGACTTCCGGTACTTCGGAGGAACAGTAGGCATTGAGCCATTCTGTGAGCTGTGTGCGCTGAAAAACGAACATGGTCATATCATTTATGCGGTGGAAAGACTGGAGTGCCTGATAGGCTTCATCAAGGTCTGGGTAGGTCTTTAACAGTTTATCAATCTTTTTTTCACGACAGGAGCTTTCTGATCGTACTTGGCGTCGATGCTGGACTGTTTGGCAATAAGCATCCGCATGGAGCCTTTCAGCAGCTTGTAGTCTGGGTCAGTGGGTTCCAGTTCGCGCTGAAGCTGCCGGCGGATCTTGCTGACACAGTCGTTCAGATGCTTGATGACATGGAACATGTCAATGCAGATCACAGCCTGAGGGAAGACGTCTCTTGCCACGGAAACAAAGCCGTTGTGCATGTCACAGCAGTAAAAGTGGACGTTATCGCGTTCGTGCTTTGGAAATTGGCGGAAGTATTTTTTGAGGTCAGAAGCACGGATCACCGGAAGGATGTCGATCACCGAACGGCTGTCACCATCGATGATGTTCGTGTGGTATTTTGCTTTGATCCAGCGCTGCCGGTCGCTGCTCCAGGTACTGCTGTCGCCTTTGAATTCGTCGATGGCGATCGTCTGCGGAAGGCTTTTTACAGTGTCAAAACTGATCAGGTCAAGGTCCGAGTAGACGATGGATTCTGACACACCGTTTTCTTCGGCAACTGTCCGGAGAGACAGCATTTTTGTCAGAGAGAGACAGATGTTGATGTGGAGCAGCTGTGTGATGTGCAGTGTCGGGTGAAGCCAGTCCGGATGCTGCATAAAGGTACGGCGGCAGGACTTGCAATAGTAGCGTTTACGCTGCATATGCAGGTGGGTCGATCTGTGATGGACTGCAGAATGATAGACGGTATAGTTCTTGCCGGAATCCTTGATAATGCAGTCCTGAGAACTGCAGTGTGGGCAGATACGTTCTGATTCCGGAAATGAGATCCAGAGTTCGTCATAGTTGGAACGCTTTACCAGTTTTTTGACAGTTACTTCTGCCGGGAGACCGGCTAAAGAATTTACGATTTTCGTAGCCATTGTTGCTACCTCCTGTTTTTTTATTTATTGTCCTAGGTCAAGAACAACATGATGCCATTATAGCATCGGAATCGGTAGTAACAATGGTTTCGAAAGTCGTAAACATGCGACTTTGTGGGGGGAAACCCCATAAAAATGAGTAGAAACCCCAAGAAAAAAAGGAGAACCATATATAACAGCATTTTACGGAGGTTTTTATGTATTCAATAACCCCAACAGATATTTCGAATTTTGAATCTTATCTTGTCCAATCGGACAAGAACATCAATACAATTAAAAAGTATGTGCGGGACATTATGAAGTTCCGCACATTTTTATTGGAAAAACAAAGAGAGTTTACCCAGGCGGCGACGGATGAATATTTGCAGAGTCTGATTGATGCCGGTTACGAGATAAGAAGTGTAAATTCTGTCATTGCCGGCATCAAATCTTTCTGTAAATTTCTGGGGCGGACCGATATTTACTGCAAAAGCTTAAAGATTCGCAAAAAAAGTAATCAGGAGAGGCTGCTTCGTTTGACTCCGGAGGAATATAAACGGCTGGTTGATACGGCACTGGAGAGGAAGGATTACCGCATGGTGCAGCTGATTCAGGTTTTGGGAGGGACAGAACTTCGGATCAGTGAACTGGGTAATCTGACTGTAGAGGCGGTACAGGATGGCTTTGTGCCGGTGCTTCGTGCCGGTGAGGAGTATGATATTTATTTGCCGGAGCTGTTGCTGCAGGGACTGGAGGAATATATTGCTCATCAGGGACTGCAGACGGGAGTGATCTTTCGGACCTCCAGTGGAAATGTGATTGACCGGGGATACATATGGAGACAGATGAAGTTGTTGGCAGAAAGAGCAGGGGTAGACCAGGAGAAAGTGTATCCACAGAATTTGAAGCGGCAGTTGATCCGACAATACTATACGATATCTTATCCTGACAGTAGTCAGGAATGAGAGTGGGTAAGGGGCGAGAAATCGTCCCTTTTTTGTGGGACTGATACTATCGTAGATATATGTTTGCTGAACGTATATGCACTGTTGTTATCATTACGTCGTTGTGTACACGGCAATTTCATGATAATGCATGCTGTGACGCGGCAATTTTCCAGAATATATTGAAGTTTCCAAGGAAGAATGATAATCTTGGCTCAAAATAAAACAAGGAAAGCTGGCGTTGATTTGCGGGACGGATGATGATATGATATGAGATATAAATACTAGACAGATAAGCTACACTTTACTTGTTTTATGACAGTTCTATATAAGCAGGGAAAGTGAGGTAAAATAGTGGGTAATACACAGTACTCAAAAGCCACAAAGGAAACGGCAGAAAATCTGAGGATCATTGATGATGCCATGTTTCGGCTGGTGGCGGAAAGAAAAGAAGCTTGTCAGGAAATACTCCGCACACTATTGGACAGACCACAGTTAAGGGGATTAAAAGTAACACCGCAGTGTGTTATCACGAGTCTGTACAGGGAGATTGTTCTTGATGTGCTATGTATTCTGAAAAATGGTGCATATACGCCAAAAGGAACGGACTTTTCAGATATTCCGCAGGTGGTCATTCTGTATATCACGGAATATGATGCACTGCATAACGGACAGATGATCACGCGCGTGAAGCGGTGCATGGATACCCAAGAAGGCTATGTACCAGTTGATGATGGGGAAGAAATTTTTTTTGCAAATACCGTGGTCAGGGATGATTCGGACAAATCCGAGCTGCTTCAGTTTTTTTTGCGGAAAGATGCATTTGAGGATGTAAAATTTCCGGAATTAAGCAGGGCGGTAAAGTATTTCAAAGAGACGGAAGGAGGTTTTGGGGAGATGTGTAAAACAGTAGAGGATTATGCAAAGAACTATGCAAAGGATTATGCGGAAGAACGCGAAAAGATAGGACTGGAAAAAGGCCTTGAACGGGGGCGTTCAGAGGAAAGAATGAATGCAATCCGAAAAATGCTTCAAAACGGATTCAACAGGGAAATGATTCTTTCTTTGGATTATTCTGAGACTGAATTGGAAGCTGCCGAGAAAGAGTTGTTAGCGCAAGGGTAAAATATGCCATTATTTCATTCAATTTTCACATTTTTCCATTTGACGAATCCGTATATTCTGCTATAATATTTCTTTGTATATCAGACGATAAAATATATGAGAGGGTAGGAAATAATCATTTCCTACCCTTATTTTATAGATACTAAAAACTTCAACAGACATAGGAAAGACATAAGAGGAAGTGATAGAGATGCGAAAGAGGATGTTAAATAGATTTAAGAGAATATATGACAAAGGAAGGATATTTGCAGGAGCGGCAGTAGTGGCTTTGGCGGCAATTGGAGTTCATTCCGTGACGACAGCACAGGTGGCGGCAGCTGTTAATGTCAGTGTGGACGGAGATCCGAAGGAGTGGACCGGAGTAGAGATGCAGTCTTCTACGGACAGTGCCGTGGCGAAGTGGGCTGTGATGCAGGATGAGGATTATGTGTACTTTTATGTGCAGCAGAATGGCGGCAATGAGTATGGTCTTCCGATTACCAATACATTTGTAAGTATTAAATATCAGAGCGGGCAGGGAGGCAGCCATACACAGATCCGTTTTGCCAATATGATGAAGGAGTTTAAGGATGCCTGGTATGGGGATATTGATGGAGCCCGGGGGGTGTATTCTCCGAGCAAGGAAGCAGATAAGTATGAAATAGAGTTTGCGGTTCCGAAAACTTTCTTTGTAGAAGAGGATTATACCATCACATATTGTGGCAGTTCTGTGGAGAGTACAGATATAAAAGATGTGAAGGAGCTTGCGCAGCCAACGCCGACAACGGCTGTTTATCAGGGGATTACTATTGATGGTACTTTTACGGATTGGGATGCCGTTGCAAAGAAGCAGGTGGAGGATCAGTGGATCCGTGAGACGGCAGCTGTATTTGACGGAGATTATCTGTATCTGTATGTGAAGGAGCAGGAGACTGGTTCTGCGACAGGAGCAGGATCAAGCAGTAATGGGAAATATACGATTTATACGGATTTGGGCAGACATACCACGTTTCAGCTTCGCAAGGATCATATTGAGGGAATTGACGGGGCAAAGGTATCCTATTCGAACCGTCAGTACGAGATTGCGATTCCGGCATCTGCGATTCGTCAGTATAAAGAAACCATCTCTTTCGGATATTATATGGATGAGGATGTTCTAATTGATAATATTGCCAATCGCAAAGAGGATACACAGATAGACAAGAATTTCTATAAGATTGTTTATGATGGAAAATATTCCGACTGGGATTATTATCCACATCAGCTGATCCAGTATTCCACCAGCGGAGGTGTTGGAAATGATGCTGAGGCAGCACTTTATATGGATGGCACGACATTATACGGTCATGTACTCTCCATGCTTCATATGAATGAAAAGGAGTTTCAGCCTTTTACGATCCGGGTAAATGAAAATGACAACACAGCCATTAATTTCCGGCTGGTAGCAGTGGATAAGGATGGTAATATTGATAAGGACTGTAAGCTGGATCATTTGGATGCAGGAACATATGAGTACTATTTATGGGATTTAAATTCAGGTTCTACCGCTGCAAATATTAGTGACAAGGATGCTCCTGTGTATGGAAAAATGTATCTGACAGTAAATCAGACAGCAGAGGGAAAGTCTGTATCTGATGAGGTGGAGTATCAGGTGGATCTGGAAAAACTGGCAGATCATTTTGGTATAGATGCTTCCGATATGAAACTGATCCAGGCGCAGTATATTAATATTGGTCAGGAATGGGTATCCATTGCAGGAACTTCTACCGGTACCTGGCTGGGACTTGTTCTTTGCGGACTTTCTGTATTGGCAGTGTTTGGATACCGGAAGTTCAAGCGGAAGGTGGTATAAATGACACCAATTTTTGCGTTGCTGATTGTGGTGGTGTGGCTTTATGTTTTGCGGGTTACCCGCAAAAGTGAGCTTCCGGCGTGGCGTTTTATCTGGGGAAGCTGTGGTCTTTTTGTATTGATGATGGTATTTGTGCGGCCGTATTGTATGCAGCCGCTGGCGCAGTTTGTAGCAGTGATCGCGGGCGGTTTTGGAAAGCTGACAGGGATGTTTTCAGCATATTTTAAATATGGTGTGATCTTTGTGGATTCCAAGGCCGGTGCCATTTCTCTGTTGATTGATTTTGAGTGTTCCGGGATTCTGGAAATCATGGCATTTGTGTCTTTGGTGGCTTTTTTTCGTGCATATACGGTATATGAGAGAGTTGTGGTGGGGATTCTGGGTACGTTTTATATTATTTTTGCCAATGCACTTCGGATCATTGCTATCTGTGTGATCATTTATATCTGGGGCATGCCTTCCTATTATGTAGCCCATACATTTATTGGAAGACTCATTTTTTATGGCCTGTCTGTTTTATTGTACTTCTTTGTGTTTACGAAGACCCAGATCGTGCGCCAGAAAGTAGGTGGATTTACTTATGGAACTGATAAATAGATTCTGCAATTCTTTTTTATTCTGGGCGGCCTGGATCATTATTCCGGTCCTGATGGAGATCGTACCTTCTGTGGGAAGTGTTTTTGTGCTGATCAAGAAGCATATTTTCCGCAGAAAGATTGTGAAGCCTGCGATTGATCCGGAGATTTCTCTGATCGTACCGATCTATAATTCCATGGATACGTTGGAGCAGTGTATCCGTTCCATTGATGAGAGTGATTATCCCGATGAGAAAATCCGTATTTTTTTGGTAAATAATCAGGGGCAGGATGACAGCTTTCAGGTGTTTTGTGAATGTCAGCAAAAGTATCCGCAGCTTCGGATGCAGTGGCTGAATGCAAAGCAGGGAAAGTCGAAGGCGTTGAATCTGGCATTGTTTAACAGTGAAGGAAAATATATTATTCATATTGACAGCGATGGTTTGCTGGAGCGGTCAGCCATCCGCAATATGGTATACCGGTTTGAAGATGATCAGTCCATCGAGTGTATGACGGGGGTGATCCTGACAGATCCGAAGCAGGTGCAGCAGTATCCACCGGTAATGCCGAGAATTCTCCGCAAGATCGAATTTATGGAGTATGCACAGGCATTTCTGGCGGGGCGTAATTATGCGGCAGAGGTGAATGCTGTTTATACATTGTCAGGCGCATTTTCCGCATTTCGTAAATCAGCGGTATTAAAATCGCAGCTATATAATACGGATACGATCTGTGAGGATACACAGATTACTTTTCAGATGAAATATCTGCAGAATACGAAAGTAGGAATCTGCGAGGATGCGATCTTTTTCGTAGATCCTATTGAGGATATGAACCGGCTGTATACCCAGAGACAACGATGGCAGAGAGGCAGTCTGGAGGTTTCGCATCTGTTTTTAAAGGATAAACTGAAGGCAGGAAAAATGTTTACTAATGTGGGCGTGAGGACATTGCTGTACGACCATACCTTTGCATTTCCGAGAATGATCTGGTATCTGGCACTGATCTGTCTGCTGTGTATGAATTATTCTTTTGCGCAGATTGGGTATTCCACTTTGTTTTTATATGGTCTTTATGTGCTGATCGGTGTGTTTTATTACATTTCTACAGTGGGATTTTTGAAAGGATTTAAGGAGATCAGACGTTATTATGCGAAGCAATGGTATGTGATCCCGTTGTTGCCGTTTTTTAATTTGATGGTATTTTTTATGCGTTTTGCGGGTGTGATCAACAGCATTAATACGGACAGCGCCTGGAAAACAAAAAATTTTACCCAGGAGAGAGAAAGTTTTGTAAAAACAGTGCAGGACGACTTTGGGATCCTGACCGGATTTTTTGGAAAAATCAGAGATTTTGTAAATAATAAGGAGTAAGCAGTGAAAGAAAAAAGATTTTGGAAGATGCTGACCAACGTAAAGGTGATATCGGTATTGATCATTCTGGCAGCAGCGGTTATGGCAGTGATCGGATGGCATGAGGCGAAAGAATATGAAAAAAGTGTGCTGGCAATTTATGCACAACAGCAGGATGCTTATGTGCAGCTGGTACTGGATCAGATCAATGTGCTGGATGAACGGAGTGATGAGGAGATTGTTCAGAAGATTCTGGGTTCTCTGGATACCTCCGGCAGGAAATACTGGACATTGACAAAGGATCAGGCACTTTTGTTTGTGAAGGATGTCACGGAAACCAACCGCTATAAGGGTCTCACCACGGAGACATTTTTTACTTCGGACAGTGCGGCAAGGTTTTTGCAGGATCTGGAGATCAACCGGGTGATCCATGAGACGATTCAGATGGATGGGGTAAGATATGTGGCATCCGGTGTGATATTTGAGTATAACAGTGCAGAATATAAGATCTGTCTGCTGACCAATGATACGGTGATTCTGGATAATAATATTTTCCTCTCTTCCAAGATTGGCCTGTATGTGTTTGGTGTCCTGTTATTGGGATTGCTTTTGGTGGTATCCATGATCTTTGCCAATGTTCTGGATCTGCGGGAGAAACGGATGAAGGCAATGCAGGAGCATATTACCGGATTAAATAAGATGTTGACAGAGCAGACGGAAATGATACGGGAAATGAACTGGTATCATACCAGATGGAGTGTTTTTAAACCGTCTGCAATGGAAATGTTTGTACAAAAAATCGTACAGAGACAGATTGTACCTGTTGTTTTTGTGAGCGTGGCATTTGATTCCGAAAAGCAGAGAAATGATTTTCTCCAGAAAGCGCAGATTCTTTTGGATGAAAAAGTGGTACGCTTTGAGAGGGAATCCGGAGATGGTCTTATCCTTCTGTTTTTACAGTATCAGGTACAGGAAATGGAAAAGGCGCTGGAACAGATGACATTACAAAAGGTATCCTTTCGGATAGAGAGGCGGATGGAATGCCGGGAAGCATCTGAATTACAGGAAACCTATGGGAGCTTTATGGCACAGATATCGCAGGAAGGGGAGAAAGAGCATGGCGCGGACCACGTTTCGGGAATATAAATTTAAGTTTTATCTTAATGCCAATCATTTTATTGTCATTAACGGAAAAGAGGGTGAAATTCATCCGCATACATGGGAGTTTATGGTGGATGTCCTTATGAGTGACCAGAAATTCGTACAGTTTGATGCATATGAGAAAGCGATTGATGAGTATTTTAATAAATATCAGAATCGGATATTAAACGAGGTAGAGCCTTTTGATCATATGGTACCGACACTGGAAAATATGTCGGATTATTTTGCGGATGAGATCCGGGGTATTGTCAAAGAGCTGGGTGGTCATCTGGTCAAGATGGAGAGTAGTGAGACTCCTACCAGAAGCTATGTGATCAGCTTTGAGAGAGAACAGGAATATCTGGAAAGTATCCGGAAGAGTTCTAAGCAGCAGATGAGTGATGTGATTGATGGCATTTTAGATCGTATTATTGATTAAAGGAGTGCACAGTGAAGAAAAAAGCAGGAATGATAGCAGTGATACTGATTTATGCGGCAGTCGCTGTGATTATAGCATATCTGGTCATACTCAGTGGGAATTATCCTACAGGGACGGATACTCTGGGATACCTTTATAAAGGGAATATGCTTTATGATGCTATGGAAAAAGGGGACTGGTATCCTCTTTATGACAGTCTGTGGTTTAACGGAGTACAGACCATGCGTTATCAGGCGCCTCTGCCGGTTTATTTTCTGGCATTTTGCCAGTGGATTGCCGGAGGAAATGACCTCGATGGATATCTGGTGTTTGTGGCTCTTGTTTTTTATCTGGGAGCGTTGGTCTGGTTTTATATAGGGTGTTGCAGCAATCGTCCGGGTCTGGGAGCATTTCTGGGAATGCTGTGGTTTTTTATTCCCAATAATCTTTATATTCTTTTTGGAGAGGGAAATCTGCCACGGGTACTTGCCCTGGTATGGATGCCCTTATGGCTTCATTGGATCAGTGCATATCTGCTGGAGGATGATGGAAAAGCTCTGACAAAGGCGGTTCCTGTATTTACGATGATGGTTCTTTGTGAGACGGGATTTGCTGTGATGATATCGGCGGCGATGCTTCTCTTTCTGCTGATATACCGGCTGCTGTATCACAGAAAGGGAAAATGTCTTCCTGTGATAGGGGCTATGCTTGTTGCTTTTTTGATCACGGGAATATGGCTCTATGCTTCTATGAAGGGAAGAGGAAACACGGGAAGTTCCGGTGTGATGCGGGGGATGTTTCAGGATGCATGGATCTCCTTGAACCCTATTCGCCGTCTGACACGCGGAAATGTTGATTTTTATTTTGGTTTATCTTCTTTTATGGTTGCTGTTTTTGGTGCTTTGTGCAGCAAAAGAAAATCTATGGCAGGATTTTGGACGGCATTATTTCTTTTTGCCGGGACGACGACCTCTGTGTATGCTGTACTGGATAAGCTTTCGGCCGGTCATCCTTTATGGATGTTATCTTTTATTTCCGTTGCTGCGGGAATGATTCTTTACAGTTTTATGAAATGGAATTCTTTAAAACGTGGGTTTGTGGTGATATGCTGCGTCCTTCTGGTGGCAGACTGCATTCCATCGTTCTCTTTGATTTATCAGGGGAAGGGAACGGTGTCGGCAGACGAACGTCTGCACCGGACGGCAGATGCCTGCCTGATCACAAAGGCAAGAGAGGTGACAAGCCAGAGGGCGGCGATTCTGGATGGAGGAAGCCTGGGAGCGGTTGCACCGTATCTGTTGACTGGTTATGACAAAAAACAAGTGAAAGGAACATTTGGTACGGGAAATATTTCGGCTGCTACGGCGGTAAATATCGCAGAGCTGGAGGAGGCGGCAGAAAAAGGATATTATCTGTATCTTTTTGACCGGGCGCTGGAGCTTGGCAATGATACGGTTCTGATACAGATTCAGGAATTGAAGCAGGGAACCGGTGATATACGGAAAGTCAGTGATGCGGCAGCAAAGCTGGGGTATCGCCTGACGGATCAAAATGACAGTTATCTGTTATATCATATGGATACCTATGCGTCTTTTGGGACAGTATGCAAATATGACGGAATAGCCATTGGCGATACAGCAGCTTCCCTCACTTATGGCAATCCGGATATTACAAAGGGAGATTCTGTTTCGTTAGATGATTATACATTTCGGGAGCTGTCGGAATATCAGGTGATTTATCTGTCCGGCTTTGCGTACACCAACAGAGAGAGGGCAGAAAAGCTGGTGAAAAAGCTCAGTGATAACGGTGTGAAAATAGTGATCAGCGGGGATGGGATTCCGGAGGACTCCGGAACGAAAGAACGCTCCTTTTTGGGGATCAGTTGTCAGAATATTTATTTTCAAAATGGTTATCCTGTTTTATACACATCGGAGGGAGAGCTGGATACCGCACTGTTTGACAGAAGCGTCTCACAGTGGAAAACAGTATATCTCAATGGACTGGAAAAAATAGATGGATATCTTTTTGATTCCGGCAGACGTCTGGACTTTTCCGGCTCTGTTTATAATGACAATATTGTTTTTGTGGGGTTGAATTTATCCTATCATTGTTTTCTGACGCAGGATGAAAATGTGGGTGCATATTTACAACAGCTGATAGGAGAGGATCTGAAGGAGCTGCCGGAACGGACCATTGTACCTTTAAAGATCCACTATGGAAGAAACCAGATCCGGATTACGTCGGGAAAAGAGAAGGTAAATACTTCGTTGGCATATCATGATATATTTGGCAGCCGGCAGAAGAGTTTTAAAGAACATAATCTGCTGGTGGTGCATCAGGGTGTCACGGTGATCCGTATGAAATATCCTTATCTTTGGCGGGGTATTATAATGACATTGGCAGGGCTTGTGGGATATATTTTGCTGATATGGTGGTTAAAGCGTGCCGGAGATCGTCATAAAATTAAGAAATAATTTAACAAATAAAAGAAATTCTTAAGATTATCTTGAGAGTTTCTTTTATTTTATTTGTTATATTTATCTGTGGATGGGAACATTAATGATATGGAAGGTGCTCAATATGCAGAAAATAACAAATCTATTTTATCGGTTTAGTCAGGGAATGACGCTGGGGATCGGAGGCTGCCTGCTGCTAATGTCATGTCTGGCAATGATTGTATATGGGATTATGTATGGGAATGATCATTATGGAATAATGACATTTGCCATGCTTTTGATGGCGGCTGTGGTCACGGGGGGAGTTCTGATTCTGGGTCGCAAGCTGGAAAAGGAAAGTCGTTACAGAAGTATTCTTTTGTTTGGTGTGCTTGTTTGTTTTCAGATTTTCTTTTTGGTATTTATTTCTCATCCTATGGCGATCAGTGATCCTGCCAGAGTGCAGCATGAGGCATTGATGATGGTGCAGAAGCAGCATGGACAGATGAATATGCAGGATCTGTATTTTCAGCGATATCCCAATAACCATTTTATTGTGGTTTTGTTCTACTATTTTTATAAAATGTTGTATTTTATGGGAATACAAAAGGTATGGATTCCTACGATTATATTAAATTTGATCTCGATTGATATAGGAGTTATTTTTTCCTGGCTGATTGCGCGTCGGTGGAAGGGAGCTGCAATGGCAGATCTGCTGTTGTGTCTGTTTATTTTTTGTCCAACGACCTATGTCTGGCTGACTACGGTTTATACCAATACCATCTCCTTTCCTTTTGTGATGCTGATCCTTTATTTGTGCCTGCGGCTTCAGGAGGAGTCAGAGAAACAAAACGGTCATCAAAGCTTATGGGCACTGCTGGGGGCTGGAATGGCCGTGGGATATTGGATACGTCCCACAACGATCATTCCCATCATAGCGGTTGCATTGTATTTTATCGTGCGCGGAACACAGAAAATGAAAAAGGAAACAGTGGTAAGGTGTCTGATTGGAACAGTGCTTACGGCTGGTGTATTTACAGGCTGTTTCATGGGATGCCGCGGACTGGTAGACCGTCATATGGACCGAAGCAGGCTGACCGGACAGTTTCCGGTGACTCATTGGATCATGATGGGACTAAATACGGATACCTTTGGTGAGTTTTCCAGGGAGGATGAGAGCTACACCATGAGTTTTGATACCAAAGACCGGAAGCACCGGGCCGATGTAGAACGGATACGGGAACGTGTCAAAGAGCTTGGAGGAACCGGTCTGGTTTATCAGGCGATGGCGAAAATGTTTGGTGTGTGGGCACTTTCGGATGACGATTGTTTTAATAAGGCGGCATATGCCAGTGATTTCCCGGGCTGGTACCGGTATTTTATGGGAAAAGATAATACATGGTATCTGTTGTTTATGCAGGCATTCCGGGTGGTAACATTTTTGTTTTTATGTGGGAGTGTTCTGGGACAGATCAGAGAGAAAAAATACGATTCTTCCTATGTGCTTTCTTTGACTTTTTTGGGAGCTGTCCTGTTTTTTGTGCTTTGGGAGGCAAATCGGAAATATAATGTATGCTTTATGGGAGTCTGTCTGCTTCTGATGGCAGATGGGATTGGGCGTTGTCTGCAGTGGATGAGACAGAAGCAGTCCGTGATATTGCGGCGGAAAAATTCCCGGATTGTCATGGCGGCTATGACAATGGTTTGTATCGTACTGGTATCTTATATACAGATAACAATAGCGTCACAGACGGCTTCGGCACAGGAGAATGTTATATATCATTGCCGGAATAATCCGGATTCTGTGGCGGTGAGTGACGTAAGCAGAAAAGAAAAAAAGCATTTTCAAAGGCCGGTTTTACTGGAACAGATTATACGTCAGGGGCAGTTAACGAAAGAAGGAGACAAAGAGAAAATTATACTTAATTTTGATAAAAGAGAGGAGAAAAATTTTTCTAAAAATAAATTGAAAAAATTACAGCCCAAAAAAGAATATAAAATAGAAGTGTTATCTTTGGAAACCGGACAGAAATTATATAGCAGGAAAGTACGGAATGATCAGTTTAGCAGAAACGGAAAACTGGTGATCCGTCTTCCTGAAATTTCGAAGGATACATCGAAGGGGTATGTGATCCGCTTACATCATTACGGAAAAAATTATACTATGATTCCGAAGGTCAGCCGCTTTCCTGAGCTGGATCCATATCCTTATGGAAGCTTGTATATTAACGGTAAAAAAACATTCTATGATCTTTCAATGAGTATTCTTCGAAAGAAGTCGGAAAGCTGATTTTTTTAATAGGAATTATTTAGTTTTTTGCAGGATTTCTATTATTATAATATTTCAAAATATTACTTGCATGGATAATAGAATAAATGGTATGATAGACAGGCTAAGGTTTGCTGACGCAGGCCTTAGCTAAATCATTTTTTGGAGTTAATTATGAAAGAAAAAAGAGTAACCGAATGGAAGAAAACGGAAGACGGAGCATATTTGTTTCCCGGTTGTGTGGTGACAGGAGATGTTACCATGGGAAAGGAGTCCTCCGTGTGGTATAATGCCGTGGTCCGCGGAGATATGGCATCGATCAAAGTGGGGGAGCGAAGCAATATTCAGGATAATGCAGTGGTACATGTGGATAATGGATTCCCGACCGTGATTGGAAATGGAGTTACAGTGGGACATGGGGCAATTGTTCATGGCTGTACGATTGAAGATGACTGTATCATTGGCATGGGGGCAGTGATATTAAATGGGGCAAGGATCGGCAGAAACTGTATTATAGGAGCGGGAACGCTGGTTCCGGAGGGAAAGGAAGTACCGGAGGGGTCAGTGGCTTTTGGCAATCCGGTCAGAGTATATCGTCCGGTAACACCGGAGGATGTGTCCCATATTAAGGATAATGCAGCGGAGTATGTTGTTTATGCAAAGGAAAAATAAAGGAGAAGACATTGCAAAGAGAAAATTTTAAATCCAGATTAGGTTTTATCCTGATCTCGGCGGGGTGTGCGATCGGTATTGGTAATGTATGGAAGTTTCCATATGTAGCAGGACAAAATGGCGGTGGAGTTTTTGTGCTCTTTTATCTGTTGTTTCTGGTGATGGTAGGAGCGCCGGCACTGACTATGGAGTTTGCAGTAGGACGGGCCAGCCGGAAAAGCGTGTTGGGCTGTTATCAGGAGTTAGAGCCCATGGGCAGTAAATGGCATCTTCATGGTTATGTGGCATTGCTGGGTAATTATGTGATCATGATGTTTTATACCACGGTGGCAGGCTGGATGGTCAGTTATTTTTACCGTTTTCTGGTAAATGATTTTAAGGGGCTGGATACCAAGGGGGTTTCGGACAAGTTCGATCATATGCTTTCGAACCCGTGGAGCATGGGATTTTGGATGGTGTTGATCGTGGTTGTGGGGATTCTGATCTGCTCTATGGGTTTGCAGAATGGAGTGGAAAAGATCAGCAAGCCCATGATGATAGGTCTTTTGGGATTGATCGCAATTCTGGCAGTCAATAGTGTGATGCTGGAAGGCGGCATAGAGGGTGTAAAGTTTTATCTGGTACCCAACTGGAAGAAGGTTCACGAGGTGGGCCTGCTGAATGTGATCATTGCGGCGATGAATCAGGCATTCTTTACCCTGAGTGTGGGTATGGGAGGCATGGAAATTTTTGGAAGCTATATGGACAGGGAGCGCAGTCTGTTTGGTGAGTCACTGCAGATAGCATGGCTGGACACTTTTGTTGCGTTGATGTCCGGTCTGATCATTTTTCCGGCGTGCTTTGCCTATGGAATTAATCCGGGAGCAGGTCCGGAGCTGATCTTTATTACGCTGCCGAATGTCTTTGTTCAGATGCCGGGAGGCAGATTCTGGGGAGCATTATTTTTCCTGTTTATGACCTTTGCGGCATTTTCTACGATCATTGGTGTTTTTGAAAATATCATTGCAAGCTGTATGGATAAATGGGAGATCAGCCGGAAAAAGTCGTCCCTGATCAATGGAATTATTATTTTGATCGGTTCTGTGCCGGCGGTACTCGGTTATAATGTGTGGAAAGGATTTCAGCCGAGAGGTGCGGGAAGTACGATACTGGATCTGGAGGATTTTCTGGTAAGTAATCTGATCCTGCCGGGAGGAGCCATTGTATTTTTGTTGTTCTGTATGACGAAATGGGGATGGGGCTTCGAAAATTATCTGGCAGAAACCAATACAGGAATGGGATTGAAAATGCCCCGGATTCTTCGGGGTTACCTGACCTATGTAATGCCATGTATCATTTTTGCGATCATTATTTTGGGTTTGATATAGAAATATAACTAAGATAAAAGGAGTTTTTAGAAACATGAAAAGAGAAAGTTTCAAATCCAGATTAGGTTTTATTCTGATTTCAGCGGGATGCGCCATTGGGATTGGAAATGTCTGGAAGTTTCCATATGTGGCAGGACAAAATGGCGGTGGTATTTTTGTTTTGTTTTACCTGTTCTTTTTGATCGCAGTCGGCGTGCCGGTGCTGACCATGGAGTTTGCAGTCGGCCGTGCCAGCGGAAAGAGTGTAGTGAAAGGCTATGAGGTACTGGAGCCGGAGGGAAGCAGATGGCATTTGCATGGCTATGCGGCGTTATTTGGTAATTATATGCTGATGATGTTTTATACGACAGTGGCAGGCTGGATGATCAGTTACTTTTATCGTTTCCTGATCAATGACTTTAAGGGGCTGGATACGAAAGGTGTCACGGATAAGTTTTCTCATATGCTTGCAGATCCTAAGAGCATGACCTTCTGGATGATCGTAATCGTTGTTGTGGGATTTCTGATCTGTTCCTTTGGTCTGCAGGCCGGAGTAGAAAAGATCAGTAAGCCGATGATGCTGGGACTTCTGGCATTGATCGTGGTGCTGGCGGTCAACAGTATCCTTTTGAAGGGCGGCGTGGATGGACTGAAGTTTTATCTGATCCCCGACTGGAAAAAGGTTGAGGAGGTTGGTCTTTTTAATGTAATTATTGCGTCGATGAATCAGGCATTTTTTACTCTGAGCCTTGGTATTGGTGCTATGGAGATTTTTGGAAGCTATATGAGTAAAGAGCATACTCTTTTAGGAGAATCCCTGCGGATCGCCGCGCTGGATACCTTTGTGGCGATTATGTCCGGTCTGATCATTTTTCCGGCCTGCTTCGCTTACGGAATCAATCCGGGAGCAGGACCGGAGCTGATCTTTATTACGCTGCCAAATGTCTTTATCCAGATGCCGGGAGGCAGGATCTGGGGGACATTTTTCTTCCTGTTTATGACTTTTGCGGCATTTTCCACGATCATAGCGGTTTTTGAAAATATCATTGCCTGCTGTATGGATAAATGGAATATCAGCCGCAAAAAGTCTGCTCTTATCAATGGCGTGATCATTTTGATCGCTTCTTTACCGGCGGTATTTGGTTATAATATCTGGAGCAGCTTCCAGCCAAGAGGCGCCGGAAGTACAGTGCTGGATCTGGAGGACTTTATTGTAAGCAATCTGCTGCTTCCGGGCGGTTCTTTGATCTTTTTGTTATTCTGTGTGACAAAATGGGGCTGGGGCTTTGATAAATATCTCGAAGAGACGAATACCGGTATTGGGGCGAAGTTTCCAAAGGCTCTGCGGGGATATGTGACCTTTGTGCTCCCGTGTATTATTCTTGTGATTCTTGTGCTTGGATTGCGGTAAAATGTGAATTTATCCGCGTCCCAGAATGGTATCCATATCCTGTTCCGGTGCGGTGATCGGCTGCAGGTTGTAGGTGTCTACGAGAAACTTCACAACGGTTTCTGACATAAAAGCCGGAAGAGTTGGTCCCAGATACATGTTGCGGATACCGAGGGAAAGCAGTGTCAGCAGGATACAGACTGCTTTCTGTTCATACCAGGACAGCACCAGTGTCAGAGGCAGATCGTTGACCGTACAGTCAAATGCATCGGCGAGTGCCAGAGCTACCCGGATCGCACTGTAGGCATCATTGCACTGTCCCATATCAAGGATACGTGGGATGCCATCAATCTCCCCGAGATCCAGATCATTAAAACGGTATTTTCCGCAGGCGAGAGTCAGAACAAGGGAATCCATCGGAGTCTGTTTTACAAAATCGGTATAGTAATTACGGCCGGGATGGGCACCGTCACATCCGCCCACCAGGAAAATATGCTTAATATGTCCCTGCTTGATCGAGGAAATGATCTCTTCTGCATGGGAAAGAACGGCGGAGTGGCCAAAACCTGTGGTCAGTGTGTGGCCGCCGTTGATCCCGCTCATGCTGTGGTCGTGTTCATAGCCTCCGAGCCGTAAGGCATGTTCAATGATCGGAGAGAAGTCTTTATTTCCGTCCTTGTCTCCGCTGATATGGCGAAGACCTTTATATCCCACTACAGATGTCGTATAAATCCGGTCCTGATAGCTTGGTCTCTGAGGCATCAGACAGTTGGTGGTGAAAAGTACCGGGGCAGGAATATTGTCAAATTCCTTCTGCTGGCTCTGCCATGCGGTTCCAAAGTTACCTGCAAGATGTTCGTATTTATTCAGCTCCGGATATCCATGAGCCGGCAGCATTTCACTGTGGGTATAGACATTGATCCCTTTGCCCTTTGTCTGCTCCAAAAGCTGGGACAGATCCTTCAGGTCGTGACCGGATATTACGATAAAAGGACCTTTTTTGATATCGGTCTGTACCTTTACCGGTGATGGCGAACCGAAGGTTTCTGTATTGGCACGGTCCAGAAGCTCCATACATTTAAAGTTGACTTTGCCAAATTCCATGATCAGCTCGATCCATTCCTCGGCAGAATGTTTTTTATTTATTTCACAAAGTCCCTTGTAAAACCATTTTGTAACGCTTTCATCTTCATATCCGAGATTCATGGCGTGATGGGCGTAGGCCGCCATACCTTTCAGACCGAAAAGCAAAGTGGAACGAAGGGATACTTCGTCGTTACTTCCATCCCAGAGTGCTACGACGGGGATCTTTTCGTCGCTGAGTTTTTTGCGTTCTTTTATGACACGGTCTGTAAATTCACGGATCGCTTCATCGTCGAAATTGACATTGGTTAATGTGGTAAAAAGTCCGTCTATCAGCAGACGATCCGTCAGGCGGGAATGTTTTCCTGCATCGTGGGCGGCTGTGGCCAGGCGGATCAGCTCGCCGATCAATTCATCCTGCAGTCTGGCGGTTTCCGGCTGCTTGCCGCAGACGCCTGTGTTGACACAGCCTTTGTTGCCTGCGGTCTGTTGACACTGAAAACAAAACATATTAGACATGGTTACTCCTCCAATCAATGCGATATGCTATTTAGATACTTTAAAACCAGTTTTTCCAATTTTTGTGCGGAGTATACATACATGGAAACAGGTGAAATAATTAATTGAAAAAGTAAATTGAAAATAATAATGTGTAGTAGTATACTGTTGAAAAAAGAGATGTACTAAATTATGAAAGGCTGTGTTAAATGACAGAGAAGACACTACAGAATACATTATATGTTTATATTGACGAATCAGGAAGCATTACAAAAACTAATATCAGCAATAATAGATATTTTGTTATAGCGATGGTCTTTACAGATGATCCAGTTACAATTCGCAGATTATTTAAAAAGAAAATTTCCAAAATGATGAAAAAGAATGATAAATACAAAGATATGATTCGAATGAAAAAAGAGATAAAGGGGTCGGATATATCAGAAACTACCAAAAAAGAAGTATATAAGCATATTTTAGAGCATGGTGCAGAAAAGCTGGAACTGGGTCTTATTGTATTAGATAATGAATATACTACAGATAAATTTATTGAAAATCATGCCAGATCATTTAATTATATGATTCAAACATATTTAGATAGCTATTTTCGTAATCATAGTAAGTTTATGAAAGGATATGGTAAGATAGAATTGATCATTGATGAGCAAAATATTGCAACAGGAGCGGAATATGAGTTGTGTGGATATCTTAATCAACAGTTGACCTTAAAAAATCCCATATGTGATCTGTTTGAAGTGACTTATACAGACTCTAAAAACGAGAAATTGGTTCAGCTGTCGGATTTTGTAGCAAATTCATTTTATCGTAATATTGAAAAGAGAAATCAAGAAAGTAAGGAAACAATTGGAATGTGGTTGAATACTCTATGTAATAGGGATATTTTTGACTTCTCAGAAAGCCGGGATATTGCTTTGAATTTATAATGAATTGTTGCGTTGAATTTGACAAATAATAGATTGGGTGTTATTATAATCTCAGCAAAGTAAATCGTTGATAACCGCATGAGGATGTAAGGCAGATGTAAGCTGTCCGGCTCAACGTTTTTGTTAGAGAGACATTCCAGATATGGGATGTTCTTTTGCTTTAGGGGGATTATTTGCACGAGGGGCTGTCGTACTGTTTGGTATGATAGCCTTTTTTTGATTATAATAAATTTCTTGACATTATCATATGACCATGTTAACATAACGGTGTTACGTGATGAGGTGACATAGAAATGAGGCATATATGAAGGATGAAAAGGAGACCAGGAAAAGGCTTCAGAAATGTGCCCTGGAGGAGTTCCTGGAGAAGGGGTTTATGAAGGCATCTCTCCGGAGCATCTGTAAAAAGGCAGGGGTCACTACGGGAGCCTTATATTTTTTCTTTGAGGATAAGGATGATCTGTTTGTTTCTCTGGTGAAGGAGCCTCTGGCGGGAGTACGCGAGGCAATGGAAATGCATTTCCTGGGGGAGAAGCAGGCAATGGAATCGGGAGAACTGCTTAGTGGAGAAGTACAGGAGGGCGAAGCGGATGATTACCGTACGACTCTGAATATTGTTCATGAGCTTTACCGGTATCGCGACCGGTTCCGGCTTCTGTTGGAGAAGTCCCAGGGCAGTTCCGTGGAGGGAGCTGTGGATGAGGTCGTTCGCATTTGCGAGGGACATTACCGGATGCTGGCTGATATGATGCAGCAGCATATCGGGGGAGAGAGGATCGAACATGACGTGATTCACTGGATCGCACATATGCAGATCGATGTATTTGTTTATGCGGTGACACATATTGACACAGAGGAGGAAGCGGTCAGATATATGGATCGTGCAGTGAAATATATGGTCTGTGGCTGGTATGGAATGTTTGGTGTAACGCCGGATATGATGGGAAGCGGAGATATTGTTTGAAAAGAATAGAGCAGGGATAGAAGGTTTCGGGATAAAAGGAACTGTTACGGCAGTTCCTAAAAAAACAACAGCAACATAACAGTGTTACGTTAATGATAAATAATATCAATAAGGAGGACGATCATGTATCTGGAAGTGAAGGATTTGAAAAAGAGTTATGGTGCAGGAGAAGGTTTTGTGCAGGTTCTGAGAGGAATTACCACGGGAGTGGAGCAGGGAGATATGTGTGTGATACAGGGAACCAGTGGTTCCGGAAAATCCACATTTTTAAACTGTATTGGTGGCCTGGATACCATTGATTCCGGCTCTGTGGTGGTGGATGGAAAGGAAATTGCAGGCCTGAGCCAGACGGAGCTTTCTGAGTATCGCCGGGATAATCTGGGATATATTTTTCAGTTTTACAATCTGGTCCCTAATCTGACTGTACGGGAAAATATACAGGTTTGTGAATACCTGACCAAAACGCCGCTGGATATGGATGAGCTTCTGGAGACATTGGGGCTGACAGGACATCAGAACAAATTTCCGTCACAGCTTTCCGGTGGTCAGCAGCAGCGGTGTGCCATTGCCAGAGCATTGATCAAAAATCCGAAGCTTCTTCTCTGTGATGAACCGACCGGTGCACTGGATTCCAAAACCTCCAGGGACATTTTAGTGCTGCTGGAAACCATCAATGCAAAGTATGGAACTACGATGCTGATCGTTACTCATAACAATTCCATCAAAGACATGGTACATAAGGTGATCCGGATCAAGGATGGCCAGATCAGTAAGGAATATTACAATGAAACTAGAGTACCGGCAGCAGAATTGGAGGATTTGTAATGCAGAAAGTATTGAGAAGAAGAATCTTGCGGGATCTGTGTGCCAATAAATTCCGTTATCTGGCATTGGCAGTGCTGATCATTATGAGTATGTATCTGGTGGTCTCTCTGGTGGGAGCATCTGAAACAATTATGCAGGGAGGAGCGGCTTCTGACCGGGAGCATAAGGTTGAGGATGGCCAGTTCTCTGTATTTGTGCCGTTGACAGCCTCCGAAAAGAATGAAATCACCCAAAAAGGACTGAGTTTGGAAGAAAATTTTTATCTGGATTACAATATGAAGGACCAAAGTGTGCTGCGGGTATTTCAAAACCGGCAGAAGATCAATCTTGCCGTTGTTCGGGAAGGGCGGCTTGCAAAGGCTGATGATGAAGTAATGCTGGAGCAGAGATACAGTGAGGAACATCGGATCAAGGTGGGAGATAAAGTGACAATCGGTGGAGAAACGCTGAAAGTATCAGGAATCGGCTGTGTACCGGACTATAATGCGCCATATCATAATCTGTCAGACAGTACCGTGGGAAGTAAGCAGTTTGGTCTTGCTTTTGTAACTGCCGGACAGTATAAAAAAATGCAGGATCAGGGAAAAAGTGCCCAGACAGAGGTGTACAATTATTCGTACAGATTGAAGAAGGGAATGACGGACAAAAAGCTTAAGGAATGGCTTAAGGATCAGACAATTGATGCTAGTGATATAACGGATAATTGGTTTAAAAAATATTGGCGTCGGACCGGCGGTCAGAAGGATAAGGTGACAAAGGGAATCGATAAGCTGGCAGACGGATCCGGGGAGCTTTCAGATGGACTATCAGAGCTTGCTTCAAATAACAAAAAGCTGCAGGAGGGTACAGGTCAGCTTCTGGATACATATCTGGAGCAGGCTTCCGATGCATTGAAGGATTATGGTCTCACGGAAGCACTTACCGAGGAAAATTTTAAAGAGCAGCTGACACAGCTGAAGGACAGGAATGATAATGGAATTGTGCGGCTTTCCATTGGTTCCCTGCTGGATCAGCTCACCATGCTGAAAAGCTATAAGGATGGAATCGTAAAATATACGGATGGCGTGGGAGAGGCCGCTGATGGTGCCGGAAAGCTGTCAGATGGTGTCCGTAAGCTGAAAAAAGGAACTGATAAGCTTGTGGATAAATATTTTGATATTTCTTTAAGCAATATGACAGAATTTGTCACAGCAGAGGAAAATATGAGAATTGGTGCAACCACAGACGATCAGGTCATTAATAAGCTGGCTGGCCTGATCGCCGGTGTGATTATTATGATCTTATTTACTTATGTGATCTCGGTGTTTGTCGTACATACAATCGAGGCAGAGAGCGGTGTGATCGGTGCACTGTATGCAATGGGTGTTACCGGAAAGGACTTGATCATGCATTACCTGACCCTGCCGGTCTGCGTTACATTTATATCGGGAATGATCGGGATGGCAATAGGTTTTTCGCCAATTGGTGTGCGGCAGCAGATGGCAGACACCTATAACTATTTTTCCTTCCCGGAGGTACCGGATGTGTATCCGGTATACCTGCTGATCTACGGCGCTGTGATGCCTGTTCTGGCGGCAGTGATCGTAAACTGGCTGGTAATCCGGAAGAAGCTGGCACAGCCCGCGTTAAAGCTGATGAGGAAGGAACAGAAGCAGGGGAGATTTGGCCGCATGGATCTGGGGGATATGGCATTTGTGCCAAGATTTTGTATCCGTCAGTTTTTGCGGGAGCTTCGAACCGGTCTGACGGTTATCTTTGGACTTTTTGTTTCCCTTTTGATCTGCATGCTCAGTCTGGATTGTTATGTGATGTGTGCCAATGTGGGCATTGAAAACAGAGCCGATACAAAGTTTGAATATATGTATACTTACAAATATCCCACCGGGAAGGCACCGGCCGGGGGTGAGGAAGCTTATGCCAGGACATTAAAACGGGAACGCTTTGGTTACAATCTGGATGTTACAGTATTGGGAATTACGAAGGATAACTCTTTCTTTGATGCTGATGTACAAAAAGGAAAGAGCCGTGTGATCCTGTCCAGTGCGGCAGCACAGAAGTTTGCTCTTGCAAAAGGAGATCAGTTTGTACTGAATGATGAAGACGAAGAAAGGGACTATGCATTTACGGTGGATGGCGTCACACAGTATTCTACCGGTCTGTACGTTTTTATGGACATTGACAGTATGCGGGAACTGTTTGGTGAAGATGATGATTATTATAATGTTGTGTTTGCCGATCATAAGCTGAATATTCCGTCAGGACGGCTTTATGGCACATTAAAGAAATCGGAGGTAGAGAAAAATTCTGATATTTTCGTCAATATGATGATGCCGATGGTTTCGACCCTGATGATTATGTCTGCATTGATCTTCTGTGTAGTCATGTATCTGATGATGAAGGTGATGATCGATCGTTCCAGTTTTGGTATTTCACTGGTAAAGATATTTGGATACCGGATCAGTGAGATCCGGAAGCTGTACCTGAACAGTAATTTCTGTATTGTAGCAGTGGGAGCACTGATCTGCATTCCGCTTTCCAAACTGTGTATGGATGCTATGTATCCGTTGATGGTCAGTAATATTGCCTGTGGAATGAATCTTCATTTTTCACCGGTACTTTATATAGGGATGTATGTTGGGATTCTGCTGCTGTATGCAGTGATCAATTTCTTCCTGGTGCGTCGTCTGCAAAAGATCACGCCGGCAGAGGTTCTGAAAAACAGGGAATAAAATATTTTGTTATGTTGATGAAATATGTGGGGAGTGCTATGATGAAAAAGTCAGAATTTTGGAAAGGCATGGTTAAGGGAGTATGACAAAAATTAAAATATGTGGATTGACAACACCACAGGAAGCCGGTTGGGTATCAAAGGCTCAGGCAGATTATGTGGGAATGGTGCTTTTCTTTCCGAAAAGTAAAAGAAATATTACGATAGATCAGGCAAAGGAAATTATGAAATACCTGCCGCCACAGATAAGGAAAGTGGCTGTTGTGGTTTCTCCGTCAGCCTTACAGATAAAGGAGATTCAGGAGAACGGATTTGATATTGTCCAGATTCATGGACAGGTGCTTCCGGAGGCTCTGGAGACTTTGCAGATTCCGTTTTTCCGTGCGTTTAATGTAGATAATATGCAGGAATGGGAGCGGTACGAGGCAGAGCCGAAATGCATCGGTTATGTGTTTGATGCAGTGAAACCGGGAAGCGGTGAAACCTTTGACTGGAGCAGCATACCAAATCTGCCGGAGGATGGGAAACCGTACCTGCTGGCAGGGGGACTAAATCCTGCTAATGTGGGGAATGCGATTGAGGCAATGCATCCGGACGGGGTAGATGTGAGCTCAGGAGTGGAAAGAGATTTAGAACCGGGAAAAGATCCGGAAAAGATAGAAGCATTTGTAAAGATAGTGCGGAAAGCTTAGTATAGCGTAAACCAAATTACCAGCACTTTGATTTGTCTGATTTATCAGATACAGCGTTGTCGTCAATCGACGTAGCCGCCGCTACGCCTCATTCCTCCGCCTTGCATCTGATAAAATCATCCTGCGTCAAAGTGACAGGCATTTAGTTTACGCTATACTTGTCATTACAGGAAAGTCAGGCTAATCACCTGCCCATAAAAATACCGGTCGGCTGATACAAGCGAGCTTGTACGCCGGACCGGCATTTTTTATGGGCGGGCGATCTGTGACCGTTTTTATGAAAAGTAGTTAGATGTCTGGTTGCGGCTCATCATATACTCCCGGTTGGAGACGGACTGTGACAGACCGTTTAGAAGATAGAACAGGATCACACCGATGAGTACTCCTAAAAGGCTCATGGTAACATCATCAATGTCGCCCCAGCCACGACCCGTAAGCTCCTGCAAAAGCTCCAAAATGATCGGAATACCGGCATAGATCGCCAGTCTCAGGAAAAATGGAAGTTTTGCTCCGTAGATCCGTACAAAAAAGCCGATTGGAACACCAAGTGCGATCATCTCTGCAATATAGCAGAAAAGAGGAAACAGTGAAGTATGGCTGTTGATCGCAAATTCAATATAAGATGCGGTCGTCATCATCGGAACGAAATTATGGGCACCAAATGGCAGCTCCTGATAAGGTGGAGTGATCGGTGTCAGAAAATACTGCTTGACCACGACAAACAGGAAAAATACAATGAAAAGAATACTCATTCTCTGGAAGAATAAGTGAAAACCATCAAAACGAGGTCCACGGTCCATCATATCGCGGATATTGCAGTAAATAAACGGAGTGATCCAGTTTACGAGAACAAGTACGACCATGGAAAAATCATAGTGAATCCACTGGTTTGGCTGGATCAGATAAATTACGGTAGAAAAGATAAAAGTGATCGTTACCATAAATGCAGCATGAAGAAAGCTGTATCCATAATTCAGCGATGACTCCAGACAGAAGTGGGAAAGCCCGACGGAAAAGAGTACAGCAAATAAAATGCTGACCCAGTGATAATTGATCAGATAATAAAGGCAGGCCTCTGCGATAAAGCTTACAAGACTGAGCAGAATCACAAGACTGCTGATATTGACGGCGCGATTGTTCATAATGATATCCCCCTGTACTTTAAAACTACATAAGATATCATAGCAGATTTTATGAGAATGTTCCATAGTAAAGTAGACGAAAAAAATTAAAATTAGGTATTGACATATATAAAAGAGTTTGGTATATTATACAAGTCGCGTGAAACGGACGGCGCAGACGAAAGGGATCTTAGCTCAGCTGGGAGAGCATCTGCCTTACAAGCAGAGGGTCACAGGTTCGAGCCCTGTAGGTCCCATTCGATGAGTTTTTCATCGGTTATATATGGCGAGATAGCTCAGTTGGCTAGAGCACACGGTTCATACCCGTGGTGTCGGGAGTTCGAATCTCCCTCTCGCTATTATTTTTTTGTCTAAAAGGCATTTATCTTTTGATAGATGTCTTTTTTTGTTTTATAAATAAGAAACAAAAAGATGGGGCCGCCACGCGATTAGATTCGTGTGTGCAGCCCCATTGAATTTATCCTCCGGGAATGATATGATTGTGAGAGATTCTAATATGGCAGAAAAGAAAGGAATTTATATATATGAGAGTAGGAATGGGTTATGATGTTCATCGTCTCGCGGAGGGACGGGATCTGATCATAGGGGGCGTAAAGATTCCTTATGAGAAGGGATTGGATGGTCATTCAGATGCGGATGTACTGCTTCATGCGATCATGGATGCACTCCTTGGAGCTGCGGCACTGGGAGATATCGGGAAGCATTTTCCGGACACGGATCCGGAATACAAAGGAGCAGACAGCTTAAAACTTCTGCAGCATGTAGGAGAGCTTATTGAGGGGGAGGGGTATTTGGTTGAAAATATCGATGCCACGATCATCGCACAGAGACCCAAAATGAGAGATTATATTGATGCTATGCGGGAAAATATCGCAAAGACTCTTGGGATTCAAATAAATCAGGTCAATGTGAAAGCAACCACAGAGGAAGGACTTGGATTTACCGGGGAGGGCGCAGGAATTTCGTCCCATGCAATCTGTTGTCTGGAGCCTATTTATGATAAGGCCGGTTTGGTTTCTTCGGTGGATGTAACATCCGGTGATATTCCGTCGGCACCGGCAGGCTGCAGTGGGGGCTGCGGGGCATGTCCGTCGGCAGCGTCGTGTCAGAATGTTAAGAGTACTACTGATGTAGAATGATAAGAGAAACAGTGATTTTAAGTTACTCCGAAAAGGAGATTAGAGTGAAAGGAATGTGGGATTATTATGTGGATAGCAAACGATTGGAAAGATTATGAAGTGATTGATACCTCCGGGGGAGAGAAGCTGGAGCGATGGGGGGATTATATCCTGCTTCGTCCGGACCCACAGGTGATCTGGGATACACCGAAGAAAAATAAAAACTGGCGTAAGCTCAACGCTCATTATCATAGAAGTAATCGTGGCGGCGGAGAATGGGAGTTTTTTGACCTGCCAAAGACATGGCAGATTTCCTACAAAAACCTGACATTTGGTTTGCAGCCCTTCAAATTTAAGCATACGGGATTATTCCCGGAGCAGGCAGTAAACTGGGATTGGTTCGGGGATAAGATCCGTCATGCCGGACGACGGGTGAAGGTACTTAATCTGTTTGCTTATACCGGTGGCGCAACGCTGGCGGCAGCAGAGGCCGGGGCAAGCGTTACTCATGTGGATGCCTCCAAGGGAATGGTTACATGGGCAAAGGAAAATGCAGAGCTTTCCGGATTGTCTGACCGGCCAATCCGCTGGCTGGTGGATGATTGTGTGAAGTTTGTGGAGAGAGAGATCCGCCGGGGCAATCATTATGACGGAATCATTATGGATCCGCCATCCTATGGCAGAGGTCCAAAGGGCGAGATCTGGAAGATCGAGGAGAAGATTTTTCCGTTTATTGAGCTGTGTACCCGGATCCTTTCGGATCAGCCTCTGTTTTTCCTGGTGAATTCCTACACGACGGGATTACAGCCGGCTGTGTTGAAATATATGCTGGAGACAGCGCTGGTCTCAAAAGTGGGAGGTCATGTAGAGGCGGAGGAGATCGGATTACCGGTCAGCTCTAATGGGCTGGTGCTTCCATGTGGCGCTTCGGGACGTTGGACAATATAAAGAGTACTCCTAAAGCGGCGAAATACGCCGCTAAGGAGTGCTATGCTTTATATAAGTGAAAAATTTCATACTGCAACTTTGTGCCTGTGGTCCAAAGTTTGCGGGTTGAGAAAGAAAAAGGACTACATCCTATATATAATTGACTGTACCTACGGGAAATGATATACTTATACGGTTAATGGAAACGTGAAAAAGAGGTCTTAGAGCATGAATCATCAGGTAAAATTAACCGGCAATCTAAAGACATATCTGAGATGGCCGATGACGTTGTCGCTTTTGTGGGCGGTTGCAACGATTCAGATTTATATGGTAAATCATAAAGCCGGATATTGTGTGGCAGGCTACACGCTGGCTTATTTGGTGTTTGCCATGATGCTTCGCATGACCGGGCGTAAAAAGCTTCAGCAGGATCTGATCCAGTTTGCCCAGAGCTACGGCAGACTTCAGATGAAGATGATGAAGGAAATGGCAGTACCTTTTGCCGTATTAAATGTAGAGGGTCATCTGCTGTGGGGCAATGATGAATTTTTAAGTGTGGCAGTCAACAAAAAGGCAGCCAGACGAAACATTGCCAATATTTTTCCGGAGATCACACTGGATAAGCTGCCGGAGGCGGCGCAAGGGGATGTTGTTCTCCGTGTGACCAGAGAGGATCAGACATACCGCGCAGTTCTTCGCCAGATTGATGCGGCATTGGTGGATGATTTTTCGGATGATCTGGAGTTAGATCAGTTCATTGATGATCAGAGCATTATTGTCATGTTCCTTTATGATGAGACGGAGATGGTGAAGTTAGAGGAGACCATCGCCGCAGAGAAGCTGACAGTTGGTCTTTTATATATTGATAATTATGAAGAGACAGTGGCAAGTATTGATGAGGTGCGCCAGTCTCTTTTGATGGCACTGATCGATCGGAAGATCAACAAGTATATGCAGGGGATTGATGCGATCTCCAAGAAGCTGGAGAAAGATAAATTCTTATTTGTATTCAAACAGGAGCATTTGCAGGCTCTGAAGGAGTCAAGATTTTCTATTCTGGAAGAGGTTCGTGCGATCAATATAGGAAATGACCAGACCTGTACTATATCCATCGGTATTGGTACCGGGTCGGAGACATATACAGAGCTGTATGACAATGCCAGAGCAGCGATCGATCTGGCTCTTGGCCGTGGCGGTGACCAAGCGGTTA
This sequence comes from Jutongia huaianensis, assembly GCF_014384985.1. Classification (GTDB taxonomy): domain Bacteria; phylum Bacillota; class Clostridia; order Lachnospirales; family Lachnospiraceae; genus Jutongia; species Jutongia huaianensis. Next base: position 39,074 of record NZ_JACRSX010000011.1, read on the forward strand.
TTAAGGGAAGTGACAGCGAGGAATTCTACGGAGGAAAGCGCGTCACAGCGGAGCGGAATACCCGTGTAAAAGCCCGTGTGAAGGCTCATGCGTTGAAGGAATTGATCGAGAGCAAGGAGCGTGTGGTTGTGATGGGACATTCCATTGGAGATGCCGATTCCTTCGGTGCATCTGTGGGAGTTTACCGTATTGCCAAGACACTGGAGCGAAAGGCTTACGTGGTTCTGGATCAGTGCAGTCCTTCCGTCAAGCCGTTGTGCGACCGCTTTTATAATGGAGATTACGAGGAGGATATGATCGTCAACCGGGCAGAGGCTCAGAAGCTTGTGGATGAAAATGCCCTGCTTGTGATCGTAGACGTGAACAAAGCAGATTATACAGAATGTCCGGAGCTGGTGGATCAGGCACAGTCTGTTGTGGTTATTGATCACCACAGACAGGCGGGAGATGCTATTTCCCAGGCGGTGCTGTTTTATATTGAGCCATATGCGTCCTCAGCCAGTGAGATGGTTTCTGAGATCTCACAGTATATCGGGAATGGTCTCAAGCTGAAGCCGGCAGAGGCGGAGGCTCTTTATGCCGGTATTATGATTGACACCAACAATTTCACAGATAAGACAGGCGTGCGTACCTTTGAAGCAATGGCGTATCTGCGCCGGAATGGTGTGGATGTGATCCGTCTTCGGAAGGCATTTCGGGAAAATATGGGTGAGTACCGGATCAAGGCGGCTGCCATTGAGGCAACCAATCTGTATCTGGACAGCTATGCCATTACGGAGAGTAAGGCAGAGGGCACAGACAGTCCGACTGTTCTGGCGGCAAAGATTGCTAATGAGCTGCTGGATATCAGCGGGGTGAAAGCGTCCTTTGTATTGACAAATTATAATGATAAGATATATATCAGTGCCAGATCCATCGATGAGGTTAATGTACAGGTCATGATGGAGAAACTGGGCGGCGGTGGTCATATCAATATGGCGGGAGCGCAGCTTAAAGACTGCACGGTACAGGAGGCAGAGGAAAAGCTGCGTCAGATGATCGACCAGATGATTGCTGATGGGGACATTACACAATAGGAGGTAAGACAGATGGAAGTTATTTTATTAGCAGATGTAAAGGCATTAGGAAAAAAGGGAGAGCTGGTCAATGTCAGTGACGGCTATGCCAAGAATTTCCTGTTCAAAAAGAAATTAGGCATTGAAGCAACAGCAAAGAATAAGAACGATCTCAAGCTTCAGAAGAAGCATGAGGAAAAGGTTGCGCAGGAAAAATTAGATGACGCAAAGGCGTTTGCGGAGGAGTTAAAGGAGAAATCCATTACTGTTTCCATCAAGACAGGAAGCGGCGGAAGAAGTTTTGGTTCCGTTTCTACCAAGGAGCTTGCTGCAGCCGCAAAAGAACAGCTCGGTTATGAGCTGGACAAGAAAAAGATGGTGCTTCCGGAGCCGATCAAGAGTCCGGGAATCTTTGATTTGCCGATCAAGCTTCACCCGAAGGTTTTGGGAAGTCTGAAGGTAATTGTGCAGGAGACAAAGTAGTCAGGGCAGAGAGGACTTGAAACATGGACGAAGCTGTATTTAAAAGAATACCGCCTCATAATGATGAAGCAGAGCGGGCAGTGATCGGATCTATGATGATGGATCAGGATGCGGTACAGATTGCTTCCGAGCAGCTTCAGAAAGAGGATTTTTATAATGGCCAGTATGGTGTGATCTTTGCTGCGTTGGTGGAAATGCATCAGCAGGGAATTGGAGCCGATCTGGTCACAATTCAGGCAAAGCTGCGGGAAATGGAGATTCCGCCAGAGCTTACAAGTGTAGAATATATTGGAGATCTGATCAACAGTGTACCAACCTCTGCAAACGTCCGGCATTATGTTAAGATCGTACAGGAGAAATCCGTACTGCGGAGTCTGATCAAGGTGACGGAATCCATTACCGGTAACTGCTATCTGGACAAGCATCCGCTGGAGGACATTCTGGAGGATGCCGAGAAGAAAGTTTATGATGTAGTGCAGCGGAGAAACTCCGGGGAGTTTGAAAATATCCGTGATGTGGTGATCCGGACATTGGATAGTATTGAGACAGCGGCAAAGCAGCAGGGGCATATTACCGGACTGCAGACGGGATTTCGTGATCTGGATTACAAGACAGCCGGTTTGCAGCCGTCAGACCTGATCCTGATCGCAGCACGTCCTGCCATGGGTAAGACAGCATTTGTATTGAATCTGGCAGAATATATCGCACTTCACAGTCAGAGCACGATCGCAATGTTCAGTCTGGAGATGAGCAAGGAGCAGCTGGTAAAGCGTATGCTTTCCATGAACTCCAAGGTGGACTCCCAGAAGATCCGTACCGGTAATCTGGAGGATGAGGACTGGGGCAAGCTGGTAGACAGTGTGCGCCGTCTCGGTAATTCCAACCTGGTGATCGATGACAGTTCCGGCATTACTGCGTCTGAGATCCATTCCAAGTGCCGGCGTCTTAAGATGGAAAAGGGACTTGATCTGGTGATCATTGACTATCTGCAGTTAATGAGTGGTGGCGGCAAGCGCAGAGGCGACAGCCGCCAGCAGGAGATTTCTGATATTTCCCGTGCATTGAAGGTTATGGCGAGAGATCTCAATGTGCCGGTGATCGCATTGTCGCAGCTCTCCCGTGCAGTGGAGCAGAGACCGGACAAAAAACCGATGCTTTCCGATCTGCGTGAGTCCGGAGCCATCGAGCAGGATGCGGATATGGTTATGTTTCTGTACCGCGAGGAGTATTACAAACCGGATTCCGAAAAAAAGGGTCAGGCAGAGCTGATCATTGCAAAACAGAGAAGTGGTCCTACCGGCACAGTAGAGCTGGCATGGCTTGCTCAATATACAAAGTTTGGTAATTTGGAAAGGGAAAATGAACAATAGAAACGACATTTTTCTATTAAAAATATCTAAATTTGCCAAAGATACTTGATTTGCAGACGCGAAACGAGTAGAATGTAACACGGTGTAAACCTTAGTAACGAATGGAGGAAAGAGAGAAATGGCTGAACAGGTAAAGTTTGATTATTCTCTGACTGCCGGCGTTATCTCAGAGGATGAGATGAAGGCAATGGAGAAGATCACAAAGGACGCAAAGGACGTATTAGTAGGGAAGAGTGGCGCAGGTAATGATTTCCTTGGATGGATCGACCTTCCGGTTGATTACGATAAGGAGGAGTTTGCAAGAATTCAGAAGGCAGCACAGAAGATCCAGTCTGATTCAGAGGTACTTCTTGTAATCGGTATCGGCGGTTCTTATCTTGGAGCAAGAGCTGCAATTGAGTTCTTACGTCACAGCTTTTACAATAATGTATCCAAAGAGATCCGTAAGACACCGGAGATCTATTATTGTGGAAATAACCTGAGCGGAACTTATCTGTCTCAGTTGATCGATGTCATTGGTGACAGAGATTTCTCAGTAAATATTATCAGTAAGTCAGGTACAACCACAGAGCCTGCTGTTGCATTCCGTATCTTCAAGGAGATGCTGGAAAAGAAGTACGGCAAGGAGGAGGCTGCAAAGAGAATCTATGCAACCACAGATAAGGCAAAGGGTGCACTCAAGAGTCTTGCCACAGAGGAAGGTTATGAGACATTTGTAGTACCTGATGATGTCGGAGGACGTTTCTCTGTACTCACAGCAGTAGGTCTTCTTCCGATCGCTGTCAGCGGTGCAGACATCACAAAGCTGATGGAAGGTGCTGCTTCTATGCGTGAGGTATGTCTGAACAAGGACTTCGCAGAGAACGATTCTATGAAGTATGCGGCAGTTCGTAATATTCTTCTCCGCAAGGGTAAGTCAGTAGAGATCCTTTGCAACTACGAGCCGATCTTCCACTATGTGGCAGAGTGGTGGAAGCAGCTCTTTGGAGAGAGTGAAGGAAAGGATCAGAAGGGTCTGTTCCCGGCATCCGTGGATCTTACCACAGATCTTCATTCCATGGGTCAGTTTATTCAGGACGGAAGCCGTATTATGTTCGAGACAGTGATGGAGTTAGAGAAGCCTGCATTTGATCTGACGATCCAGAAGGAGGATGTTGATCTTGACGGTCTGAATTATCTTGCTGGAAAGACACTTGATTTCATCAATAAGAGTGCGATGAAGGGTACACAGCTTGCCCATACGGATGGAAATGTACCAAACCTTGTCGTAAAGGTGCCGGAGCAGAATGAGTTCTATCTGGGACAGTTATTCTACTTCTATGAGTTCGCATGTGGTCTCAGTGGTTATATTCTTGGAGTAAATCCATTTAACCAGCCGGGTGTAGAGAGCTACAAAAAGAACATGTTTGCTCTTCTTGGCAAGCCGGGATTTGAGGAGCAGAGAGAGGCTCTGATGAAGAGACTGTAAATGATTGTAATTCATAGTGAATATGTGAATGTCGATAAATCGAAAGGATGTCACTTATATGGTGGCATCCTTTTTTAGGGTATAGGAAAATGCTACGTAACGTAGAGGTTCCCTTTTTTGTTTTACTTTTTAGGAGTGTTTTATAAGACTTCGAATAGAATTGTACAATCTAGTTTTTCCACTTATCGAAAGGTCTAGAATTAATAGAGAAAATGGCTAAGAAAAATAATGTATTCATAAAGAAGTTTCAGATGGTAAAATAAGGTATCAGTAACAGGGACGGGACGAAACAGAAAATACGGCATATCAGAAAGGAGATTATCCATGAGAAAAACAGGGAAAAAACTCGTTGCTGTGATTGCGGCGGTCAGTATGACGATCAGTATGGCTCCGTCGTCTGGACATGCGACGGTACGTAGTATTTCAATGCAGCAGGCAAAGGCATCTGAAAGATCAGAGGCAGTTCAAGGCGTAGTAAAACAAAAAGCAAAAGATGATACAGCGGCAGCTGAGGTCACCTTTTCCAAAGCAAGCGGTACCTATGGAGATGCGTTTCAGCTGGAGCTGAGTGGTACAGAGGGAGATACAGCACTCTACTATACGACGGATGGAAGTGACCCGTCAGACCCTGACAATAAAAACAGAATTTTATATCAGGATGGCGGGATTGCGATTGCAGACCGGTCGAATGATGAAAATGTTTTGTCTGCAATTGATCCCGTTTTGTTTGACAGTGTCAACGTAACGGCATCAAAGGATGGGAAAAACTTTGAAAGCACCGTTCAGAAACCATCGAAGGAAGCAGTGGACAAATGTACCGTGATCAAAGCGGCAGCACAGCATGCCGATGGTACATATTCGGCAGTATTTACCAATACCTATTTTGTGGGGGATATGGCAGAGCATATTGATGGCATCAGCGAGAGCTGTGAGGCGGCAGGAAAGAATCTGGCGGTTATGTCTATCAGTATGGATGCAGACGATCTGTTTGATTCTACCAAGGGAATCTATGTCAAGGGAGATACTTTTGAAAATGCGTTGAAGGAATATCTTGCAGCAGGAAAAACCATTAATGACTGGAATGCTTCTGACACCTGCCGCGGCCTGGATGCAAACTACAAGCAGAAGGGCAGAAATTGGGAAAGAAAGACTCATATTGATTATTTTGAGAGTGATGGAACCAAAACGAAATGTAAACTTCAGCAGGATTGCGGTATCCGCATTCAGGGAAATTATTCCAGATCAGATTACCAGAAGAGTTTTCGTCTTTATGCCAGAGATGAATATGGAAAGAAAAACTTCAAGTACGATTTTTGGGACAATGCAGTAGATGATCAGGGTAATGTAATTAACAAATATAAAAAGATTGTCCTCCGAAATGGCGGAAACTGTGCATTCACTACGAAGTTTTCTGATTCCTACTGGCAGTCGCTGCTTCAGGAGATTGATTGTGATAACCAGAGTGCCCGTCCGTGTGTCGTATATCTGAATGGAGAGTACTGGGGTGTTTATATTCTTCAGGATGATTTCTGTGGTGCATTTATGGAAAATAAACACGGTGTCAATAAGGATAACGTGGTGATCTATAAAGGCGACGCAGAAGCAATCCAGCCTCTGGGCTATAAACTGGACGAAGGAGATCTGCCGGAGGGTGTCACCGACGAGGATTATTATCTGAAGGATCTGGAGAGCTTTATGAGTACTCATAAGGATGTCAGTGATCAGAAGGATTATGATGAGCTTGCTGCGATGGTAGATGAGGATTCCATTATAGATTACTTTGCGACTGAGGTATGGATCAACAATAAATGGGACTGGCCGGGCAAAAACTGGTCTATGTGGAAATCTACCGTTACGGATGAAACAAATCCGTATGCCGATGGTAAGTGGCGTTTTATGGTGTATGATGTGGAGTTTGGCGGAATCAGCGGTTCCGATGATAAAAGCGGAAATGCCATAAAGGCTTCGGGGCTTCTTCAGACAGGAACAGCCGATCCGGACAGTGTAAATCACGACAAACCACATGTAAGATGTTTCGCGCTGATGATGACCAATGAGGCGTTTCGGGAGAAGTTTATTGCCCGTCTTGAAAGCTTTTCCACCGGAATGTTTGAGTATAACCGTGCCATTGAACGGGCTGATCTGTTTCAAGGAGTATATCAGCCAATCCTGCAGCAGTTTTTTGACCGTTTTCCGACAAACAGCGGGATGACAGCGGATAAAGCGGTTAACGGAGATGGAGGAAATGCATATGGAACACTAAAGGCCATCAGAAATTTTCTGAATGGACGGGACAAGCAGGTGGCGAAGATCTCAAGCTATATCCGGAAGCAGTATACAGCGGACAGCACGCCATCTCCGAAACCAACGGACACGGCTGTGCCAACTGCCTCTGCTGAGGTGACAGAGACTCCGGCATTGCCGACAGGCAGTCCATCGGCTGCGCCGGTACAGCCGAGTGTGGCACCGGTACAGACAACGGCACCATCTGAAACACCAAAGAGTACTTCTGTCAAAAAAGAAAAACTGGCGGATGGCACTATTGTGATCAAAAAAACAGATGAAGCAGGGAAGGCAGTTTCCACGAAATATGAGACAAAAACGGGAATATATCTTCTGAAATCAGATAATACTCTGTGCTATCAGAAGGAAAATCAGACTGCATTGAAAAATCAGACGTCTGTCGTTATCAGGGATGTGGAGAAAATTAATGGAAAATCATTGAGAGTATCAGAAATAGAAAAAGGGACATTTCAGGGATTATCCAAATTAAAAAAGATAACGATCGGAAAAAATGTTGTGGCCATAGGTCAGGATGCATTCCGGGGCTGCAGCAGCCTGAAAAAAATCACAATTCGATCTGTCAGGTTAAAGAAGGTAGGGAAAAATGCAATCCGGGGTGTCCATAAAAAGGTACAGATTATCTGTCCGAAGGGAAAGAAAAAAGCATATCAGAAGCTGTTCGAAAAGAAAACGGGATTTGCGAAAAAAACAATGATCATAAAATAAAAAGAAAGAATAAAAAGACGGGGCTTTCTTAAAGGAAGCCCTGTCTTTATCCGATATAACAATATAAAGATCTGGAAAGGTATGGTTAGCGGTATGGGAGCAGCATCGGAGAAAGATGCGGAAAAGATAGCAGATGCCGTGCGGATGGCCCAAAAGGGAAGTCAGGATGCTTTTATGGAGCTGTATCAGCTTTTTTATCATGAATTGTATGCGTATGCATGTTATATGCTGCATCACAAACAGGATGCGGAAGATGTTGTGGCAGATACCATTGTGGCAGCATATGAGTCCATCGGCAGGCTGAGGGATGTTTATCGTTTTCGGCAATGGCTTTTTAAAATATTATCCAATAAATGCAGGAAAAAACTCAAATCCTATGCGGAGAGAAACAAACACCACAGCAGGAGCTTTGGGGGCGAGACAAAGCAGGATAAAGATCCGGATATCAGTGACGGAAAGGATTTAGAGAAGGAGGCAACGGACCGGGAGTGGGTCCGGGATGCATTTGCGGTTCTTACGGATGAGGAGCGGTATATTGTCAATTCTTTTCTGCTGGCAGGATACCGGGGTGAAGAAATTGCAGAGAGCCTGGGGATAGGAGCGAGTACTCTTCGTTCAAAATATCGGCGGGCATTGATGAAAATGAGAAAAAAACTGGATCCGTGAAAGGGGGATGTCAATAACATGAAAGAAGAAAATGAAATGGAACGGCTGGCATCTCATCGAATTCATGGTATTCTGCCCCCCAAATATCATATGCAGCATCGGTCGGGACAGGAACCGCTTGTTGAGGAGCAGTCTTTAAAGGAAGTAGAAGAAATGATCCTTGCTGCCGGTGAAAGTTTAAGTACGCCGGAGAGTCTGCGCCCGGAAAATATGAGTCGTAAACTGGAACAGGTCAGAAAGAAAAGACAGCGTCAGAGAAGATGTCTTGCAGTGGTGCTGATATATGTTATAATTATTATAATATTGGCGTTGTTACTTTTGTAAATGATATAATACTAAGTGGGAAATGGAGATTACGAATGAGGACACGTAAGACGATCGGACTGTTTTTGGAAGGGGATGATATCCTTCAGGAGGGTATCATTACCAAGGCGGTATTAAAAGAAGCAACAGACAAAGATTATAATGTATTAATTTTTCACAGTCTTATGAAAAAACCGGCATATGAGCATGGAGAACTGTCGGATGAGGTTGTTTCCGGAGAGGGAGCTATTTATGCGGTTCCGGATTACAGAATGTTTGATGGCATAATCATATTGGGGGAGGTTTTGCGCTCCGATATGATGAAGAAGATCATAGGTAATGCAGCCAGAGCCGGGGTGCCGGTAATTGATGTAAATGATACCTATGATGGCTGTTATCAGATTGGATACAATGATACCGTTGGCATGAAGAAAATGGTTCTTCATTTAATTCGGACACATCATTGCCGGAATATTTATTTTATATCCGGATTCAAGGGAAATAAGGAGTCTGAGGATCGTGAAGAGGCATATCGAAGTGCACTTGAGGAAGAAGGCATTCCGTTTCGACAGGAAAATATCGGATATGGCCAGTTCTACTTAAAATCAGTTGATGTGGTTAGAGAATATCTCAGCAGCCACGATATGCCGGATGCTTTTGTATGCGCAAATGACACTATGGCGATGTTTGTCATAAAGTATTTAAATGATCATGGTTATCGGGTACCGGAGGATGTAATCGTTACAGGGTTTGATCATACCAAAGAGGCATCCGAGTATCAGCCGTCTATCTCATCGGTGGAACGTTCATTGTTTGAATCGGGAACACAGGCTGTCCATTTTTTGGAACAGCTTTGGGAAGGGAAAGAGGTTCCTTTGAACAGTCTTGTACCGGCACATCTGGTACTGAATCAAAGTTGTGGCTGTACGAAGCATACCAAACTGGATCTTAATCGGATCAATCAGGAGAAGCTTCGGGATATTACCAGACGGGATATGTTTATTCATCACATTACGGAGCTTTGGAGAGATGTGTCCGAAAAAAAGTCTGTGGAGAATATGCTGGAGGTAATATGTTCTTATTTGGATTTCTTTGAATGGGATGCTTTTAATTTTTGTATTTGTGATGACATTATTACGCAGGGGATCAAAAGAAGCAAAAGGGTTCACGGCTATTCTCAGAATATGACACTGGTCAAATGCCGGAAGGGAAAGCCGTTGGAAATGGAACCGGTATTTTATCCGGATATTCTGCCGCCTCTTGATCTGCAGGGGAAGGAAGGTATAAGACTGTCGTTTGTGCCCCTTTATCTCAATCAGAGAACCGTAGGATATCTGTGGATATCGGCCAAATACTGTATGCAGGAGGCGTCGATGGTTTATGCTATGCTGACAGTTATGAACAGTGCCATCATTGATCTGTGTCTTCTCAAGGAAAAGGATACGCTGGTAGATAAATTGGACAGTATGTATGTACGTGATGAACTGACAAAGTTGTATAACCGTTTTGGTATGAGACGTTTTGTGGAAAAGATTATGAAGGTCGCAAAGCGTGATAACAAATTTGTTATGTGTATAGAGCTGGATCTGGATGGCTTAAAGAAGATTAATGATACCTATGGACATGATGCGGGAGACAATGCGATCGTTCAGGTGGCCAATGCTATGCGGCAGGCATCGGAGCGGCGTGAGGTCTGTATCCGAAGTGGTGGAGATGAGTATCTGGTCTTTGGCATTGCAGAAAGGGAAGGGGATGCAGGAGCCTTTATACAAAGAGTGGAGGAGTATTTAGAAGAGTACAACGAACGGAACTCATGGCCTTATGAGGTGTCATGCAGCTGCGGATACTGTGTGCATCCGGCAGCAGAGGTGCAGTCTCTGGAGGAGATGGTAACAGAGGCAGACAAGCTTTTATATCAGGTAAAAGCACGCAAAAAAACAACCCGGATATCATAAAGGAAATCTGCCATTTTCCTGACGAGAAAAAAGCCGGAATCTGACACAATTCCGCCGAAAAGTTGACATATGAGGCTAGTAGTATATGTCCTATCAAATATTTCATATACGAATGGAGGAATTGACATGAAGAAAAAAACAATGGCAATGATATTAAGTTTTTCTATGGTTTTTACCGGACTTGGTATGGAGGCAGCACCTCAAAAGGCAGCAGCAGTAAGTAACAGTACAGCTGCAGCAGTCCAAACGGAAGCTGACAGCACGGGGACACCGGAGGTAACCACTGTACCGGAGGATGCAGTGAAAACACCGGATGCTTCACAGGAGACGAAAACACCGGAGCAGGAAAGCGGGACACCGGCAGAAACAGATCAGCCGGAAAAGACACCGGCTGCTGCGACAGAGGCACCGGCACAGACACCGGCACAGACACCGGTGAACACTCCGGCAGCCACAGTAACTCCGGCAGCGGTTACCACAACAAGTCCGGCAGCAATTGCAACAAATGGAGCATTAAAGGTGGGCGAGAGATTTACAGCAGGCAATTTTGTTTACAGCATTACTGCGGAAGCAGCAGGAAACGTAAAGGCGGCAGTTAAGGTAAGAGGTCTCAGTGTGGATGGAAAGACCAAGACCAGTGTAACAATTCCGGCTTCTGTAACATGGCAGGGAGTGGATTATGTTGTCAGCGGAATTAATGAGAAATCATTTAAAGACAATACAAAGCTTACTTCCGTCAAGGTGGGAAAGAATGTGACTTATATTGGCAAGCGGGCATTCCAGGGAATGACTTCTCTGAAATCACTTACGATTGGAAGCGGTGTTACAAAAATCAAAAAATTTGCATTTGCAGGCTGCAAATCTCTTCGAAAGGTGACCATTCCGGCCAAGACTACATTTATAGGGGAAAAAGCGTTCCAGAATTGTAAAAAGCTGAAAGCAGTGATCATTAATTCAAAGAAGATCAATACCATTAACAGCAATGCATTCCGATATGTAAAGTCAGGTTGCTATGTAGTAGTTCCTTCCGGCAAGAAGAATACATATCGTTCCCTGTTGCTGGGAGCAAAGGCTTCGAAATTAAAGATTTATGTATACTAATGATCCTCTCATATAACAAAATAATATAAAATGAAAACTCACAGACTATCGTGACGAAACGGTGGTCTGTGAATTTTTTTGTAACAAAATAAGGATATATTTTCGAAAATTTAAGAATATCTTAAAGATTGTGAAAAAAATATATGGTATTCTGTAAAAGTACTGTGGATAGCTGGGGAAACATTACAGGGAATACACACAGAAATTTCAGAAAGGAGGGGGAACCTTGGAAAAACCGGAAACAAGTAATAAAGGGGAATCGCGCAAATGCGTCATTGACGTCAGGGATCTTTATAAGATATATCCCATTGGCAAAAATGAAGTACGGGCGCTGAATGGTGTCAGTTTCCAGGTGTATGAGGGAGAATTTTGTGCCATTGTAGGTACATCAGGCTCCGGAAAATCTACATTGCTTAACATGCTTGCCGGACTGGAAAAGCCTACAAAAGGACAGATCATGGTAGCAGGGGAACGTATTGATAAGTACAAGGAGAATCGGCTGGTACAGTTTCGCAGGGAAAAGGTGGGATTTATTTTTCAGTCTTTTAACCTGATCCCGACTATGAATGCAGTAGAAAATGTAGCATTGCCATTGGTATTTCGGGGCATCTCCAAAAATGTCCGCATGAAGCGGGCGCAGAAGATGATCGATCTGGTTGGTCTGAAGAAATACCGCTTACATAAGCCAAATCAGATGTCCGGTGGGCAGCAGCAGCGTGTGGGTATGGCGAGAGCTCTCGTGCTGAATCCAAGTATTGTATTTGCAGATGAGCCGACAGGTAATCTTGATTCCAATACATCTGCAGAGATGATGGAGCTGATGCGCCATGTGCTTAGCGAGAGAGGCAAAACTCTGGTGATGGTTACACATGACAATGATCTGGCAGCTCTGGCTGACAGACAGATCCGCATCAAGGATGGCAAAATTGTGGAAAATGTACAGGAATGATGAAAAGAAAGTCCGAAATCATTCAGAAAATGGAGGATAAGATTTTGAAAAAGAAAAAATTATGGATAGCGGCATTGCTGAGTCTGGCAATGGTGACAAGTATGGTGCCGGTACAAAATACAAAAAATGTATGGGCAGCCGGTGAGGGGAATGATCAGGGAATCACAGGCGGCCAGCAGGGAGATGACAGTCTCCAGAGCGAGATGATGACTGGCAACAGCGCAGATATCAGTTTATCCAATGTAAGCGTGTCCGGCAGTAAAGCAGGGGGAAAGGTTAAAGTATCCTTTACCGTGACCGGCAATAAAAACAATAAAAAGCATTATGACATAGAAAGCATTGAAAAGATTTATCCGGTACTCGATGACAGTTTCCCGTTTGTAATGGATAACGAAGCATATCGTGTTACAAACGGCAATGGAGGCTCTGTAAACTGCAGCTATACATTCCATGCAAAGGACAATCTGGAAACGGCATATTATATGGCAGGGTTTACCGTGGTATATACCAGGAAGTCTGCGGATGGAGTTGTGAAGGCATATGACAGCGAGTATTCTCTGAATAAGAGTATCAATGTCAAGATCACAGGGAAACCAAAGGCAACCGAAAAGCCGGCAGATAAGCAGGAAACGGCAAAGGATGCAGATATTTCCCTGAAAATGAAAAATGATCCTTATGGTGTTTATGGCGGAAGCTGCAGTGTGGCATTTACTGCAAGCAGCCGGAATTACAAAATTAAAAGTGTAGTGCCTGTGATTGACAATAATTTTCCGTTTGAGAGTACCACGGACGCATACAAGGTCGTTCGTTCCGGCGGCACGAAAAGCTTGTCCTGCAGCTATCATTTTAAAGTAAAAAACAATGTATCTACAGGATATCAGGGGGTTGTATTCCGGATCGGATATGTCAAAAACGGTCAGGATGTAACAGAAGACAAAACCGTTAATGTGGAGTTGAAGGGAAAGGCCAAGGAGAAAACAAACGCAAAGGGAAAAACAAGTACCCCGCGTGTGATGGTGTCAGGTTTTACCACAGATGTCAAAACGGTTCATCCAAATGCCAAATTCCTTCTGACACTGGAGCTTCGCAATAATGCAAGCCAGACAGTACATAATATCAAACTGACAATGTCCACGGAAAACGGAGAATTTCTGCCACTCAGCGGTGCAAGCACGGCATATCTGGACAGTATCGCAGCAAAGTCCACAGCAAAGGTATCCTTCTGGATGAAAGCGGCAGCAAGCCTTAGCTCAAAGTCTTACCAGGTTACGGTCAAGACAGAGTATGAGGATGGTAAAGCAAGTGGCTATAATGCAGAGGATCATGTTTCTATTCCAGTAGTACAGAAGGACCGCATCAGTCTGACGGAGGTTACACCGCCGGATATGCTCAGCGTAGGTGGCACAGGTGACCTGTCCTTCTCTATTAACAATCTGGGGGGTGGAGCGTTAAATAATGTCTCTGTTATCTGTAAAGGAAAGGAAATCTCCTGTGAGAAATCTTTTGTGGGAAATATTGCCGCCGGAGCAACAGGATATGCAACTGTGACATTAAACGGTGATCAGGCAACCCCGGATGACAGTGATGGAGAATGCACGATCATTGTTAAATATGAGAATGCTTCCGGACAGACCAAAAAGTATACAGAAAAGACAAATGTGTTTGTATCCGAGGATATGGGGGATGCTGATATGCCTGCTGATGATGGCATGGATGAAACGCAGACGAAGAAAGGTCTTCCGTTGGCAGCCAAAATCGGAATCGGTGTAGCTGCTTTGGTGGTTGTGATCATAGTGGTGCGTATTATTGTGAAAAAGAAACGCAAGAAAAAAGAAGAGGAGTTGATGGACGATGAGCTTCTATGATCTCATGAGCATGAGTCTTGGAAATCTGTGGCGCAGAAAGCTGCGGACAATCCTGACGGTGCTTGGTGTACTGATTGGCACTACATCCATTGTTGCTATGCTCTCTCTTGCGTTTGGAATGAAACAGCAGATGATGGAGCAGTATGAAAGTATGGGTTCGGTGACACAGATCAATGTGAGCCCGGGAGGAGGGATGGACTCTGATTCCTCCGGCAGCCAGACGGATACTTCCACGATGTTGACAGAGTCCAACATGGAAATGTTTCAGGGAATGGAGCATGTCAAGTCCGTATCACCGCAGCTTACATTTGACGGAACGATGAAGAGTGGCCGTTACAGCGGCTATGCCAATATGATCGGTGTGGATCAGAGTATGTTAGATTCTCAGGAGTTAGACAAGGGGGAGGTTCCGAAAGCAGGAAACTCCGGCACGCTTCAGGTGCTTGGTGGCAATCAGCTGCTTACCGGATTTGGTTATGTGCAGGGGGACGAGTATGTAGATTATTATTCTACCGGGGAGCTTCCGCCAATCGATCTGATGACGCAGATCCATCAGCTGCAGGTGTATAATGATGCAGCTGAGTCCGAGACGGTGGATCAGACCGCTTCCACCGATGCTTCCACGGAGGATTCCTCCGGAGACGGAGACAGTGATTCTGCCGGGGACGATGCAGCTGCGCAGCCGGCGGAGGATAATTCCATGCTGAATTTCCGGATTAAGATCACGGGGATTATGGCAGGAGGTCTGGAGGAGTACAATAATTACAGCCAGAGCCTCCTGGTAAACCTCGATGATCTGAAAAGCTATCTGACCAAGAACTTTGGAAAGGGCAAGATACCGGGACAGCCAAAGCCAAACGGAAAGCCGTTAAACGAGTGGGTTTATACGACGATTGTAGTAGAAGTGGATCAGGCAGACAATGTAGAAGATGTCATGAAGAGTATTCAGGATATGGGATTTTTTGCAAACAGCAACAAAGAGTTGATCGATTCCGCACAGAAGAGTCTTCAGATCGTGGAGCTGGTACTTGGCGGTATCGGTATGGTTGCATTTCTGGTAGCGGCAATTGGCATTGCCAACACCATGATGATGTCCACCTACGAGAGAACCAAAGAGATCGGTGTTATGAAGGTGCTGGGCTGTGATATGAGAGATATCCAGAAGCTGTTTCTGGCTGAGGCCGGATTCATTGGGCTGATCGGAGGTATAGTGGGGCTTCTCTTGAGCTGTGGTGTGTCGTCGCTGATCAATCATTTCTCGGCCGGTATGGAAGGGATTGGAGGAAATATTTCTTTGATACCGTGGTGGTTAGCGTTGGCGGCAGTAGCATTCTCTACATTGATGGGTATGGTTGCCGGATATTTTCCGGCACGACGTGCCATGAAGCTGAGTCCATTGGCGGCGATACACACCGAATAAAGTCGTTTCTCTAACGTTAATTTTGCTTTGGGGAGGTGCCGAATAACTTTTTCCAGGCGCGGTAGAAGGTGGAGTAATTGTGAAAGCCACATTCGTAGCAGGCCTGGGTGGAGGGCATTCCTCCGGAGATGTATTGTCTGGCGAGAAGCAGGCGCTTGGTGGTGATATATGATCCCATACTTCTGCCGGTTTCTTCTTTGAAAGAATGCATCAGATAATATTTGCTGACAAAAAATCGATCTGCCAGCACGTCTGCCGTGAGCTTTTCCTGCAGATGTGTGTTGATATAGTCGAGACATTCCAGAATCTTGGTGTTGGAGGTGCTTGTTTCCAAAAACTCCAGATTATCGGAGATGGCAACGCGGTTCAGATGGATCATAAATTGTAAGAATAAAAGGCGCTGGGAAAGCTCCTGTGCATACTCCTCCGGGTGTTCATAGGAATTTTCCAGCGCCTTTATGGTTTGATACAGGGCACTTCCCTTGAAATAAGGGATCCGCAGAACATGGGCAGAAGCATCGGCAGCAAGGGTGAAGCATTTTTCCAGATCATAGCTCTCCCCGCTATATTGTGCAATAAATTCCGGGGAAAGGTATAAGATGATCCGTTCATAGGCAGACTCTGAATGTATGACCGGCCGGTGAAGCTCCCCGGCGCGGACAAGAACCAGATCAAAAGGCTGGAGTTCATAGCTTTTTCCTTCGATGGTATAATTGACATCTCCCTGAAGGAAGAGTAGGATTTTGTTGAAATCATGATAATGAAAGGGAAAATCCTTTCGGGTATTATCTTTGAGATGAAAGAATTTAAAATTGCTGTTAAGATATCCGGTTTTCAGATGTTTGTGAAAAGAGGAGATTTCCTGATCATTATTATAATTCATATTTATAACCATTCCTTTCGAAGAGAAAATTGATGTGGTGCCCAAATAGCGATTATTCTGTGTTGATAGTATAGCGCAGCTGTGGAAGGATGAAAAGTCTGAGATAAAAATTTGTTATGAAAAAGGTATGTAAAATCTATTGACCACCGGGTCGGAATGTAAGATAATAGTGGCGGATTATTATATGATGTGAGGAAAGGACAGGAGAAAGGATTATGAGAAAAACAAAGATTATATGTACACTTGGACCTGCAACGGACTCGGATGAGGTGATTGAGCAGCTCATTAACGAGGGGATGAATGTCGCCCGTTTCAATTTTTCCCATGGTTCCCATGAGGAGCATAAACAGAGAATGGACCGGTTAAAGAGAATACGAAAAAAATGTGATAAGCCGGTAGCGATCCTTCTTGATACAAAGGGACCGGAGGTTCGTCTGGACACCTTTAAGGAAGGAAAGACATTATTAAAGAGGGGACAGAAGTTTACTCTGGTCTGCGGAGAAAAGGTTGAGGGAGATAATGCACATGTAGGAGTAACCTATGATCATCTCTGTGAGGATGTGACAGTGGGAGCCCCGGTACTGATCGATGATGGCCTGGTGGAGTTAGAGGTTGTAGCAATCGTCAAAAACACGATTCAGTGCGTAGTCAAAAATGAAGGTGTGGTATCCGATCATAAGGGCGTGAATCTGCCGGGAGGTCATGTAAACCTGCCATATCTCAGTGAGAAGGATCGGTCCGATATTTTATTCGGTATTAAGAATGATGTTGATTTTATTGCCGCATCCTTTGTGCGCACGGCATTTGATGTTAAGCTGATCCGTAATCTGCTGGATGCCAATGGTGGCTCTGCGGTAAATATTATTGCAAAGATTGAGAATGCAGAGGGAGTTGCCAATATTGATGAGATCATCCGGGAATCCGATGCCATTATGATCGCCCGCGGAGATATGGGAGTGGAGCTTCCGGAGGAGGAAGTGCCGATCGTGCAGAAGATGATCATCAATAAGGTATATGAGGCCGGAAAGCAGGTTATCATTGCGACTCAGATGCTGGATTCCATGATGAAAAATCCCCGTGCTACCAGAGCGGAGACGGCAGATGTGGCCAATGCCGTTTATGATGGCACCAGTGCCATTATGCTTTCCGGAGAGACGGCAGCAGGCAAGTTCCCGGTAGAGGCATTAAAGACCATGGTGCGTATTGCCAGCCGTACGGAGCAGGATGTAGATTATCAGAAACGCTTTTACAGCAGAGCCAGACAGGCAAATCCGGATGTGACGGATGCGATCTGTCACGCAACATGTACGACGGCATATGATTTAAATGCCAGTGCCATTGTGACCGTAACGAAGTCCGGGCGTTCGGCAAGAATGATTTCCAGGTATCGTCCGGCTTGTGATATTATTGCGGGCAGCACCTCCGAAAAGGTATGCCGCCAGCTGAATATGTCATGGGGTGTTTCGCCATTCCCGGTTGAGGAAAAAAATGATGTCTTTGAGCTGTTTGATCATGCGATTGAGGTGGCAAAGGCACATGGTGTTATCAAAAGCGGAGATACTGCGGTTATTACCTCCGGTGTACCGGTGGGAGTTTCCGGAACTACCAATATGATCAAGGTGGAAACGGTGCGGTAATCTGTAGGAAATGGAGAGATAAAACCACATTAACATAAAACAGGCAGGATCATTTTAAGAGATTCTCTTAAAGTGATCCTGCCTGTTTTGTTAGTAAAAGCTGCTGCTGATTTAATTAACAAATATTGCCAATCTAAGCAAAAGTCTTAAGCCATCTGCTTCTGCGCTGCTTCGTATGCCTCACGGACAGCCTTGGCAAGCTGATCTCCACAGGAGGTTGGCTTGAAACCGCATTTGATGCCCTTCACCTTTGACTCGATCCAGTCTACGGTCTGACCGTCTACCAGACGGGATACTGCCTGCAGATTGCCATTGCATCCGCCGGTAAAGGATACATTACTTACCACATCACCGTTAATATCGAAGTGGATTTCAGAGGAACAGGTTCCGCTTGTCTTATATACATAGTTCATTATAACATCTCCCTTATCTTATTGTGATTGTAGTGATGATACCGCTTTTTCCATCACTTTGTCAATAGAGTCATTGATAACCAGATCTGCCTTTCCGTCGGCAGGGGTAGAGCTTTTATTGATCAGTACCAGATGTTTCCCATGGAAATAATTGATCAGACCGGCAGCGGGATATACCACCAGAGAGGTACCTCCAATGATCAGGGTGTCAGCTGCCTGAATGGCCTCGATGGATCTGGTGATCACAGTATCGTCAAGTCCTTCCTCGTAAAGGACTACATCCGGTTTGATCAGGGCATGGCATTTCGGACAGAGAGGAACGCCCTCTGACTGTAAAATGAAATCAGCATCATAAAATTCATGACAACGGGTACAGTAATTACGAAGGACAGAGCCGTGAAGCTCGTAAACCACTTTGCTTCCTGCCGCCTGATGAAGACCGTCAATGTTCTGGGTGACGATGGCCTTCAGCTTGCCCATATCTTCCAGCTTGGCAAGAGCTATGTGACAGGCGTTTGGCTTGGCATCCGGGTAAACGAGATTCTTTTTATAAAAGGCGAAGAATTCTTCCGGATAGCGGACAAAAAAAGTGTGGGATACTAACTGCTCCGGGGTAAAATTCTGTCCCAGCTTTTTGCTGTATAGTCCGTTGGAGCTGCGGAAATCCGGAATATTGGATGCTGTGGAAACACCGGCACCGCCAAAGAAAACGATGTTATCGCTTTCCTGTAAAATATTTGTAAGCTGTGATATTTTTTCGTCCATCAGCAAGTCTCCTTTCAATTGGATGATCAAATCAACGAGAACTGCGAAGCAATTCTTGGAGGGGAAAACACAGGCTTTGCCCTTTTTTAGTGTAGCATATTTGAAAGTGAAATAAAATGGTTGCATTTTTTAAAAATTGTGATATTCTAATAAAAGATAATACGTTGAAGAGACGAGTACATGGCGTGCGTGATTCCAGAGAGAGGCAGACCGGATATACCGGTTGCTGTGACTGCCTCATTCACAAAGCGATGGAAGACCAGCTCTGAGTGGCTTTAATCCAGCCCGGCCGACACCGTTACCGTCACAATGAAGGTGAGATCAGATATGATCCATAGCAGGATTATTTGAATCGATCCGGCGTATATGACCGGAGGGATTATGATAAAGCTTTTTGGCAATTTGATCCCACGAACGAGGGTGGAACCGCGTATGAATTTACGCCCCTTCTGACATGGTATGTCAGAGGGGGCTTTTTTGTTTGGATTTTACCAGGAAACTTATGGTCTTCTTCTGACAAGGATTCAAAGACGGATCTGTGGCGGGCGCTGCGTCGGGATTCGTAAAATGCGGCAGCGCAGAAAAGAGGGAAATCATGAAAGTAACATTAAAAGATGGCTCCTTTAAGGAGTATGACCAGCCAATGTCCATCTACGATATCGCTCTTGATATCAGTGAGGGACTGGCACGCGTAGCATGTGTGGGAGAGATTGATGGAGAGACAAAGGATCTTCGTACTATTGTAGACAAGGATTGTACCTTAAATATTCTGACCTTTGATTCCGATGCAGGAAAGAAAGCATATCGTCATACCTGTGCCCATGTTCTGGCTCAGGCTGTGAAGAATCTTTATCCGGACGCAAAGCTGACCATCGGACCGGCTATTGACAATGGATATTATTATGATTTTGATATGCCAAGCCTTGACCGTGATGCTCTGGATGCCATTGAGAAGGAAATGAAGAAGATCATCAAAAAGGGAGACCGTCTGGAGCGTTATACTCTGTCAAAGGATGAGGCGATCAAGCTTATGACAGAGAGAGATGAGCCGTATAAAGTAGAAATGATCAAGGAGCATCCGGATACCGATGAACTGAGTTTCTATCAGCAGGGTGATTTCATTGAGTTTTGTGCGGGACCACATCTGATGAGTACAAAGCCGATCAAGGCATTTAAGCTGACTGCTTCTTCCGGAGCATACTGGAGAGGAGACGAGCACAATAAGATGCTCACCAGAATTTATGGTACTGCTTATACGAAGAAAGCCGATCTGGAGGAATATCTGGAGTATCTGGCAGATATTAAGAACCGTGACCACAATAAGCTTGGCCGTGATATGGATCTGTTTACTACCGTTGACGTGATTGGTCAGGGACTTCCGCTGTTCATGCCAAAGGGAACGAAGATGATCCAGAAGCTGCAGCGCTGGATCGAGGATCTGGAGGATAATGAGTGGGGCTATGTTCGTACCCGTACCCCTCTGATGGCAAAATCAGATCTTTATAAGATTTCGGATCACTGGGGTCATTATAAAGAGGGAATGTTCCTCCTGGGAGAGGATGATGAGGACGAGAATGGAAACAGCATTTCTGGCCGCGATATTTTTGCGCTTCGTCCAATGACCTGTCCGTTCCAGTATTATGTATATAAGGCACGCCAGAAGTCATACCGTGACCTTCCTTATCGTATGGGTGAGACATCGACTCTCTTCCGTAACGAGGATTCCGGTGAGATGCACGGTCTGACCCGTGTCCGTCAGTTTACGATCTCTGAGGGACATCTGATCTGTACACCGGAGCAGATTGCCGACGAGTTTAAGAATTGTGTCCGCCTGGCAAAATATTGTCTGGAGACACTGGGACTGGAGGAAGATGTTACCTATCGTATGTCCAAGTGGGATCCGGAGCATCCGGACAAGTATCTTGGTGATGCTGAGGAATGGGATCGTGTAGAAGGTGCGATGCGTGAGATCCTGGATGATATCGGTATGAAATATACAGAGGAGGCAGGAGAGGCTGCGTTCTACGGTCCAAAGCTTGATATTCAGGCAAAGAATGTGTACGGAAAAGAGGACACCATGATCACGATCCAGCTGGATATGTTCCTGGCCGAGCGTTTTGATATGTATTATATTGATCAGAACGGTGACAAGAAGCGTCCTTATATTATCCACAGAACATCTCTCGGATGCTATGAGCGTACTCTTGCATGGCTGATCGAGAAGTATGCAGGCAAATTCCCGACATGGCTTTGTCCGGAGCAGGTTCGTGTGCTTCCGATTTCTGACAAGTATATGGACTATGCCCAGAGTGTACTGGCAGAGCTGAAGAAGAACGGCATCGATGCTACAGTAGACGGACGTTCTGAGAAGATTGGTTATAAGATCCGTGAGGCACGTATGGATAAGCTTCCGTATATGCTGGTTGTCGGCGGCAAGGAGGAAGAGGCAGGTCTTGTTTCTGTCCGCAGCCGTTTTGCCGGAGATGAGGGTCAGAAGCCTCTGGCAGATTTCATCAATGATATCTGTCAGGAGATCCGTACCAAGGAGATTCGCAAGGAGCTTCCGGAGGACGAGAAGAAATAAGCAATAATAAAAGTATATAACGAGAGGGAGCAGATCAACAGAATGGTCTGCTCCCTCTTAATATTTTCTGCAATTTTGCCGATGTACATAACAGAGTATTCGTTGATGAAGCAAACGAAACAAACAGACTGGAAAGGTGAGCGAAACATGAATGTAAATGATATCATAGCACAGACCGCCAATGTCAGCAGAAGGAAGACGGCATTTGGTTCAGATTCCTTTTTGCAGATTGGCAGACGGGGTCAGGTGGTGCAGGGAGTGATCTCCGGGGTATCGGACAAGGTTTCCATCAGCTTTAAGGGCGCAGAGGTTTCAGTCCCTGCGTCGTCAGTACAAAATGCCACGGAAGGCGAAACGAGAAATTTTAAGATCATGGAAGTGTCAAAGGAAAGGATTGTACTGAAAGAGGTTGGAAGAGCGGACTCTTCAGAGAGCAGGGCGATGATCGCAACAACGGTCAGCGCATCCTCCTATTCTTTTTCTGATCATCTGAATGACAGCGGAAAAGTTTCCGGGGCAAAGCAGCAGGCAGGACAAAATATTGCCGTGCTGACAGGAGAAGATTATCAGAATATAGAATCAGAGCAGGGAGCTCTGGAGGAATATAAAGCGTCGGCACTTGACCGGACCATTGAACGCCATAAGGAGAATCGTCAGTGGCAGAAGGAGAATGTACAAAAAAATATCGAGAACAGTAAGGAATACCGGGAAACCATCAAAAATCTGCAGGAACAGGGAGTAACACAGCTTATGGATCCGGCACAGATTGAAAACGCTTTAAGGGAAGCGGATCTGCCGGTAACAAAGGCTAATGTAGCGAGGGTAGCATCTGCGGTTCAGATGACCACGATTCTGCCGGAGCTGTCACAGGATGCCGAGGCTTATATTTTGGAGAATCAGATGGCGCCTACCATTGAAAATTTGTATCATGGACAGTATTCTGCGTCGGGAGCACTGGATATTTCAGTAGTAGATGAAGAGGTATGGCAGCAGCTTCAGGGACAGATTACCGGACTTTTACAGGAAAATGGTATTTCCGTGGATGAAGCGGTGCTGGCAGATGCCAAATGGCTGTTTGCCAATGAAATTGCAGTGACACCGGAAAATATCAATGTCATGCAGGTGATGAGGGACATTTCAGAAAATATGACACCGGAGAAAGTGTTAGATCAGATCATATATGCGATGCAGACAGGGGCGTCACCGGAGCAGGCATCACTGGATGACCGACAGATCGTTATTGCGATAGATGCCTTGCAGACTCTGGAGGAGATCACTCCGGAGGATGTGGAAAATACTGTGCGAAATGTCGGACAGAGTGAAGTGACAATGCAACAGTTGAAACAGTCAGTAGATGTCCGGAATAGTGGACAGAGTGAAAGAAAAGACCCGGACAATGTTACAGAAGCTTCTGAAGCGCAGCAGAATGGAGGCTCTCAAACAGATAATCGGCCAATTTTTTCGGAAATGATTACCGTGACACAGCGTCAGCTGGAGGAACTGCGGCTGCGAATGACACTTCCGGCTGCCGTAAGAATGGCGCAGAAGGGAATTGATATACAGGTCACTCCGCTAAAGGCACTGGTAGAAGAACTGAGACAGCAGGAGCAGAAGGACTATCAGGAGATTCTGCCGGATATGAAACTGGATGAGTCACAGTGGGATCGGGTGCAGGACAGCATTGCCCGGGCGGAGGATATCCGGAAAGCACCTGCATCGATACTTGGCATTGGTGCCAGACAGCATGAGCTTCTGACGATGAACGTCCTTCACCGCGCGGCGGTCAGCACCGCAGCACAGACAAGACAGTATCAGACAGATTATGAGGCGGTGGGGACACAGGTTCGAACTGATCTGGGAGATTCGCTCCAGAAGGCGTTTCAGAATGTACCGGAGCTTTTAGATAGTCTTGGTATGGAAGATACACAGGCGAATCAGAGAGCTGTCCGTATTTTGGGATATAACAGTCTGGAAATTACCGAACAGAACATAACGAAAGTGAAGGAACTGGATGCGCAGGTAAATTCCGTGTTAGACCATATGAAGCCGACTCTGGTGATGAAGCTGGTACAGCAGGGAGAGAATCCATTGGATCTGCCGCTGGATGAATTGGATCAAAGACTGGCGAAACTTGCGGATGAGCAGGATATCTCATCGGAGGAAAAATACAGCCGTTATCTTTGGCGACTGGAACAGGAACAGGGGCTGACAAAGCAGGAAAGAGACGGGTATATCGGTCTTTTCCGTCTCATGCATCAGGTGGAGGATTCGGATGGGGCAGCCATTGGAAGTGTAATGGAGGCCGGCTGGGAGATGAATCTTCGCAGTTTATTAAAAGCAGTACGGACGCAAAAACGAAAAGGCGTGGACACCCGCATCGATGATGATTTTGGTGGTTTGTCCGATTTACGGTATACTTCCAAAAATATTACACAACAGATTGATAATGCGTTTTCCGGCAAAGAATTTTCCGGAGACTCTTCTTCAGATAGTACACGGCAATATTATGAACGCTTAAGCAGGCAGATAATGAACGAAATGGAACCGGCAGCGCTGCGAGAGATAAGCGATGGGGATATGGAACAGCTGTTGGATCATTCGTTGGAGCGTCTGCAGGAGCAGCTGAAACAGGCAGAGGGAAGCCGGGAGACGCAGCAGCGTTTGTATGAACAGCTTGCCTCACAGCTTCGGGAGACTGTGGAACAGAGTCAGGAAAGCATCCGGTATCTGGAGCAGATGGGGCTTCCGGATACGATTAACAATATTCAGGCAGCACATCAATTGATCTGTCAGAATTATGACGTATATCATGAGATCCACGAGCGGCGACGGGATGTGTCCGGGGACGAACAGGATGAGCTTCGTCAGAGTATGGAGGAAATCCCTGATTCGCTGGATCAGGAGGATATGCTGCTTCAGAGTTATGACCGGCTTGGCCAAAGCATGGAAAAGATACTGGAACATTCTTATGAAAAAGAAATGATCACCAGTGATGAGCTTCGGGGATTGAAACAGCTTCGTACCGGTATGATCTTTCAGAGCAGCAGAGCCGGCAGATACAGCTATGATGTGCCGGTTGTGACGGGGGATCAGGTTACCACTATGAATGTTACCCTGATTCAGGGAGAAGAGGATACCGGCAGAGTGCAGATCTATATGGACAATATATCGGCGGAGTTTCGTGTTCAGCAGGGAGAGATCAAGGGACTTGTCTTGTGTGATGACCGGGAGGGATATGACACACTTTCCGGAGATGGGGAGAAGCTTACCCAGGCATTACAGCAGGATGGTTACAATGTAAAAAATATATCCTACAGCATGAACCACAGATCCCGTGTGGAAGCAATGACGGCAAAGGCAGGAGAAAAGGTACCGTCCTCTTCTCTGTACCGGATAGCCAAAACCGTAGTACGTTATGTAATGGATACGATGAAGCAGGATGACACTGACTTATAGAAAAGAGGTAAAATATGAGAATTAATCACAATATTTCAGCACAGATGGCAAATGTAAATTTAAAGAGAACGGATTCCCGTCTTTCCTCCAGTCTGGAGAGACTGAGTTCCGGTTACAAGATCAATAAGGCGGCGGATGATTCGGCAGGAATGGCCATTACCAATAAAATGAGGGCACAGATCCGTGCACTGGATCAGGCATCCCGCAACTCACAGGATGGACAGTCGATTATTGAAACCGCTGAGGGAGCGATGGGGGAGATTGAAACTATTCTTCAGAGAGTCAGAGAGCTGGCAGTGCAGACGGCAAATGATACCTATGCACTGGAGGATCGCGAGGCTGTTCAGAAAGAAGTGGATGAGCTTCTGGACGAAGTAGATCGTATTGCGACGACCACGGAGTTCAACGGAACAGCATTGTTGGATGGTTCTGCAGCCCGTACCTTTGGAAGCAGTAACATTGATATTAAACCGGTCTATACCTCTATGAGTGTTGAGAAGGGAGATTATAAGCTGACGGTGGATCAGGTGGCAGAACCGGCAGAGCTCACTGTTCCGCTGCCGTCTGTGCCGGGCAGTATCGAATTAAATAAGACATTAATTGAATTTCCGGCAACCATGAATGATGATGCCGTTGCAGAGAAGCTTCAGGCTGCCTGTGACGCCATGAATATTGACATGGAGAGAAACGGCGGGTCTGTTACATTTAAAACAAGAGCCACAGGAAGTCTGGAAAAGATTACATATTCTGATGGTACGGGAGAGAAGGTTGCGAATGGAAAAGAGGCCAAAATCACATTTCAGGATGGTTTTAGCAGTACTGCAACCTATTCCAGTGATGGAAATCTGGTAACAATCCGTGATAATGAAGGCTTTGAGATGCAGATCGAGACAAATGCGGTAGGAGATGCAGATTTAAGAATTTTTGACGCAGGGTATATGACAGTACAGATCGGAGCCAATGAGTCACAGACACTGAATATGAATTTTCCGGAGGTATCCTGCCTGAATCTGGGACTGCGTTCTTCCGATGGAAATGACAAGATCAATCTGTGTACTCAATACAGCTCAGAGAATGCACTGAACAGTATGGACCGGGCAATCAAAAAGGTATCCGGAGCCAGATCGACACTTGGTTCTTATCAGAATCGTCTGGAGACAACGACTTCCAGTCTGGACCTCAGCAGCCAGAATATTACAGAGGCAATGTCACGGATCAGCGATACGGATATGGCAGATGAGATGACAAAATATACACAGTATGAGGTGCTTTCCCAGGCGGCAACATCTATGCTTGCACAGGCAAATAACAGACCACAGCAGATCATGTCATTATTGCAGTAATGATAATGGCGAAAGCGAATGGAATCCGCTATGCCAATATTGTATCTGCGGCTCAATGGGAATGGGCTGGGAAAGGAATGCTGGATTAGTATGGACAAAGAAAATAAAAAAATATATACGACACGGATCAGTCAGGCAAACCGCAGCGAGCTGGTGGTGATCATATATGAACTGATGCTGGAAAGCCTTGCAGAGGCAGGTCAGGCATTTGAAAAAGAGGATTTTGATACTGCAGATGTGGAATTAAAACGGGTACAAGGCTTCCTTTGTGAATTAAGGGGCAGTCTTGACTTTCAGTTCCCTGTATCTTATCGTCTGGCTTCGTTATATCGATATGTGAATGAACAACTGGTAAAATCAATCACACGAAAGAAAAATGTTGGGCTGGCTTCCTGTGAGCGGGTGCTTCAAGGATTGAAAGAAAGCTTTGAGGAGATTGCCAAACAGGATACGTCGGGACCGGTCATGGAAAACAGCCAGCAGGTGTATGCCGGACTGACCTACGGTAAAGGCAGTCTCAATGAGGTCGCGATTGATCCCGGAACACTTGGGAGAGGATTTCAGGTATAGTGAAACATCATAAATATATGAGAAAGGCATAAATGAAATATGGAAAAGAAAAATTTTTTAGATGACAGAGGAGCCGGAGTATTGCTGCCCATCAGCAGTCTGCCTTCTGCGTATGGTATTGGTACATTGGGTGAGGAAGCATACCATTTTGTGGACAGACTGGTAAAAGCAGGACAGAAATACTGGCAGGTACTTCCGGCAGGACCTACAAGTTTTGGGGATAGTCCGTACCAATCCTTCTCTGCTTTTGCAGGCAATCCGTATTTTATTGATCTGGATACCCTGATTCAGGAGGGACTTCTGACGATTCAGGAGGTAGAAAGTGAGGAGTGGGGAGAGGATCCGGAGGACATAGATTATGCCATTCTCTTTCAAAACCGTTTTAAGGTGCTGAAAAAAGCATATAATCGAAGCAAGCATCAGGAAGAATCTTCATATCGTACCTTCTGCCGTCAAAATACTTACTGGCTCGCAGACTATTGTCTGTATATGGCATTAAAGTTTGAAAATGACAATAAGGAATGGCAGCTTTGGGAGGAGGATATTCGATTCCGTCAGAAGGATGCAGTGAAAAAATGGCAGAAAAAGCTGGCAGACGAAATCGCTTTCTGGGAGTTTTGTCAGTATAAGTTTTATCAGCAGTGGAACCGACTTAAAAAGTATGCCCACAAGAAAAAGATTCGTTTGATCGGAGATATTCCGCTGTACGTTTCTATGGACAGTGCCGATGTATGGGCACATTCGGATCTTTTTGAACTGGATGAGAGAAAGAAACCCATCAATATTGCGGGAGTACCGCCAGATTGTTTTTCGGCAGACGGACAGCGCTGGGGTAATCCGCTTTACGACTGGAAAGCAATGGAAAAAGATCATTTCCGCTGGTGGTATAAGCGCATGGAAGCAAATGCAAAGCTGTATGATGTGATCCGTATTGACCATTTTATCGGGATTGTAAATTTCTGGTCCATTCCGGCATCCTGCCCGACAGCGGTAGATGGCAAATGGAGAAAAGGACCGGGCAAAAAGCTTACGGATGTGATCAAAGAGGCAACAAAAGGAACCGATATTATTGCCGAGGATCTGGGTGTGGTTGGACCGAATGTACGGAAGCTGATACAAAAGACAGGCTGGCCGGGGATGAAGATTCTGGAGTTTGCATTTGATGGCGCGGCAGATAATGAATATCTGCCACATAATTATAAAGATCCCAACTGTCTTGTATATGGTGGAACTCATGACAATGAAACGATCATGGGATTTTATGGAGTTAAAAAGAAAAAAGAATTGAAATATGTGATGGATTATCTACAGGTAAAGAAAAAAAAGCAGATTCCTATGGAGATGATCCGGCTGGGATATGGGAGCATTGCCAATACTGCAATTTTCCAGATGCAGGATATCCTCGGACTGGATAATCGTGCCCGGATGAACCTGCCTTCGACGGTGGGAACAAACTGGCGCTGGCGTATGCTTCCGGGAGCATTTACCAGGGAGCATTGCCGTTATCTGAAAAAGCTGTGCCGGATTTATAATCGTTAATATCTGTACGAAAAATAGTACAAGCCACTTGATCAACAGGTGCCCGGATGTTGATCAGGTGGCTTATTTTAATATTTTGGGAAATAAGTAATACCAGATGATTTCGTTTATAATTATTATCTGACTGCTGCTTTGATCTGAGCCGCAAGCTCTGCCGCATTTTCCTCCGGTGTACCGGGTTCCCAGGAGATATTGACGGTGTCGCCCTTGTAACGTGGAATCAGATGCACATGGAGATGAAAGACCGTCTGACCGGCGGCTTCTCCGTTATTCTGGAGTACATTGATGCCGTCACAGTGGAGTACCTCCTTCATCGCTTTGGCGCATTTGCGGGCTACCTTGAAAAGCTTTTCTGCATCTTCGTCCTCTAGCTCAAAGAGATCTGCTGCGTGATTTTTGGGAAGGATCACAGCATGTCCCCTGGAAGCCGGATTGATATCAAGCATAACCTTAAAATCGTCATCCTCATAGATTGTGGTGGAAGGAATCTCTCCCTTGTTGATCTTACAGAAAATACAATCGTCTACCATTTTTTTACTCATAATATTTTACCTCTTTTCTTTTTGATTAAGCCCGCTGAAAAGGAAAAACCGTGTCAAATGTACGGATCTGTTTGAAATCACCCTTTGCAGATACGGCACCAGAGAGAAATGCATTATGCATGGTAATCTCACCGTTCATAAGCTGTTTTACTGTTTGGTGATTTATTTTAATCTGGACATTAGCAGAAGGGTTTTCTTTATTACGGCATTCCAGATGTTCGTTATCAATCTCAAGGGAAAGAATTCTTCCGTCCTCAAACTGGAGATTATAACATACGTGCAACGGTGTCACAGCTTGAAAATGCTCCTTCAAAAATGAAGCAAATGGATCTTCCGAGATATCTGACGGTGTGGTCTCCGTTTCTTCTGCATCATCTCCCAGAAGCCCCTTAAACATACTGGTGAGTTCCTCGATATCCTCTTTTTGTTTCTGAACGTAATTGGTGTCGGAAACATACATAGATAACTGCTCACTTTCCTGAGGGGTCAGGTGCATGGTTTTGGGCTGAAGTACATTTTCGCAGATGGAATTGGTACTGGATGGAAACATCGTTATCTTTTTGGAGAAGGAACGGTAAAAGCTCTCAGCTTTTTTCTCGATCAGAAGAGCATAGTCCGGATTGGTTTCAAACTCCGTATAATCCTCCACATAAGCACAGATTCCTTCACAGGGAATGCCTCCAAGTATTTCCCATGCCTGAACCAGCGTCTGGTATGCCGTTTTCTCTCCGGCAGCTGTCGCCGTGACCAGTGGGAACATATAGAGATTTTGGATGCGGTCCCGGTCACCGTACAGCCAGCAGGCGTCCAGAAACTGCTGGAGCAGACCGCCAATGCCAAGCCATTCTACAGAAGCGGCAAGAATGACGCCGTCTGCCTCCTTCAGTGTTTTGGGGAGTACGGAAATACCGCGTTTATCCTCATATAAATTATATTTTTTTACATCAATGTTCAGCTCGTTAAGAACCTCTGTGAGTTTATTCATTACATAGATGGTGGGATCCTCAATGAGTCCGCGGCCACCATAATAAATATTGATTCGCTGCATATATTTCCTCATTTCCTAATTATTTCCAGAGAGAGCCGGATCCGAAGGAATCCTTTGTTTGCTGTCTCTGCTTACGGATGCCAACCAGAAGACCCAGGAGAAGTCCTCCTAAGAAGCCTCCGAGATGGGCTGCATTATCCACACCCTGATCCGTCAGACCACTGTACAGGCTCAGGAAAGCAGCAAATATCATCTGGCGGTAATCAATTTCAATTTCCTTACGGTGAAAAAGTACCAGTGCAAGAAGACCTCCGGTAATACCAAAAATCGCACCGGATGCTCCAATGGATAATGTGTTTATTCCTAATAGCATATTATAAACCATAGACGTAAAGCCTGCAATAATTCCTGAAGAAAAATAAAGGATCAGAAAGCGGGGAGTGCCAATGTGCTGTTCAAGAAAGCTTCCCATAAAAAAAAGGCAGAGCATATTGTTAAAAATATGATCAATTCCTCCATGGAGAAACATGCAGGTCAGTACACGGTAATATTCATGCCGGTAAAAAAAATGATACCAGGAGAGGCATCCCTTGTCGATCCAGACGTCCTCCCCGCCGATCATACCGGAAATATCTGTCTTCAAGAAGATAATTACATTGATCAGGATCAGAATAGCGGTGGCAGAGTGCAGATAACGATGGATATCGCTGTCATCATTTTCGGAGACGTCTTCTGTCATATCATTGTCTGTATATGGTTCCATATCATCGTATCCTTTCTGTTTTTTTCTATTGTAGTCATAAAGAACAGAAAGGTCAAATGGATTGACATTTTCCTTAAATGTGTGTAATATGAAAACGGTTTTCAAATATGACAAATAACTCCCCCCTGGAGGCTTTGGGGTGGGAGCCGGAAAATTCTTTTATGAGGGAATGGAGTGAATTAAGTGAATAAAGGAAAACATTATCATACAAAACAGCAAAAGATCATTCTGGAATATCTGATGACAGGGGGAGAACGTTATGTGACCGTGAGCCAGATTGCTGCTCATCTGAAGGAGCAGGGACAGTCGGTTGGTCTCACGACGATCTACCGTCATTTGGACAAATTTGAGCAGGAAGGCCTTGTCCATAAGATTGTATTGGATGGCAACAGCGGGGCACACTATCAGTATACCGGAGAGGATGAGGGATCGTTTTTACTGAAATGCGAAAATTGTGGCAATATGATCCCCATGGCCTGCAGCCATATGGAGGAGTTATATGATCATGTGCTGGAGGAACACAGCTTTCAGGTAAATCCTCACAGAACGATGTTTTATGGTATGTGTAATGAATGTATGGAGAGAAAAAACAAAAATGAGAATTAAAAGAACAGATAAAAAAACAACAGGAATGTTTTTATGGAAGATAGTGGCATGTTTTAGTGCCGTCATGCTGGTTGTCAGCGGATGCAGCATTTCCGCAGGCACAGACCAGACATCCGGGCAAAATAAAAAGGACAGCAAGGTTAAAGTGGTAGCAACATTATTTCCATATTATGATTTTGCCAGACAGGTGGCAGGCAAATATGCCGATGTGTCTCTGATCCTGCCGGCCGGGATGGACACCCATTCCTTTGAACCGACGGCATCGGATATGATTCAGATGGGACAGGCCGATCTGATTTTGTATAATGGCGGTGAAAATGAGCAATGGGTTGGACAGGTATTAGAGTCTGCGGATAATAAAGGCATTGTGGCAGATGAGATGATGCGGCATGTGGATACTCTTGTGGAAGAGCATGTCGAAGGGATGCAGGAGGAAAAGGGTGAGGAACATGATCACGAAGAACATGGCACAGAAGATTCGGATCATATCGCATCTGAAAAGGAAGAGCACGATCATGAAACAGACGAAGCTTCTGATGCGTCAGGTGAGATAGATGAACATATCTGGACTTCCCCGGTAAATGCACAGAAGATCGTGGCACAGGTTGCGAAGGATCTGGCAGAGGTGGACCCGGAGCATCAGGAACAATATCAGAAAAATGCGGACAAATATATTAAAAAGCTGCAGACGCTGGATAAGGATATCCGGCAGGTGACAAGCCGGGCGAAGCACAAATATCTTGCATTTGCGGATCGTTTTCCACTGCGGTATTTTGTGGAGGAATATGGTCTTGATTATACGGCAGCATTTGCGGGCTGCAGCAGTGATACGGAGCCAAGTGCGGAGACGATCACATATCTCACACGTCAGGTGAAAGAACGGAAGCTTCCGGTGGTATTAAAGATTGAACTGACAAGTGATAAGGTGGCGAAGGCAGTAGCGGAAGCAACATCCACGAAGGAGCACGAGGTAAAGGTGGAGACCTTTTATACCTGCCACAATGTTACAAGGCAGCAGTTTGACGCAGGAGAAACCTACGTGAGTCTGATGGAAAAAAATGTAAAGGTATTGAGGGATGCATTAGAAGGTTAAAAATATGGATCTATGTCAGGCTTAAATAATAAAAAAAGGTTCATAACAGACAGAAAATTTTTTGATGAAAAACAAAATATCCGAAAAAATTTGGCAAATTTTCATTCGTCTTGACAAGCCCGAAAAACCGGCATACACTTTGGGTGAATCATAAAAATACTTGTTGTAATATCAACAGACGGACAGCAATGGAGCTTTCAAAAGCTCTATTGCTGTCTTTTTTATTTTAGAAATGAAATGGAGGAAAAACGATGAAAACTTTAGGATATTATAATGGAAAATTTGGAGAGCTTGAGGAAATGAGTATTCCCATGAATGACCGTGTCTGCTGGTTTGGTGATGGAGTATATGATGCCGGTCCATGCAGAAACTACAAGATTTTTGCAATCGATGAACACATTGACCGCTTTTTTAACAGTGCCGGATTATTGGACATTGAAATGCCGGTTACAAAACAGGAGCTGAAGGAGCTGCTTCAGGAAATGGTTCAGAAAATGGACACCGGTGATCTGTTTGTTTATTATCAGGTGACCAGGGGAACCGGTATCCGAAATCACGTCTTCCCGGAGGGAAAAGCAAATCTTTGGATCATGTTAAAGCCTGATACGGTAGATGCCGGAGACAAACCGATCAAACTGATCACAACACCGGATACCCGGTTTTTCCATTGCAATATCAAGACTTTAAATCTGATTCCATCCGTCATGGCAGCAGAAAAGGCAAAGAAGGCAGGGGCAGATGAGACTGTATTATACAGGCCAGGAAAACGCGTGACAGAGTGTGCACACAGTAACTGCCATATCATTAAGGATGGAAAGCTGATCACAGCACCAACAGATAATCTGATCCTTCCGGGGATAGGAAGAGCACATTTGATAAGAATGTGTAAAAAACTGGAAATTCCGGTCAGTGAGACTCCTTACACCTTGGAAGAGATGTTTGCAGCAGATGAGATTCTTGTGACAAGCTCCAGCAAGCTTTGTTTATGTGCGGATGAGCTGGATGGAAAACCGGTTGGCGGTAAGGCAACGGAGCTTGTAAACAAACTTCGACAGGCACTTTTAAAGGAATATATGGATGCAACGGAATAAGAAAAGAGGGATGTAGGATTATTATGGATATAAAGGTAATGCCGGCAGGTGACAGCGCACTGGTGGCGGAATTTGGAACGTCGGTAGATGAAGAAGTCAACGAGAAAGTACATGCTCTGGCGAAGAAAATACGCCGGGAGAATATTCCCGGAATTACGGAGATGGTTCCTACTTTTCGCTCTCTGATGATTTATTACGATATGCTCCGGATATCTTATTCCAGACTTTCCATGATAATCTCTGTCCTTGGCAGAGAATTGAAAACAGACACGGCGGTACATAAAAGAATTATTCGGATTCCGTGCTGTTATGGTGCAAGGTTTGGCGTGGATTTATCGGGAATGGAACAATTAACAGGTCTTTCCAGACAGGAAATCATAGAGCTTCATAGCGGGACAGATTACAAAATATATATGCTGGGATTTTTGCCTGGGTTTGTGTATTTAGGCGGGTTGGATAAACGTCTGGAGGTTCCGCGTCTTGATACACCACGGGTCAAAATTGGCAAGGGAGCGGTTGGAATTGGTGGTGATCAGACAGGAATTTATCCCATGGATTCCCCCGGAGGCTGGCGTCTGATCGGAGGAACTCCGGTAGATCTTTATGATCCGCACCGGGAGGATCCTGTTCTTTTTAAGGCCGGAGAATATATACGTTTTGTGCCAATTTCTATTATGGATTATTACGATATACGACAGGAGATTTTAAAGGGAACATATTCACTTGATGTAATACAGGAGTAAAAGGAGCGATTATGGCAGTTGAGGTTATTATTCCGGGGATGCTGACCACTGTACAGGATTTAGGACGGTACGGGTATCAGCAGTCAGGTATGACCTGTTCCGGTGTTATGGATCAGCAGGCGTACAGAAAAGCGAATTATCTGGTGGGAAACCCAGAGACTGCAGCAGTTTTGGAATTTACGGTATATGGTGGCAGCTACAGGTTCACGCAGGATACCGTCTTTGCACTCACAGGAGCTGATATGGGGGCTGAGATAGGGGAACAGCCGGTGGAAACAAACCGGGCCGTTACAGCGAAGCAGGGAGACGTTCTGAATCTGGGGATGGCGTCCAGGGGATGTCGGACGTATCTTGCTGTATCCGGTGGATTTTTGGTTCCATTGATTATGGGAAGCTATGCCACAAATATACGATGTAAAATGGGCGGCTTTCATGGGAGAAAATTGAAACGGGGAGATGTGCTGGAAATTGGACAGAATAGTGTGTCGTTTTCCAAAATTAAAAATCGGAAAGTAAGTATCCCGGAGTATTCGGGCGAGGTGGAAGTACGGGTGATTCCGGGTCCCCAGGAAGAAATGTTTACCCAGAAGGGGCTGCATACTTTTTATTCCGGGTACTATCGGGTGCAGGAGGATAGTGACCGTATGGGCTACCGGCTGGATGGCAGCATGATTGAGAGCAAAAATGGTACAGACATTGTATCCGATGGAATCACCTTTGGTTCCATTCAGGTTCCGGCAAGCGGAAAACCGATCATTCTGATGGCGGATCATCAGACAACGGGAGGTTACGCCAAGATTGGTACCGTATGCCGGATGGATCTTAGTAAGGTTGCACAGTGTAAGCCGGGGGATCGGATCCACTTTAAAAAAATAGATGTAGATAAGGCACAGAAGCTGTACAAAGAAATGATATCAAAAGAATGTTTTTAGAAGAGACGTCAAAAAAATGATGATATGGAAGGATGCGGGTTAATGATGGATTATTTTTATGCAAAACCAAAGGACATAAGAAACAGGATTGCAGCGCAGGAAATTACCGGACCAACGGCTGGTATGTGTGCAGGATATGCACAGGCCAATCTGGTTATTTTGCCAAAGAAATATGCGTATGATTTTCTGCTGTTTACCCAGAGAAATCCCCGGTCCTGCCCGTTGCTTGAAGTGGGGGATATGGGAGATCCTTTTTTGAAAACAATGGCACCCGGTTGCGATATTACAAAGGAGATTCCCAAATACCGCATTTATAAAAATGGAGAGCTTCAGGGGGAATATTCGGAAATATCGAGTTTTTGGAGAGAAGATCTGGTGAGCTTTCTGATCGGATGCAGCTTTTCCTTTGAGGCAGAGATGCTGGAGACCGGCATACCTGTCCGTCATATTGAAGAAAAGTGTAATGTTCCAATGTACAAAACCAATATTCCATGTCAGTCTGCAGGAGTGTTTCGGGGAAATATGGTGGTCAGCATGCGGCCGATACCGTATCAACAGGTGTCGAAGGCTGTTATGGTAACCGGGGCAATGCCCCGGGTTCACGGGGCTCCGGTTCATATTGGAGCACCGGAGCAGATTGGGATCAGTGATCTGGACCGGCCGGATTTTGGGGATATGGTTACAATCCGGCCGGGAGAAGTGCCGGTATTCTGGCCATGTGGCGTGACACCGCAAAATGTCATTATGGAATCAAAGCCGGATTTCTGTATCACCCATGCGCCGGGACATATGCTGATCACAGATGTTAGAAATATTGAATTGAAGTATGGATCAGATTAGGAGGGATCGTGGATGAAAATGGTAGATTTAAATTGTGATCTGGGTGAGAGCTTTGGAAATTATAAGATTGGAATGGATGAGCAGGTATTGCCATGGATCACATCGGCAAATATTGCATGCGGCTTCCACGCATCGGATCCGGTGATCATGGACAAAACTGTCCGGATGGCGGCAGAATGTGGCGTTAAGATTGGAGCACATCCGGGATATCAGGATCTGGCAGGGTTTGGAAGACGTAATATGAAGGTCGCTCCCGCAGAGGTCACGGATCTCATTATATACCAGATTGGAGCATTAAAAGCGTTCTGTGCAGCGTATGGCGTCAAGATGCAGCATGTAAAGCCCCATGGTGCATTATATAATATGGCCGATAAGGATGAGGAGCTTGCCATGGCAGTCTGCAGGGGAATCCGGGCAGTGGATGAGGAGTTGATCCTGTTGGGACCCGGCAGTGGAAAAATGGTTCAGGCAGCCCAAAAATCAGGGCTGAAAACAGCAGGAGAGGTATTTGCCGACAGGGCCTATATGGAGGATGGTTCGTTAGTGCCGAGAACACAGCCGGGAGCAATGATTGAAGAGGAAGAAGAAGCAATCGAACGTGTACTGAAAATGGTACAGACGGGGACTGTTACTGCCATAACAGGGAAAGAAATACCGGTGAAAGCAGACTCTGTCTGTGTTCATGGGGATGGAGAGAAAGCATTGTTGTTTGTACAAAAAATAAAAAAGGCATTGGATGAAGCAGGCATTGCAACAGCACCAATGAGCCGGGTGATTGGAGAATGTTATGAATAAAGGGACACCGGAGGAAGTGACGTTACGTTATTCCAAACGGGGAATGACACTGTTAAAAGAATATCTGCAGAAAGATTATTGTAAAATGGCAGCAGAGAAGCTGCTTCAGGCACCAAAGGGTAATGTACTGATCACAACAGGTTTTTATGTTGCCGGATATGCGGAAACGGACGGACCCATTGGGACACTGGCTGTGGCAAAAGCACTGGAGGGATTAGGCTATCATGGGATTGTGATTACAGACAAATATTGTGAAGGTTTCTTTGAATTAAAAAATATTTCTGTGGAGTATGTTGCGATCGATGCAGATCAGTCTGTTTATGAGGAGATTCTTGAAAAATACCGGCCGGTATACATGATCTCTATTGAGAGGTGTGGTCATAATCTGGAAAACGAATATGCCAATATGCGGGGAGACAGTATAACCGGACAGACGGCATGTATTGATACTTTATTTGAACTGGCTGCCGAAAAGAAAATCCCAACAATTGGAGTAGGGGACGGAGGAAATGAGATTGGCATGGGAAATGTCAGACAGGTGATTTTGGAAAAACTTGAATTAAATCCATGTGTCGTTACCGTGGATGATCTGATCATTGCTACCACATCCAATTGGGGGGCATATGCGCTTGCAGCTTATATGGCGAAGCTTTCCGGAAGGCCGGTATTTATTACTTATGAAGAGATCGAGGAATATATGGCACAGATCGTGGCACTGGGATGTGTTGATGGTGTTACGAAACAAAGGAAAATGGGAACGGACGGATTTAGTATGGAGATAGAAAAAGAAATCATTACCTCCCTGAAGGAGGCAATCGCCTGAAACTTTATGCAGAATCCTTTGGAAGTACATGATAAATATTTTTGGTGGTTTTCAAGACAAAATGAGTGCAGGTATTATCGACACCGGGATGATTTTTGATGATCTGATGAAGCTGCTCCAGATGCTTTGAGCAGCGGCAGCTGATTTTTATGAGATAATCAAAATTCCCGGTAAGATAATAGCAGGAAACCACATAGGGGATCTGATTGACGAAGGACACAAAATCTTCAGTGTACTGTGGATGCTCCAGACGCACTTCGATGAGCGCAGTAAGATCGTTACCCAGACTGTTCTCATCGATCAGAGTGGTGTATCCCTGAATGATCCCCTCCTTTTCCATATGGTGGATACGCTCAATAACGGAAGAAACAGACAGATGTATTTCCTTACTGATATTGGAAGCTTTTTCACGGGCATTTTTCTTCAGGATTTCAAGAATTTTGTAGTCGATCGGATCCATATGCGATACCTCCTGTTTCTGATTTTTGTTAAAAGGATTTTCTGTATACAGTATACACTATATAACGTTTTCATCAAAAAGAAAATAGCAATTCTTCAAAATTTTTTGATTTAAACAAAAGAAAATAAGTTTTAAAATAATTATGATAAAATGTGTTTACAATAGAAAAATACAGTTGTATACTGTATACAAAATGCTGAAAAGTTATAGAAATAAAATCTGATATGACACAATTCGTCAGCAGATTAAAGGGGAGAGAAAATGAACGCAGGGATTGTATT
The DNA here is from genome assembly GCF_014384985.1 of Jutongia huaianensis. Classification (GTDB taxonomy): domain Bacteria; phylum Bacillota; class Clostridia; order Lachnospirales; family Lachnospiraceae; genus Jutongia; species Jutongia huaianensis. The sequence goes on from NZ_JACRSX010000011.1 coordinate 77,865, forward strand.
AAAGCAGATGGTTGTTATATTTCTGCTGATTTTGGTGGGATACATTTTACAGAAAAAGAAGCTTGTGACACAGAAGGATGGCGCATGCTTATCAAAGCTGATCGTAGAGGTTTTTAATCCGGCAATCATCGTCAGCAGTGTGATCGGAAGTTCCAACAATGGGGAAGAAAATATTACAGGTACCGTTTTTCTGGCAGCCGTTTTATTTCTTGTATTGATTCTTCTGGCAGTGCCCATATCAAAGATATTTGCAGGAGGCTGTGAAGAAAAGAAGATATATTCTTTAATCTTTGTATTTTCCAATCTCGGTTTTATCGGGATACCGGTCGTACAGTCCATATTTGGCAAAGGGGCATTGATCTATGTAGCGATATTTATTCTGGAGTATAATATTCTTTTATATACATATGGTTATCTGCTGGTTATGCCTTCTGACAGCAAGTTTCATCCGGGAAGTTTAAAATCGCTTCTTAATATGGGAACATTGTCCTGTCTGCTGGCATTACTTATCTTTGTCTGTCATATCCGGCTTCCGTATATCTTAGGAACAACCATAACCTATCTTGGAAATGTGGCGACACCTCTGGCGCTGATCGTCATTGGCATATCCATAGGACAGCAGGAGCATTTATACCGTATTTTCTGTCAGTGGAAGCTGTATCTTTTTTTGATCGTCAAGATGATCCTCGTACCGCTTTTTATGGCGGTGGTATTAAAAAGGTTACCCATATCAGAGGAGCTTGCCCAGGTCAGTGTCATTCTGATGGCAATGCCGGTGGGAAGCATGACGGTACTTTTATTAAAAGAAAATCATATGAAAGAGACATTATGTTCTGACAGTATTATTTTATCTTCTTTATTATCTATAGTTTCTATCCCGTTTTTAGTATATTGTTATCGTCTTTTCTAAATATTATTAGGAAAATGATATGTAAATTGACAGAAAAAGAAAAAAACTGTATACTGTATACAAGCAAAGCCGCACCGGACATTGCTTAATATAAAATGCGAAGGGGAGGAATAAATATGCAGGAAAGATATGTTATTACGATCACGAGACAGTTTGGCAGCTTAGGACGTCCCATTGCCAGGGAAATGGCAAAGATGCTTGATATCGATTATTATGACAGAGACATTGTGGAAATGGCGGCAAAAGAGATGCAGCAGCCGGTATCCGTTGTCAGTGATATTGAGGAGAGCGGGAACAGTCTTTTATCTAAGATGCGTTTTCCACTTGGTACCGGAGAGCGCAGCATGCAGGACCGGTTATTTCAGATCCAGCAAAAAATAATTACGGATATTGTTGACAGAGAATCGTGTATTATTGTTGGACGATGTTCGGATTATATTCTGCGGAATTATAAGAACTGTATTAATGTGTATATTTATGCTCCGTTTGAGGCGAGATATCATAATTGTGTCAATAGCTTAAATATGAATCCAAAAGAAGCGAAGCGGATGATTCAGGAGGTAGACCGGGCCAGACTGCAGTATCACAAGAGATATGCAAAATATGAGCCGCAGGATATCAATTACAAAGATATTCTCATCAACAGCAGTCTGCTGGGAGTGGATGGAACCGCAGAATATCTGGTGGATATGGTAAAAAAGAAATTTGACTGGTTGTTTTAAAATATAGTATTATAGGTATAATTGGAAAAGGAGATTATATATGAGCACAGATAAAAAGAAAAAGATAGTAAAACCAGTCACTTTGTCGGAGCAGGCATACGCCATCATTAAAGATGAAATTATTACAAATCAGATTAAGCCGGGAGATCTGTTGACGGAGGAGCAGTTATCAGAAAGGCTGTCCATCAGCCGTACGCCGATCCGGTCTGCTTTAAAGCAGCTTGTCATGGAGCATCTGGCAGAAGTAAATGAAAACAAGATCGTAACGGTTTCCAATGTGACAAGTCAGGATATTTCCAATGTTCTGGTGGTTCGCTGCAGTCTGGAACCTCTTGCCGTTTCTTTGTTAGAGGGAAAGATTGGAACGAAACAGATCAAGGAATTAAACAAAATCATGAAAAAATTGACGCAGGCCAAAAATCATCAGGTTTTTCTGGATGCAGAGTATGATTTCCATCTGGCGTTTGCCAGATATGCCGGCAACACTTTTTTATATGATATGATTGAAAAGATCAATATGGTCTGTAAACGTTACTTAGTTCTTTCGGGTACTTTGGATAAATATACACCAACGGCATTAGAGGAGCATCAAAGAATTGTTGATCTGTTAGAGCAAAATAAGATTAAAGAAGCTTCCGAGGCAATGTATGAGCATGTAAAAAATGCAGGAGAAAGAATGTTACTTTCTTGATAAAATATATTGACAATCCATACAAAAGGTGTATACTGTATACAGATAACAAAGGCGCTATCACTTATGTGGTGGCGCCTTTGTTGCATTCGAAATATTTTAAAAATAGAACAGCATCAGGAAGAATGGAGGAAAGATTTATGAAATTTACATTTCAAATTCCAACAAAAGTGTATTTTGAAAAAAACTGTATTACAAATCATTTGGAAATTTTCACATACTGCGGATCACGCGCAGCCATCGTGACGGGAAAACATTCCGCAAAGGCAAGCGGTGCATTGGATGATGTGACGAATGTTTTAAAAAATGCCGGAATTGCATATGAAGTATATGATTCGGTTGAGAACAATCCAAGTATTGAAACGGTTGAAGACATTACAGAAAAGGTAAAAGCATTTAAGGCGAATTTTATTATCGGAATCGGTGGAGGATCTCCAATCGATGCTTCCAAGGCCATTGCTGTATTGGCAGCCAATGAGATGCACGCAGCGGATCTGTTTAAGAATGATTTCACAAAGGCATTCCCCGTTGTGGCAATTCCCATTACCTCCGGAACGGGAAGCGAGGTAACTCCGTATAGTGTTCTTTTGAGAAAGGATATGGAAACAAAAGTCAGCTTTGGAAATTCCCTTACTTATCCTGCGTATGCTCTTCTGGATCCCGGGTATACAGTTTCCATGAATGACAAGACAACGGTAAGTACTCTGATCGATGCCTTTACTCATGTAATGGAAGGATATCTTGCAAAACGGAGTACCATTTTTAGTACAATGATGTCTTTGGAGGGAATGAAAACCTTTGCAGAATGTATTCCCGGATTAAAGAGTAAAAAATATGATTATAACTTTCGGGAGAAAGCGGCATATGTTTCTTTGATGGGAGGTCTTGTGATCGCCCAGACCGGAGTGACACTCCCTCATGGGCTGGGGTACTGTTATACTTATTTTCACCAGATTCCTCATGGCATTGCCAATGGGTTATTTGTGAGGGAATATTTAAAGCGATGTGAGACAACGGTGAAAGAAAAAGTGGATGTGGTCTTAAAACTTCTGGGAGAGAACAGCGTGGATTCTTTTGGCGACACGCTGGAGCAGCTTATTGGAAAACCGCCAAAGCTAGATCAGGAACAGATAGAGCAGTATGCAAAATTAAGTCTTCTTCAGGCAGGCAGTATCAGCAATACACCATTTGAATTATCTGAGGAAGATATTGCCCGGGTATGGGAAAAGCAAAATGATCACGCAGAATAAATAATGAGAAAGAAGGAATGAGTTATGAGCAGTATGTATGAGAGATGTATGAAGGTGATGCCTCCGGCAGCAGGAAGGTCAACAAAGCTGGGCATTGTAAGTGCAAAGGGCTGTTATCTGACAGCGGAGGATGGAAAAGAATACCTTGATTTTGCAAGTGGTGTTGCAGTGTGCAACATTGGCCATAATCACCCAAAGGTTGTGGAGGCAGCCAAAAAACAGGTGGATCAGATGATTCACGGTGGACACAATGTTGTTTATTATGAAAGCTATGTCAGACTGGCAGAGCGTCTGGTGGAACTTACCGGAGGGGACACCATGGTATATTTCAGCAACAGTGGTGCTGAGGCAAACGAAGGAGCGATCAAGCTGGCAAAGCATTACACAAAACGTCCGGCTATCATTGCATTCCGGGATTCTTTCCATGGCCGTACCTTGGGAACGGTGTCCATTACGGGTTCCAATTCCCTTTACCGGAAATATTACGAAGGCCTGATGCCGAGTGTATATTTTGCAGAATATCCATATCTGTACCGGAGTCCATATAAGGAAGAGGGATGGAAACCGTATGTTGACAGGCTCGAAGAAATGTTCCATACGCTGGTGGATCCGGAGATGGTGGCTGCGATCATTATGGAACCGGTTCAGGGAGAAGGGGGATATATCGTCCCACCGAAGGAGTTTGTACAGGAGGTTCGCAGAATTTGCGATAAATATGGAATTCTTCTGATCTTTGATGAGGTACAGACCGGTATGGGACGTACCGGCAAATTATACGCATATGAGCATTTCGGGGTACGCCCTGATATATGGACAAGTGCCAAGGGAATTGCATCCGGCTTTCCGTTAAGTGCGGTGATCGCCAGAAAAGGGATTATGGAAACATGGAATGCAGGTGCACATGGCGGAACATTTGGCGGAAACCCGGTTGCCTGCGCAGCAGCATTAGCCACATTGGATGTGCTGACAAAAGATGGTGCACTGGAAAATGCGGCCAAAATGGGAGAATATTTCAGAGGAAAGCTGGATCAGTTAAAGGAGCAGCATGACTGCATCGGAGATGTCCGTGGACTGGGACTGATGCTTGCTATGGAAATTGTTGATGAAACGGGAGCTCCGGACAAGGCAAAGACTACGGAGATTGTGTCAAAAGCTCTGGAGGAAGGACTGATTCTTCTGACTTGCGGAACAAACAAAAACGTGGTACGTTTTATTGCTCCAACGATCGTAACAGAAAAGGAAATTGACAAGGCAATGGAGATTTTGGAGAAAATTTTATAAAAGACTTGTTTTTTGGAAAGATATACTGTATACTGAATACAATGAAAACACAGATAACGACGGCGTTATTACTAATTAGTAATAGCGCCGTTTTTCTTTTGGAGGGACAGGTTATGAAGCTAAAAGTATTAAATCCGGATAATACCGGTTTAACAAAAGAAATGATAGCTCTTCGGGAAAAACGGATGAAACAGATCGCACGGCCGGATACACAGATTGATATGGAAGTGCAGGAAAAAACAAAAATATGTGTGGATAGTGCACTGGATGTTGCGGTGACTTCTCTGGAATTAATTGAGAAAGCGGTTCAGGCAGAAAAAGACGGATATGATGTGATCGGATTGTATTGTTCCGGTGATCCGGCAATGGATGCCATCCGGGAGGCCGTCAGCATACCGGTGATCGGAGCAGGTCAAAGCTCTCTGCAGATAGCTGTGGGACTGGGGCAGCGGTTTTCCTGGATCACTTCCGCAGACAGCGATGTGGGACCGGACCGGACGATCCGAAAATCAGGGATTGACTATAGCAGACTGGCATCGATCCGGAGTGTAAAGGTGGATATCGCCACGGCAGGCTCGCAGGATCAGGAAGCCCTGCTGGAACGGATCGCAGAATGTGGCAGGCAGTGTATGAAGGACGGTGCCCATGTATTGATCCTGGGATGTCTTGTTTTTGCAGGTATGGGACCGGAGGTATCAAAACGGCTGGGTATCCCAGTGGTGGATCCGGCTTATGCGATTGTTTCCATGGCTGAGCTTTTATACAGCACAGGTCTTACTCATTCCAAAAGAACATGGCCGTCACCCGGACGTCAGACCAGAAGCTGGCAGGGGGGAGAATTTTTCTTTTAGTATACATTTCACAACAGAGAATGGTTTTATTCTATCAGGATATTGCTATAAAAAACATATGAAAGAGAGGACAACATTATGAGAAAATTAAAAGGGTTTGTAGCACTCACTTTAGTAATGTCATTAATGGCAGCTAGTCTTACCGGCTGTGGAGGAAGCTCCGGTAAAAAAGACACAGCTGCCGCAACAGATTCCAACCCGTTAAAGGGAAAGAAGCTGGTAATGGCGATCAATGCAGAATATGCACCATTTGAAAGTAAAAATGAAAGTGGAACCATTGAGGGCTTCGATGTGGATCTGAATCAGGCGCTGGCAGATAAACTGGGATATACCTTTGAACTGGACGATATGGATTTTACCGGTTTGATCGGTTCCATTACATCCAAGAGATGTGACTATATCATTTCCGCTCTTTCCAGCAACGAAAAAAGAAAGAAAGTGGTAGATTTTTCACAGGGCTATTATACACCGGTAACGGTTATTCTTTGTCCAAAGGACAGCGGTATTGAATCTTCTGCTGATCTGAAGGGCAAGAAGATTGGTGTTACTCTCGGAACAGAGTTTGAAAGCTTTTCAAAGACGATTAAGGGAGCAAAGACCATTACATATGAGAGCATTGCCACTTCGATCCCGCTGATCGGTACCTCTGAACTGGATGCCTGCATTATGGACAGCTCCAATGCTTTTGAGTATTGCAACAAATATGACAATCTGACTTACAAGGTAGTTCCGATGAATGAGATCAAAGGTGTTCTCGATAACCCATATTGTATCGTTCTTCCAAAGAATTCGGAATATGTAGATATCTTTAACAAGGCATTGGATGAACTGGAGGCAGATGGAACCATGGAGAAACTGCAGACAAAGTGGTTTGGTAAAGAATACACCGACGCATTAAAGGTAGCAGAAGAATAAAAAGAGAAACCCAAAGAAGGAGTGAGGCAGTATGACATTTCAATTTAATACCGTATTCGAATATTGGCCAATGTATCTAGAAGGACTTCGTACAACAATTTATGTGACGCTGGGGTCTCTGATTTTCAGTCTGATCTTATCTATTCCATTGGCAATGATTAAAATTACAAAAAATAAGATCCTGAATTTTATTGGCTTTTTGTATACAGATATTTTCAGAGCCCTTCCTTCTTTGGTTCAGATTTATCTGGTATACTTTGCGGCACCGCAGTTATTTGGTATTACTTTTACCGCAATGACATCCGCTTTTATTACCCTGTCCATGAATGCAGCAGCATATATTTCGGAAGCGCTGCGAGGCGGTATTCTGAGTGTGGATATCGGTCAGAGAGAAGCAGCCAAAGCACTTGGTATCAGTCAGGTGGATACGCTGAAAGACATCGTACTTCCGCAGGCGTTGAAGGCAGTTTTTCCTTCGATGATCAATGAGACGATCGGACTGTTGAAGGGGACTTCCCTGGTATCTATTATTGGTGTGGTGGATCTGATGAGAGCTTCCAGACAGGTTATGGCGGATTCTTATTTATCTTTTGAACCGTTAATGGTTGCGGCAGTCATTTATTATATTCTGGTTAAATCAATGAGTATGATTGGAAACAGACTGGAAAAACGGATCCGCGTCAGTGAAATTCGATAAATAATAAAATGAAATGTCGGCGTAACTGTAGTTTACGCCGATGTTTTCACGATTTATGTAATGGATGGTCAGTGATCCATCAAAAAGGAAAAGGATCCCCGAATTTTGAGGTGATCCGGAAAGGTTTGGTGATGAATATGGCAGAAAATATTTGGCCGGAGGGAAAAAAATGTGCTTTTTGCCTGGGCTTTGATATGGACTCCAATCTGATCTGGTTTAATAAGATCAAAGATATGGAAAATGGCATGCAGTTTATTAAGGGACCTTCGGTGGGAGAGTATGGACCGAAACGAGGAGTGGATCGCATTATGAATCTGCTGGAAAAATATGGTGTGAAAGCCACCTTTTTTATTCCGGCAATTAATATGGAACGAAATGTTCCTCTGGTGGAACGTATTTTGGACAATGGACACGAAATCGCCCATCACGGTCTTTACCATGAACCGTCTTATGGCGATACGGTGGAGGAACAGCTGGAGATCATAGATAAAAGCCAGGAGATATTTAAACGGATTATCGGAAAACCGGCAGCAGGATTTCGGTGTACCGGGGGACTTTGCGAGGAAGCGGAGGAAGTTCTTTATAATGATCCCAATACATTGTACACCTGTCAGGGAGAGAGCAGCGAACTGCCGGTGTTTATGGAGGTGAAGGGCAAAAAGACCCATACGGTCCGGATTTCCTGCAGACAGGAGGTGGATGATTATATTCAGATGGTTTATAATGCGTATCCGCCAATTCCGGCGGGACTGCCCCGTATATCCGCTTATGAAGATGTTTTGTCGAATTTTAAGGATGAGGTGGATGGCACCCTGCGTTTTGGAGGTGTACTATCAACGGCATTTCATCCGCAGGTATCAGGAAGTCCCGGAAAGTCCAAGATACTGGATCAGTTGTTAGCGTATATCACATCAAAGCCGGAAATATGGTGTACCAGTTGTGAAGAAGTTGCTTCTTATTGGCAGAAAAAGGGAGGTGCAGCCAATGTATAGAGAGGAGTTTCAATGGCCGGAGGGAAAGAAAAATGCCGTGATGATCAGCTTGACGCTGGATGCGGAATATTTTGGGATTGCCCAGTATCCGGAGGATAAAAATGCGGTGGCAGGTTTTAAGACCATGGCAGAATTTGGTGTCAAAAAAGGATTGGACAGAGTGCTTTCCGTATTGGATACCTATCATGTGAAGGCAACGGTTTTTGTTCCGGGAAAGGTGGCAGAGGAGTATCCGGATGCCATGAAAAAGATTGTGGAGCATGGTCACGAGATTGGGGTACACGGGTATGAGCATGAAAACTTTGCACTGCTTCCGGAAGAAAAACAAAAAGAAGCTATGGAGAAGAGTGTGGAGGCTGTAAAGGAAGTTTGCGGTGTGACACCGGTTGGTTTCCGGGCACCGGAGGGAGAATTGACGCGGCGTACGCTGAAAATCGCAAAGGAAGCCGGGATTGTTTATTCCAGTACGTTGGGAAATGATGACAGACCATACTATAATGTCCTGAACGATCAGGGAACCTCCATGCTGGAAATACCATTCCACTGGGCATTATTTGATGCGCCGTATTTTGCATTTCATTTCTGGCCGCCGGTACCGTATGGTCAGGGGCGTATCTCCAGCTTTAAAAAGGTTCTGACCAACTGGAAATGGGAATATGATGTATTTCGTGAGGAGGGGCTGTGCTATGTGCTTCAGCTGAATCCTATGACCATTGGAGATCCGGGAAAAATTTATATGCTGGAAGAGCTTCTGACATATATTCAGAAGGACCGGGATGTATGGTTTGCTACCGGAAAAGAAATTTACGATTACTGTGAAGCTGTTGGATAAATTCAGGATCAGAAAAGAAAAGTCTCGATAAAAATAAAAATTGTTTACATGAGAAAATCGCTTAGATCAAAATCTAAGCGATTTTCTTTTGAGGAATGTATATTCAATCTATAGGAAATTGTCAATGGTTTTCAGGATCAGCTTTGGAAGTACACCGAAAGTATACGGCTTATATAAGCGTTCAGTCCATTTATGGGCGTCTTTTCCGTAGCATCCGTAATTCAGAGCAGGAATATTTAATTCCTGTATTTTATCAACCGGCAATGGATAAAGTGCATTCATATCCGGGAAATTCCGGATCAGCAGATCAACAGATGCAGCATCATCATCAATTTTTAAATAACTGCTGTCACTTAAACTTGGGAAGAACTGCAGTATCTTGTAAGGAAGCTGTTCTTCCTCACTGAAGTTATGGACGATATCTGCAATCCGGTCGTAGAGCTCCTTTTCCTCCGGTATCTCTGCTTTTAAAGTGTTATGAGGACAATACGGTGCAGAGAAGAACAACACGATAGTCGGTGTTGTTATCTGGGCTAGAGGTAGAAGTGTTTCAACCAGATGGAGTGGAATCTCTCGTTTGTCCACCCCTTCCGAGAGTTCTCTGGCCGTTTTTTCGGACAGGAATCCATCAAGGTCGCCCTTATAGGTTTCTTTTACACGTTGATAAAGTTCATCGTAGGAAAGAACAGCGCATGGATAACTGTATGGCTGATATTCCTGATGATTGATCCGGCAGAATTCCTTATATTGTGAATTGATCCGTGTCATCATATGCTCCAGTGCTGTCCGGGCGTATGCTTTCAGTTCTGTCATAATGGTATCCATGGATTTGTTGTGGACAAAGTAATTGAAATAAACATATGCCGACTGTGCTGTCTGCACATTATAGAAATCCTTCAGATCCTTCATATACAGGACTGAGGGCGGCAGAGTATATTCTTCGTGATACCCGTCACAGGACTCGTGGTTCAGGTTGATCAGCCGGACCAGCTCGGCGGCTGTATTGGCAGCATCAAATCCCTCAAAGCACTGTCCGACATGAGTTTCCTTTCCGTAAATATAAAAGCAGGGAAGAAGTTTTCCAACAGTTCCCGTGTAGATATACTGATGGGGATCGCCCTCATAAAGGGGGCAGGTATAATCATTATTGATTGCAAACTTGTATTGTAAGCCATATTTTTTCTGAAGGGCAAGCAGATGATCCAGCCCTTCAATAATTCCGGTATGCTGATTTTCTTCTACGGGATTAAAGGACACCAGAATATTTCCTTTTAACTTGTCCGGATTTTGGGACAGGTATTTGATCAATACCATAAATACGGCATCTCCGCTTTTCATATCACAGCTTCCGCGGCCTACCAGATAATCCCCTGTTTCAATATCCTTTCTCAACACCTCAGGGATATCATTGCTTGCAAGCATAGCATCCAGCAGCTTGTCACAGTCAAAGGCATACTCCTTAAAATGACCAAAATCTTCTACTCCGACAGTATCGATGTGTCCGTGAAACAGGATCGTATCTTTATAGTCGCCTGCAGTACCACGGAGCAGAGCAAACACATTTTTTCTCTGAAGCGGGTCATTTTTCAGAGGAATGGTGCAAAGATACTCCGGGTGTTCCTGAAAATAAGGAAGGTTCTTAAAATATCCATAGATAAACTCGGCAATTTTTGCTTCTCCTTCCGGCTCGCTGTTGACACTGGAAATGGACACCAGTTGTTTTGTTAATGTTTCCATTTCGTTATACATAAATATCACCTCATCTTTCTGGAAATATGTTCAAGTTTTTATTTTTATAACATTTTAGACAGGAATTTCTTTGCACGATCAGACTTTGGATGGTTAAAGAATTCCTCGGGAGGAGCATCCTCCACGATCACGCTTTCATCCATAAAGATAATACGATCTGCCACTTCTTTGGCAAATCCCATTTCGTGGGTGACAAGGATCATAGTGATACCTGTTTTGGCAAGCTCCTTGATTACATCAAGCACCTCAGATACCATTTCCGGATCAAGGGCAGAGGTTGGTTCGTCGAACAGGATTACCTCCGGATCCATGGCAAGGGCACGGGCAATCGCAACACGCTGTTTCTGTCCACCGGATAAGGTGATGGGATAAACATCTGCCTTGTCATCCAGACCGACGCGGTTCAGAAGCTCATGTGCCCGCGCAATGGCATCCGCTTTTGGTATTTTTTTCGTTTTCATTGGGGCATAGATCATATTTTTCATAATGGTCATATGTTCAAATAAGTTGAAATGCTGGAAAACCATGCCGACTTTCTGCCGAACTTCCCGGATCGGGGCGCCCTTGGCGGTAATTTCTGTGCCGCATACTGTGATGGAACCGGAGGTTGGTGTTTCCAGCAGATTCATACATCGAAGCATGGTAGATTTTCCTGAACCAGAGGGACCGATAATAACAAGAACTTCTCCCTTTTGAACATCAAGAGAAATATCTTTTAAAACCTCCAGGTCTCCAAAGGATTTATAAAGGTGTTCCATATGTATCATATTTTCTTTTTCCATAGTATCCATCCTTTCTTTATTAGAAACTGGTAATTTCCAAAACATATTTTTTGGAAATAAAAAAGACGTTCTTTGAAAAATGTGTTTCAAAAAACGCCTTTGTTTTACGATACTCTGTATACAGTATACTATCGGAATTGCCTGATGTCAATAAAAGAAAGTGAAAAAAAGTTAAAAAATATAGTTGACATACCGGGAAAAGGGTCGTATACTGTATACAAGCAAAACGAAGGCGTTGAGTGATCATAAACTCGACGCCTTTATTTTTTGGAAATTTTATTATTTCCGATGGCTTGATTCATTATTACGATAGTTATATTTAGAAAGAAAGGGGTCTTTATTATGTCATCATTATCTCAGGACGCTTACCACAAAGTATTGAAATTATTTCCACCTTCACCATCACCTGCTTTTGAGGAGCCGGATCAGTTAGTGAAACACTGGGGAAAGGCATGGGGAGTAAACAGTGAAATCGGAAAGCTTCGTATGATACTGCTTCATAAACCGGGAGTGGAAATGAAATGTATTAAAAAGGAACTTTGGAATGATGAAGTAGGAGCAATCATTGCACCGGACAGATCCTGGTATTGGAGAGATAAAGAGGAGCCGGATCTGGATAAAATGATCGAGGAGCACGAGGCATTTGCCAAAGTGCTGCGGGACAATGGAGCAGAGGTTGTTTATCTGGATGGAATTGATCCGGACAGACCAAAGGCTGTCAATTGCCGTGATGTAGGAACAGCGATTCCGGGAGGCTTTGTTGTAGGAAGATTTGCCCCGTTGATGAGACGTGGTGAGGAGCAGAGAGCTTCTATGTCTGTTGCAAAGCTTGGAATGCCGATCATTCGTACGATCACAGGTACCGGTACTTTTGAGGGCGGCAATTTTATGTTTATTGATGATAAGCATGCAGCCGTTGGTTATTCCCAGAGAACAAATGAGGAGGGAATCCGTCAGTTACGGGAGGTTTTAAACGGTATGGGAATTGAGCTTCTGGTCATTCCGTTAACCGGTTTCCGTCTTCACATTGATGGATGCTTTATGATCGTGGATCATCACAAGGCAATCTATCAGCCGGAAAATGTACCGTATTTCATTTTGGAAAAATTAAAATCACTGGGCTTTGAAATGATCCAGATCGACCGGAGAGATACCGCTAATCCGATCAACTGTGTTCCTTTGGAACCAGGCAAGGTTATTATGATGGAGGGAACCGATTATACAGCAGATATTCTTGCCAAGAAAGGCATTGAAGTGATTCAGGTTGAGTACAGTGAGATCCAGAAGAATGGTGGTGGACTGCATTGCTCCAGTCTTCCACTAATCCGTGATTTTATTACGTATTAATTGGAAAGGTACAGGTTATGATTATGTTAGCAGATATGATTAATGATTATGTAAAAGACAGCCCGGCTTACCGGGTAGGAATTACGATGGATGATGTGCGGGAGGATTATGTGCTGGCTGACTTCCGCGATGACATCTGTAAAATGAATGAGAATGAAAATCTGCTGGGAGTATCTCCGAAGGCAGTAAAAGCAATGCAGGAGACGGCGGTTTTATGCAATTATTATCCGGAAGGAACCGGAAAAGCACTCCGGAGAAAACTTGCCGAAAGGTATGGCTTGTCAGAATATCACTATATGATCACGGAAGGAGCCAGTGTTGCGATCAATGTGATCGGAGAAGTGTTTATCCGGGAGGGGGATGAGGTACTGATCCCGGCACAATCGTATGGTGCCTACGGAAACACGGCAAAACGGTTTAAGGGAACGCCGGTTTATGTTCCTATGAGGGGTGATAAGGGGATTGATCTGGATGCTGTTCTGGATGCCATTACGCCGAAAACGAAACTGATCTTTATCTGCAATCCCAACAATCCAACCGGTATGGCGTTAAATGATGAGGAGCTTCTGGATTTTATCCGAAAGGTTCCTGATCATGTAATGGTTGTAGTAGATGAGGCATATTTCCAGTTTATCCGCAGGGAAGATTATAAAACAGCTTTGGACGCTATTACAGAGGAAAACTGCCGGGTAATGGTTATTCGTACTTTTTCGAAGGTTTACGGAATGGCAGGAGCCCGTGTGGGGTATGTGGTTTCCAGTCTGGAGGTTATCCGCTATCTGAGCCGTATGGTCAATTATTTTTGTACCAATAAGCTTGCGCTTGCCGGAGCGCTGGCGGCTCTGGATGATAAAGAATTTGAAGAATTAACTTTAAGTACCGTTCGCGAGGAACGTATTTATCTGACGCAGGAACTGGAAAAGATGGGATATTATGTCTGTCCATCGGATACTAATTTTATTTTTGTGGATTTACAGACGGATTCTATGAAGCTTTGCGAAAAAATGCAGCAGTTTGGAATTATTCTTCGTGGAGATTACGACTATACTCGTATTTCCATCGGCACAAGAAAACAGAATCAGCGGGTCATTGAAAAATTAAAGGAAGTCCTTGGAAAGTAGGGCAGGAGGAGGCAGATATGAAAATCTTATTTTGCGATTATCAGATTCCGGTTCCTCATACCTATGAAAAGAAATTGATAGAAAAAGAAATTCCCGGAGCTGTTTTTGAAGAATATGTATATGAGGGCGATGAAAAGGAGCTGTATGACAAGGTTGCGGATGCAGATGCGATCATGACCTGCTTCCTGAAAATTGGCCGTGTGCTGTTAGAGCATGCTCCAAAGCTGAAAATGATCAGTGTGGATGCTACGGGATATGGTGATGTGGATGTAGATGCAGCAAAGGAAAAAGGAATCTGTGTTGCGACCCTCGGAGATTATTGTACGGATGAGGTGGCAAATCATACCATGGCACTGATCCTGGCGCTGGTCAAGCAGCTGAAACCATATGATGAACTGATTCAGGAGAAGCAGGTGTATCGTTTCCGTGAGCTGGAGGCACCGGTGAAGATTTCCAGACAGAAACTTGCGATTGTAGGTTATGGAAGGATTGGCAGGGCTGTTGCAAAACGGGCAGCCGTTTTTGGGTTTGAGATTCTGGCGGTAACACGTCATCCGGAGCAGTATGGAAAGAAAGAGAACGGAGCGACCTATGTATCCGTGGAAGAGGCATTAAAGGAAGCGGATATCGTTTCGAATCATATGAACCAGACACCGGAAAATGAGGACTATTTTGACTGGGATAAATTTTGTCAGATGAAAAAAACAGCATATTTTGTGAATGTGGGACGTGGGGCCTGTGTTTCTGAAACAGCACTTGCCAGAGCACTGGATGAAGGAGAGATTGCCGGAGCCGGATTAGATGTTCTGAAGGGGACGCAGCCGGATCTGGAAAAGACCAATTTATGTCATCGTCCGAATGTGATCCTGACACCCCACTCTGCTTTTTATTCAAAGGAAGTGATGGAGTTTCTCGCAGAAACTCCGGCACGAAATGTAATATATTATTTTGGTGGTCAGAAGAATAAAATTTCCAATATTGTCTGCTGACAAAAGGAGAGAGGAAAAGAAGTATGAAGGAGAGAAAAGCCTCAGTGGATCTGTTGCTGCAGGGCTCTCCGTTTCGTGGAATCTTACTTTTTGCCATGCCGATCATCGCAGGAAATATTTTTCAACAGATGTACAGTATTATGGATTCCGTAATCGTTGGAAATTTTGTTGGAAAAGAAGCACTTGCGGCGATTGGATCAGGTACGACCATTATCAATCTGCTGATAGAAATATTTATTGGCATGGCAACCGGTGTCAGTGCCGTTGTGGCAAAATATTATGGCGCACGAAATGGTGAAAGACTGCAGAAAACGGTTCATACTGCTGTCGCATTCAGCATTCTTGCAGGAGTTTTTCTGATTATTTTCGGAATTGTTATAACGCCACATATTTTGAAATGGATGAATACGCCACAGGAGATGATACCGTCAGCTCTAAAATATTTACAGACATATTTTTGTGGTTCTCTGTTTCTGGTTTTTTATAATACAGGAACAGGAATTCTCCGGGGGATCGGAGATTCCGGGAGGCCGCTTTATATTTTGATATTGAGCAGTATCAGTAACATCCTGCTGGATATTCTGTTTGTTTGTGTATTTCGGACAGGAATTGCCGGTGCTGCCTGGGCCACGGTGATCTCGCAGGGGATCAGTGCGTTCATTGTTTTATATGTATTGTGTCGTGATACGGGGATGCATCAGTTAAAACCGGGACAGATCCGGCTGGAAAAAAAAGCCATGGGGGAAATTGCAAAAATGGGAATTCCCATCGGGATTCAAAGCGGACTGATTGCATTTTCCAATGTCGTTGTACAGACGAATATCAATTATTTTGGTGTGGATGCGGTGTCAGGCTGCAGTGCCTTTCTGAAGATTGACGGAATTCTGGTACTTCCGCTGGTAAGCTTTGGACTGGCAGCAATGACCTATACCAGCCAGAATCTGGGTGCGGGCAATATCAGAAGGGTTCTGCTGGGAAAACGTGCGACAATGATCATATGTATGTGTTATATTATTCCGGCATCTGTCTTTGTATGGATCTTTGGGACACCATTGATCGGTCTGTTTTCCCATGATAAAGCCGTGATTGCCTGTGGAAAGATTATGGTGCAGGTGATGACACCGGGCTATTGGATGCTGGGAGTGGCTCATGTATACGCGGGGATTTTCCGTGGATGTGGCAAGTCGTTCCAGACAATGCTGCTTATGCTGTTCAATCTTGTAGTTGTACGCTTTTTGTACCTTGCCGTGGCAGTAAAAATACATCATACGCTGGCAGTGGTGTTAAGTTCTTATACGGTTTCCTGGGTGACGGTCATGGTGTCTGCAATACTTATGTCCAAATTTATAGAAAAAAAAGATAATATATGGAATCCGGTTGATAACAGAAAGGAGCAGTGAGTCTATGGATAAAAAAAAAAGCCTTTTTTTGGAAAGAAGGAGTATCCGGAAATATAAGCCGGAAAAGGTAAAAAAAGAAGATCTGGATGCAGTGCTGGAAGCAGGAATATATGCGCCCTCCGGGGAAAATCATCAGGAAACCATCTCTATTGTGATCCGGGATCCGGAGCTGATCCGTAAATTATCCAGGATCAATGCGTCCTATGAGAGCAATCCTGACAGAGATGCTTTTTATGGTGCACCGGTTCTGGTTCTGGTCATGGCGGACAGCCGGGTAGATACCTGGGTAGAGGACGGTTCCCTTGTCATTGGAAATATGTTAAATGCTGCTTATGCGCAGGGGCTTGGCTCCTGCTGGATCCACTGGGCGAGACAGGAGATGGAGACTCCTTTTGGACGGGAGCTGTGTAAAAAATGGAATATTCCGGAGGAGTACCAGGGGGTTGGTTTTTGTATTTTGGGATATTCTGATGAAAGAGAGCGTCCGGCACCCCGGCGAAAACCCGGTCGAATTCTTTATGTGGATTGACTTTTTGTATCAAATATCAAAATAATGTTACTTTTTAGCTTAATAATTGTAGACGGAATAAAAATATAAAGATATAATGTTATCATACAGTACAGCAGAGGTCGGTTTGTATATGGGGTCTCATCTGTTGTACACAGGTAGATTTTATTTATTTTGAAAGGAGTTTACAACATGAAAGTAGCAGACGGATTTTGGTTGAACAAAAAGGGTTATGATGTAAGATATGCATCTCAGGCATATCAGGTGACAACAACAGAGAATTCTATCAAGGTAATTGCCACACCTTACACAGTAATGAACAGAGGTATGACACTGGGCGGACCAAACCTTGAGATTACATATTCTTCTACATCAGAGAATATCATTAAGGTTCATATCGTACATTACAAGGGCGGTCTTGATAATATTCCACAGTTTGAGCTGAATGAGGATACCGGTTATGTGCCACAGATCACGCAGACCGAGGATAAGGCGGAGCTTGTTTCCGGTGACACAAAGGTAGTGATCAAGATCGGTGATGACTGGGATGTACAGTTCTATCATAAGGATAAGCATCTGACAGGTGGTGCATGGCGTTCTACTTCTATTATTAACGAGAGCCAGTTCGCAGCAAATGCGCGTATGGAGATGCAGGAGGACGATGAGTTCTTCAATTATCCACAGGATCCACACCGTACATACATCAGAGAGCAGCTTAAGACTGACATCGGTGAGTGCATCTATGGTTTCGGTGAGAAGTTCACTCCATTTGTAAAGAACGGACAGGTTGTTGAGACATGGAACTGTGATGGTGGTACATGTTCTGACCAGAGCTACAAGAATATCCCATTCTATATTTCTTCTAAGGGATACGGTGTATTTGTAAACAGCTCTGATAAGGTTTCCTTCGAGGTAAACTCAGACACTGTTTCCAAGGTAACATTTACACAGCCGGGCGAAGAGCTTGAGTATTTCGTGATCGGCGGTAACAATCTGGAGGAAGTTCTGGAGAACTATACCACACTGACCGGTAAGCCATCTCTTCCGCCGGCATATACATTTGGTCTGTGGCTGTCTACTTCCTTCACCACAAGCTATGACGAGGATACCGTTATGAGCTTCATTGATGGTATGAGAGACAGAAAGATCCCTCTGCAGGTATTCCATTTCGACTGCTTCTGGATGAAGGAGTATGAGTGGTGTAACTTCGAGTGGGATAAGGATATGTTCCCGGATCCGGAAGGTCTTCTCAAGAGACTTCACGAGGACAAGGGACTTGAGGTCTGCGTATGGATCAACTCCTACATCTCACAGCAGTCTAAGCTGTTCGATATCGGTAAGGAGAAGGGATACTTCATCAAGAATCTGGATGGAAGCGTATTCCAGGCAGATCTGTGGCAGCCGGGTATGGCAATCGTTGACTTTACCAATCCGGAGGCTTGCGACTGGTTCAAGGGTATGCTCAAGGAGCTCTTTAAGATGGGCGTAAATAACATCAAGACAGACTTCGGTGAGAGAATCCCAACCAAGTGTAAGTATTACAATGGTATGGATCCGATCAAGATGCACAACTACTACACATACCTTTACAATAAGGTTGTATTCGAGGCTCTTGAGGAGTACTTCGGTAAGGATAAGGCTTGTCTGTTTGCACGTAGTGCTACTGTTGGTGGACAGAAGTTCCCTGTACACTGGGGCGGTGACTGCTACGCTGAGTATTCTGCTATGGCAGAGACACTTCGTGGCGGACTTTCCCTCTGCTCCTCCGGTTTCGGCTTCTTCTCCCATGATATGGGTGGATTCGAGGCAACTGCACCGGCTGACGTATACAAGAGATGGTGTGCATTCGGTCTTCTCTCTACACACAGCCGTCTCCATGGTTCAACCTCTTACCGTGTGCCTTGGGTTTATGACAAGGACGGCGATACAGAGGCATGTGATGTGCTTCGTCACTACACTGTATTAAAGGGACGTCTGATGCCTTATCTGTGGGCTCAGGCCAATAAAACACATCAGGTTGGTGTACCAATGATGCGTTCTATGGTTATTGCGTTTACAGACGATACCGCCTGCAAGTATCTGGATCAGCAGTATATGCTGGGTGATAACCTGTGTATCGTGCCGGTTATGAATGAGGAAGGAAAAGCTGAGTTCTATGTACCTGATTGTGGTACCTGGACAGATATCCAGTCCGGTGAGAAGTATGAGGGTGGCAGATATTACACAAGACAGTGTGATTACTTCCAGACTCCGATCTTGGCTCGTCCAAACAGCATTGTTACTTACGGTAACTTCGATGCAGAGGACAAGATGACGGTTCTTTATGATTATCTGCAGGATGCAGAGACAGTGATCTACGGCCTTGAGGATGGCAAGAGTGCATCCGCAGTGATCTATGACAGTGAATCTAACAAGCTGACCCAGATCAAGGCAGTCAGAAACGGCAATGTGATCGACGTAACATACGATGCAAGCGACAGAAGCTTCAAGATCACAGCAGAAGGAAAGACAGTGGATGCTGCTGCCGGAAGCACAAGCGTACAGATTACTTTGTAATATAATGATGTAAGGATTGTGGAAATTGCTCGGCAATGGAGCAATCCTTACATCAGTTAGATTTAAAAGGTTTTTTGCCGGAGCACCGGTAAATAAAAATCCCCATAGATGTAGTGTCTATGGGGATTTTTATCGTTATTGTAAATAGTAACTTTTTACTTGTCATTGAAAATACTTTTATACTTGAAAACTAATGATGTAATTTTGATTTGACATAATATATATTATAGAATAAAATATATTATGTCAATAGTAGTTTTATTGTATTATGGTTTAGGAGAAAAGTTGAAATTGGAGGTTTGAAGGTATGAAAAAGAAGCAATTATTATGTATGTTGATGGCATTGGTTATGGTTGTCACCTCTCTTCCGTTATCGTGTGTGACGGCAGATGTGACGGCTGAAAAAGAATCTGCTAAGGATAAAATATATCCTTATACGATTTTTGCCAGTTCATATGACGAGGGTTCTATTGTGTTTCAGACAGGTAACGTGTGCGTGAATGGAGATATTGGCACAAACGGTACCATAAAATGTTCGGGTACTTTGAACGTAAATGGTAAAAAAGGAGAACACGAGAACATTACTGCACCAGATTTCTGGAAATGGATTGAAAATAACGGCGGCGGGAATAACAGCACGATCAGTGAAAAAGATATCTTATTAAAAGAAGAAGTAAGATATGGAAGTGATGATGTAGTTGCCTGTTATTGTGGAGATATAACTATTGACTCTGAAAATGTTGACCTCAATGGCTTGATTTACGCTCCGAATGGGACGATAACGATCAAAGCAAAAAATCTAAACATGAACAGTGTTATCATGGTGGCCGATAAAATTGTAATTGACTGTTCTAATGTAAATGCAAATTATAACAGCACATTAGGGGGAGTGATCCTAGAGGGTAAATCACAAGATGGGAATGATCAAAAAAAGGAAGACGGAACAGATGACAAAACAACTCAAAAATATACAATTTCTTTTGATCTTTGTGGTGTTGAAACGACAGAGGTTCCATCACAGCTTGTCACAAAGGGGGATTATGCGGTAAAACCGGACACTCCTGCAAATGATGATTATACATTTATTGGATGGTATCTGGATGAAAACCTGGAGCATTATTATCAATTTGATGAAATCCCCGTAACAAAGGATATCGTATTACATGCGGGATGGTATCATGACAGCGATACCACGGATTCAGACGGTGATGGTCTTCGCGATGAATATGAAAAATTAATTGGAACAGACAGATATTCTAATGATACAGATAAAGATGGAATATCTGATTATGATGAGATGTATTATGATCTGAATACCGATCCGTGTAAAAAGGATACAAATGGCGACGGCATTTCAGATGGAGATGAGGATGCGGATAAAGATGGTATTACCAATATTAAGGAATTTGAATTAAATACAAAACCAGATTATGTCGATACAGATGGGGATGGTCTGGAAGATGGAATAGAAGTTACCATCTATGGAACCGACCCGGTAAAAAAAGACACAGATGGGGATGGTCTGGATGATGACAAAGAACTTTTATATAAGACAGATCCTGTAGTATACAATGATACGTTTGATATTACAGCAGATATAAAAAAAGGTGATACAGATATCGCTAATATATCGTTTTCAGTTTCCGTTGATGGTTTGACAGCAAAACAGGTGGATTCGTTAACAATCGATCCGGTATATAATAAAACGCTATTTCCTTATGATATGCCGGGGTATATTGGATGTCCGTATGATTTAAATATGTCAGGAGAATTTGAAAAAGCTAAACTCATTTTTGAATATGATGAGGAATTAAATAAAAAAATGGATTTTGACCCTGTAATTTATTATTTTGACGAAGAAGAGCAGGATCTTATGCCTCTTGAGACAACGGTAATAGGTAATAAAGCGATGGCCATTACTACGCATTTTTCAGAATATGTATTGGTTGACAGACATTGGTATGAAGAAAGCAAAAAATGGACTAGTAGTAAAATCGATGGATATACTAGTGGTAAAATTTCAATTATAATGGATGATTCCGGAAGTATGAAAACAAATGATAAAGATAATATACGACTTTCTGTGGCGCGAAAATTTGTTGGCAATCTTCCAATCAATGCTAAGGCAAATATTTATAAATTTGCATCGAGCTTTGAAAAAATTTGTGATTTTACAAATGAAAAAAAGAAATTAAAAAGTTATTTAACGACAAATTATTTTAGATCGTCAGGAAAAACTTGTCTTAATACGGTTCTACAAGCAGCGCTGAAGGATTTTGGAAAAGGTAACAATAATACTTTAAAAGTAATTGTTGTATTAACGGACGGAGTAGCAACTGATGAGGATAAGTTGGACGAGATAATTAAGAATGCTAAGAAGAAAAAAGTTAAAATATATAGTGTTGGTCTGGAATGCAGTGATTCTTGGTTTCAAAGAGATCTGGAAGCTTTGTCGGAGGAAACAGGAGGAGATTTTTTTTATGCAGATGAGGTTGATGATCTGGAAAATATATATGATGAAATTTCTTCTGATATTAATCTTTTAACAGACAGTGATGCAGATGGATTACCGGATTTTTATGAAGATAATCTACCGTGTTTTAATGGAAAGATAATTGAGTGTGATAAAAATAATGCAGATACGGATGGGGATGGTTTGAAAGACGGAGAAGAAGTTGTCATTAAGAAAATATATAACGCTTCCAAAAAGAAGTATAGAATTTATGCAAAGCTCAAGTCTAATCCAACCTTAAAGGATTCAGATGGGGATGGGTTACTGGACAATACAGATATAAAGCGGGGAAATTCTGTAATAGCCCCCAAGGATAATAACTGTTTGAAGTACAATGGAACTTACAATTTATGGAAGAAGCATATTTATGAAATGGAAAAGGGGACTGTGGGGGAAAAATATTCAGGAGAAGGAAGTCAGGATCAAGTAAAAAAGGAGTTTCTGAAGTTGACAGATCAGTATATAAAAAATAAAGCAGATAAGGATGCTGTGCGGAAAATAGTTGAGTGGGCAACTAATGAAATCGAGAAAAATATTAGAAAAGCAATTATAAATTATAAGGATAATTTGGATGACTTTTTGAAAAAGCATAAAAAAGGAATTAGAGAAGTTGCAATGGAAGTAAAAAAGCATTTTAATAACGAGATTGCTGCAGCAGCAGGTGCATATATCTTAAATTTTGTATATGATGATAAAGAGAGTGCGTATCATTCCTTGCCGGCAACATGGCAGAAAACGTATGGTTATAACAAGCTTTTTGATGATGTATTTCGAATTGGTTCTAATATGTCAGTGGAAGATATTCATTATAATTATAATAATAAAGAATATGTTTTATGGATGTGGAAGGGCGACTATTGGAATCTTGGCACAGGTTCAGAGATTGGTTTATATCAGCAGTCAGTAGAGAGCAGAACCCATTATGATGCTGTGGATTTTCTATGTCCCATGCAGTTAAGTACATATAAATATTCAAATGGGCAGGTTTATGGAAGTTATTATAATTGGAATCCGATTTATAACAAGCAATGGTGGATTACTGCATTTGATTGGAGACATCCGAAATCAGATCCTAAAAAATTGGTAACGATTGGAAAGATTGATTTTGACGAGAAAACAGGCATGGCTCAAATAGTCAGGGAGGAAATTAAGAAAAAATTTAAGGACAATAAAATTTTTGGAGATATCATATTAAACAAAAATAGTAATACCATCTGGATTATGTGGGGAGGTAATGAATGATGATAAAATATGCTAAAAGATTTCTATGTCTCCTGCTTGTGGCGAGTTTGTTGTGTGGGTGCGGCAGGTCCCATATAAAAAGCTCATACATAAAGGAAGGGTTTAATCTTCTAGTGGGGCTGGGAGAAGGCTTGGTGAAAGGTTTGGTGAATGCATGGACGAGTGATGGGGAAGATGATGATTATGTGGATGTTGATTTGATGGAAGGAGATGAGAAGCTGACAAAACAGGCAGATCAAGTTTATGAAGCACTAAAAGAAGGAGATCGTGAAAGTATAAAAAAGATGTTTTCCCCATATACAGCAGAACAATATGATCTGGATAAAGAAATAAAAAAATTATTTAAGAAAATAGAAGGAAATGTGGTCAGCGTCCAGAAAGCAGAGGGATGGACGGGGGGATATCAGCATGATGCAGAAAAAGGATACCTTTATGTACGTTCAGAGGAAAGCTTGAGAAATATTAAAACAGACACGGGAAAAACATATTGTATGAAATTATATGGATATTACTCAAACTCCCAGTCGGAAGATAAGGTGGGAATTAATTTATTATATGTCTGGGAAGAAGAAAAACTTAATACGGATCATGAAGTTTATGAAATAGGCGATAGCGTGTAATGATAGTTTCCAACCGATATGGTAAAAGAATCCTCCCGTTGAGCGGCAAAATAAAAGAGAAAGTTTCGCTGTAAAAGAACATGTTATTGAATAAAAACCGTCAATAGCAGTCTTGTCATAGAGATTGAAAAATGTTAGTGTAGGTTATGTTAAAAACTGTTTGTTGACAAAAGGGGACTTTTTAGAGAAAATAGGCAGTGTAATACTACAAGTGAAATGAGACAACATTAAGGAGGAAAAGACGAAATGGTAAATTTTAAAGAATGGGACGGATTTGAAGGACGTCTCTGGAAAGAAGAAATCAATGTCCGTGATTTTATCCAGAATAACTATACTCCATATGATGGAGATGAGTCATTTCTGGAGGGACCAACCGAAGCAACCGATAAGCTTTGGGGCAAGCTGCAGGAGCTGCAGAAGGAGGAACGTGCAAAGGGCGGTGTCCTTGATATGGACACGGATATTGTATCGTCTCTGACCTCCCACGGACCAGGATATATCAGCGAGGATTTAAAGGATCTGGAGCAGATTGTTGGTCTCCAGACAGATAAGCCGTTAAAGCGTGCATTCATGCCTTACGGTGGTATCAAGATGGCAGAGGAGTCTCTGAAGATGTATGGCTATGAGCCAAATCCGGAGCTTCATAAGATCTTTACTGAGTACCATAAGACACATAACCAGGGTGTATTTGATGCTTATACACCGGAGATGAGAGCAGTCCGCAAGAACAAGATCATCACAGGTCTTCCGGATACATACGGACGTGGACGTATCGTAGGTGATTATCGTCGAGTTGCTCTTTACGGTATCGATCATCTGATCGCAGAGAAGGAAGCGGATAAGGCAGTCTGCGGAAGCGGAAGCATGAAAGGTGAAGTGATCCGTCTTCGTGAGGAGCTGCAGGAGCAGATCAATTCCCTCAGGGGAATGAAGGAGATGGCAGCCATTTACGGTTACGATATCTCTGAGCCGGCAAAGAATGCAAAAGAAGCTGTTCAGTGGACTTATTTCGGTTATCTTGCTGCTATTAAGACACAGAACGGTGCTGCAATGAGTATCGGCCGTGTCTGCACATTCCTTGATATTTATATTGAGAGAGATTTAAAGAACGGCACACTGACAGAGAAAGAGGCACAGGAGCTCATCGATCACATGACCATGAAGTTCCGTATGGTCAAGTTTGCACGTATTAAGTCTTACAACGAGCTTTTCTCCGGAGATCCGGTATGGGCTACTATCGATCTTGCCGGTATCGGTGTAGACGGTCGTCATATGGTGACAAAGACAGATTATCGTGTTCTTCATACCCTGGAGAATATGGGACCTGCTCCGGAGCCAAACATCACGGTACTTTACTCCTCCGATCTTCCGGAGAACTTCAAGAGATATGCAGCAAACATCTCCATCAAGACCAGCTCTGTCCAGTATGAGAATGATGATGTCATGAAGCCTGTATGGGGTGATGATTATGCAATCTGCTGTTGTGTATCTGCAACACAGACCGGTAAGGAGATGCAGTTCTTCGGCGCCAGAGCAAACCTTGCAAAATGTCTCCTCTATGCGATCAACGGTGGTGTTGACGAGAAGAATAAAGTACAGGTTGGACCAAAGTATCAGCCAATTACTTCTGAGTACCTTGATTATGATGAGGTTATGGAGAAGTATGATGCAATGATGGATTGGCTTGCAGATATCTATGTAAATACACTGAACCTGATCCAGTATATGCATGATAAATATTACTATGAGGCAGCCCAGATGGCACTGATCGATACGGATGTACGCCGTACCTTCGCCACAGGTATTGCAGGTTTCTCTCATGTAATTGATTCTCTGAGTGCGATCAAGTACGCAAAGGTTAAGGTGATCCGTGATGAGAGCGGACTTGCCGTAGATTATGAGACAGAGGGTGATTTCCCTAAATATGGTAATGATGATGACCGTGCCGATGAGATCGGTGTATGGCTGCTCCGTACCTTCCTTGAGAAGATCAAGAAGCATCATACCTATCGTCGTTCTGAGCCGACGACATCTATCCTTACGATCACATCGAACGTGGTTTATGGTAAGGCAACCGGCTCTATGCCAAACGGCAGAAAAGCAGGACAGCCACTTTCACCGGGAGCAAACCCAAGCTATGGTGCAGAGCAGAATGGTCTGCTGGCATCTCTTAACTCTGTTGCGAAGATCCCTTATGAGTGGGCTCTGGATGGTATCTCCAATACGCAGACCATCAATCCGGACGCACTTGGACATGAGGAAGAGGAGCGCAAGACAAATCTGGTACAGGTTATGGACGGTTACTTTGATCAGGGAGCACATCACCTTAATGTCAATGTATTTGGCAAGGAGAAGCTCATTGATGCAATGGAGCATCCGGAGAAAGAGGAGTATGCTAACTTTACGATCCGTGTATCCGGTTACGCCGTTAAGTTTATTGATCTGACTAAGGAGCAGCAGATGGATGTTATTTCCAGAACCTGCCATGCACAGATGTAGTCAGAAATTTTAGAAACAAGCGAGGGCAGCAGGGAAAAGCGAATCCCTTGTCTTCGTGAGAATAAATGCATACAAACCTTGCGTTTTGGTGTACAATAAAACCGAGACGCAAGGTTTGTGCTGTATAAAAGAGAAAAGAGAGGCAGACAGAGAGCAGCCGACTGCTGAGAAATGCAGTGGGTGTCAGTAGTGATCTGTTTGCAGGAAAAGGAGAGAGAACATGGGACAGGTAAAGGGGCGGATTCATTCCGTGGAGACTTTTGGTCTGGTGGACGGACCGGGAGTGCGGTATGTGGTGTTTCTGCAGGGCTGCCGCATGCGGTGCAAATACTGCCACAATCCGGAGACCTGGAAGCTGGATGAAGGAGAGGAAAAGACAGCTCAGGAAGTATTTGCAAAGGCATATCGTTACAAAAGCTATTGGAAGGACAACGGCGGCCTGACCGTCAGTGGCGGAGAGCCGTTACTGCAGATCGATTTTTTGACAGAGCTTTTTACGCTGGCAAAGGAGAAGGGCATCCACACCACACTGGACACCAGTGCCAATCCTTTTGATCCGGATTCACCGGAGTTTATGGATAAATTTGAGAAGCTTATGGAGGTTACGGATCTGGTAATGCTGGACATCAAGGAAATGGATCCGGAGAAGCATAAAGCACTGACTGGGCAGACCAATGAGAATATTCTGGCATTGGCAGACTGGCTCAGTGATCATGGCAAAGCCATGTGGATCCGTCATGTACTGGTGCCGGCTCTGACAGATGATGAGGAGGGCTTACGGGCGCTCAGGGCGAAGTTGGATCAGTGGACCAGCGTGGAGCGCGTGGAGATCCTGCCGTATCATACGCTGGGGCTTTTTAAATGGGAGAATCTGGGGATTGTCTATCCACTGGAGGGGGTACGGACACCGACCCTGGAGGAAGTAGAGAAGGCAGAGAAGATTCTCGGAATATAAAAATAGAGAGGAAGGAAGTATAATGGTAAAGCATATTATTTTGTGGCAGTTAAAGGATGAATTATCAGAAGAAGAGAAACAGACTGTTAAGGCTGGGATCAAGGAGGGACTGGAAGGTCTTGCAGGCAAGGTTCCGGGACTGACAGAGGTACATGTACAGACGCAGGGGCTGGCATCCTCCAATGCAGATGTGATGCTTGATACTACGCTTGTAGATGAGGAGGCACTGAAGGGATATGCGGTTCATCCGGAGCATGTAAAGGTAGCGGACAGCAAGGTGCGTCCTTATACCAAGACGAGAGTCTGTATGGATTTTGAGATATAATGAGTCTATGACAAGAGTGTAGAATGGAGAAATCATATGACACTTCAACAGCTTCGATATGCGATTACTGTGGCTGAGACAGGAACCATCACGGAGGCCGCAAAGAAATTATATATTTCCCAGCCGAGTCTGACCAATGCTATTCATGAGCTGGAAAAGGAAATGAATCTGGTGATCTTTCAGAGAACCAACAAGGGAATTCTGTTGTCCGGGGAGGGCGAGGAGTTTCTGGGGTATGCAAGACAGGTGTTAGAACAGGCATCGATTCTGGAGGACAAATACAAGGGAAACGGCGGTGGAAAAAAGCAGTTTTGTGTGTCCACACAGCATTATTCCTTTGCGGTCAATGCCTTTGTAGATCTGATCAAGGAGTATGGACAGGAGGAGTACGATTTCAGTCTCCGGGAGACCCAGACCTATGAGATCATCGAGGATGTGGCTCACATGAGAAGTGAGATCGGAATCTTGTTTTTGAATGATTTTAATGAGACGGTGCTTCGCAAGATCCTGAAAACAAATGATCTGGAGTTTCACGAATTATTTGTGGCAAAGCCCCATGTTTTTATCAGCAGAAAGCATCCTCTGGCGGACCGGCAGGTGATCACGAATCAGGAGCTGGAGGAATATCCGTATCTGTCCTTTGAGCAGGGCGAGCACAATTCCTTTTATTTTTCGGAGGAGATATTTTCAACTTCGGAAAGAAAGAAAAACATCAGGGTCAGAGACCGGGCTACGCTGTTTAATCTGCTGATCGGATTGAACGGGTATACCGTCTGCAGCGGTGTGATCGATAAGAAGCTCAACGGTAAGGATATCATTGCGGTGCCTCTGCAGGACGAGGGAGATATGCGGATCGGTTATATTACTCATAGGAAAGCAGTTCCCGGCAGACTGGCAGCTACATATCTGGAGGCGTTGCGGAAGTATTTGGGATAGTCGAAATGGGTTGTATATAGTTTAAAGCTATGAACAACCCATTTTTTATGTATTATACAAATGCCTAATGGAAACGTATAATGATGTCATCATAAGGAACAAATTAAATCTGGCAGCAGAAGGAGCCTGTGTAACAATCGGGTACGGGCAGTCTGCGAAAAAAGGAGGACGAATATGAAGACATCAGTGATCGGTTATCCAAGAATCGGAAGCTTAAGAGAATTAAAATTTGCTTCGGAGGAGTATTTCCGGAAGGAAATCGGAGCGGAGGAATTACTGCAGACGGCTGCAGAACTTCGGAAGCAGCATTGGAACTCGCAGAAAAAAGCAGGGATTGATTTTATTTCCAGTAATGATTTTTCGTTTTATGATATGGTTCTGGACACAGCAGTTTTGCTGGGAATTGTGCCAAAGAGATATCAGGAGCTGAAGCTTTCCGGGCTGGATACATATTTTGCACTTGCCAGAGGATATCAGGGGGAATCCGGTGACGTGAAGGCACTTGCCATGAAGAAATGGTTTAATACCAATTATCATTATATTGTACCGGAGCTTGAGGATGACACGGAAATTTCCCTTTCCGGAACAAAACCATGGGATGAATACGAGGAAGCAAAGGCACTGGGAATTGAGACAAAGCCCGTGATCATTGGTGCCTATACTATATTAAAGCTCACCCGTTATACCGGAAAGAAAACAGCCGGTGATTTTGTGGATGATATTGTGACGGTATATCAGGATATTGTGAAAAAATGTAAAAAAGATCAGATTGCATGGGTGCAGTTTGATGAGCCGGCATTGGTACAGGATATGAGCCTGGAGGATATCGCATTATTCCATCGGATTTATGACAAGATCCTGGCAGATAAGGGAAACTGTAAAATTTTGCTGCAGACATATTTTGGAGATGTCAGGGATATTTATCAGGAGCTGATCCGGATGCCATTTGACGGAATCGGTCTTGATTTTCTGGAAGGCAAAGAGACCGGTCATCTGATCGGGCGATATGGATTCCCACAGGAGAAGGTGCTTTTTGCGGGACTGGTCAATGGCAAAAATATCTGGAAAAATCATTATGAAAAAACGCTGTCTGTTTTAAAAGAATTAAAGGATAAGGAAATTCAGATGGTACTCTCCACTTCATGCTCTCTGCTTCACGTTCCGTATACGTTGCAGTATGAGGAGAAGCTTTCCGGAGAATATAAGGCTTACTTTGCATTTGCACAGGAGAAGCTTTTGGAATTAAAAGAGCTGAGTGAACTGGCAGATCAGACATCCTGCCAGGACAACCCGGCATATCAGAAAAACCGCAGACTTTTTGCAGGAGACAGAAATTGTCAGAAGCAGGAGGTCACCGAGAGATTATCAAAGGTCACAGATCAGGATTATACCAGACTGCCAAAGCGGAGTGAACGTCAGGCTCTGCAGAAAAAGGTTCTCGGTCTGCCGGAATTCCCGACCACAACCATTGGTTCTTTTCCACAGACAAAGGATGTCAAGGCGAATCGTTCTGCATTCCGCAGGGGGGAGATCACAAGAGAAGAATATGTGGCATTTAATCAGAAGAAGATCGCGGAATGTGTCAAGTGGCAGGAGGAGATCGGACTGGATGTACTGGTGCATGGTGAGTATGAGCGAAACGACATGGTGGAATACTTTGGCGAGGCATTGGGAGGATTCCTTTTTACCGAGAAGGCATGGGTACAGTCCTATGGTACGCGTTGTGTAAAGCCGCCGATCATCTGGGGAGATGTGTACAGAGAAAAACCGATTACGGTAGAATGGTCTGTCTATGCACAGTCCCAGACAGAGAAGATTATGAAGGGAATGCTCACCGGACCTGTGACCATATTAAACTGGTCCTTCCCTAGAGAGGATATCTCTATCAAAGAATCTATTTCCCAGATTGCACTGGCCATTCGTGATGAGGTGCTTGATCTGGAAAAAAGTGGCATCAAGATGATCCAGATTGATGAGGCTGCTCTGCGTGAAAAGCTTCCGTTACGAAAATCAGACTGGTATACGGAATATCTTGATTTTGCAATCCCGGCATTCCGTCTGACCCACAGCGGGGTGAAGCCGGAGACACAGATTCATACTCATATGTGCTACAGTGAGTTTACGGATATTATCCCTGCCATTGATGATATGGATGCGGATGTGATCACCTTCGAGGCATCCCGTTCCGATCTGCAGATCTTAGATGCATTGCGGGAGAATCACTTCGAGACAGAGGTGGGACCGGGCGTTTATGATATTCACTCTCCACGAGTGCCGTCAGTGGAGGAGATGGTGCGTGCACTGGAGCGGATGCTGACCAAGATCAGCCCGGAGAAGCTCTGGGTCAATCCGGATTGTGGTCTTAAGACAAGAGGTGTGCCGGAGACCGATGCCAGTCTTCGTAATATGGTAGCGGCGGCAAAAGAAATACGACAGAAGTAGAATGACGGAAAAATCAGCAAATGAAACCATTCCTTTCCGTATGAGAGAGGGAAAGAAACAAAAGAAAGCAGGACAAAGAAATGAAAATATCAGATATCTATTCCGAAAAAAAGAGTTTATCCTTTGAAATATTTCCGCCGAAAAAGACGGAGGATCTGGAAAATATAGATGAGACACTGGCGGTTTTATGTGAATGTGATCCGGATTTTATCAGTGTGACCTTTGGAGCGGGAGGCAGCTCGAACTGTAACCGTACCATTGAACTGGCCAAAAAGATCAAAAATCAGTATCACGTGGAACCTGTCGTTCATTTGACCTGCCTTCATTATGACAAAAAAGAAATCGATGAATTTGCACGGGTTCTCACGGAGGAAGGCATCCAGAATGTGCTGGCACTCCGGGGGGACCGCAATCCCGATATTCCGGAAAAAGAGGATTTTAAACATGCTTCCGATCTGATCCGTTATCTAAAACCAAAGGAGGATTTTTGTTTTTTGGGAGCCTGTTATCCGGAATGTCATCCGGAGTCGGAAAATAAGATCCGTGAAATGAGACATCTCCGGGAAAAGGTGGATGCCGGAGCGGAGGTTTTATTGTCCCAGTTATTCTTTGACAACGAACAGTTTTTTAAGTTTGTGGAGGACTGCCGGATCGCCGGGATCCAGGTGCCGATCATTCCGGGTATTATGCCGGTGATCAATGCACGCCAGATCAAACGGATGGTAACTATGTGCGGAGCCTCCTTTCCGGAACGTTTTCAGAGGATCATTCATAAATATGAGGATAATAAAAAGGCACTGTTTGATGCCGGTATGTCCTATGCACTGAGCCAGATCATTGATCTGCTGGTCAGTGATATTGATGGGATCCATCTGTACACCATGAATAATCCGCTGGTGGCGCGCAGGATCTGTGATGGGATTCGGAATATTATTTAAGTTTTGAACTTTTTGCCGGAGTGTTACGAAGAGACCGTTTCAAGTTTTGTGTAAACTCAAAAAACTGACATAAGATTTTATTGATAGTTACTAAGAGCAGAGACCAGATTTTGGTTCTCTGCTCTTATCTGCATTATACAGGTATAAATGCACATGTCAAATAGAATCTCTAGAATTCTGCTTTTTCCAGCCGTTCTTCAAAATAGATCTCCAGCTGGGCTCGTATCTGGGACCAGTCCCTGCGGCGTCCGGTCCATTTTTTAGTGATGTCCATGGTAGCCAGATAGA